>DUDB01000029.1 GCA_012959525.1 Planctomycetota bacterium
GCCGCTCAACGGCGGTGATCCCCACCGGCACGGCTATCACCACCCGCGGCTTCACCCAACGTGGGCCGTCTTGGACCTTGTTGATGAAGTAGCGCAGCATCTTCTCCGTCACCTTGGGGTTGGCGATAACCCCATGGCGCAGTGGCCGGATGGCTTCGATTTCCCCAGGAGTCTTGCCCATCATCTCCTTGGCCCGATAGCCCACGGCGGTGCCGTCGAGGAGGACCTCGTTGGTGCCCTTCTTCACGGCCACGACGGAGGGCTCGTTGAGGATGATCCCCCGATCTCGGGCACAGACAAGGGTGTTGGCGGTCCCGAGGTCGATGCCCACATCGACGGCCAGGCGTTGCGAGACCCACTCCAACGGATTGTTCCAACTCACTAGGCACTCCTGCAGAAATTGAACTTGAAAACCAGCAGGTCCGAGACCCCGAACCGCCCGAGGCCTACCCACCATGGGAAGTGTTCAGAATGGGGAAGGCCGATTCAAGGACGCAATCCGTTGTGGATGGATGGTTTTTCCTGCCGCATCCACAAGTCGCACATGGCCTGAAGCCCTCTCATGCTCCCTCAACGCAACACGCCTCCCGCTAGAGGAGGCGTGTAACCGCCCTTTAGAGGCGGCGAGTCGCGCGCAGAACGCACGACCCATGAGGGCTTGGAGTGCCTTCTTAGAAGAAAGTCCCTTGACCGAAGTAACTGGCCATGTGGTAGTCGACCATCAGGATCGTGGTGATCAGAACGACGGTCGTCACGATGACCATGCCGTCCTCCATGCCCATACCCTTGCCTTCTTCGACGACCTCCACCTCAGCGGCGGGTGCGGCCTTCTTCTCCTTGCGACCCTTGGATCCGGAACCGCCCCGGGAGCCTCGTTTCTTGCTGGATCTTGCCATGGTGTGGAGTCCTGTTCGGTTGGCTAGATGCGGGTCGAGGCGCTATCGCCCTGGGAGATGCTGCGACCGTCATAAGTGTTGATGATCACCGCACTGCACATGTCAGGCTCAACGGTCTCCACGCGCACGCGGCCCTTGAACTGGCCACCGTCGTAGATATCGAAGGTGAAACCGCGCTTCACGCCGTCGTTGGCGCCGCGGTTGATGGAAATCAGGCCGGGGTTGATGGCGTGGGACACCATCAGGACCGCTCCGTCAATCTGGGGCATGACGATGAAGTCCTCGGGGCGGGCTCCTGTGACGGCAATCATGGTGTCGAGGGCCGTCTGGGTGTCGCCAAGGGTCTTCTGGGTGCTGGTCAGATCAGTCGAGAGACTCGAGATCTGGTTGTTGGCCACGTCCAAGGCGCGCTGCAGTCGAGCCTGCTCAGCCTCGGCGCCCTCTTGAGCGTTTTCGGCGGCGTGACGGGCTTCGTCCGCACTGCGAGCTTGGCCTGCGGCGGCCTCGGCCCGGCTGGCCTGCTCCTTGTTGGTGGCGTCGTAGCTCTCCAAGGTGCCCGAGATTTTCTGCACGTCGGACTGCAGGCTGTCGTAACGACTCTGCAGGTCGGAGAGCTCACGCCCGTTGCGGTCGCGCTCAGCCTCGGCGGACTGTTGTCCACCGCGCGTGTTAGCGAGATCGCGCTCTAAGCCGCTCTTCTCGTTGTTCAGGTCGTCGATCTGACCATCGAGGTCGGCCTTGGTTGCAGCGTGGGCCACTACTTCGGCCTCGTGATCTGCTTTCCAGTTCTGGCTGTTGACGAGGTTGGAGGAGGCCCAGCCGAGGAAGGTCACGGCGAGTACCAGGTTCAAGACGATGAAGATACGTCCGATCGGGCTCATGCTAGATCTGGGGGGGGGAGGGGAGGCCCCGTGAAGGGCGATCCGGCCATCGGGAGTCGAGCGAACCAACAGGGTCCGGCCGTTGAAAGAGGGGGCAGTCGAGTTCCTACCAGTCGCGCCTATCGACACGGCCTGGGAGGGCGCGCGAGTATAGGTGGGGTCTAGGAGGGGGTCAAGCAGGAGTACTGGAGGGGATCGTGCAAGAACCGGAGTTCGAGCATGCCCCACCGGGCACTCAGCCGTGGGTGGGCCTAACCCGTCCGGGGGCACCAGTTACCCCCCGGCCCCCGAAGACCACGAGGAGAACCACCAGGAGAGCCCAAAAAGCGGGCTGGTAGCGGCCCGTACGCACCCAGAAGGTGCGGTGAGCCCCCTCCCGGGGGCGATCGGTCCCAGGAATGTGCCCCCCTAGAGGCACAGGCACCTGGACCCCCAGGGTGCCCCGAACCATCTTGCGCCGGCCCTCGCCATCCTCCAGAACGGCCACAGTCCGCCCCTCCGGGTCCACGACGATGGATACCCCTGAATTCGTAGCGCGGACCACACTGCGCCCCACGGCGACGGCTTTCATGCGCGTCATGGCCACGAGATGATCCATCTCCACGCTGCGCTTGTACCAGGCCTCGTTGGAGAGAATGCAGAAGAAGTCGACCTCTCCGCGCTCAAGGGGTTCCCGATAGGGGTCGTCGAAGACGTTGTCGTAGCAGATGGAGACGCCCATGGCCCATGTGAGGCCATCCCGCCCCTTCACGGGCAGGACGCCGGCACGCTCCGCCGGGACGAAGTCGGGCACGTACCCGCCGACCTTGCGCAGGGCCGCCAGCACAAACGGCATCGAAGTGTAGGGGTCCGCCTGCTCCGCACCGGGAACAAGGTGCACCTTGGAAGCCAGGTGCGGCCCACCTTCGGGCCCCCACAGCGCGGCGGAGTTCTGCTTGCGGATCACGTCACCGTCCACGACCCAGGTGATGAGCCCTGTCAGAAATGATGTGCCCACCGGCAGGACTCCTACGCCGCGCAGGGCGTCGGCGTGCCAGGGGGCGCCGGCCATCTGATTCAGGGCCGGGGCCCACCGGCCGCGCCCCGCGGTGAGCGGGTCCACGCGCCCCAGCAACACGCCCTCCACAAATGTCGCCGCTCCCGCGGCGTTCCTGGCCAACTTGTCGGCGTCCAGGGTCCAGCCAGCGTGTTCCAATGTCCCCATGCCTCCTCGCTGAGCCTCCACCACGCCAACTCCTGGAAGGAAGAACGGCAGCATGCTCTCACCCCAGACCACCAGGACCGGCGGCTCCGCCATGGACTGCAACCCTTCATGAGTCAGATCCACGGCATCGCGATAGAGCTCCTGGAGCGGATCCGTCCCGAATGCCTTGATGGCCTGCTCGATTCCGGGCTGGACGAGCAACACACGCGGGCCCGGTTCGGTGGCGGGCGCGGGAGAGAGGCACAGCGCGAACGCTAGGGCCAGGGGCCCCAGGCCAAGCACGTGCACGCAGGAGTGGGGAAAAGCCATGGCCCCTTCGGGCCCCAATCGCCTCAGGCGCAAGAGATCCGCCACCCAACCGCAGAAGGCTGCGAAGACCCAGGTCAAACCCCAGGTGCCCCAGACGCGGGCGCTCCCGATGAGCCAGTCCGTGTCGTGGGCGAAGAGGCCCAAGCGCCACCAGCCGAAGGAGAGGGGCGCGGGCATCAGCCAGCGCAGGAGCTCTGCCATCATCCAAGCCGTGGGCACGGCCAGAGCAAGGGGATAGCGGCGGACCATGCGACGCAGAGCCACCCCGCCCAGGGCCATCCAAAACCCCGGAATGATGGTCATGGGTATGAGCAGCCAAGGCAACAAGTGGTGCATCCACAAGCTCATGCCTCCCACCCCCAGGGCGCAGGCCGCCCATTCGGCAAGGAATGCGCGCGGGCCCGGGCGGCAGCTGTAGTAGGCCCAGGGGACCAGAGCCACGAAGGCCGTATGCCCGAATCCGTCCGGGCGCCCCAAGCCCGGCTGACTGCCATAGATCAGGATCCAGGTAGCCAGGGTGGCCAGGAAGCGTCGGCCGGGAGCAAGGTCCGGGAGCGATGCGGGGTCGGTGGGCATAGGCGAAGAAGCCACTTTGGATTGACGCCTATAAGTAGAGTGAACGGTAGGGCAGGAACTCGCCGGGCTGGGCTTCGCCCCCCGGCTCCAACACGGCCAGTGCCGTGGCGGTCGAGAGGCCCACGATGTCAGCGGAACCCGACCAGTCAATCGGGGTCAACAGGTCGCGACCCTCATCATCCTGGGTAACCGTCACAGGCAGATGCTGCTGGCGTGGACCGCTATGCAGGCTGGGTCCGTTCCAGCATCCCAGCCGCAAGTCGATTATCTCCACCGAGGCTCCCTCCAAGCGCGCCAGGGCCGGCCGTACAAACACCTCATGGTCCAGGAGGCAAGACACGGGGTTTCCCGGGAGGGCGAAGACCAGGGTGCGATCCCGCTTGCCGAACCACAGAGGCTTGCCCGGCTTGATGGCGACCTTGTGGAAGATCTGCTCGACTCCCAACTCCAAGAACGCCTCTGCCACCAGGTCGTAGCGGCCCATGCTCACACCGCCGGTGGTCAGAACGACGTCCGCGTCCTCAAGGGCTTCACCAAAGCTCTGCACCAGCTGTTCGGGTTCATCCCGCACCAGGCCCAGACAGTTCACCTCAGCCCCTGCACGCTCAGCCAGAGCCGCCAGGTGCAGGGTGTTGGTCTCGCGGATCTGCCCCATTCCAGGAGTCTGAGTGGGCGGCACCAATTCGTCTCCGGTGGTCAGAATCGTCACGCGCGGCTGTCGCCAGACGGGAACGGGATCACACCCGACGGCGGCGAGGACTGAGAGGTCCGTCGGGCTCAGGCGATGGCCCGCGCTCTTGACCCGTCGGCCCACTTCGAGATCTTCGGCCTTGGCGCAGATGTTCTGCTGCGCCCGGTGTTGCCCATCGACGTGAACCTTGTCCCCCTCGCGGTGGGTCTGCTCCACCATGACGACCAAATCACAGGCATCAGGCACCTCGGCACCTGTGTAAATCTCAACGCAGGTCCCCGTGGAAACCGGCCTCTGGAAAGGCGCGCCTGCTCGAGACTCACCCACACAAGTCAAAGGGGAGCGCTCGGGCTCCGCTAGATCCGCGTAAGACATGGCGAAACCGTCCATGGCACTCTTACGAAAGGGGGGCATGTCCACGTCCGAGAAAACATCTTGAGCGAGGACACGGCCAGCAGCGGTGCGTAAGGGTATGGTCTGCCCCTCGCACAGAGGCGTGCAAGAGGCGAGAATCTGTGCCCGTGCTTCGTCCGGGTTGAGCATGGTCGGAAGTGTAACTCCCGGCCCAGTGCTTCGCCGCCCTCGCACCTTCCACCTTTTCCTTCAGCCCCGTTCTGCCCACCTGCCGTGTCCCGAACCCACCTCTCCGTCGTCTGTTTTTCACTCCTGGCTCTCGGGAGCTGCAAGCCAACGGGCGCAGATGCCGCCAGCAACCCGCTTGAAGGCGCGCAGATCAAGCGCAGCGCCGTCATACAGGTGCGAACGGCCCCCGTGCAGCAGAGGGAGATGGTGCGCACGACTTCAACGACGACCAACATCGAGTCGGTCAACGAGATCCAGATTTTCCCTCGCTCGACGGGAGTGATCACATCGATCCTGGTGGAAGAAGGGGACCGGGTGGAAGCGGGTGAGGTCTTGGCCGTAATCGATCCACGCGAGGCACAGGCCTCCCTGGCCGATGCCCAGATCGCACTCAAGGAAGCAAACGAAGCCACCTCGCGGCTGGCGCTCACCCGCGATGAAGCCGATCAGAGGGTCGCGCGCGGTCGCCTCGCCTGGGAACAGGCCCAACGCGAGGTGCAGCGCAATGAGGAGGCCGGCCTGCTCTCTGAGGTAGACCTGGATAAATTGCGCCTAACCCGCGATACCAGCGAGCACGACTACCTCGCCACCAAGCTTTCGGCTCAGGGCAGCCAGCAGGAGCTGGAACGCCAGAAGACGGTCATCGAGCGGGCCGAGCTCACGGTGCAACGGCAGGAGCTGGCCCTCAGTTACACCCAGATCGTGGCGCCGTTCACGGGCATCCTCGCCTCGCGCACAATCAAGGTCGGCGACTCGGCTGGCGGGACTACCGCCGCCTTCACCCTCACCGACCCCGACAATCTTCGCGCCATCGTCTACCGGCCGCAGCGCGAAATGAGATTCTTCCAGACCTCGAGAGACCTGAGCGCGATTGAGATCAGGGTGCAGCCCGAAGCCCTGCCCGGTCAGGTTTTCAAAGGCACGATCAACTTCCTCTCCCCCACTATCGACGCGACCTCTGGCTCGTTCCGGATCACGCTATCTCTAGACCAATTGACCACCGAGAGCGCAGGGCTGCGCCTCGCTCCGGGCATGTTGGCGCGCATCGACATCGTTACCGAGCGGAGGCCCAATGCGCTGGTCGTTCCCAAGCGCGCTCTTCGCCGTGAAGGAGACGCCCAGTTCATTTTTGTCGTACGCGCGGGCAAGGCCGTCCGGCTGAAAGTGGAGGAGGGCCTCTCCGACGATGAGTTTGTTGAACTGGTCCTGGCGGCTGAGAACTCCATCGAGGCTGGTGAGGCGGTGATCGTCGTGGGTAACCGTGACCTGGAAGGCGGCGAAGACGTGCGGGTCAATACGCTGGACGATGGGCAAGAGAACAGCGACGCCTAGAATGGGACCGAGCTCCGATCAGCCGCCTGCGTCGGCAGCCTCCTCAGGGAGGTCGTCACTTCTGGCTTTTGTGGCCACACGGCCGGTGGCCATCTCCATGTTCTTCACCGCCTTGGCGGTCTTCGGCCTGGTGTCCCTGGCCAAGCTGCCCATGGACCTGCTGCCCGAGATCAGCTATCCGACGCTGACGGTTCGCACGGCCTTCCCCGGGGCGGCACCCGAGGATGTGGAAGACCGCTGCTCGGTACGCATCCAGGAGACCCTCTCCACCATCGGTGGGTTAGTGCGAGCGACCTCCACTAGCCGCGCAGGCTTCTCGGACGTCACCCTGGAGTTCGAGTGGGGAATGGAAATGACGTACGCCGTCCAGGAGGTGCGCGACCGGCTGGATGGCGTACGCCTTCCCAATGCGGCGGAGCGTCCCTTGATCCTGCGCTACGACCCCAACCTGGACCCCATCCTGCGCATCGGCTTGACCCCCCCCGAGGGCACCGCGGACAGCAACTCGCAGTTCATCCACCTGCGCTGGGTGGCAGAGAAGAAGATCAAGCGCGAGCTGGAGGGCATTGAAGGCGTGGCCGCCGTCCAGGTACGCGGGGGTCTGAACGAAGAGATCCGCGTCAGCGTGGATCCGGGCAAGCTGGCGGCTCACAACATTGACTTGGCCACGATCGCTACGCGCCTCAGCCAGGAGAACCTGAACGCGTCCGGAGGGCGCATCAGAGAGGGCTCCACCGAGTACCTGGTGCGCACGCTGAACGAGTTCCAAGACCTGGAAGAGATCGAGAGCCTCGCTATCGTGCGCCGTGGAGACACCCAGATCCGCATCAGGGACGTGGCGAATGTGCAGCGCACCCATGCCGAGCGCGAAGTCATCACGCGCCTTGAGGGGCGAGAAGCGGTGGAGATCGCCATCTACCGCGAGGCCGGAGCCAACATCGTCGACGTGGCCGAGAGCGTACGCAATGCCGTCTTTGGCACGGAGAAAGCGCGCAAGATAGCCCAGGCAAAGCGCGCCGAGGGCAAGACGCGCACCCGTGATCTGAACTGGCAGGAACGCCAGCAGTTGAGTTTCCTAGCCTGGACCCTAGCTGACGAAGGGGAACTGGAAGTGCTCTCGGACCAGTCGACGTTCATCGGCGCGGCAGTCAAGGACGTGCGTGATGCCGCCATATTCGGCGCTCTCCTGGCCATCGCCGTCATGTGGGTTTTCTTACGGCGCTTGTCTTCGACCGTGATCATTGGGTTGGCCATTCCGATTTCGGTAACCGTCACCTTTGCGCCCATGTTCCTGCTGGGCGTCTCCTTGAACGTCATGTCACTTGGGGGCCTCGCTCTTGGGATCGGCATGCTGGTAGACAACGCCATCGTTGTCCTGGAGTCCATCACGCGCTGCCGGGATGAGGGCGACTCCCAGGCGAAGGCTGCCGTGCGCGGGGTAAGCGAGGTGGCAGGCGCCATCATCGCCTCGACCCTGACCACGGTGGCGGTCTTCGCGCCAATCGTCTTCGTGCACGGGATCAGCGGTCAGATATTCGGCGACCAGGCGGTGACGGTCGTCTCTGCCCTGCTGGTCTCCCTGCTGGTGGCCGTGCTGTTCATTCCAATGCTGTCCAGCATGGGTCTGGCGAAGGCCGAGGAAGCGACGGAAGAAACGGAGCCGACGAAGCCCTCGGAGGGGATGCTCTCAAACCTGGAGTGGAGCGCGTCCCAGTTGATTCCCAATGTGTTGTCCATTGCTGGGCGAGTCGCCTTGGCGGCAATCGCCCTCACGCTACGCGGCGCGCTGGTGCTTGGGGCCGTCCTGGGTCGCGTCCTATCGATCCTGACTGCTCCCCTCCGCGGGGCCTTCGATGCAGCATGGAACTCCCTGGAGAGGTCCTACCCCAAGCTCCTGCGCAGGTCCCTGGATCGCCCTGTCCTGGTCTTGGCACTGGCCGCGTTCCTGACCCTCGGCGCGTGGTTCAAGGTGGACGACCTTGGGGTGGAGCTGCTGCCCGAAATCCACCAAGGGGAGTTCACCGCGCATATCGGCCTGGAGGTGGGCACCCCCATCGCCGTCTCCGATCGGCTCTTCAGCAGCCTGGCACGCGAGATAGGGGCCTTTCCGGAAGTCCAAACCACTGCGCTGACCGTCGGAGTGGAGAAGGACACCCTGACGCGCGAGATCGAGGGCGATCACACCGCCCGGCTGACTGTGCGCCTAACCCCGGACCACTCGGGGATCGAGGAGGAGCAGAAGGTGGTGGAAGCTGCCCGACGCGTTTTTGAACTGCGGCCTGAAGTACGCACCGTGGACATCTCCCGGCCCACCCCATTCGCTCTGGAGTCCCCCATCGCCGTGGAGATCCGCGGTCACGACCTCGAGGTACTGGGTCAGGTCGCGGAGGACGTGCAGGACCGGCTCAGGTCGATCGAGGGCCTGACCGACGTGCGCAGCACTGTGCGCCCGGGCCACCCAGAAGCCCGGGTCACGTTTGATCGCGACAAGCTGCTTGAGTACGGCTTGGACCTAGGACAGGTGGCGACCCTCGTTCGCAACCAGGTCATGGGAAGTGTCGACACACGCTTTGTCGAAGGTGAAGAGCGCATTGACATCCGGGTCGAGGGCGATGAGCGGGTGCTGACCAACATCGACAGCGTGCTCGATCTCGTGGTCAACCCCACTTCGGACCGGCCCGTTCGCTTGCGCTCCATCGCACACATCGACGAGACACGCGGGCCGGCCGAGATCCGTCGCATCGGCAACAGTCGAGCCGTCGTCGTCACCGCGGCCAGCTCGGGAATCGACCTGGGCGGATTGACTACCCGCATCGAAGAGCAGCTCAGAGGACTCGATCACCCCGCCGACGTGTTGGTGGAGATGGGCGGCCAAAAACGGGAGATGGACGAGGGTCAGCGCAGCCTGATGTTCGCTCTGGCCCTGGCCATCTTCTTGGTCTACGTGGTCATGGCCAGCCAGTTTGAGTCACTCCTGCAGCCCTTCATCATCCTCTTCAGCGTGCCTCTTGCAGCCGTGGGGGTGGTCTTCACCCTGGCCTTCCTTGACGTGCCTCTCTCGGTGGTCGTCTTCATTGGGTTGATCCTGCTGGCGGGCATCGTGGTCAACAACGCCATCGTTCTGGTGGACCGGATCAACGCTCGGCAGGCGGCTGGTCTCGGGGTAATTGAAGCCATCGTTGAGGCGGGCGAGGCACGCTTGCGCCCGATCCTGATGACCACGGCCACAACGGTCTTGGGGCTCTTGCCCCTGACCGGTTGGCTGGCGGGTCTCCCCTTGGTCGGCTCGTTCGGCTCCGGTGAGGGAGCCGAGATGCGTGCCCCCATGGCCATCACGGTCATCGCCGGCCTGATCAGCTCCACGGTCCTCACGCTGATCGTCATACCGGTCATCTACAAGCTGATCGCGGAGCTTCCGTTTGTTGAGGCGAGGGAGAGGACCACGGCATGAGCCTCGCCCCCCAGGAGCGCGGGCTCTACGCCACCCTGGTGCGGCGACCGGTCGGGGTCGGCGTTCTCTTCGTGACGCTCATCCTGCTGGGTCTCATCGCCTACGCGCGCATCCCGCTGCAGATGATGCCCGATGGAATCAGCGGCTCGCGCCTGACCGTGATGGTCTCCCACCCGGGCTCTTCAGCCAGCGAGAACGAGGAGAAGGTCGCGAGGGTGATCGAAGAGCAGTTCCGCACTCTTCCGGATCTGAAGGACATCTCCTCCCGGTCCAGCGAAGGCTCGGTGGACATAAGCGTCAGCTTCAACGGCTCCAGCGACATGGGACTGGCCAAGGCCGAGTTGCGGGATCGGATCGAGCGCGCACGGCCCAACTTGCCCTCCACCGTTGATCGGATATTCGTCTGGGCTCACGGCGATGGCGACCTGCCGATGATGTTCCTGGGCTTTCTCATCGCCGAGCGCACGCCGGAGATGGACTACCTGCTCGAGCATGAGATCCAACGGCGCATCGAAGCGGTGGACGGCGTCAGTCGCGTCCAGATTTTCGGCACCCTCGAGGATTCCGTACGCATCCTCCTGGATGAAGACAGGGTGCGCGCTGCGCGCCTTGACATCGGATCCCTTGTGGCGGCGCTCATGCGCGACAACTTCGCGCAGCCCATGGGCGAAGTGACTGATGGCGGGAGGCGCTTCTTGCTGCGCTCGGACATGCGCATGCGTTCGTTCGCCGAGATAGAGAACTACCCCATCCGCGAGGGGTTACGCCTGAAGGACGTCGCCTCGGTCGTCCGCGCCAAGACCGTTCGGGACCAGCTGACACGCATCGACGGTCGCGACGCCTACTACGGCATGATCCAGAAGGAGTCCACGGCCAACATGGTTGAGGTCTCCCACGCCTTGCGGGATCTGTTCGAGGACTTCGAGACGGATCCGAAGCTGACTGGGAAGATAGGTGTGAGCGTGTTCTTCGATCAGGCGAAGTTCATCGAGGTCTCCCTGGGCCAACTCAGCCAGACGGCCCTATGGGGTGGCGGACTGTCGGTCCTCGTGCTGCTCATGTTCCTGCGACGCGTGCGCATGACCCTGTGCGTAGCCCTCTCGATCCCCGCATCGGCCCTCCTGGCCATCACCTGGGAGCACTTCACCGGCGGCTCCTTCAACGTCTTGACCATGACCGGGCTGACCCTGGGGATCGGCATGCTGGTGGACAACTCCGTCGTTGTCATGGAGAGCATTGCGCGTCAACGCAGTGAGGGGAAAGGGCCCCTGGATGCGGCCGTGAGCGGGGCGCGGGACGTCGGCCTCGCGATCTCCCTGGCTACGCTGACAACCGTGGTCGTCTTCCTGCCTCTGATCTTCATGGGGGGCGACCCCATGCTGCGCGTCATGTTGGGAGCCATGGGCATCCCACTGTGCATCTCCTTGCTGGTCAGCCTGTTCGTCGCCCTCATTTTCCTGCCGGTCGTCTCGGCGCGCATCCTCGGAGAGCGCTCTCAGACGGCCGAGCGCATCGCCACGATCATGGGCGGTGTCATGCTCGTGCCAGTGCGCGCCATCGCTGGTCTGATCACTGTTCCCCGCGCCGCCTTCCACTGGGGGTTGGCCGCTGGCCACCGTGCGATTCGCCTGAGCCTGCGACTGCTCGTCCCCTTGCGCTGGCCTCTGTCCGCCGCACTACTTGGAGCCGGAGCACTGGCCCTGGGACGCGCGGGCCCCGCGCGAGATCTGGTACAGCAGATGAACGGCCTGGGCGTTCCCTCACTTGCGGCCAGCCTGTCCGTCAACGGGGGCACGAGCGCCGCGGCAGGGAGCATCATCGCCGCGCTGCTTCTGATCTTCGTCGCACCGCGGTGGCGCAGACGTCCTGGTCTTCCGCCCCAGCGCCCTTCGAGGCTGCGGCCGCAGGGCACCTCCGTCCTGGCCTGGATCCAGGAGGCCAACCGCTCCCTGTTGACCTGGACCATGCGGCATCGCTTGCTCGCCAGCCTCGCCGCCATGGGCGCCCTCTCATCCGTCTCGATCCCCATGGGCAAGATGAGCATGGCGGCGTTCGGGCGCGAGGAGGAATCCAGCCAGGTCGAGATCCGGTTGGACATGGAAGACAACTTCACTCTCGCTGAGGTCAGCGACGAGATCGCC
Source organism: Planctomycetota bacterium (assembly GCA_012959525.1). GTDB lineage: Bacteria > Planctomycetota > UBA1135 > UBA1135. Next base: position 12,064 of record DUDB01000029.1, read on the forward strand.
CTCTACGAAGGCCAGCTCGAAGGCATGCGCGAAGAGCTGGGTTTTGCACACATGGTGACGCGCTTCCGGGTCGGTGGCGGGAAGCTTGAACTCCAATGGGATGACCGTCCCGGAGTCGAGAAGATGGAAGCCACTCGCGCTCGGCTGCGCAAAGAACTGCAACCGCGACCGGGCCAGAAACTCATCTTCTCGAAAGAAACCGGTATGGACGTGGCCTCACGCCAATTCGTCCACTTCCAACTGCGGGGCACGAACCCTGAGCAACTCGAGCAGTTTGGCATGCAGGCCGTGAAGATCCTGCGCAACGTACCCGGGTTGGCCGATGTGACCACGTCCCTTGAGAGTGCGCCCGAGCAGGTGCGCCTACAGATCGATCGTGAGGCGGCGACGACCTATGGAGTCACGTCCAACGCCGCCATCCAAAGCCTGACCTGGGCCCTGCGTGGAGCGGCCCTGCCGCGCTACCAGGACGTCGATCGCGAGCTGCCCCTGATTATCGAATACGACGAAGAAGAGGTGGCAGGCCTCGACACGATTCGGGACTTGAGCGTGTTCACCGCGACCAGCGTCGTGCCCCTCTCGGCCTTCAGCGAAATTGAGTTCCAGCCAGGGGCCGGGCAGATCCGCCGCTGGAACGGAAAGATCACCTTCGACATCCAGGCCCGGGTCGACAATCCCTCGCGCCAGACGGAGCTGGTCAAGGCGGGCTACGCAGCCCTCCAGGCCCTAGAGATGCCACGTGGGTTCAGCCTCGGCATGGACGACTCCGCAGCGGCACGCCAAGCGGAGGAGGTCAACGAACTGACCAACGCCCTCCTGCTCTCGGTCGTGCTGATTTTTCTGCTCATGGGCATCCTCTTTGAGTCCTTGCTGCTGCCCATCTCCGTCCTGACCACGATCCCCTTCGCCATCCTGGGTGCGCTGTGGACCATCTATCTAACGGGCACCACCATGGACTCGGTGGGCTTCATCGGTCTGATCATTCTCGTAGGCGTCGTAGTGAACAACGGCATCGTCCTAATCGACAAGATCCACCGCAGCAGGGGGTCGACGGCAAATCGCACGGAAGCTGTTCTCGCAGGCAGCGCGGCGCGCGTGCGTCCCATCCTGATGACCGCCCTGACGACGGTCTTCGGCTTGCTGCCCATGGCCCTGGGCGAAGCCAGCAACGACGGAATCGACTACCGCGCCCTGGCGACGTGCGTAGCGGGAGGACTGGTGATATCCACCTTCTTCACGCTCTGGATCGTGCCTCTCGCCTACACGGTAATGGACGATCTGACGCACACGCTGGGCGGCACTCTGCGCAGCAATCTCCCGGGCGGCCGCAAGCGCTCCTGAGCAACATTTGGAGCCTTGAGGCTGCGCCCATGCAGGGTCCAGCCTAGACTTGTCCCTCGCGTTCGGCTCCTTCCCACCCCCCACCTCTCCCTCCGGTCCGACCCGGCCCATGGCACGCAACCCCTCAAGTCCCGGTCAACCCACGTGTCCGCCTCTGGCGACTGGCACGCGGCTGGCAGTGGTGGTGTCCGAGTTTCACTCGGAGCTGACCCTCGCCATGCTGGAGAGTGCCCAGGGAGTCTGGAATGCGGCGGGTCTGCCCGCCAAGGACCTGGAGGTGGCGCGAGTGCCCGGCGCATTCGAGCTCCCCCTTGTCGCCCGCCGCTTCGCCCGGCGAGCGGACATCGATGCCGTGGTCTGCCTCGGCCTAGTGCTCAAGGGCGAGACAACCCACGACCAGTGGGTCGCCCACGCGGCCACCGAGGGCATACTAAAAGTTGGACTCGATACGGACACGCCGGTTCTGTTCGGCGTCCTGACCTGCGACACCCTCGAGCAGGCCCGCGCCCGTGCTCTGCCTGAATCCATGGGGGGCATCCACGATAAGGGTGGTGAGTTGGCGCGCGCGACCCTGCAAGTCCTAGCCGCCTTGGACGTGGCGGACGGAACAACATCCGGCGAACAGGAGCAGAATTGAAGAGCCGTACACGAGCAAGGCAACTGGCGCTGCAGTTCCTGTACCAGGTAGACCTCCTGGGGCAGGAGAAGATCGAGGATCTGACGGGATTCCTGCAAGGGGAGGAGAAGAAGGGCGAAGCGCGCACCTATGCCCGGCACCTGGTAGAGGGCACGCTGGAGGCACGCGAGAGCCTGGATGCAACCATCCAATCCGTCGCCCAGAACTGGAAGATCTCCCGCATGGCGGTGATTGACCGGAACGTCCTGAGACTGGCGACCTTTGAGCTGCTGAAGTGTGACGACATCCCCCCCAACGTGGCCATCAACGAGGCCATCGAGCTGGGCAAGCGCTTCTCCACCGCGCAGTCCGGGTCCTTCATCAATGGCATCCTCGACAAGATCAAGAGCCTGGACCAGGGAGACCAGCCTCTGGAGAGCGTGACTCCAGAGGCTGGAGCCGACAGCCCTGAAGAGCCGGAGACCCCGTGAGCCTCTTCCAGCGCCTCGCCCAGCGCTTGGCTAGCACACGTGGGGCCCTTGCCGATGGCCTCTCGTCCCTCTTTCGCGGAGGCCGGCCCATCGACGATGAGCTGCTGGGAGAGCTGGAGCGGCTGCTCTACACCGCTGATCTCGGGCCCACGGCCACGGCCGTCACCGCCGAACTCAAGCGCCTCCATGGGCGCGGTGAACTGCACGGGGAAGAAGACGTGCGTCAGGCCCTGCACACCATGCTCATGGAGCGCATGGAGCAGGACAGCGGCGAGGTGGACCTCGACACCCACTCCCCGACGGTAATCCTCGTGGTCGGCGTCAACGGCTCGGGCAAGACGACGACCATCGCCAAGCTCGCTCACCGCTTTCAGGAGGCAGGCAAGAGCGTGCTGCTGGGCGCAGCGGACACCTACCGCGCCGCAGCCGCCGACCAATTGGAGATCTGGGCCGAGCGCAATGGTGCCCAGCTCGTTCGACAGCACACGGATCGGGCCGACCCGGCGGCGGTTGCCTTCGATGCGGTAACCGCTGGAGTGGCCCGCGAGGTCGACGTCGTATTGATCGATACGGCCGGACGCCTGCACACGCAGAAGAACCTGATGGATGAGCTCGATAAGGTGCGGCGCGTCATCGACAAGTGCCTGCCCGGAGCCCCACACCACACCTGGCTCGTGCTCGATGGCACCAACGGTCAGAACGCCATTCAGCAGGCACGGCACTTCACGGAGTCCGTGGACGTGTCGGGCCTGATCGTCGCCAAGCTCGACGGCACCGCGCGCGGCGGCGCGCTGTTCGGTATCAAGGAGGCCCTTGGCTTGCCCGTGCTCTACGTCGGAACCGGCGAACAGCTTGAACTGCTGGAGGTCTTCGAACCGGAGGCCTTCGTGAATGCGATCGTCTCTGCCGGTCTGGAAACACCGAGCGACTGACTGCAGCGAATCAGCCCACGACCCCACGACCGCCCTCCCCATGGCCTCCCACGAGCACTCCACTTCGAAGCCCACGGACCTGGATGGGTTGCAGGGCTGGTTGGTAGCCCTCCCGGCCCTCGTGCTGGCCTTGCCCGGCCGCGCCTCCCTGCTGAGGGACGTCCCCACCACCACCTCGGCGGCAGCGGGCATCCTGGCTCTTTCCTGCCTGCCCGCCCTGGGAATCCTGGCCCTGCGCCGGCAACCGATTCAACTGCGTGGTCTGTTGCTCTGGTTGGCCCTCATGCTGGTAGCCACAGTGGGAGCACGCACGGCAGCGGATCCATTCGAAGCTCGGCGTGCGCTCGTGGGCCTGACCGCGGGCATCGGACTTGTCCTGGCAGGCGCCAGCCTTGGAGAGGCGGGGCGCCTGAATCTCATCCGTGGGCTCTGCGTGGCGAGCGGCATGCTGTTGATCGACACGCTGCTGGATTGGTTTGGAAGTGGAGCACACGTACCCCTGGGAAACAGCGGGGACCTGTCAGAGGCGGTCCTGCCCGGCGCCGTCCTAGCCCTGATCGGAGCGGGCACCCTGCCGCGCGCCTGGAGAGGGCTCGCCCTGCTCATGGGAGTGGGGACGATCCTGCTCATGGGATGCACACCGGTCATCGCGGGGCTCGTCGCCCTCTTGGGAACGGGGCTGCTGTGCTTCTTCACCGGCCGTTCGTCCTCCTCACCGGAAGTCCCCTGGGCCAGGAACCTGCTCCTGGTGGGAATCGGGGGCTGGCTCGTGCTGGCAGCAAGCTCCATCAATCGGGGCACGGGTTCCGTTGCGAGTGAGGAGCCCACCGCAACCGTGGCCACCGCGCCTGGAAGTTCGGGGGGCGTCAAGGTGCGCGCCCTCATCTGGGCCAGCCTGCCCGCAGTGGTTGGCGATGCGCCTTGGCTCGGTCACGGGCCTGGTCAGTTCAGGCGCGTCTACCCCCTTTATCGCGACCCCGTGGAGTTGGAGCTCTCCAGCCACGGACGCAGCGAGCCCACTCCGATCGAGGTCGAGCACGCCCACAACGACTGGATCCAGCCTTTCGTGGAGTGGGGCCTGCTCGCAGGTCTGGCCTGGATGGGACTCCTCCTGATCACCGCTCGTCGAGCCCTGGCTCTCCTGGCCCGGCCCGACCCGGGCGCACGCGCCCTTGCCGCAGCCACGCTCGCCGTCCTGATTAACGCTCTCTTCAACTCCACTCTGCTCTACGGCGTGGCCTCCCCCGCCTGGGCCTGGCCTCTCGTGGGAGTGTGCCTCGGCTGCCAGCCGGCCGATTCCAGCAGCCGACTCGCCCGCCGCGCTGGCATGCTCGCCCCTGGCCTGGTGCTGTTGATCCTGCTCGCCAACGCGCGGAGCGCGCTCGCCTTCTACAGGCACGGGGCGCACTTGGCCCTAGTCGTGACGGCCCCGGTGGTGGAGACGAACGGAGTGGCCCGGCAAGCCCCGGAGACCATCGGGCCTCATATCACAAGGGCCCTGCAGGCCGTCCCCGATTCCGTGGTAGCCCTTGAGAAGTACCACCAACTGCAACGCGCCACGGGGGCTGCCCCCGAGGAGCGCCGCGTCACTTTGTCGCGCATCCTCTCCGCCCGGCCCAACTCCGTGGGTCCGCTGATGGAGCGCGGCGTTCTCGCCGCCCAGGAAGGAAACGTGGCCGAGGCGCTCGCCGTCTTCGCACGCGCCAGGGCGGTGGATCCCGAGAACGCCACACTGCGCCGCAATGAACTGATGCTGGCCGTGGACGTGGGTGGGCTCGAAGAGGTTCGAAAGTTGCGTGATGCACTCCTAGCCAAAGGACAGGCGGAGCGAGGCTGGTTCGAGCAAGTGGCCGCACACGCCCTGATGAATGGGCGCATCGTGGTGGGCCGGGCGCTGTTGAGCTTGGAGGCTGACGCATGGCAACACGGCGAAGAGCTCCTGGCTCAGAGTCAGCTGGCCGGCCGGGCAGACACTCGCTTGGGAGAGGCCTTCGTGACCGCCAGCAACGCGCTCTTCGCCCGCGACCACGCTGCCCGCGGGGACTTTGAGAGCGCTCGCAGGCTCTACCGTCAAGCTCTGCGCAGCTCGGAGAAGTACCCGGACCTGCCCGGACGGGGTCGGCGTCTGCGGCTGGAGTTGGCGGGTGTCCTGTGCAAGCTCGGCCGTGAAGCGGAGGCCAAGAGCCTGCTCGAAGGGTGGAGCGCTTCGGGGGTGCACGACCTGCGCGACCTGCCGGAGTGGGCTGGCCAGGCCCTCCTCGATGCGGGCTTGCTCGGGACCTAGGGTTCCCCCGGGGCCGACCTGAACCCCAACCCCAGCATCCCGATTAGGCCCAACAGGGCCACCCACCAGGCCCAGGCCCATGAGCTTGGGCGGAATTCGAACACCACCACATGTTCGCCCGGCTCCAGGCTAATGCCGCGCAGCAGACTGTTCACAGTCCAAACCTCAACCGCCTCGCCATCCACCGTCGCGGTCCAGCCCGGGTAGTTCTGCTCGCACAACACCAGGAGGCCCTCGCCATCGAGGGTCGCTCGCAGCTCGATGCGCTCGGGCTCACGGAGCGTCACCTCCACGGAACTGGTCTCGAACGGATGTTCGATCGACCAGCCACGCCCCTGCTCCAAGAAGGCCTCTCTTCTCGGATCAAACGTCCCAGGATCTTCCAGGACCTCCTCCCGGCTCACCAACCGGTTCACGCAGAACGCCCGCGGAAGAGGGTTGACCGCCCGATAGACATACACCTCCGCCGCGAACTCTCCCGCAACGTCCGGGCCCGCGATCCGCTCCCACTCCTCGCTGCCCTGCGCCCCGAACATGGGCGCCGCCGTCGCCAGATAACGGCAACCCAAGAGGCGCAGCGCGGGCGAGCCAAGATCCACCCCGCGCGCGTTCCAGTCCAAGAGCGGGCCGCGACCCGGAAGCTGGGCAAAGGACTTGAAACCGTCGAAGGTGTCCACGTCCAGGGCGTCATACCCGTCGAGGCACACCAGACCGTGGACCAGCCCCGTGTTGTAGGGCAGGACGCCTGGGCCACCCAGGATCCGGCCGGGTAGGACGTCCCGCTCCTGCTCCGCGCGCAGCAGCTCCACCGCTCGGTTGTTGGGGAACACCTGCTCCACAGGTGTTGCTGGGTTGCGGCCATGACCCACGTAGAGTCCCTGGAGCAGAGCGAGGCCCAGGAGCAGCCCAACCCACCCACCGGCGCCCAGCACCTCGGCTCCCAACCAGAGGGCGGCGATCACGATGGACCAGAGTGCGAGCCCGGCGCCGCTGCGCGTGGGCAGCTCGACACGCGTCGCCCCCAGCAGACGCTCCCCCAAAGTGACCATGTCGCCACCGTCGGAGCGGGCCAGGATCTCCAGCGTGAAGGTCCACACTCCCGTGGACAGTCGGGCGGCTTCGAGCTCGGGGCTGGAGAAGACCACGCTGTCCGGAGGAGCACCGGGTTCCAGGCCGCTGGGATCCCGATCCACGGCCAACCCCAGGCGCAGGGTCCTCTCGGCCCGGGGCCGACCTGACGGATCGAGGTTCTCCACCCGCAGGTTCAGACTCTCGAAGGGCACGCCGCGGTGAATCCAGCCACCCAGGTCGAGAGAGCGACCATCCGAATCGGCCGGGAGCGGAGCGAGGAGCCCGTGGAGGGAGTCGGCGGGTGCCGCCTGGGGCAGGGGCGCCTGGCCCGGTGCGGGCAGGTGCATGACGAGCAGAGCCAGGGCCAGGACCCCTGCCGCGCCCCGGCGGGCACCGCGAACCCGCGACCCCAGCCCCTCGCCCGCGAGGAGCGCCATGCCAAGGGTGGAAATGACCGCCGCGCGACTACCCGCTCCCTGACCCACCACGGGGATGCTCCCCCACATGGACCGGATGCCGTCCAACTCAAGGCTGAGACCGAGCGCGAGGAGCGTCCCCACCGCGACCATCCCACGGCCGCGCAAGGGGCCGGAGGGCGAGAGTATGGAGACGCAGGCCAGGGCCACGGCACAGGCGTTCACCCAGACGGAGGCCTGCTCCACGAAGTCGCCTCCGCCGCCATAGCCCCCCCACCCGGGCAGCCCGTGGACCCCTGGCAGTAGGAGGAGCATGCGGCCGCCGTGGCCGCTCTTGAGAGTCACGAGCCACAGGGTCGCCACCAGGATCATCCCTCCAAGGATCCTCCCACCCAGGACGTGCGAGCCTTCTCTACGGCGCATCAATCCCGTGCCCAGGCAAACCAGCGCTATCAGCCGCATCCCCCGCCCGATGCCCGATCCGGCGGTGGACTCCAGACTCTGGCGAGCAAGGCGGGCCCCGGAGTGGGCCAGGTATTCCACAAAGGGAAAGATCGATGGGGCCGCCAGCATCAGGCCCAGCCCCAGGAACAGTCCCGCGCGACGGCCCGCCACGCGATCCGTCAGGTAGAGGCGCGCGGCCCAAAGCGCGGCTGCCCCAAGACAGAAGAAGGCCGTCTCCGGATGGCCGCCGAGCCAAGTCAGAAGTGCCGTGAGCGAGATGCCCAGCGGCGCCCAGCGGCGGGCCCCGAGCGACGTGCGCTCTATGGTCCAGAGGAGCCAGGGCAGCACGGGCGCTACGTGGCCGAGGCTATGACCCAACCACCCCACCACAAAGCCGGAGGTCTGGAAGGTGATGGCCACCAGCGCGGCGCCGCTCACGGACAAGCCCAAGGAGCGCGCCAGAAGCCACGCCCCCAGCCCCGCCGCGAACAACCGGCCCAGTGCAAGCCAAGCCAGGCCGTGATCGAAAGCCCTTCGTCCCCCCAGACGCTCCAGCAAACCCAGGATCATGACTTGAGGGTCAAGCACGCCCCATTGCGGATTGGCGAGCGAGGGCACCCCAGCGTGGATGTCCGGGTTCCAAAGTGGCATCTCACCCCTAGCCCAACGCTCGGCCACCTGTCGATAAGCCGGGTAGAACACCATGCCCTGATCGGACAGGTCTGGAGCCGGAGCGGGGCCGGTCGCCTCCGCCAGGACCGCGCTCCAAGGCAAGTGGCGCGCCGGTTGATGCAGGGACAACTGGATCTGCCCCGCATCCCACACCGACGGCCCCACTTGAGCGATGGCAAGAGCCAACAACAAGAGCGCGGCCCAGCGTGTGGGCCGGGATTGACCGGAGACGGGGGGCGTGGAGTCCATCGGAGGAATATAATTGGAGGTGGGCGCCTCCAGCGACGATGCTGCCGATCCGAGACGCCGATTGCCACTTTCATGACCACCTCACACACATCTCCCGGCCCCCCTGTTGCCGGAATCCCCTCGAAGGACCCTCACACCCTGAGCATCGTGCTTCCGGTGTACGACGAGGAGGCGGTACTGGGCCGCTCCATCGAGCGGCTTCTCGACACCCTGCGGGAATGGAAATCGGAGTTGCTGGTGGTCGATGACGGCTCACGAGACGGAAGCGCGGACGTCGCGCGCCGCTGGGCGGAACGTGATGCCCGAGTGCGCCTGGTGCAGTTGAAGCGCAACCAGGGCAAGGGCGCAGCCGTGCGAGCCGGCCTGAAAGCAGCGCGCGGAGAGTGGATGCTGATCACCGACGCGGACCTCTCAACGGATCCCGCCTGCGCCAACGACCTGCTCAACGCCCTCGGGCACGGGGCCGACCTGGTCTTCGGCTCCCGCCGAGCGCAGGGTGCCCAACTGCTGCAACGTCAGCCCCGCCTCCGGGAAGGGCTGGGACGCGGATTCACGGCCCTGACCAACAGCCTCCTCGGATTGGGCCTGGGGGACCTGACCTGCGGGTTCAAGGCCCTGAACCGCCCCACCGCTGAAGCGCTCCTGAGCTGCACCCATGTGGATGGCTGGGCTTTCGACGTGGAGTGGGCCGTGTGTGCGCGGGCTCAAGGACTTCGCCTAGAGGAGGTCCCGGTGCGCTGGGCCCACCAGCGGGACAGCAAGGTACGCGTAGGCCACGCCGTTCTGACCTCCCTCTTGGACCTCGCGCAGATCTGGCGCCGCAGGCGCACGGGCCACTATGGTGCGCTGGCTCCTGGAACAGGACCTTTACGCGATCGGAGTGATCCCTCGGCCGGTGAACCCCGTATGAATGGCCCCGCCGGCCCCCCGCAGGGGTTCCCCCTGCCTCGAGAGAGCGGTCGCGTTACCATTCCCACCTCCTGAACGCCCATGCCCATGTCTGATCCCAACTCTCAAGTCTCCGGTTTCCCCGAGTCCACTTCCGACCAGAACGCCGCGGCCAAGACCGTACTCGTCATCGAAGATGAGCAGGCCCTAGCGCTTGGCTTGCGAGATGCCCTGGAACATGCGGGCTACAACGCCCACCTCTGCCTCGACGGTGCCTCGGCCTCGGCGGCCATCACCGAGCACAACCCGGACCTCCTGGTCTTGGACTTGATGCTGCCGGGCAAGAACGGCCTCGACGTGCTACGCGACCTGCGTGCTGACGGCAACAAGGTCCGCGTCCTGATCCTGTCCGCCCTGGCCTCCGAGGAGGACCTACTGGCCGGGTTCCAATTGGGCGCCGATGACTACATGAAAAAACCCTTCTCGCCGCGCGAATTGCTCGCGCGGGTGGAAGCGCAATTCCGCCGCGTCGAACTCGACACGACGCCGCCCGAGATGCTGGATCTACCCGGGGACATCCGTGTGGACCTGGCACGGCTTGAAGTGCACCGCGATGGCGCGGTCCTCGCTCTAACTCCGCGTGAAGGGGACATGCTCACCTACCTCATCGCCAATCGCGACCGGGTCGTCACCCGCGATGATCTCCTCCTTGACGTGTGGCACTACAAGAGCGCCAACGTGGAGACGCGCACGGTGGATATCCACATCGTCGGTCTACGCCGCAAGGTCGAACCCAACCCGTCCGAGCCGACGCTCATACAGACCGTGCGGGGTAAGGGCTATCGGTGGTACAGCTGAGCCAAGCGGCAACGCCTGCCCCGCATCCGACTCGGGCCACCCGCACAGACAAGCGGGCGCTCCTGCTCTATACGGTCTTGGTTCTCGTTCCCGCCCTGGTACTCGGGGGCCTGCTTCTCTCCCAACTCCTGGCCAGCCACTCCAACCAATTGGCGCAGCTGCCCCGAGAGGTACGCGATAGTGCGGCACGCCTGCGATCGGGCATAGAGAGCCGCCTACGGGACCTCATGGCGCGCGAGGATGCGCGCGAGTTCTATCACTACCACCAGGACTACTGGGAGAAGGGGACCATCCTGGGAGCCGAAGGCCGCCCAACCCTGGCCCCGATCACGTCCAATCTGGCCCTCAAGCTGCGCCCCCCCGGAGTCTTGGCCTGGTTCTCCTGGAACCAGACTCAGGAGGGCGAACAGGAACCCCTGCTCCTGCGCGGCCGCCCGCAATTCCCCCACGGGCTCACGAGCGAGCAGGAGGTGAACCTGTGGTCCGCGGAGGCCACGCGCGGGCTGGAGCAGCAGGACTTCGTGCGCGAGGTGCTCATGTGGCGCGAGTCCCAGAAGCCCTTCGAAGCCCCCAGCGACGAATTCCAGCTCGGGGAGACCAGCGTGGGAGAGCCTTTCCCCATCGAACTCCTAGCCCTCAACCTCGGGGCGCGCCGGGACCCCGCCTGCCTCAACGCCGACATCGGCCTTCTGCGCCGGAGCATCGGGGACCTGCAGACGCTGCGAGTGCACACGGGTGCGCTGAGACTCGAAGGGCGCCGCGATCAGCAGGGACAATTGAGACTGATCGCCATCCGCAAGGTCTACGTCGAGCCCCTTCCCGCCCTCATTCCCATCCCCGCCTGCTTTCAGGAGCTGGGCCGAGACACCGTGCTCGTTCAGGGCTTCGAGTTGGATACTGAGTGGTTCCTTCACGAACTTCCCCAAGCGGAGGCCCTGCGCATCCTGGGGCCGAACATCAAGATGTTCGGTCCTAACGATGGGTGGGACGATCAGTCGGAGGACCTTGTCACGTCCCGCTTCAATCTGTTCGAGGAGTTGGACGTGGCTCTGGACGACGACCAGGACCTCGAGAAAGCCTGGGTAGAGGTCGCCTTTCCAAGCAGCGAGCTGCGCAAGCGCCTGCGCACCACTCTCGCCTCCCTTCTCGGGGTGGGGACGGTCATGATCATCTCTTTGGTAGTGGGTGTGCGTCTACTCCGCTCCAGCGTCCAGGACTCCCAGGAACGCGCTCGCCGCACGGAGAACTTCGTGGCCGCCGTGACCCACGAGCTGCGCACGCCCCTGGCCTCGGTCAAGCTCTATAGCGAGATGCTGCGGGACGGATGGGCGGGTGATGAGCAGAAACGGGCGGACTATCTTCAACGCATCGTGCGGGAGACCAATCGGCTCGACACCCTGGTGGACGGCCTCCTGGAGTCGAGGCGCCTAGCTGACATGGAGGCCGCACCCGAGCCGGGCTCCCTCAACGACGCCGTGCGTGCCACCATGCCCGAGCTCCAGATGACCGATGGGACCGAGGCCACCGATATCACGTTCCATCTCCAAGAGGGCCTGCCTACCGTGCTCCTGGAAGAAGCAGCCGTCCGAGGCATCCTGGTCAATCTGGTAGAGAATGCACGCAAGTACGCGCCCGTCGAAGAGGGCGCGGCACCCCTAGAGGTACGCACCAGCCTCGACCGCCGGGGGCGTGTCCTGCTGGAGGTGGCGGACCGTGGCCCAGGCATCCCCTCGAGTGAGCGAAGCCGCATCTTCGATGCTTTTTACCGGGTGGGCGATGAGAGCACACGCACGACTCACGGCACGGGGCTGGGGCTGCACCTGGTGCAGATGCACGTGGATGCCATCCGCGCCCGCATTCGGGTGAGCACGCGCAAGGGCGGGGGCTCCGTCTTCCAGGTCACCCTGCGGAACACAACCCGGAAGAGAGTATGAGCGTCCGACGGCTCGACGATTCGCCTTCCGCAGTCTTGCAGGATGCCCCCTGCCCCATGTGCGGAGGAACCCAGCGCAAGTCCCGTTTCCAGCAGCCCCCCTTCGGGGTGTGGCTGTGCTCGGGCTGCGACCTGACCTACGTCAGCCCTCGTATGTCCGACGATACACTCTTGCGCGAGGTCTATGACGCCAGCTACTGGGCCTCCCCCGCGCCGCGACTGCGTGGCTATCGGGACTACCTTGGCGATGGCGACCTGATCGCCGAGACCTTCCGGCGGCGCCTCCGCGGCCTGTCCCGCCACCTGCCGGAGCCCGGGTCCGTGTTGGACGTGGGATGCGCGGCAGGCGGCTTCCTCCAGGTCATGGAGGAAGCAGGTTGGCGCGTCCTCGGGCTCGAGCCTTCCCAGCCCATGTGCGGGGTGGCACAGGAGCGCCTGGGAGCCGAACGCGTCCGGGCTGGCGGCATGGAGTGCCTGGAAGATGGCGAACTCTTCGACCTGATCACCTTCTGGGACGTGCTCGAGCACCTGCCCCTACCCAAAGCCGCCCTACAGCGGGCGGCCGCCCACCTCGCCCCCGGCGGTCGCATCCTGATCTTGACCCAGAATGTGGCCAGCCCCTTCGCCCGGCTCCTGGGGCGTCGATGGCAGCACTACAAACACGTCGAACACCTGGCGCATTTCCACCGGGGCACCCTGCGGGCGGCCTTGGAGGGAGCGGGGTTCGCCGTGGAGACGATGGGAGCGCGCCACGCTGGCAAGTTGATCCGGCTGGACTTCCTTGTGGAGCGCGCCGCACGCATCTCCCCGTGGCTCGAGCGCTGCTTGCGTCCGCTCCTTCGATTGGGCAACCCACGCTTCTACTGCAACCCGATGGACGAACTGGTAGCCGTGGCCAGCCACCGCTGATGGACGCCCTGGCGTCTCAGCAACTCGCCGATCTGGAGGCGGGTCACTGGTGGTTCCGTGGCCGGCGTGCTCTGTGCATGGCCCTGGAAGAGGCCACGCGCAATGGCCAACCCACAGGTCGCGTGCTGGATGCGGGCGCCGGCGTGGGAGGTTTCCTCGACACCCTGGGTTCGGTGGGCACGCAGCTCCACCACCTCGATGCCAGTACCACGCACCTGCAGGCCTGTCGCATGCGCGGCCACGCGCGTGGGGTGCAAGCTGATTCTGAACGTCTGCCATTTGAAGCGAAAGCGTTTGACCTGGTGTGCCTGTTCGACGTGCTCGAGCATCTCGACGACGACGGTGCGGCCCTGATGGAAGTGCGGCGCGTCCTGCGCCCCGGAGGCCGGGTGCTGATCCACGTGCCGGCTCACCCCATCTTGTTCGCACAGAACGACGAGGTCTCGGGCCATCGACGGCGTTACACGCGGCGGCGTCTGCGCCGGGTGGTTGAGGAGTCGGGGTTGGACGTGCAACGCCTGAGCGGCAGTGATTTTATTCTCCTGCCCCTGATCGCCCCGGCAGTCATGACTCTCAAGGGCCTGGAAGCGCTGGGCCTGGGCCGACGCAAGCCGCACACCAACCTCAGTTGGAAACTCCCCCGCTGGGCCAACCGCCTCTGCGGTTGGGTGTATGGGCTCGAGGCCAGATGGGTCAAGCGTTTCGACCTACCCACAGGCCACTCTCTCGCCCTAGTTGCCCGCCTCAGCCCGGCAGACAGGGGATAGGACTACTGCCCGGGATCGCTGGCGGGTTCTGCGTCGGCGCCATCATCCGCTGCCGCTCGGTTCCAAGGATCAAAGTCCACCTTGAACCGCTCCTTGAACCAATCGCTGTTAAAACGGAAGAGTGAATCACCCAGGAGGTTGGCGTTCTGGATGGCCACCTGCTGACGCAGATTCAGGAGGTCGGAGGCCTTTATCTCTTCGATGGGCCGGTCCCGCTTCCCGGAGTAGCGCACCAGGATGGCGTGGGTCTTCTCGAAATTGGCCAGAGCGGCGGGAACCTGTCCCGACTCCAACTCGAACCAGTCTGGGTTGACCCGGATGGTCTTGTCTGCAGCGCTCATGGCATCGTAGTCGTCGTCCGGCACCTCGAACTGCTCCAGCCAGGGGCGATTCACCATCTCGAAGCCAGCTGCGATCAGGAGCGCCTTGAAGGCGGCTTCGTCCGCAATGGGAAGCCACGGGGTCGGCTCATCAATCAGACCAGTGTCATCCGCGGCGTCATCGTCGGTGCCCTCCGCAGCAGGACGCTCGCCCAGACCGTCCCGGAGAGATTCAAGGGTCTCCACCGCCAGATTCACGGCGCGTTCCTGGGCCCACTCCTCCCCCACGGCCTCGCGGATCTGATCGATGGGCGGCTCTTGACGGGGCAACTTGGTAGTCAACTGCCCCGCGATGATGGCGCCTTCTTCGAGGATAATTGAAGAGAGCAGGTCGCCTTCGAGGGCGTAGGTGAATTGGTTGGAGAGGAACTTGCCGCCCCAGCCCTCTTGTTCTTCCAGTTGGGCCCGGGTCAGGGGTTCGTCGATACGCACCAAGGTGAGCCCGGCGGCCTCCGCTTCGGTGGCGAAGTCCAGGGGCGCGTCCTCGGGCGCGGCGCTCATGCGCATGCGCAGGTCCGCAAACCAAGCAGTCAGCGCGGCGTGGAGCGGAGCCTCTAGCAGGCACTGCGCGGCCACTTCCTCGTAGGGCTTGTAGAGAGGAACCTGCTGGGGCTCGTCCGCGCCGGACTCGTCATCGGTTTCACACTCGTCGGGGATGCCGTTCGCATTGAGGTCGGCGCTGGCGCCACTGGCAATGTCGACCATGTCTTCGATGCCATTGCGATTGCAGTCCAGGAACTCCGAGTCCTGGGTGGCATCCTCCGTCACCTCCACGGCCGCAGCGTCTTCCTCCTCGTCCTGGGGAGCGGGGGCGGGGAAGTTCTCCTCACCAGCTTCTTCGGTGGCCTCCTCGACCGGAGCAGATTCGCCCTCATCGGGAACGGGAGCCTCCTCGACCGGCACCTCGTTCTTGAAGCGCACGTTGTTGAAGCGGTTGTAGTAGCTGCGCGCCTGAACCTCGGGGTCCAGACCCTCGGGAGCCGGGAACTGCTCTAGGAGCATCGTGGCGTCGAAGGGCTCATCGAGGCTGGCGTAGGCCACTAGGCCACTGAAGCTCTCTTCGGTGAAGTGCTCCTGCTGCTTGAACAGGGGTTGAGCGTGGAACCACTCGAGCAGGCCCTCATCTGCTGGCAGCGCGGCGCGCGCCTGATCGAGATACTCGACGCCCTCAACCTCGGCGTACTGGAAGGCGAATTGGGGATGCTCTTCCTTCCACAGCGCTTCCACGTCACCTGAATCGGCGCCTGCCGCAGCGCCCGTGCTCAAGAAGCTCATCAGCTTGGCCACGCGTAGATGGTTGCGCAGCACATCCTCGAGACCGGGTACCGTCATGTGTCGCTGGCGCGCAAACATCTGCTCGTTCTCCTGCGTCTGAAAAGAGCTGAGCAGGAACTGGACGAACTCGGCGTCGGTGACCGCGATGCCCGCATCGGTGGCCATCTGGTCGAGCACCATGATCAGGCCCACGTCCTCCTGAGAGACGCTCGGGCGCCGCTTGCCTTCGGGCACGTGGCGTGGCTGGAACGCTCCGATGGAGTGCAGCGTGCCCAGATCTTTGAAGCGCCGCATGAAGACGTCGTAGCGCACCTCATGTCGGACCTGGGTCGTGGGGTCCGTCCAGCTCAGATGGATCGGGTTGGTCTCCTCGCCTCCAATGATGCCGCCCATGCTGCTCTGAAAACTGCCGCCCACGGTGAAGATGAGCAGCACGAAGAGCAGGAGCCCAATGGTGCCGTAGAACTGCCACTTACTGCGCCCCTTGGGCACGATGATCAGATCATCGTCGTGCGAGGGGGAGTCGTGGGAGGGGGAGTCGTGGGATTGAGAGGCGGCTTGCGGCATCGGCTGGACCGTGGACCTAGGGACTTGCGGGGCGGCGAACCGCTCCCGATGGAGGGATATGAACCGCAGAGGATACGGGCGAGGCCGGAAGGCGTGCAAGCCGGGTGGTCTATACCCTAGGCAGGACCCGGGGCTGAGATCAGTCCCGAGCCAGTTCAGAGTCTCTGGGAAGGTCTCCCAGGTCCATCAAACCGAAGCGATCCAGGAATTCCTTGTCCGTACCGTATTGAAGGGGATGGCCGGGAACATCGGCACGGCCCAGGACCCGCACCAGACCTCGGTCCACCAGGGATCGCAGTATGGGCCCGGCCTGGACGCCACGGATGGCCTCTACCTCCGCCTTGGTCACGGGCTGCCGATAGGCGATCACGGCCAGGGTCTCAAGGGCCGCTGGGCTGATGCGCTCGACGGCGTTCCCCTTGCCGAGACGACCCACGACCTCGCCCAGATCGGCGCTGGTCATGAGCGTGTGCCCACCCCGGATCCCACGCACCTCAAAGGGCAGTCCGGTCTCGGAGAGCTTCTGGGTGAGCAACTCCAGAGCCGCCAGGACGCGTGGTCGCCGGGGGCGGTCCAGAAGTTGGACCAAGCGATCCACTCCGATGGGGTCGGATGAGGCGAAGAGCAGCGCAGCCAGGTGCCGCACGAGCTCGGCGTCGGAGAGCTTATCCCCCGGGCCCACCCGCGAGCGCTTCTTCGGCTTGGGGTCGGAATCCTCAGCGACTTCGGATTCCGATGTCTCCGCAGAGGTCTCGCCCTTGCGGTCCTCGGGCATGTCTTCCGGAGGGTCTGCCTGGGAGTCGTCGTGTAGGTCCATGGGCTCAAGCAAAGCGGCGTCGGGTTTGGATTCCATTGGGTGCAGGATCGGCTTTCGGCGCCCCTCGATCAAGCCCCACCGGAGAATGGTGATTTCGGCAGGCGCTACGGTCAGTCCAGCGCCACGTCTCCCATCAGGCGAAGAAAAGGAGTCATGTCCACTTCATGCTCCAAGACCACGGCGGCCTTCCACTGCCAGTACTCCGGATCCTCGATGGGCCTCTGCAAGAGGCTGGCCTCCACCGCCCGGGACAACTCATCGGAGTGCTCCGGTGACATGGGTGCCGGCCTCGCATCCACCCGCATCAAAAGCCAGCGATCACCTTCGCGCACGGGGCCGCCCACCTCACCCACTGGAGTCTCAAAAGCCACCAGCGCCAGGGGTGCCCGACCGCGCACGACCGGCGGGACGCGACCACCCTCGGCACCTGAGTCGTCCACGCTCCAGGTCCGAGCCAGATGGTCAAAGGACTCCCCGGCGGCGAGCAGGGCCCGAACCTCGCTCACCTGCTCGCGGGTTTCGAGAACGATCACGCGCACCTGAGCGTGTGGGGTGCACAGAAGCCACGCACGCACCACGCGCTCGGCCAACAGATCCAGTTCAGCCTGCCGCTGGATGCGCTCCTTGTAGGGGCCCGGGTTCAGGCCCAGCCTCTGCCGCAGAAACTCGTCGCTGCCCATGCCGCTGACCCCGCTGGCCGCCACCTCCTGATCCAGGCGGTCCAGAGCCTGCCGTCGAGCCGCCTTCCGCAGCCCAGGGTCCACTCTCACACCCAGCCGGATGGACTCAAGCACGATCAGGCGCTCGAGAATCAACTCGTCGAGCAGGGCGCGCACCCCCGGACTGTCCCTGTGCAGCCATGACTGGAGGAGCTCGGCCGTGGTCAGAGATTGGCCCGCGATGTGGGCCACGAAGGAGGGCTCCCCGGCTTCAACCGTGGGCCCGCTGGCCTCTTGAGGGGCCACCAACACGCCCGACCGGGGACCGGCGCAGGCGCCCAAGCCCAGGAGCAGCAGACAGACAGATGCGTGGGCGACGGGCACGCTCGCGCTCAGCGGAAGTACACGCGGCGAGTCACAGCGACGCCCCGGCAGGCGTGGCAGGGCACGATCTGCACGGAGGAGGCCTGCTTGCTGCCGCCCCCACCTGCGTAGATCATCTCCAATGCCCCACGGCCTCCACATGTGGAGCAGGCCTTGAGGTAGGGGTGGTCACGGAGCTCGTAGTCCCCGGCGAACTCCACGTAGAAGGCCTTGATCCAATTGGCGCGCTTACTGAGGGAGAAGGCGTCCCAGAAAACCTGGAACTGGTCCTCCTGGGCGGCCTGGGCCTGGGCGCGACGAGCATTGCGCTGGTTCTTCAGGAAGCGCTGGATCTTGTCCTCCAGTGCGGCCCGCTCCTTGTCCTTGTCGGTCATGGTCTCGCGCTGGGCGGTAGTGTCCTCGGTACCCGCACGGGCCTTGTCCTCCCCGAGCATCCAGGTCCCCTCGCCGTAGGTGGCGTTGTTGTAGCGCAGCTTCTGACGCGAGACCCAGTGGGCCACAATCTGATCCTCACTCGCCTCAGAGTTGTACTGTCCCTGAACGTCTTCAAGCACAGCCTCTCGGATGGCCTCGCCAAGCCCCTCTTCCGCAAAAGCCAAGGCACCGACGTAGTCGAGACTGCCAGCCGCCTGCCGGGTCAATCGCGAGAGCCAGTAGCTCCAGCGCCTGCGCACGAAATCGGTCACCGCCTCATCACGCGCGAGCATGATCTGGATTTCCTTGGCCTTGACCTCCAGTACCAAGGGACTACCCGGGAACACGTTGGCGAAATCCGCCAGATGCTCAAGCGCCTTCTCATACTGCCCCTTCTTGCGCAGCACGTCGACGCTACGCAGGTAGTCGATCTGGGCCTGCTGGGCGGCCTTGACCTCGGCCAAGGCGACGGCATTGACGAGGTCCGGATGCTCTCCGGCCTCGTCGAGGGCCACGGCAGCCTGGAAGTGCTCCAGGGCATGCTGGAAATCGAGAAACTTCTCGCAGGTGTGCGCCAACTCGATCTGGCCCTGGAGGTCCGTCTCCACCAGCTCGGCGGAGTGACGGGCATACAGTTCCTCGCGACTGTAGATATCCAAGGCGGGAGCCTGCCCCCCCTTGGAGACACTCTGCACCCGGCGCTTGGGCACCAACTGCAGGTTGCCGTC
The DNA here is from genome assembly GCA_012959525.1 of Planctomycetota bacterium. Classification (GTDB taxonomy): domain Bacteria; phylum Planctomycetota; class UBA1135; order UBA1135. Next base: position 31,159 of record DUDB01000029.1, read on the forward strand.
TACCTGAACGACGAAGTCCGTGCCTTCCCGCGAGAGGATGACGCCCACGACCTCGTACCCGTCCACCAGGATCAGGCGCTCAACGTCCACCATCAGCTCGTCCGTGGCCACGTCCACGTAACCCAACTGTTCGCGCAACTCCTGCTGTTGGCTGGGATCCAGCGCGGTCCAGGCCACACTCGCCACTCCGCCATGGGACAGGAGCGTGAAGCGGAAACCATCCGGGTCGTGGTCGAGGATGTGGCCCCACCGGATCTGGCCACTGCGCAGCCTCAGCATCAGCGCCGGCTGCATCTCCACTTCAGAAGACGGCTCAGGCGTGAGACCGCCGGGGTCTTGCCCGGGGGTCTGGAGCGCCGAGGCGCTGGCACACAGGAGAAGGGCAAGGCTCAGGGATTTGAGAGTGTCAATCATCACGGTCGGTCAGGGGTAGAAGACGCAGCGGACTGGCCCTCCTCGTCCGAAGCCATCTCCGGGGGAGGGGGGAATGAGCGGGCTTGGATGAAGCGTCGGCGCAGTCGCTCTCCAAAGGGTACTTCACGTAGCAGCAGGGTGGTGAATTTGCGCGCGCGTTGCACTCCGGCGGCCTCCCAGGAGACATTCACATCCACGGCGAACTCGTCCGGGTTGTCGGGGTTGATCCGCGCCAGGGCCGAGTAGATAACGCCGGTGGTGCCAGGCACCGGGCGATCGACGATCACCCGCGGGTCCCCCACACTGCCGTCCTCCTCCAAGGGAAAGAGGGACTCCTCCAGGTCGGCCACCACGGCCTCGATGGCCGTGGAGGCAGCCGTGCGCAGGGCGGCGGTACGAGTCAGGGCTGCGCCGAAGGTGAACAGCCCCAGGAGCGAGGTCATGGCCATGACCAGCAATCCCATGGCCAGAACAACCTCCAGGATGGTGAACCCTGACTGGGCGCGGGTGGGTGTGGAGCTCATCGGCCACTCCCCAGCCGGGCCGAGGACGCCGGGCGTCCCAGGTTCCAGTCGTCACTGTGCATGGCCACGGGCACCTCCACAGTGACCGTCTGTCCATAGTGCAGGTGTGCGCCGATCTCGTGGGGCATCGCGGCCGTTCCGCGCGCGGCGCGTTTCACGCTCACGCGGTCGCCACGCAGGTTCTGCACCTCCATCCACTCGCCGTCGATGAGGATGTGACGCCCTTTTCGGTAGGGAACTCCGGAGCCATCGCTCACCTCAAATGAGGTCGTCTGTTTTTCAAGAGGTTCAAGCAGGGTCGGACGCCTCCGAAGATCCGCCGGACGCTCGAACTCCAGCTCGACGCGCACCCGGCGGGGGAGCAGCGGGCTGCCAGACAAGGCCGGCATCCCCGCACCCGCCTTGTTCCAGGGATGCGCCTGCCAGTCCGGACAGAGAGGATCGTCGCTGGATCGTTTCCAGGCATCCCAGGAAGCACAGGAGTGCTCCAGTCCGGCGCCAAGGTTCCAACCATCCCAGATGATGCTCGTCTGGGTAGCGAACTGCAGTCCCAACCAGAGGAGCCCTCCGGAGACCTCCTCCAGGCCCCCCACTTTGGGGCGACCCGATGAGGAGAAGAAGTCGGACTTGAAGAAGTTCCCGACGGAGCCCGGGGCCAGAAGGGCCTCGCCGCGCATGAGAAGGCCCTGTCCGCGTGAAAGGGCGTCGGTACCCACGGGCACCACGGCCCAGGCCACCTCCATCAACCCGCTCTGTATGGCCGGCGTGGGGCGCTGATCCTCGGGAATGAGAGTCTCCACGTCGACACCCAACTCTGCTGCTTGGGCCACCAGCGCGGGGTCCACATCCCGAGCCGCCAGGCGCACGACGTCCGCCATGGATGCCGACCGCACCAAGCGCAGCCGCGGCCAGACGCGATCCACGCGCCCATCCTGGTCCACGTCGAAGTTGACCCAGTCGACGAGGAGGTCCCCTTGGTTTCCGCTGTGCAGAGCACGTAGATCTTTAGCCAGAAGCTCAGCAGTCGCGGCCCCACGCTCGACGATCAGACGTTGATCCTCTCCCCGGGTCCACATGTCGAGCGCTGTGTCGAGCAGGCGGAAGAGCGCCACCATCAGAACGGCGGCCAGCCCCGCCGCCACCATCAACTCCACCATGGTGAAACCCTGTCGAGCAAGGGAGCCCTGAGAGTTCAGACGGGAGCCTCTCATTGCTCCACACTCCTCAGCACCTGACCGGGTGCCTGATAGCCCACACCCAGGCGTTTCAGGCGCGGCGTTTCCTTCCAACCGTGCGAGAGGCCCGCCGTGGGGTCGAAGGCGCCCGGGTCGTAGCGCACGAAGACGCGCCAGTCGATGCGCTGGGACTGCACGCCCACCGGCAGAGCCTCGTCCCCGTTCCGGCCCCGCAGCAGGAGCTGCAAGCCGCTCTCCTCTTCGGGGTCCGCGTCCCAGGGAACCGATGGGTCCGTGCGTTGCAACACACCCAGGTGACACTGACCGTGGGTGGCGGGCTCAGAGTCCCAGAAGGACTCGGACCACCAGGCACCGGGCTGCTCCAACTCAAAACCGAAGTACGACATCTCAGGGGCGTCGGCCTGCTCCGCCCAACGATCCCAATAGCGGAACGGGAAGGAGATCACGGTGGAGCGCATTGCGTGCGCGCTGGGCACGGTGCCATAGCGGCCCCGGAACAGCCCCGCTCCGCCCCCATCGTCACTGCTGGAGCTGGAATCCGGATCGTCGGCGTCGTAGCCGGAGCGCGGCATCTCCAGCGAACCTCGGCGCTGACGCGTGAAGTGGATCAGCTCGTCCCCGATCAGGACCGTACCGGAGGTGCCGAAACCGGTGGCGCTCTCCAGAGGCAGGGTAGAGTCGGAGGGGCCGATCCCTCCAGTCAGGGAGCTCACTGCCCAGCCTTCCATGAACGTCACGAGCTCGGTCTGTTGGTGAGGCTGGGGATCCGTACCCAGGAGGCCGCGACCGTCGGGGGCGATGACGAGTTCGCCGGTTTCCGCGACGCGCTCGGTGTAGGCCAGGATCTCGTCGCCGATGCGCAGGAGGCCTCCATCGCTGTCCAAGGCCTCGAGCACACCACGCGCGCCGCCCCAGCGACCGCCCGGAATTACGAACCCCGTCTGCTCTAGGAGCATCGTCTTGCTGCTCTCATCCATGGGTAAGGCCAGGATCATCTGCGCGCCCGCGCTGTGCATGGGGGGGCTGGTGAGGGGCAAGCCCGTCAGGAATTGTTGCGAGCCAAAAACCACCTCGTCCACGACCGCCGAAGGCACCTCCCCTCCCTGGGCATCGAAGGTCGAGCCTACGCTGACCGACGAGACGGTGCGCGGCCTCTCTCCGGAGGGAAATTTGGTGATGCGCGACAGGAGGCGGGGGTCCGTTGTGGTCGTGCCGACCGTGGCCATGGCGATCGACTCGGGGCAGGGCTTGTCGAAGGCCACGTAGATGTGCTGCACGTTGAACTCCGAGTGATTGACCTCGAAACTCTCAGGGGAGCTGGGAATGGCCGTCTGGTCTCCGGCCGGATCGAAGTCCCAGCCGTAACCGGTGTGTTCGGCCGCAGGCAGGTGAGCCCGCTCCACGACCATGGGCCATCCCAGGTGGTCCGGATTGGCGCCCGACACGAAGACCGCATCCCCAGCACCGGGTCGGCCCCCGTCCACCCCCCTGTCGAAGAGATGGAAGACCGGCAGGACCTGGGTTCCGGCGGGATGCTCGTGGGTGTGGGTTCCCAGAACACCGCGGAACTGAAAGACCGAGGAGACCGCCCGGGACAGGTAGAACTCATCCAACTCGGATTCTCCGCGCAGGGGGTCCCAGTCGGACCCGGCAGACCCAGCCGGGTTTGAGGACGCCACCGGAGGAGCGGTGGCAGGTGCATAGTTACCGCCACCGCCTCCGCCTCCGCCACCACCACCACCCACACCACCACCGCCGTTGTCGTCGATGGTTCCACGCAGGTCGTTCATGACGCCGCCGGAGGTCAGGGTGACATAGACGGCGCGTAGAGCCTGATTGCGGTCACGCACGAGTTGACCCTGGGCTGTGGCCAAGGTGTCGTAGCGCACCCACTCGGTGAACTCGGCTGCGTCCGGCCGCGTGAGCTGGACAAACTCCGAGCTGTTCAGGGCCGGCAGATACATAAGGTCGTCGGCACCCGGACACGGAAGGGAAATGGGAACGCAATAGCAGCCCATGCCCATCATGCCCTGCACCAGATCTCCTTCTGCGTTGGTGGTGCCCTCCCAGTCCACAACGTAGACACGCACACCGCCGGCAAATCCGGTGGGGTCCTGGTTGCCATAGTTGGGCAGCTCGTTGGCCACGACGTCTCCGCGGGCCGTGACGTTGAGGACGGTTCCCGTGTAACCCGAGTAGCGGATGATCTCCAGCCCGCCCAGGGGCGCGTTGGGAGGGATGGCCGAGGTACCCGTCTCGTCAAAGGCCCAGCTCTGCTGAACAAGGGCGGCGTAGCCTCCGGTGGGGTTGAAGGCCGTCATGACGTCGGTCTCACCTGCATCACCGGTGGGGTCGTCACCCGAAGCCAGCATCAGGCCACTCATGTTGGTGGCCTCGTACCCGTCACCGAAGTCGAAGAAACCGCCCAGGATGGGATCAGGACCCGTCCCCGTCGAGGCGTCCACTCCGATCACCCGCGCCACCCTGAACGGGCCAATGGCCTCAGGTAGTTGCGCGTTGCCTGCGGGCAGATTGGAGGCCAGGGGCGCCGAGTAGCCGTAGAGGGACACGCTCGCGCCGGACGGGTGATCCGTGGTGATGAACCCGAGGTTGGCGGGCAGACCCTCCACGCTCCAGCGCGTGCGCGCCAGGCGGCCGCCGTGCCCGGCGTCAGGGCCAACCTCTATATGGGTGGCTTCAAGCCCTCCGGAGGAGAGCACGTACTCCACCAGCTCGTTACCAACGCGCACCACCCCTCGAGAGGGGAAGCCCTCAGTGTCCTCCAGAGCCAGAAAACCCGTGCCCTGGCCGGCCCCCGCACTGAGCTTCGACATTCCCGGACGCCGCACACCCGAGGCGGAACCGTTGACCATCAGGCCCAGCTGATCCGGACGCGTACCAAGCACCTCCACGGAGATGTGGCTCCAGGTATCCACGGGAAGCCCGGGCCCATCCCCCTCTGCAAGGGCGAAACGGGCCTCGGCTGCCTCCCGGAAACCGGGGGTGTCCACGTGATCCCCGAACCCATCAAGGACCCGCAACACGAGGTCGTCGCCCTCCATCAATAGGCTGACGCGGTCCGACTCGCGGCTGGTCATGCCTGCGTCCAACAGGTAGCCCCCACCCAGCACAGCGGGCTTGACCCACAACTCAAAAAGGACCGGGTTCATCAAGCCGCCCGCTCGCGCGTCAGCCCAAGCCACGCGCCTGTCGTTTACGGCGAATCCCAGAGTCTCGTCCGGCAGATAGCGGCCCTCTAGATCGCGGGTCTCCCGGTCGAAGTGCAGGCTGCGACCGCGATAGCGCCACTGTTCCTCCAAGCGGGAGGGCCACAGCTGCGCCCAGGCCTCGTCCTCGCGCGAGGCGAACACGTGCTCGCCGGGGCCCGGCTCCGCGCTGTCGGAGTCATCGGGAGTGAGACCGGGCAAGTAGACGCGGCCGTCACGGGTGCCCATGTGGGGCCAGACCCGCGAGGGAGGTGTAGTGCCTCCGTCCCACTGGGACGTGGCCTCGGGGCCCGTGGCCCACCAGGTGGCGCGCCGGGTCAGGCGCATGGACTCGTCGAAGGCCTCTTGTGTTCCCCACAGGGTGAAGAGATCGCGCTGGGGCACAATCCACTCGACACGCTCCCGCAGCGCATGGGTGCGTTCCAATCCACTCGGCGCATTGACCGAAGCGCGCAACTGCATGGAGTACACGTCGCGTGACGTGAAACACAGGGGCATGGTCGAGAAAGCCAGGGAGGCGTCATTGGCGTTCAGGCTGTTCACGTAGAGCGCCAGCGCATCGGCCGAGGAGATAGCCGCACCCGCGTTGCCGACGAAGCGGTCAGGGGCCGCAGGCGAACCCGAGGGCAGCTCTTCAATCCCCGCCGCGGGCAGGACGATGCGTCGCATCCAGTCCTCAAGTCCCTCGAAGGGGCGGCTCTGGGCCGTCAGCTCCGCAAGGAGCTTGGCCTCGCTCGTGGTGATGCGCGAGTTCTGCCCGCGCAGTTGGAGGTTCTCAAACAGTGCGCGCAAGACGAGCTCGGGCGCCGTGTTGACGTTCACGGGCCGGCGTGCCAGCACGCGCACCTCCGTCTCCCACGCTAGGTAGTCCCGATCCAGAACATGGTTAAAGAGGATGCGCCCGTTGTTGCTGCGCGACTGCACGTAACGCAGCTCGCCCCCCTGCTTGTCACCGATCCAAATCGTTGCACCCTCGTTGAGGTAGCGTGAATCATCCACGCCCATGGAGAGGGTCATGCCACCTTCGATGGGAGTGATCAGGCGCACGGACTTCTGCCAGGCGCTGCCCGCGCAAACTCCGGCGTGCACGCTCCCTACCTCACCCAGTGCGTTGTAGGCGCCGTCCCCGACGCCCCCCACAATGGCGAAGTTATCGGACTCTCGTAGCTGCTCGATGGTGTCGAACTCGCGCAGCCGACCGTTGGGGCCCGAGATGCGCCAGATCACTGGGGCGAAGGAACGCTGATCCATGACGTGCGCACCCACCGGATGATCGGAGGGGGGACGCGGGCCATCGGTCATCCAATCGCCGTCATCATTCTGATGGGTGTTCACTCCCCGCACCCGAACCTGGATCTCGCCCTCTTCATCGAGAACGTAGTGGATGATCTCACCTTGAATGATGAGGAAACCCTCGCGCTCACCGAAGGTCCCGGCGTCATTGAGGGCCATTGCATCTGCGTCTCCCCCGAGTACGTCCGAGGTGCGGGTGATAAGACCCATGGCACTGGCCAGCAGCTGGGGCGGCGCGCTGTTCAGATCAATCAGCCCCGCCACGTCGCGTACGTCCAGGTCCCACATGGCGCCCGTCGGGTCGTTGGCCTTCAGGAACGCCTCGTCAAAGTTGTTGTCCACGCTCAACTCCTCCAGGGAGTCGGCCCAGGGCGAGAGGTCCGGCAAGCCCGCGTGGGAGGCTCCCAGCTTCCCTCGGGCGTGACGCGCAGCGGAGTCCAGCAACAGGCGCGCCTCGGCTCGATCGGCCAGGTGTACGCTGGCCCGATCCGCATTGCGGGCGGCCAACAGGAACGGGGCACACAGCACCAGTAGCGAGAGGACCACGAGCAGCACCGCCATCAAGGCGAAGCCCTCGCGCCCGCGGTCGGGTAGAAGAATCGGCTTGCGAACTCTCATTCCACCGTCCCGTATACGTTGACTCGAATCGTCTCAACACCACCCTCGCCGAAGTCGAGGCCCACCTCCACCGGCCGCAGATGAGCCGTTGGATCCAAACCGCCACCGGCCATGAACTCCACGGAGGCCGGGGTCTGCGGGGTGAAGTCCACGCCCAGGGGCAGCACACCCCGCTCGCTGCCCACCACGACCGCCAGGACCAGTCGGTCCAGGACTCCCGAGGGCAGGGTGGTTCCACCGCCCACGAGCAAGGGCCCCTCCACGTTCCACACGGGCACGTCGGAGGCGGTTGAGGCCAGCGGGACTCCGTTGACCAGAAGGCGCAGGGTGCGCCGGTCGTAGACGCACCGCACGTGGTTCCATTGGTTCGGCCGTAGAGCCGTGGCACGGGTCTGCACACCGACCCTTCCTCCACGCCGGGGCTGGCCCAGCGCATCCACCTCGCGCCGGTATAGGGTGGCCGAGAGGCCTCCGCCGGAGGTGGTCTGCAGCTGGAAGGCGTCGCCGATCTCGATCAGCTTGGCCCCCACCATGAGCTCGGGCTTGAAGCTGATCTCCAGACTGAACCCGTCGGTCAAATCGAAGGCAGGGTCGTCCTGCACGGGGAACTCCGCCCGGGCGCCGGCGGGCGCCCCGTCGAACGAGAGGCCGCGCCCCATGAACCCATCGTCGTCCAGCAGGGAGCCGCTCCCCAGGAAGACACCGTCGATGCCATCTGAACCGCTGAGGGTCTCGTCCTCGAAATGCCAGGTGCCCACCACGCGCATGCCCACGGTCAGGATCTCGCCCGTCTTCCGATCGAGGGTCACGCGAGCCGGAGCACCCAATGCCACAGCGGTGTTGTGCGCGGTGCGCAACAAGCTCGTGACCTGACCCAGCGCTGCGCGCCGACCGGGATCAAGGGTGGCGAAGGCCCCCAGGCCCATGCCCATCATCACGGCGATCAGCCCCATCACGAGCATCAGCTCGATCAGGGTCATGCCCGCATTGGAACGGGCAGGACGCATGGGACTAGTCCCGCTCAATCTCGAAGTTGGCGATGTCATCTGCGTTCCCGAAAATGCCGTCGGGGCCGGCGGAGATGATCTGGAAGCTGGACTTGCGGTGGGGATCTCCCGTCTTGCGAGAAACGCCCCCCTTGACCGGGCCCTCAATGTCCAGACCCACCTCGTCATAGGTGAGGTAGTGGATTTCCTTCTCGTAGTCCCGACGGTGGATGTAGGCCAGGGGATTCCCCCAAACGTCGGTCAATTCGAAGGCCTCCGGGCTGCTGAAGCGCGTCAGGCTGGTCTTGGTGCTGTCGCCATCCGTGTTGCCCAGGGCATCCTCGCCTATATCTGCAGCCTGCCATGGACGGCCCTGGCTCCATAGGCTGATGACGAGCATCTCCACGCCCATGTTGATGCGGTTGGGCTTGGGATCGAGGCTGGCCGGGAACGTCGAGGGCGGGTAGCGCTGGAACTCGTTGTTGTACTCCTCCACCAGCCCACCGATGGTCTGGATCAGGGCCTTGGTGTTGCCCACCTCCACGCTGATCTGAGCGCTGCGCACGGAGCGCACCAGGAAGGTCACCAGGATGGAAAGGATCAGGAGCACCGCCAGGAGCTCGATCAGGGTGAACCCGCCCTGGGCTCCATTCCGTTCGGGGCGCGCCGCGGCGCGCGACGCCGAGGAAGGCGCCAGGAGGGAGAGAAGGGACTTGGAGATTTGCATGGTCGAGCCTGGGTTCTAGAGCCGCCGCCGGACGACCCCTACGTGATCAACAGAAACCGAAGCCCGCCGACCGGCACGGCCCTCAACGAAGATGCCAAAGCGCAGCGGCTGGCTGGAACGGCCCAGGGTGGGCAGAGCCAGGTTCTCGATCACCGGTACGCCGTCGACCCACAGGGTGACCGTGGTGTCCGAAGAGGTTTCGCCGCGCTTCTCGATACCCACGCGCATGGGCTCCCCCACATTCCATTGGGCGGTGTACAGATCCTGCGCCGCCGCATCCAACTCACCCTTCTTGGTCAGCGTCGCGCGCACGGCGCCGTCCCAGTAGCGCACCAACTCCACGGCTGCATGGGTGCGGATGTCTCCGGTGCGGCCTTCGGTCTCCCGCGCTACAAAGATGCCCACGGTCACGTCCCGTGAATCGGGATGAACGGTGAGCTCGGCTTCCAGGGAGAGCAAGCGGTCCGCGGGAAGCTCCCTGTACAGGCGTGTCCGGCTCTCCTTGGTAAGCTGCCCCTCGATCCACACGGCTCCGTCCCGCAGGCGCACCTCCGCGCCATAGCCCTGGTCGTAGGTCCAGCCGTTACCCACACGACCCACGCGGTCGAACCGGTCGCGCCAGAACTCTTTGCTCTCGTGGTCGCGGATACGGGCGCTCTGGGCCTCGGCATATTGACTGGGAGCATCGCCCTCGGCTTCGCCGCGGCGGATGTCCACCAGCTCCGCGAAGCTGGCCTGGGCCTGCCCCGAATCGCCGCTCAGGTACTGCCACCAGGCCAGGCCGTTGCGTGCCGACGCGAGGTCGGGGTTGAGTGCCAACGCGGCTCCAAAAGCGGCCTCGGCCTTACCCAACTCTCCCAGCACCAAGAAGTTCAAACCGCGCCGCGCGTGTACGGAGGGGCGGGCGGATTCGATGCTGAGAGCCCGCTCGTAGTAGCGCTCGGCCGAATCCGGATCGCCACCTTCGCTGGCCAGGGCCCCCATGGCCACCAGCGCATCGGGGAAGTCCAGTTCCTGATCGAGGGCGTCGCGGAAACTCGACATGGCCTCGTCATCCTCATCGCGCTGTGTCTGCAAGCGCCCGCGCTGATAGAGAGTCCAAGTGTCTTCGGGGTTGGCGGCGTAGGCCATTTCGATGTAGGTCCAGGCCTCCTCCGGATGGCTGGTGATCTCGGCCAGCCAACTCAAGCTGCGCCAGCAGAGCCACGCCCGGAAGGGATCGACTGCGGCGGCCTGCAGCAGAGAGCGTACGGCAACTCCATCCTCTTGCGCCTGCAGGGCAGCCAGTCCGCGGGCGAAGAGCAGATCGAAACTGGCGTCCGGCCCGTCACGGGCTTCCTCATTCTCCAGCCCTTCGCTCTCACCTAGCAGGACGGAGGCCGCCAAGACTCCCGCGGGGCCCAGGTCCGCATCAGGGTCGGCGCTGGCGCCGCGCTCGAATGCGTCCCGCGCCGCCTGCACTTCCCCGCGAGCCATCAGCACGCGGCCGAAGTCCGTGCGGATACCCACACGCTCAGCGCGCAGGTCGTTGCCCGTGGGTTCGCGCTTTTGAGCCTCGTTCAAGTGTTCAAAGGCCTGGTCATACTGACCGGCATCCAGAAGGAACCGTCCGTACAGCCAGCGCACAAGCCAGTCCGTACGCGAGCGGCGCAGACCCTCGTCGAAGGCCTGCTGCGCCGGGCCCCGCATGCGGAAACGAGCGTACAGGTCCCCCAGCCGGGCCCAGGGTTCGGGCTCCGTGTGCAGGTCGCCTTCGGTCAGATTCGCGTAGACGTCCAAGGCCGCCTGGAAGTCAAAACCCAACTCATGGCACCGAGCCAGTCCCAGGTGAGGTCGCACATCGGTGGGCTGTAGCCCCACGCACATACGGTAGAGATCCTCGGCGACTTCCAGGGCACGCGGAGTCTCATTGCGCAGCTGCAGACACTCCCCGGCAAAGCGCATGGCACCGTCAAAGTCCCCCGCGCGCAAAGACGACCCGAAGCCGAAGCGGCCCAGCTCGACCCTGTTCGTCGGGGTATCGGCAAAGCCGAACTCCTGCACGCGCTCGGCGTCATAGGACACGGCTTGCTGACCAGGGAAGCGCTCCCTGCCGGTGCTGGGGTCGATCTCAAGGAACGAGATGGCCTCGCCGCTTCCTCTCAGAGCAAAACGATCCGTGTTGTCGATGTGGCCGAACTTCAGGTTGGCCACGACAATCCAGTCGTAGAGTTTCTTGCGCGCTTCAATGCGCGCAAGGCGCTCGTCGACGGTGAGATCCGCGTCCGAAGCGCCACTCACAGTCGTGACCCCCTCCGAGTCGCCGACGCCGATGGACGCGGGCTCCATCGAGGAGGCCTCGAACAGGCCCGGAGCCGATCGAGCCGAGAGTTGGGTACGCAGCTGCTTACCCATGTGCTTGGCCGCAGGACCGTACGCGCTTGGAGGGGCCAAGGCAGGCAGGGGCTCAAGTGGGGGCGGAATCAGCTCCAACAACGGCAGAGGTGTGGTGTCCCGCGGAGGCGAGAAGAGATCTCGCTCGAGGGTTCCCTGACGGCTCCCTGCCGGGAGGGCCAGGCCGCTGTCGGGCACGGCGGCCTGCGAGTAGCTCTTGGCAACACCCGAATCTCTCCCGCGCAGGTCGACGGCCCCATCGGAGATCAAGCCGTAGGCGCTCCAACCGAGAATGCCCGCTACCGCGAGGAAAATACCGGTTTCTTTTTTCATCTCCATGATGATTGTCTCCGAGGCTACTGCCCGGCCTCCTCGTCACCCAGGTTGTCCTTGATGCGCACGACCTGATACTCGATCTCCGCCTTGACCGATCCGATCTTGTTGCGCTCGTTCTTGACGTTGAACTGACCGATGGCCAACGGCCCGCCGCTCCCGTCTTCCAACGCGGGCTCCTGGCTGGCCACGATCATGTCGGTCACCGACTCAGCGCTGGACAGGAGCGTAAAGGTGACACTCGTACGCTCCACCGCTCCGAGCCCACTGCGGGACCCAAAGCCCGGATCGAGCTTAACGGCGATACGGCTGATGCGATGGACGCCAGCGTCCGCGGCGAGTCGCGCCACGCGCTCCAAGAGGTCCAAGGCCTCAAGCCGACGCTCGATCTCCGGCAGGCTGTTGGTCTCCAGCATCTCAATGCCCCATCCATCGGGGTAGTTCATGCGACGGCGGCTGGCTAGGAGGTCGAGGTCCTCACGCACCTCCTCCACGCGCGTGAAGTAGATCCCGCTCGCTGAGCCGGCACCCGCCTCGACAACGAAGCCGGGACGCGGCCGGAAAGCCGTAGCCCCGGACATGACGCGGATGGCCTCGAGCAGGGCATCATTTTCCTCACCGGCAGCATCGCGATGGGCGGTGGAGTAGCGCTCGGTCTTGAGGTCTCCACGATTGCGGTTGCGTAGGCGCTTGGCCGTGCCCAAGTCCTCGCCGTAGAGGCTCTGCACCACGAGCAGACCGATCACGAAGACGAGAATGCCGCTGCCAAGGGTGACAAGGAAGCGCTTGTTCTCTTGCCAGTAGTCGTTCATGTCCATGGCTAGTACTCCTCCCCTCCGTCATCATCCGCGTCGCCGTCAGCCTCGGGTGGTGGCACACCGAACAGGCATAGGTCCAAGGAGAACTGGTCCCGGTCGATGGACTCTTTCATCCGACCGCCGCCCTTGCCATCCCCCACGAGTGCCTCGCGCATGGTGCGCGTCATCTCCTGGAACTGGCGGCTGGGGGAGTCGGTTCCGGGCCGGATCATGCCACGCACCATGAGCATCGGCCGCTCGGCGTTGCGCTCGACTCCCAGCTCTGGGTCAAAGGTCCACTCACTGTTCAGCTCAGAGACCCAGAAGTCGCTGGGCAGGGAGTTGTCGAGCTGACTCATCGCACGCGCGCCCTGTTCACCCAAACCCGCGACCCACTGAAGCTGTGAGGCGAGCACCCGCAGGGACTCGTTCTCCTCGATCAACTGCTCAGCCTCGCGATGGATCCGAGTGGCTCGAGAGAGGCGAGACTGTAGCCCGGCGTTCTCGCTATTGACCCGGTCAAGTTCATCGGCGAGGTGGACCGTTTTGAAACCCAGGTAGCAGACGGCCAACACGGCGGCCGCGATGAGCCAGATGGTCTCGCCCCAGAAGGCTCGCTTCTTGGCCAGGCTGGCTGGCAGAATCTCTAGGCTGTAGGCATCTGAATCGGAGCCCATGGTGGCCAGCCCTAGGGCCACGACCGCCTCCAGCTTGAACTCTTCAAGCAGATCCGCGCTGGCCGCGTCCAGCTTGTCCGTCTCCACCATGCGGAAGGCGTCGAAGAGCTCCACAGTCACGCCCATGCCACCCGAGATGTACTGGGGCAAGCCGTCCAGGGCCGCGCCGCCGCCGCAGAGCATGACGCGATCCACCTTCAGGCCGCTGATCTTGACCTGACTCTTGCAGAACAGGATGGCCGACTGGAGCAATGACAGGACCTGACCCGCGGCGCCCATGATGGCGCGGCTGGCTTTCTCATGGTTGGGGGTCGGGTGGGCGGCTCCTGGACGCAAGCTGGCGTACTTCAGCTTGAGCTTCTCGGCCTGTGCCGGGCCCACGTTGAAGCGCTGGGCCAGGGCCTGGTCAAAGAGCCGGCTACCCCCTGAGAGGTTGCGCGCAAACAAGAGATCCGGTCCCCGGGCGATGACCACGTCGATGTTGTCGTGACCAATATTGGCTAGGAGGACGGTCTCGTCTTCCACCACGCCGAAGTGCGTCCAGGCGTTGTGCAGGGCGATGGCGCTGGGACTGAAGCTGTCCAGGTTCCCGCCCGTCAGGGCCAGGCCCTCAAGGTGGTCGTCCAGGAGGCCTTCGCGTGCCATTGCCAAGAGGACCACGTCCTCGCCTTCCACCTCGGGGAGCTCGGGCAGGAGGTTGAAGTCGCTCGCCACCTCGGTACCGGACTGATCACCTATCTCGGATACCTCGAACCGCATCAGGTTGCGCAGCTGCCAGTCGGGCACCCGCGGCACGCGGGTGTAGCGCACGTTGACGTCACGCCCGGTCAGCCCCACCCGTGCCGCCACGGGCTTGAAGCCCTGAGCTAGCTCCTCCCAACCGCTCATCAACCAACTGGAGTCCCCTTCACCCGTACTGGAGCTCACGGAGGGATTGGCACGGGCGTTGAAGTCCGTGACGTGGAAGGTGTTCCCCTTGTACTGTCCGCACAGGGCAATGGCCGAACCGGCACCTACGTCGATACCTGTGGAGGTGCGCGCCATTACTGATTCTCTCCGCTGCCGAGGGACACGTGATACTCCTCTTGGAGATAGGATCGCATGCGCGCCACCAACCCTTTGGCGTCGCGACTCTCAAGGGTCTGAAGGATGGACTGCAAGCGCTGCACCTCGCGACGGTCGAGGTCGGTTTCCAGGGCCGCCAGGTCCTCATCCACGCGAGCCACCATGGCCTGGGCCCCGCTCTCGACCTCCGAGCCGGCGTAGCGACCGGCGATGTCCCTCGCGTGGTTGCGGCACTCCCGATACAGGCCGGCCAGGCGGAAGAAACTCGCACGCTCGATCTGGCCCTCCAGGGAGCGCACGGCTTCAAAGCCCGTGCGCAGGAGAATGGCACGCTGAGATTCGGCGCGCTGCACGAGGTGATCCTCGAAGGGGTACCTATCGAGAAGTTGCTGCCAAAGGGTGAGGCACTCGCCCAAACGCCCTGTCCGCTCTGCCGCTTCCGCATCTGCGGCCAGGTTGATGGCAGTCGTGCGTTCCTCCTGGAAGCGCACCTGTATCAGGGGTTTAGCGCCGCTGGAGAGCTCAACGGTCACATGGAATGCCCCGGCCTTGCTCAAGCCGCGCACGTTTGAGGGCTCGCCCAGGGCCACGCGCAGGAGATTGACGCCCTTGCCAAGCACGAGGTCCGTCACGCCCTGCGCCTCAAAGTCCTCCTGCTGCAGAGCGTAGCCACCCTCCCCCATGGTCGCCAGACCACCGTCCAGTGAGCTCGGTTCGGCCGTCCAAACGAGGAGCAGCCCCGCACCACCGCCCGGGTCGAGCCGCACGCCGTTGGCCTCTTCGGTGAGTTGCAGGTCGATGGCGGCACGAGCCCTGGTGCCCGCCTGACGCAGGTGCATCCCTGAAAGCAGAGTGGCGTCAACCTTGAACAGGTTCAGATGGCGCCCCGTCTCGAAGAAACGGTACTCGTCAAGTACCGCTCGGGGTTCACCGCCCCCACTAGAAACAAGGCTGGCGTCATCCACGGAGACGCGCCCCGCATCATCCGGGTCATCCTCGCCGCCGCCATCCCCTTCCACCACGGCAGCCAGCAGGAGGCGTGCGCGGTCGTAGCCCTGGGGGACGGCCAAGGAGAGGGTCTGCTCAGCAAAAGCGGGGCTCTGAGAGATCGCATCCCCAAAGCTCGCGTACGGGGTGGGATCTTGGGTTTGGCTGCCTCGGGCCAATTCGATTCCCAGTCGGAGCTGCGCCGCGCCCGAGACACGCACCCGGGCGCTGGCCACGAGCTGCTGGCTGTGGCGCACGTCCACCCATTGGGAAGCATGCACGGCGCTCTCACCCGCAACCAGGGAAGCGGACAGGCCGAGCTCTCCGGAGTAGGCGGCACGGGCCGAACTGCCGAATGCTGCCTCGCCCTCATCCAGGGCATCCCAATCATTGGGACCCTCAAACGAGAAGCCGTCTTCCAAGAGGTTGCCCACGAGGGCCGGCACGGGGCGTCCGCCGGAACTCTCGTCGCCGCCGCGACTCATGGCCCACCAGGCGCCAGCCGATCCGGCGGCGAGGAGGACAAGGAGCAGCGCACCCAGCGGTGACTTCTTTTTGGCTCTGGCCAGGTTCTCGGCGCTGATCGTGTGCTGTTCGCTCTCAGCCGGCGCGCTGGCGAGTGCGGGAGTCGGCTCAGCCCGAACCTGCGGGGCCCTCGCCGGAACACTACCGGGAATAGGGCGAGCAGGCTCTTCCAGAGTCAGCTCCCCCGAATCACCCTCGAGGACGATGTCGTCCATCCCACCGGAGTCATGATCCTGCTCGGCGTCGACTTGCGAGAGGGTGCAGTGAATCGCACCGAAGGTCACCCTCTGTCCAACTTCAAGGCGAGCTTCCAAGATCTTGGCGCTGCCGATGCGCGTGCCGTTGGTGCTCCCCAGATCGCGCACGCTGATCCCTTGATCGTCCACACTCAAGCGAGCGTGCGAGCCCGACACGGAGGCGTCAGCCAGCTGGAGGGATGAGCCCGACTTGCGGCCCACGGTGAATCCGTCCCCCTCAATGGGGAAGGACTGACCCTCTAGTGCGCCGTTCTCAACGCGTAGGGAATACCGATGGAGCATGGACGGCGGAGGGGGGACGAGTCGACTCCCACCGCCAAGCAACCTGGAAAGGGGTGCCGACCGTGGAGGGCTGGGGAGATTGTGGGGCGGGACGGGGCGCAGGGCCTATCCCCATTGGTGCGCCCGGTAACCCTCCCCGTGCCCACGGAAAGGGCAATGAGAACGCATCGGGCGGGGGCGAGGGTAGCGCAGAGGCGGGGCCCCCGCAAAGGGGACCTTTACTCCCTGGCTCCCTGGCTCTGGCCCCGGGGCTCCTCAGAAGCCCATGGATTCCCGCAATGAGACCCAACGGCCATGCCCCAAGACCACGTGATCCAGCAAGGGTACGCCCACCAGGCGGCCCACCTCCAGGAGCCTCCGGGTCACGGCCTTGTCCTCTGAACTGGGCTCTGGGTCCCCTGAAGGGTGGTTGTGCGCCACGATCAGCGCTGCGGCCCCACGCCTGAGGGCGGGCGCGAACACCTCCCGGGGATGGACCAGGGAGGAGGTCAGGGTGCCCAGACTGACGATCTGTCGCCCCTTCAGGCGGTGCCTGGGATCCAAGAAGAGTGCGTGAAAGCTCTCCTGTTGCTCCCCGCGCAGCTCTGGCGCCAGGAGGCGGTAGACCGCCTCCGGCCTACTAAAGTGAGGGCACGGATCCAGCCGCTCCCGCTCGACCCAGCGCCCGAGGGCAAAGGCCGCTTCCAGGCGTCCAGCCTGGCCGGGGGTCAAGGCGTGACCCTGGGTGAGCTCTTCCCCGCAGAGCCGCGACAAGCCGTGGAGGCCGTACATGGCGAGCAACTCTCTGGCCGGTTCCCCCTCGCTGGCCCTGCCCCCGATGAGCCTGGACAGAAGTGCCTCGGGCTGCGGATCGGGGGAGACTATCACACCTTGAATGACGCTTGCCCGCCGGGGCGGTGTCCTGGCGAACTCCAATTCCCGCAAATGGGAAGGTTCAAATTTTGCTTTTGGATTGTGGGAATCAACCCAGGCTCCCTGGCCGAAGTGGATTCCTGCCGGGCCTTCTGGCCCGCGAACGAAGCGAAGGAGGAAACGTGAGCATTCTTGCAACAATCCTAGGCGCGGCCCTCTTGGGGGTCTGGTTGGTGGAATCCCTGATTTTCGCCTACTACTGGCGCAATTTGGAGCGAAGCGGGAATGCGCGGCCCCTCAAGCCCATCCCTACGGGATAGGCCAAAGGGTCGAAGGGGGGGCCTCCCCCACATTGGACGGGAGAGGCTGACGAGCGGCCGCGCTTAGAGCACAAGCTCAAGGCGGCTGCTCTCTTTTGTCCCGACCCCCGGGTGCTCTCAGCGGGGTGGAAACACGTCCTCGAGCAGGGAATCCAGCTCCAAGCCCACACGCGCCTTAAAGACGGCCCCTGGAGAGACGCCCTTCGGATCACCCTCGATCATCTCCTGCAGCAGGTGGGCGCCGAAGTGGCTCTCGATGTGGGCCACCAGCAGAAGCGACTGTGCGTAGGCGCGCTCGATAGCCTTCGGGTCCTCCCACTTGGCGAGGGAGCCTTTCAGTTGATCCAGAGGGAAGGGCCGCTCTGAGCCCATCGCCTTCCGCGCGCGCTCCAGGTCACCGGCCGCCGGGCCCTGGCGCCCTCGCTCCAGCCATTGGGCCAAGCCCTCGTTGAGCCAACCGGGAACCGAGGTTCCACCGGCCCCGTGAACGAAAGCGTGCAGCAGCTCGTGGCGCAGGACACTCACCACGCGCACCAGTTCACGCGAGAGGTCTGCCACGGGAACGCGAATCGTGCCGTCGTACACGCCCCCAGCCCAGGCCCCCACCCGCGTCACCTCACTGAAGCCCTCCTGAGTGTAGATCACCACGCGAATGGGCTGGCCGCGATCGGCGGGCCGCGTGCCGAATCGCTCCCCATATTCCAGATAGGCATTTTCCAACGCCAGCACCAGGGTCTGGACGTCGGCGCGTACCTCCGTTCGATTCAGGTCGAAGGCCACCTCGAAGTGCAGAGTGTGTCGGGTGAAGAAGCCCTCCTCGACCTCCTCACTGCGACGGTATCGATCCAGGAGGTCGGACAGATCAAGGCGCTCGGGATGCAGGTCCACGGCCTGCTGTAGGAGTTCAATCGAGCGCGTGCGGTCCCAGGAATCTCCGGCGTGCAGGGACATCGCCCAGCGCGCGTAGGTCTCGGCCAGGTTATGGGCGTAGACGGCTTCATTCGGGCGTGCGGCCAGACAAGCGGCGAAGTTCTCAGCGGCTTCTTCGAAAGCGTCCCTCTCCAGGGCCCCGATGCCCGCCTTGTTACGCGCCGTCCAGGGAGAACGCGTGAGGGAAGGTACGGCGGTCTGCTCAGTAGGCGCGGGCTCAGGGGCGAAGGTCGGGCCCGCGTCCCCGAGGCCTTCAGGGGTCTGGGTACGGGCGGGCCCCGATGGGGCGCGAAAGCCCTCCAAGAACCGATGCCCCATCAGGAGCACGAACAATGCCACCAGAGCGGCGACCAAGGTGAATTTAAACTTCATGCTCCGCCCCCCTCTCGCCCTATTCCTCGGGCACCGGCCATGGCTGGGAAGAGGCCGTAGCTCGCAGGATACCCCAAGCCAGATTCCAGTTTCCGCACCCGTGCCAAGTAGGACTCGTGCAACGCCTCCAGCTCATCACGTTTGGAGTCGTCACAATAATAGGTACGACAGCCGAGCGGGCGACCTTCGCGGGCCTGACAGCGGCCGGCCACGTGATAGGGGCAGCGGCCCTCGGCCTCGGGTTCAGGGGCGTGAGGATGGCGGTCGGCGGTGAAGTCGGTTTCCAGCCCTGTGGCGTAGAGCTCGTGGTCGGCCTCTTCGAAGCGGCAGCACAGGCCACTCATCTCGCACCGGGGAGAGAGGTCGTTCAACTCGACTTCCAGTTCTGCGTAGAGGGCCTCGAGTTCGGCGAATGCGCGCTCGCGTAAATCCCCGGGAACGACCACTGCGATTCCCGGGCACACCGCGCGCGCATTCTCGAAGCCGCTCGCGTCACCCAGTACGCTGGGCCAGTAGGGAAACGTCCGACAGTGGACCGGACGCTGCTCGTAGACGGTGCACTCGCGCGTGCCCTCCAGCAGAACACAGCGTCCCTGATCGTCCCGCAGAGACGTGCGCAAATGCCCGCTCTTGGGGTCGGGCACCTGGCGCACGTGGCGGGTGGCAAAGGCCGCAGGCTCCATGGCCAAGGTGGTGGCCAGGGCCTCGATCTCCCCGTCTTCGAGCCAGACGTGCCCCTCACCAAAAGTGCAGCAGCGGCCGGACCGCTGGCAACCAAAGCGGAAGGGTACAACGCCCTCTAGGCCCGGATCTGGAGCACCCTGCGCGCTGGCTGGTTCTACTTCGGGCTTGTCCATCTGGGCCTAACGCCCCGGGGGCCGGCGGCGACGGATCCCGCTACGGGTCTTGCTCTTGCTCGAATCAGACGCCGTGAAGTCGAGGTCCTGGTAGCCCTTGAGTTGGCCGCGCACCTCGCCGAGAAACTCCTCCCAGGACTGAAAGCGCACGCCGGCATCCTTGGCCATCATCTTCTCGATAATGAAATGCAGGTGTGGGGAGAAGGCCTTGCTCTTCAACTCGGGGCTCTTGAGGTTGTCCATCACGGCCATGCGCAGGGTGTCCTCGTCTCCGTCGCCTTCAAAGGGTAGGCGGCCCACGACCAACTGAAAGAGTGTCACTCCAAGGCTGTAGATGTCGCTGCGAATGTCGGCGCCAGCACCTCCTTCAGCCTGATTGGGATCCAGGTAGGCCACGGTACCCACGGCCGAGTCCTCCGGATTGCGCTCATCACAACTGGCACAGAAGCCCAAGTCGATGAGCTTCACCTCAGCTCCCGCCGAGAGCATGATGTTCCCCGGCTTGACGTCCCGATGAACCAGATCCTTGCTGGCCATGTACTCCAGAACCTCTGCCACCGAGAGGATGATCTTGAGAGCCGGCGCTTCCGAGAAGGCCATACCCTCATCGAGGAGCTCGAGCAGGGTCTTGCCCTCGACAAGCTCCTGCCGGCAGAGGTAAGTCTCGCCGCTGCGATTGACCCCGTAGCCGCGGACCAGACCGGGATGGTCCAGCTTCTCTAGCAGCCGCGCCTCCTTCACGAACGAGGCCAGTTGGACCTTGTCCTCGGTGCAGCGCCGATTGAGCACCTTCATCGCGATCACTCGCCCGCCCTTGCGCTCCTGGACGCGGAACACGTCGGCCGTCCCACCGGACCCGAGGAGGCCGAGAATCTCCAGCCCCGGGACCTCCGGGTGCTCACCGGCACGTGTCCGCCGCAGCATCTGGATCCGCTCAGCCTCCCAACCCAGCCGGGCCTCCAACAGGTCGTCGAGCGGCTCCCCCTGTTTGAGTGGCTCGAGCATGGGTTCAGCCACATCGCGGGTGAGATACCCGCGATGAACGAGAAGGGCTAAGAAGCGGGCGTCGTGTTGGGGGCTCATTCGCAGAGAGAATCGTCCGAGGTCAAGGAAGCAAGAGTGTAGCGCTCCCTGTGCATGCTACCGTAGCCAGCATGTCCGCATACCGCTCCAGAAGATTTGCGCTACTCGCGTGCATGTGGACTCTCGGCTCTGCCCAGGTCAGCGCTCAAGATCCGGATCGACTCCAAACGGACCGGCCCGGTCGAGAGCTTCTCGATCTACCCGCCGAGGACGAGGCCTTCACTTTTGCAGTGTTCGGGGACCGCACCGGCGGCCCCGCGGACGGTGTCAAGATCCTGGCCCAGGCCGTGGCAGACGTTAACCTGGTGCAGCCCGACCTGGTGATGACCGTGGGCGACCTGGTCAACGGCTACAACACCCGGCCCGAGTGGATGGTGCAGATGACCGAGTTCACAGGCATCATGGACCGCTTGCTGTGCCCCTGGTATCCGGTGGCGGGCAACCATGACGTGTACTGGCGCGGTGCGGGCCGCCCCGAGCGCGAGCACGAGGCGGATTACGAGACGCACTTCGGTCCCCTTTGGTACGCGCTGCGCCACAAGGACTGCTGGTTTCTGAGCCTGTACACCGACGAGGCCAATCCCAAGACAGGTGAACGCAACTTCAGCAAACCCGAATGCCAGCGCATGAGCCCCGAGCAGATGGCCTTCCTTGACCAGACCCTGAAGCGCGCCTCGGATGCGCGGCACGTGTTTGTCTTCCTGCATCACCCGCGTTGGCTTGGAGGCAACTACGGGGACGATTGGGAGAAGGTCCATCAGCGGCTCGTGGCAGCGGGCAACGTGACGGCCGTCTTCGGTGGGCACATCCACCGCATGGTGCACAGCGGCGTGCGCGATGGAATCGAGTACATGACCCTGGCCACGGTGGGTGGCGGCCAGTCAGGCATTTCCCCGGAAGCGGGCTACCTGCATCATTGGAACTTGGTCACGGTCCGCGAGGGCCACATCGCGGTCTCCACATTCCCGGTGGGCGCGGCCATCGATCCGCGTCAGATCACGGAAGAGGTCAGCAATCAGGTGCGCGCCCTAAGCAGCGGCTTGCAACTCAAGGTTATCTCCTCGCCGAAGATTGACGCCCAGGGCGCAGTGGATGGAGAGATCGTCGTGGAGGTCACAAACCCCCAATCCACCCCGATCGAGGTGCAGATAGGCCTGGAGAGTGCCGACTCGCGCTGGCTCTTCATGCGCGGCCACCACCACGAGCGCTTGGAGGAGGGGCAGAAGACCCAGTTCCGCGCGCTGGCCCTGCACCCCAGAGCAGGAATCGATGAGAGCCTGCGTTTCCCCGTGGCCCAACTGCAGGCCGACTACCTGGGAGAGAACGTACGCATCTCCCTTCCGGCGCGCTCCATCGAGATCGCCCCACGCCTCGAGGCCACCCCCGAGGATCTCCCCCCTCTGCCGCCGGGCTGGGACCTCTCGATGGACTTCAACGGAACCACGGATGCTCTGCTCCTCGCGAGCGACTACCTCGAATTGCCCGACGGCCCCTTCACCTTGGAAGCCTGGCTGAACGCCAAGAGCTTCGGTGAACGCACGGGACTCATCTGCAAGACCGAGGGCTCCGAATTCGGGATGTTCGTCAACGGGGGAAAGCCCAGCTTCATCGTGCACCTGAATGGGGCCTACGTGTCCGCCGTCGTGGACACACCGGTTCTTGAAGTCGGCCGCTGGCACCACCTCGCAGGCGTCTTCGATGGCAAGGAGGTTCGGCTGTACCTGGACGGTCAGTTAGTGGCGACTGCGCCCGGCACGGGCAAGCGCACGCGCAACGCCCTGCCCCTGATCATCGGTGCCGACGTGGACTCCAAGGGAGACACCACCTCGCCCTTCCACGGCAGCCTCGACGCCGTCCATCTCTCGAGCGGGGCGCGCTACGCGGGCGCCTTCGACCCCATCGCCCGCCCCGAGGCGGACGACACCTCTCGATTGCTCCTGCAGTTCGACGGTCTTGTGGGACCCTGGTCTCTGGACTCGTCCGGCCAGGGCAGCCACCCCCGCATCCAAGGGCAGCCGGACCTGACCCGGCGCTAGCCGCCGCAGAATCCGCTGCGCGGCAGGGCACAATACGCCGGTCGAAAGTAGGCTGCTGGACATGACCCGCCCCGCGACCTCGACCCCGCTATCGACGGCTCTCGGCTCAGCTGCCCTACGGGCCCTGACCTGGGTCCTCATCTGTACCCTGGGCATGGGTCAGGTCGAGGAACCGCCCACGCCCCAAGATTCCGCCAAAGCGTCGCCCCGCCTCGGCACGGATCTGGCTGCTCGGTCGGATGACACAAGCCTCTCCTTTGAGGAGTTGGACGAGTTGCTCTTGTGGCGCTATGGACGGTCCCCCGATGGCCAGGCCGCACTGAAGCAGCTGATTGAGCTGCACGTACTGGAAGCCCTGGCTACCGACGCCAAGATCGAAATCTCCTCGTCCGACCTCTCGCGCCGTTGGTCTGAGTTGGAAGCGGACATCAAGGCCTCGGGTGTGGCCGAAGACCTCCCCGCCTATCTGGCCCAGAGCGGTATCACCCGTGAGACGTTCTTGGAGTACCTGCGACTGGCCCTGGTGCACGAGGCCCTGACCCGCGCGGCCCTCGGCCTGCAGCCTGGCGAGCCGATCACCGGGGACCAGCAGAGCACGTGGCTGGAGTCCGTACTGGCCGCACGCGGGGTGGAACATCAGGTGCATCCCTGGCCGGACGGCATCGTCGTTCGCAGCGCGGAGGTGGAGATCACCCGTGGCGTTTTCGCCGAGCACCTGCGCAAGATGCTGCCGCCCGATGACCTCACGGCGGCCTGTCACCAGTTGATCCTGCAGCGACGGCTCCTGGCGCGCATGCCCGACCTCTCCGCAGAAGCCATGGGGCGTCTGGTAGAAGAAGGAATCGAGCGTCGGCGGGCCTCAACGGAAGACGACCCGCGCTACCAGGGGGTGAGCTACGAGCGACTTCTCGAGGCTCAGGGCCTCTCCATCGAGGCGGTGCGGCGGGATCCCGCTCTCGCCATCGCCGTACTCTCGCGCTTCTGGATCGACCGCGCTCACGATGACGCATCCCTGCGCGAGATCTACGCCGCAGAGCGCGCGTTGTTCGACGGGGCCTACGGGGAGGGCGTGGAGAGTCTCGCCCTAGTGCTCAAGGCGGCCAAGCTCCCCAACGACCTCGTGCCGCGCAGCTTTGAGGACGCTGAGGTGGAGCTCGTGGAGCTGAGATCTAAGATCGGTTCCATTGCGGACTTCAAGCGCCTGACCGCCGAGCACTCCGAGGATCCGGTCAGCCGCGAGCGTGGGGGCAGCCTGGGCATCGTCACCCGGGACACCAAGGGGGTTCCTGAGAGCGTGCGCAAGTCGATCTTCGCGGCCCTCGACGCGGCCCGCTCCGCGGGCGTGGATGACGTCTCGGGGACCATCCTGGGCCCGCTGCGCTTTGGTGGTGGAACCCTCCTGCTGGCCCTGGGCCAGCGCCGGCCCGCGCCCACCTGGGAAGAGATGGCCACCAAGGTTCAAGGTGAACTCAGGCGGCGATTCCTTGTAGAGTTGCTGCCGCCGGACTCGGTAGTGACCTGGCTCAACCAATGACCCCCTGCGGATAGCACGCCCACCCCCATGATGATCTCCAAAGTGGTCGGCAGCGTTGTTGCGACCCAGAAAGACGAGAAGCTCGAAGACCTCAAGCTGTTGGTGCTTGAGGTCCACGACCAGAACGGAGAGGCCGCCGGCTCCTACGTGGTGGCCGTGGATTCCGTCGGCGCAGGTCTGGGGGACATGGTGCTCTATGCCACGGGCTCCAGCGCGCGCCAGACGACCCTCACCGACGGTCGCCCCTGCGACGCGGTGACCATGGCCATCGTCGACTCCTGGGACCTGGGTGGCGAGAACGTCTACGAAAAATGGAAGGACGTCTGAGATGTTCCTGGCACGGGTAACCGGACGGTTGGTGGCGACGATCTCCTACGAAGGACTCGACGGAGTTCCCCTGCAGTGGATCCAGCCCCTGGACGAGGACGGTAAGGCCCATGGCCCGCAGCTCGTGGCCTGCGCCGCCATCAGCAGTGGGCCCGGAGACCTGGTGCACTTCGTGGACGGCCGCGAGGCGGCGCTGGCCCTCGAGGAGACCTACGTGCCCGTGGACGCGACGATCATCGGCTACGTGGAGCAGGTCCAGCGCGCGGGCAGCACGCACTTCGCGGAGTCGCCATCGTGATCCTCGCCGACGTGATCGGCACGGTGGTGTCGCCTGTCCAGATTCCCGTCCTGGATGGGCGCAAGCTCCTGCTCCTGAAGCCCGTGTCACCCAGCGGCGCTCCCGCGGGCCAGGCGCGCATCGGGATCGACACGATCGGCGCCGGCATGGGCGACCGCGTGCTCGTCATTCAGGAGGGCAACTCCTCCCGACAAGTACTCGAAGAGCCCCAAGGCGCCGTCAAGACGGTGATCGTCGGCTTTGTCGACGAAGTCGAAATGGCGGGCGAGATCGTCTTCGACCACGCCAGTCCCTAGGCTACAATCGGCACCATGAGTGAAGCGGCAACCTCCCTGCCCCAGGACGGGGGCGACGAGCAGACGCGCCTGCGCAAGGCCATCTGCCGCATCTCGGCGCTGGCCTACGAGCGCGGCTTCACCTCCGGCTCCGAGGGCAACGTCAGCGCCAGGCTCACCGATGGCACCCTCCTGATCACCCCAACCGCCTTGATGAAGGGGTTTCTTGAGCCCCATCACATCGCACACGTAGACATGCAGGGCCGAGTGGTCGACGGCGGCCCGAGCCCTTCAAGCGAGGTAGGCATCCACTTCGTGGCCTACGAGGAACGATCCGACGTACGCGCCGTCTGCCACGCGCATCCGCCGCACGCCGTGGCCATGACCATTGCCGGCATCGACATGCAGATGCCCATCATCCCTGAGGCCGTCGTCTCCATCGGCGGCATCCCCACGGCCCCCTTCGGCATCCCCGGCACTCCAGATCTTGGTGAGACCATTCGAGAAATCGTGCGCTGCTCGGACACCATGGTCATGAAGAACCACGGCTCGGTGACCCTGGGCGCAAACCTGATCGACGCCTACAAGAAGCTCGACATGCTCGAGCACACGGCGCACATCCTGTGGCTGGCTCACACGGTCCGCGGTGGGCTTGAGCCCCTGCCTCCCGAAGACGTCAAGCGACTTCTGGATACGCGCCGGGAGCTGGGGTTCACCAACCTCAACACCCTCGAGAATCAGTGCGGGTTGTAGAAAGGTCCGTGGGCCTTGGCTGGCCCTAGGGCCCGGCCATCGAAGGCGACGGCCGGGAATCAAGCCGGGTTCTTACCTGGAAAAGGATTCCCGATGGGCCCACATGAGTGGCCTCCCCTGCAACCGTCTATCCAAGGTTCCCGTAGCCGGGTAACACTTAAGCGGGTATTGCCTGCGCCGTGCCCCACATAGGTTGTCATCAATGATCCAACTCGCCGCGCTCCTAGCACTCTGCTCCCTCTCCCCCACCCAAGAGCCGGCCCACGTCCAGGTCATTCAGGCTGGCAAGCGCCACCGCATCCTGCTCGACGGCCAGGCGCTGCACTCCAGCGCGCGCACCCTCGCGAATGCTCGTCACGTGGACCTGCGCCCCGTTTTCTCGGGCGCCTCCCAAGCCCATGAGCATGGAGTCCTGCTGTGGAACGAGGTCAGCCCCAAGGGTCGCAAGAAGCCCCACTACCGGGTGCAGCTTGCGGACGGTCGCTGGGCAAGAGCACGGGTAGCGGACGAGCGGTTGCATACGCTGTGGGCGCTCTTCGACCCCCTGACACAATCGCCCCAAGACCTACCTTCCCCCCTGGGTGAGTCCGGCGCGCTGGCTATCATTCAGTACGAGACCCAGCCCCTGGACTCCTACCGGCACAGGGTGGAAGCCGCCGGTGGCAAGGTCCTACGCTTTCTGCCCGGCCACGGGCACATTGCGCACCTGCCGCGCTCGTCCTGGGAACAGCTGCGGGCCATGCCCTTCGTGCGCTGGGTGGGTGCCTACGACCCGCGCATGCGGGTGGAGCCTGCCCTCCTCGAGCGCATGCACTCCGGCCAGGCCCTCGGGACTGGACGCTATCTGATCCAACTCACCGAGCGCGGCTCCGCAACGCGCAAGGCCACCGCGGCGCGCCTCGTTGAGGCGGGTGCCCGGATGCATGCGAGCGCCGATCAGGGCTGGATGCTGAACGCGACCCTGGATGAGGTGCTGCTACGCGAAGTCCTGGCCTGGGATACGGTGCTGTACGTGGATCGCTGGCAGCCGGCTCGCACCTACATGGAAAAAGTGCGCGTGGATGGAGGGGCGGATTACCTGGAGTCGCTCACGGGCTTCACGGGCCAAGGGGTGGCGGGCGAAGTCTGCGACTCGGGCCTCCTGACCTCCCACCAGGACTTCCAATCCAACGCACCCTTGATGCACAACGGCAACAACGCCGACGACTGGCACGGAACATCCGTGGCGGGCATTGTCTTCGGCGATGGCCAGGGCAGCGCCACGGCGCGCGGCATGCTGCCCGACGGCGACCACGTGTTCGCGACCTTCTACAACCTCAACAACCGCTACACACACACGGCCCAGTTGCTCCAGCCCCCCTACGAGTGTGTCTTCCAGACCAACTCATGGGGTTGGGGCTACAGCAACAGCTACACCAATCAGACCACGACCCTGGATGACGTGGCCTTCAAGAACGACCTGGTCATCTGTCAGGCTCAGGGCAACAGCGGCACCGCCCAGTCCGAACAGCTCTCCTGGGCAAAAAACGTCCTGTCGGTGGGCGGCATCAACCACCTCAATACCCAGACCCTGAGCGATGACTTCCACAATGGCGCTGGTGGGAGCCATGGCCCGGCCCCGGATGGACGCATCAAGCCGGATCTGTGCTACTGGTACGACTCGATCCGGACGACCTCCGATAGCGGTGGCTACACCAACAGCTTCGGCGGAACCAGTGCCGCCACACCGGAGACCGCCGGACACGTCGGCCTGCTATATCAGATGTGGCACCAGGATCTGTTTGGAACAAGTTCTGGGGGCACGACGGTTTTTGATAGCGCGCCTAAGGCCACCACGGCCAAGGCCATGATGATCAACACGGCCAACCAATACTCCTTCACCCAGGGCAGCGACCTGCGGCGAGTGCGACAGGGTTGGGGCCGGCCCAGCGTGCAGCGGCTGCACGACCTGCGCGATGAGTTCTTCATCGTGGATGAGACCGACGTGCTCCAGAACCTGGACACCATCGTCTACCAGGTCAGCGTGGCCGCGGGCACTCCCGAGTTGCGCGCCACCCTGGTCTACCTAGACCCGGCCGGGACGACCTCGGCCAGCCAGCACCGCATCAACGACGTCTCCATGCGTCTAACCTCACCCAGCGGCGTGAAGTACTGGGGCAACCAGGGCATGAAGACGGGGATGTTCACTTCCTCGGGCGGTAGTTCCAACAAGCTGGACACCGTCGAAAATGTCTGGCTCGCCAACCCGGAGGCGGGCAACTGGACGGTCAAGATTTTCGCGGACGAGGTCAACCAGGATGCCCACCTGGAGACCGCCGCCGTGGACGTGGACTTTGCCCTGGTGGTGTCGGGAGTCACGACGAGCTCCTGCGCCGACCCCATCAACTACTGCAGCACAAGCTCCAACTCAGCGGGCGTGGGCGCGGTGATGGGCTTCACGGGCAGCGCCTCCCTGGCCGCCAACGACCTGACCCTGACCACCTCCGGCCTGCCGGCCAGCACCTTTGGGGTCTACCTCTACGGGCCGACCCAGGACAACCAGCCCGCAGGCAACGGCACCCTGTGTGTGGCCCAGCCCTTCGGCATTCTGGGCGTGGTCCGTGCGAGCGTGGGTGGCACGAGCAGCCTGCTCCTGAATACGACCAGCCTGCCCGGAGGCCCGATCAACACCGGCGACACCCTGCACTTCCAGCTCTGGTATCGCGACCGTCAGGGTGGAGGCTCGGGTAACAACCTCTCGGACGGACTGCAGGCCACCTTCTGCGACTAGCCTACGGGGTCACGGGACACACGTACCCCTGCGGCTTCAGCATGAGGAGTGAGCAGTTGGTACGGCCCAGCAGGCGCTCGGCCGTGCCGCCCACCAACAACCCCGGCTCACCCTCCGTGGTGAGGCTCCCCATGACCAGCAGGTCGGGGTGCAAGTGCTCGCCCGCCTCACGGATCGCCAGGTAAGGCTGGCGCCGGCTCAGGTGAACGGCGGACTCCCCGTCGAAAGGTCCACTGGAAATCCTCTCGTCCACGAGGGCCCCGGCGCACGCCTTTTGCTTGTCCAAGAGGGCTTCGCGCTCTTCCCCTTCAGACGCCCCATAGCCTTCTGGGTTGGAGAGCGCGTGCACCACGTGCAAGCGCGCACCCTGGTGCTCGGCAACCCAGGCTGCCAGGTCCAACGCCTGCCCCCCCACCTCGGAGAGGTCGGTCGCGGCAAGAACCAGCTTGTGGTTCTGATCGTGCTCGGGCCGCACGGCCCAGACGGGGACCGGACACTTGCGCAAGACCTTGACGGCCACGGCGCCCAGCCGGCGTCCCTCCGCGGTGGGCGAATCGCGCTTGCCCAGCACGACCATCTGCCCGCGGCCCTGAACGGCCAGCAGGACCAGGGCGCGCCACGGACGGAGGTCGGTCACCTCGGATGTCACCTTCAGCCCATGGGCGCTGCAACGCTCCACCGCCTCCACCAATCCCGGTGCATCCCCTGCCCCGAGAGCGGAAGCCGAGGCGGCATCGGACTCTGCTTGACCGTGGGTCGAGTGCACGAGATGCAACTCCGCACCCGCCGTTTGGGCCACCCAGAGGGCTTGATCCAAGGCGCGATCGCTACCCAGGGTGAGCGCCCCCTCAGGGAAGGCGACCTGCAGACCAACCAGGATCGTTTGCAGTTCTCGCATGGGGCAAGGGTCCTAGATGCGTCTGGCCGTCGTGCCGCTGGACGCCTCGATCTCCTGGCGCCGCTCTTCAAAGCCCGAGCGCCCCATCAGGGCATAGGCTGCGATCTTGCCAGCCTCCACGCCGGGCTGGTCAAACGCATCCACGCCGTAGTGCTCGCCCATGACCGCCACGGCGAGCTCCATCATGTACAGGTACTGCCCCACGGTGGCCGCATTCACCTTGGGGAAGATCACGTCCACGGAAGGGCGGCCCGCTTCGGTGAGGGCGATACGCGTGCCCTCGCGTTCGGCCTCAAAGAGATCGTTGAGGGTCCGTCCGCCCAGGTAGGCCAGCGCATCCCGATCGGAGTAGGCCTTGGGGATGGTGATTGTGTGGTCGGAGTTCTCCACAGACAGGAAGGTGAACCACTTGTCCGCCGGGCCTTCGGCGTAGAGCTGCACCTGGGAGTGTTGATCCGTCACGCCCACGGCGCGCACGGGCGTCGGCCCGACGAACACCTCCTGCCCATCCCTTGAGAGCCGCTTGCCGATGGACTCCGCGAGGAGCTGTGCATACCAATCCGCCAAGTCGCGCAGGCGCTGGCTGTAGGCAAAGGTCACCGCGATGTTCTTGTTGCCTTCCGACTGCATCAGCCACTGGATGGCCGCGTAGATCAGGGCCGGGTTCTCCTCAAAGGGCGCCTGCCTGCAGCGCACATCCATGTCGGCGGCACCCGCCGCCAGCCCGCGGATGTCGATACCCACGAGCGCTGCGGACAGCAATCCCACCGGAGAGAGCACGCTGAAGCGGCCCCCCACACCTTCGGGTACCACGAAAGACGCGTAGCCTTCTTCCTCGACAATGGGGCGCAGCACGCCCTGGCTCCCATCGGTGGTCACCACCACGTGCTGCTTGTGTCCCTCTTGACCCAGAGCCTCGATCAGCGCCTTTTGAAAGATCAGGAACTGACTCATGGTCTCCGCGGTGGAGCCGGACTTGGAGATCACGTTGAAGAGGCACTTGCGCAGATCCACGTGGGCAAGAAACTCGCCGATCCAGTCGGGATCCACGTTGTCCAGGACGTGCAGTCGCGGAAGGTCCGCGGGGGGCTGCAAATCGTGGTAGGGGCTATTCAGAGCCGTGTGCAGGGCACGTGGCCCCAGTGCGGAGCCTCCGATCCCGAGCACGACCACATTCTCGAACTGCCCGCGCACAGAGGCTGCGTAGGCCACGATCTCGTCCAGCATCTCGTCCTGGTGTGGCAGATCGAGCCAGCGCAGGTCCGTGGTGCGGCGCGCCTGCACGGCGGCCAGTGCAGCCATGGATGGCGCGGCCAATGCCATCAGGCTCTGCTCATCCAGTCCGTGGGGCGCACCGATCGAATCGGCCAGGATGTGGGTGTAGTCCAGTTGAATGCGGTCCATTGTCGCGCGGATCCTAAGACCCGTTGGAGAGGTGTGGGCAGGTCACGTTCCCTAGTCGCGGGAACGCATGATGAGATAGAGCAATGTCGCGATCGAGGTCAAGGCTGAAGCCACGTAGGTCATGGCCGCTGCGTTGAGAACCTTGGCGACGCCCTGTTCCTCTTCCGCGTTGATCACGATCCCGGTCTCAGCCAGAACGAGCTTGGCCCGGCGCGAGGCGTCGAACTCGACGGGCAGGGTGACCAATTGAAACACCACGGTGACACCGAAGACGATGATACCCACCGTGACCAGAGGCTTGATGCTGAGGATCATGCCGGCAAAGAAAATCCACAGCCAACCCTTCGACCCGAACTGGGTGATGGGGACCATGAACGACCGCAACTGCAGGGGAGCATAGGCCCGCGCATCCTGGATCGCATGCCCAGCTTCGTGTGCAGCCACGGCGACGGCAGAGATTGAGCGCCCTCCGTAGACGTCCGGCGAGAGGCGCAGGACCTTCCCTCTGGGGTCGTAGTGATCCGAAAGGAAACCGCTGGACTGTTCGATGCGAACGGCAATCCCTGCCGAGCGGGCCACGGCCGCCGCGGCTTCCGCACCGGTCATCCCTGAGCGAACACCTACACGAGAGAAACGCTGAAACGTGGACTTCACCCGGGCGCTGGCGACCATGGCAATGAGCATGCACGGGCCGACGATTAGGAAATACCAGGGATCGAACAAGTACATGATCAGTAAGGGCAGGGATTAGTGCGCCACGATACGCCGTTGGACTGCGAGGTCCACCAAGGAGAACCCCTACGTTCCTGAACCCCATGAGGGAAGGGCTGATGGGACCATGGCAGCCTCGTCCCGATTGAGCCTATGCCCCCCAGCGGTCTTCCGCTACCGTAAGGGACAGAGTGTGGTACGGGCCTTCCCTCCCGACTCCTCCATACCCCTCCCCCACATGACCGTCCAGCCTGATCCCCCCGATCTACTCAAGATCGGCAAGTTCGCCAAGCTCGCGAAGACCAATCTGCGCACGCTCCGATACTACGAGGAGTTGGGACTGGTCACGCCCTCTCGCCGGAGCAAGGGTGGCTTTCGCTACTACCGTCCCACGGATCTCGCACGCGTCGAGATGATCCAATTCCTGCAGGAATTGGGCCTACAACTGGAGGAGATCGGGAACTCCCTCCGCGGGATCCCAGACGCCAGCCAGCGCGAAGAGTGGCTGATGCGACTGCAGGGCATTCTAACGCAACAAGATGATCTGCTTTGCAAGCGCATCGATGCCCTGGAATCTCAACGCAACCTAGTCGAAGAATCCTTGAGCCACCTGGATACGTGCAAGACCTGTGAGCACCATCCGCAGCCCAGCAATAATTTCTGCGAACCCTGCCAGAGTTCGGGCAACCCTCTGCCCAAGCTGCTGAGCGCACTCTTCTAGGCATGCCCCGGGCGCGGGTTCTGCCGAGCTCGCAATCATGCATAGGCTGAGCCCCATGCAACGCATCTACCTGGACAACAACTCCACGACCCGGCCGGCGCCTGAAGTGGTCGAAGCCATGGGCCCGTGGATGGGTGAGCGCCATGCAAATCCCTCCAGCCCCCACCCCGATGGCGAGGCGAGCGCTGACGCCATCCGAGCAGCCCGTGGCCAGGTGGCCTCACTCCTGGGTTGCCGCCCTTCAGAAATCTGTTTCACGTCCGGCGCCAGCGAGAGCATCGCTACGGCCTTCGCGTCGGTCCAAGCCACCGCGCCAGCTGAGCGCCGCAAGCTGATCGTCTCCAGCACCGAGCACAGCGCGGTGAAGTACAACGCCAAGCGAGCCAAGGATGAAGGGTGGGATCTGGTCGTCATCGGCGTGGATGAAGAAGGACAACTGGACCGTGAGCGACTGCTCTGTGAAATCGACTCCTCCTGCGCCCTTGTCTCCTTGATCCTCGCCAACAACGAGACCGGAGTACTCAGCGACCTTCAGGGAGTGGGCGAGGCCTGCAGCGCGGTCGGCGCGAGCTTGCACGTGGATGCAGTGCAGGCCCCGGGAAAAATGGTGTTGGACGTTGGCAGCTTGGGCTGCGATTTCCTCTCCCTCTCTGCCCACAAGTTCCATGGCCCCGCAGGGGTGGGAGTACTCTTCGTGCGCTCGGGCCAGACCTTCCGGCCATTGATAGTCGGAGGGCCACAGGAAGACGAGCGCCGCGCCGGGACCGAGAATGTGGCAGCCATCGTGGGCCTGGGAGTCGCCGCCCAGTTGGCCCAGGCCGGCAGCCTCGATACGGAAAGCCTGGCAGCAATGGAGAACCTGCGGAACACCCTGGAACAACGCCTGCTGGCTTCTCTGCCCGACTCCAGAGCCAATGGCGCCGGGAGCCCCAGGGTTCCCAACACCTCGAACGTCTACCTGGGCGGGCTAGAGGCGGCCTATGTCCTGGCCGTAGTGGGTCAGGAGGGGGTGGACGCTTCGGCGGGGTCGGCCTGCAATGCCACGAGCACCGCACCCTCACCTGTATTGCTGGCCATGGGACGCGACGAGGCGCAAGCGTCCGGAAGCCTGCGGCTCTCGCTCTCTGCCCACACCACGGCCCAGGAGATCGAGCGGGCGGGCGATGTAGTTATCGCCGCCGCGCAAGCTCTCAGGTCGCTCTAAGAGCCTCAATGGCATCCGGCTCGGCACGAGGCCCTGCGACACGCATGGAGTGAGAAGGCGTCCGCCGCATCTCTCGCTCAGCAGGGACTACTTGTGCTCGGAGTGCTCGTGCTCACTGAGGTGCTTGAGGTCCTCGGCGCTGAAGTAGGTGGCGCTGAACTCGAGGGCCGTCTTGCGCAGCGCTTCCACGTGTGACTTGTCTGTCGTCTGCTTGCACTTCATCGCGGCGACCGTGATGCGGTGCATGTACTTGAGCTGGAGGTGGTACGGGAAATTTGTGAGGCTGCCGCCAAGCTTGTCCACTTCGGGGTTATTGCTACCCTTGGGTGCCTTCACCCGCTGAGCCAACCAGTACGCCGCCACGGTGTCCTGGATGTTTTGAGCGTGCTGCTCCTTGGTCATGACCCAGCGAACCATCTGGTTCTTGCTCGGGCTCTTTTCCGCATCCATGGCCTGCAGAGTGGTCATCGCCTTCTCGATGGTGGCGCAGTCCTCCATCAGCATGTCGATGCGCATCTTGTCGCCATAGATTCCGCAGGGAACCTGGCAGTGAAGGGGAGGCCCCGTGAGTTCTGTGGGAGCCGTCGCGGTCCCCACCGAGGGAGAGCTGTTGACGAGGGTGATGGACGCGATCAGGGTACTCAGGGCTAGGATGGTCTTCATGTCGTAGGGATCGTCTCTGAGGGATTCTGGGGGTAATGGCCGTAGGAGAGGGGATCATAGCAGGCCCCCTCGGGAGCATCGCTGAGGTGCAGATCTGGACCGACTATGAATTCGCTCGAGAGGTCACCGGCCCTTGCCCCCAACCCGCTGACACCCCCGCGGCCCCGGCGAGGCCCCCACTGCCGGACCCCGGTGACGTAAATACAACTTCCTTCAGAACAGCATCCAGCCGCCCAACGAGAGATACGCTCATCCTGAGGTTCTCCCAAACCGCCCTGGGCGTGCTGAGAGGCGGCATTAGGGCTACACCTCTCCCGGTCCCCAATCCGATAACATCCCCGGGCCCTACCCCCCCGCCCCGCCCTTGCCCGATTCGCCCATGGCCGACCCCCTCCGAACCCTTACCACCAAGGTCCGCGGACTCTGGAACCCCGTGCACACCATTTCTGAGGCCGATGGCAGCGTCGTGGGTCTCCTGAAGGTGCGGCGCAACCGCTGGGGCTTGGTAGTGGGAGCCCAGTACCGACCCGAGGAAGGCGAAGTGCTGGAATTCCGCCGGGACCCGGGGATCCTGAGGGCCCAGTTTTCCCTGTGGACTGAGGATGGGGAGTGGCTGGGATCGTCCCTGCGCTGGCACGTGGGCCGACGTCAGATCGATCTTTGGACCGGGAGCAAACCCTTTCGGGTCGTACCCCGTACAGGTCTCGGAAGGGGCTGGCGAGTGATCGCTAGCCGAACAGGGGAAGTCGCCACCATCCGCCTGGGGCTCCTGGGCCGTGCTGCACGCATTGAATTGCAGCGCAAGATGGACCCGGAGTTGCTCCTGTTCTGCTACTTCCTCGGCTCCCTCACATCCAAAGAATCTTTCTTCCCTTCCTGGCTCGACCGCGCCATCCCCAGCCCGGCTCGAGCGTCCGCAGCGAGCCGGACCTAGAGCCCCGCAGGGGGGCTGAGACCCGCTCCAGCGCCCTAGGCGCGTTTCTCAAACACATTCTCTGAACACAAGGAAGAGCCTCCCCGGAGGCTCGTCGTAATCCAACGAGAGCACCGCCCGATAGCCTTGCCTCGTGCCCCTCACCCGCCAGCCACCACCCACCAGCCACCAGCCACCAGCCATCATGCGCCAGCTTCCCGTACTTGTCCTCGTCGTTGCCGCCCTCGGTGTTTTCTATCTGGCCTTCTTCTCAGGAGAAGACAGCACCCAACCCGGTCCTGTCGGCCCCCAGCTCACAACCTCCGAGGGTTCGGGGGTATCAACGGTCCAGGACGAGCCCCCGACAGAACTGCAGAAGCCCAGCAACAGTGGAGGCCTGGCCGAAGTGCCCGCCGCCGTTGATCGCCTGACCGTCGAGACCCCCCACGCCATTCTGGCCAACTCCATCAGCGGACGGGTGGTTGCAGGCGGCAAGGGAGTCAAGGGAGCGACTGTCACCCTGACGAAGTTCGGGCGCATGGCGAGCCTCTTTGGCCCTGTCTCTGGCAACCAGCGGGAAGAGGACAGAGTCAAGGAAACCGACAAGAACGGCGAGTTCGTCTTTCGGAACGTGGAGACCTACACCGAACTCTCGCTGATTGCCAAGCACCCCGAACTGGGCCGCAAAGAAGAGGGCAACCTCCAGATCGCGGAGGGCGAGGCGCGCGAGGGTCTCGTCATCACCCTGGGCGATGGCGTCCGACTTCACGGCCGCGTCAATGACACCTCGGGCAATCCAATTTCCGGGGCAAGCTTGCTGTTGGGCATGGCCAACCTGGGCTCCATCTCGGACGATGGAAGCCCCGACACTCTCTCGACCACCTCCACACCGGACGGCTCCTATGAGTTCGCCAGTGTGGGCAATGGCAACTACTCCATGACCGTGCAGGCGGAGGGATTCGGGCGCGTGACCATTCAACAGATGAACGTCACCGGTCAGGCAGCCGTGCAGCGCGACGTCATCTTGGACGTTGCGTACATGATCGGAGGCACGGTCCTGTCTGAAGACGGGCGCCCGCTCGCCAAGGCGACGGTGCAAGCCTTCTCCATGACCAATAGGGCGGAGACGACACGATCCGCCGTTGAAACCAACGCCGCCGGTGAGTTCCTCTTTTCTGACGTAAGCGAAGGCGTCTACACCCTGATGTTCATCGCCGAAGGCTTCAAGAACGAGCGTGAACCGCGTGTGGAGACTGGGGAAATGGGGCTGAACAAGACCATGACCCCCTTGCCCCAGATCCGGGGTCGCGTCGTGGACGGACTGGGAGAGCCTGTTGCCAATTTCACCGTGCTCTTGCGCAATCCCGTGCAGGGCACCGAGACAACGATGGCCATGCCTGACACGGCCAAGAATGTGAAGAACTCCAAGGACGGCGCCTTCGCCCTCTCCTGCCCCAACCACGGAACCTTCGTGGTGGAAGCCAAGGACGACAAGCACGCACCCTCCTTCTCTGAGCCTTTCGAGATCGTCTACGGACAGGAACTCACGGGTGTGGTCGTTCAATTGAGCGAGGGCGGGATCCTGCGTGGCCGGGTGGTGGACGCCAAGGGTGAGGGCATTCGAGGTGCCCGGATCAAGACCCACGACACCGAGTACTCCGACGATCCCTTCTGGCGCAGCCTGCCCGCATTCCCATCCGAGGCCACGGAAAAGGAAGTGCGCACCAACGCAAGTGGTGACTTTGAGATTACGGGTCTATCAGCTGCCACTTACCAGGTTGACGTGCGCCATGCGAAGTTCGCTCAGACTATCAAGACCGGCGTCGTCATCGTGGACGGGGACATGGTGGAACTGCCGGAGATTCAACTGGCCGCAGGTGCGACCATCAGCGGCACAGTGCACGGCCCCAGCGGGGCCGGACTCTCTGGTGCCATGGTGCAATTGCAGTTGGAGGGCGGCGCCCAAGACTTCCAGGTCAACCTGACCACTCGAACGGACGCGCAAGGTCGCTACACCTTCAGCCACGTGCCCTCCGGCTCCTACCACATCCACGCCCAACGCCGTGGAAGTGACAACCCCTTCCAGGGCAGCCTGGATCTGCAGAAAACGAAGAAGCGCATCTCCGTGAACGAGGGCGACTCCTACGTGCAGGAATTCAACATCAGCAACTGACCCGGGGAGAACGGCCGGATGGCTGGGGCTTGCCCTCCGGGCACTGCCCAAGCATTCTGTCCTCCATGGCTGCCTCGCTCCCCCTGCAACTTTTCGAGGAGCCAGGCGCCTGCCCAACGACTGCTGACTGGGAGGAGTTACTGATCGAGACTCTACGCCGTCCGGTGCAGGTGAGTTTCGGAACTTCGCGCACCGCTCCCGTTCGAGCCCAGGAGAGGGGCCAACCGCCCGTCTTCTGCGTGCGCCTCCACGAGGCCTTCGCCGAAGCCCCGATGGATGTCTGTGACTCCCTCGCGCGCTGGCTGCTCGTGGGCCGCCGCGCCCGGAAGGCCTGCAAGTTGCTCGACGATTGGATCGACCAGCGCATGCAGCATGAATCTGGCCCTCCCCGCTCCGCTCCTACCCTGCGCCCCGAGGGAACGACCTACGATCTGGGCGCCCTGGCACAGGAGGTCCTAGCTCAGCGCTTCGAAGGTCATTTTGGGGAGGAGTGCCCCCTACCCGGCCTGACCTGGGGCCGCCGCGCCCGCAGCCGCAGCCGGCACTCCCTGCGCCTGGGGAGCTACGACCCGACCACCCACGTGGTACGCCTCCACCCCGTCCTCGACCAGCCGGAGGTCCCACGCTGGTTTGTGTGCTTCGTGCTGGCCCACGAGCTCCTCCACGCCAAGTGGCCCCCCAAGCGCGGGCGTGGTCGGCGCTGGATTCACCACGGGGCGCAATTCCGGGCTGAAGAAGCCGCCCATCCGGACTACGGACGCGCTTGCGATTGGGAAACACTGCAGCTACCGGGCCTCATCCGGAGCGCTCGCCGGGGCACCGCCTTCCGAGCCAAGAGAGGCCGTGGCCTTCGGGGTCTGATAGGCCGCCAAGGCGACCGGTGAGTTCTGTTGCTCTACCCGCCGTACTCTTTCGCCGTATCTTCCTGGTCCGCGCCCGTGAGGCACATCCCGAGCACGTTTCCGCCCAGTGCCTCAAGCCCGTTGTGCGCCTCTTCCACGTAGTGCCGAGGCGTCTGGCCTAACCGCACGACGAGCAGGATTCCATCGGCGATGGCGCCCAGCAGACTGGCATCGGAGTAGGTCATGGTGGCCGGCGTATCGATCAACACATAGGAGTAGCGCTGACGAACCTGGTTGAGCAGGGAGCGCATACGATCAGAGCCCAGAAGTTCGGAGGGGTTGGAGGGCAAGCAGCCCGCCCCCATCACGGAGACGCCCCCCATGGAAGTCTGGCGAATCGCCTGATCGAGGGTCAGCACCCCGGACAACACTTCGGTCAGGCCCTGGCGACGCGGTAGGCCCAGGAGGGACTCCAGTGCGGGGTTGTGCAGATCCGCATCCACTATGAGGACTTCATTCCCCGGAAGCTCAGCCATGGCAGCGGCGAGATTGGCCGTCGCGACGGTCTTACCCTCCCCGCGCAAGGCACTGGCCAACACCAGCGTGTGCGATGCGCCATCGGTATTGAGGGCGTGGATCGAGTTGCGCAGAGAGCGGAACTGCTCGGAGATCTGCTCGCGCGGCTGATTGGATAAGACGATCTCCTCACGCGAGATCGGGCTGTTCACCGCCTCGCTGGGCTCAGCGGGCTTGAGGGCGGTGTCCTTCTTGGAGAATGGGTGTGCCATAAGGTCGGTTTGCGGTTTGGCGGGCAGGAAGCCCCGGTGCTCCCCATCATCGGCCCCCGGAGGGGAAGACCCCAGATCAATCGGCTCAAATCCCTGCGGTCTGGCCAGGATCTGAGATTCCGGAGGCCCTCAGGGGGCCTGAATCTCCAGATGACGGTCCCGGCCCCATAGCAGACGGAGGCGAGGTGCAGCCCCTCTGGGCCAGTCGGTGGTGTACAGAATCCCCGTCAGGTCGGCCCCCGAACGGGCGACCGAGCGGTGGATCTCTTGGCGCAGACGCTCCGCCTCCGGCGCCCACCCGGCCCACACCAGAACGCGGCCAGCCACGAGCGTGGCGGCTCCTACGTCTTCTGGGGCAGCAATCTCGGCCGCCTTGAGCAGGGCCGCCATGGCACGCCCTCCTCGCGGCGGGGCGTCCGCCACGAGGGTGGCCAGGTCCTCAAGCTCGGCGCGGCCCGGCTTCGCTTGCCCCTGATTGAAGTCCTCCCAGCGCTTCCAGGCCGCGGCGCGTTCGCCTGGATCGGCCAGGCCCGAGTGCAACGAGAACCGGATCCGATCGGGGGAGAGCTCCTGGCCAGGGCCAAGCACGGAGGTCGGGGCGGACCCCTTCACCAGCACTTCGAGTCCCCCGGCCAACCCGCTCCCATGCCATGCCTTGCAACGCAGGGCCAACTCCGTTGGTCCCAGCTCCGCCAGTAGGCCCGCGAAAGCCTCCGCCCCACGCTCGTGGTCCGACAAGCCCACGCACCAGCGCAAGAAGGCCAGCCGGTGCGCCAGCGTCCCTTGAAAGGCCTTCCCGGAAGACCGAGGTTCAGCGCGTACTGCGATCAGATCCCGCACGTACAGGTCCAGAGTGCCTTGTTGGTCGGCCCACTCAAGGCTGCGGGATATACTGACTGAAGGCGGAAGCTCGGAGACCGTGGAGCCCAGAGCCCCGAGGGTTCTCAGGGCCTGCCACTGCATCGGAGCCGACTTCGATTCCCCAAGCCACTCTCTGCAACGAGCGCGCACGGCCTGACCGCTGGGCCGCTGCCCCTCCCAGATCACAAGCCGCACCCAGCGCGAGGCCGGGCCCATGGCATGGGGCTCTTCCAAGAGTGCAGCGGTAAGGAGCGCCTTGTGGCGCGCGGCCAGGGGCAACTCCGCCAGGGTGCGCGCCAGATCTTCGAGGTAGCGCCTCGTTGTCGGCTGCTTGTGGTCTAGGTCCTCCCCCACTCCACGGACCAGACGGGAGAGTCGCCCGCCGTCCAGCAGGCTCGGTGCGAACCGTCTCCCGCGCGCAGCGGCCAGGAGTCCTTCCACTGCGGAATCATCTCCGCCCAGCCAGCGTTCCTCCAACCAGCCCAGGGCCGCCGGCCAACCAAGAGCTCCCAGGGCCCGAGCCGAGGCCACGTTCCAAGCCACATCGTGGGGCCGGAGGACTCCCCGGCACCAACCCAGAACGTGGTCCGCCGCCGTGGCAGATGGACGGCGCTTCTTGTGAATGAGCAGAAACGGTTGGGTGCCAGCCGCGCTGACCTCCTCGGCTCCGCGCCAGCCGAGGACGCTCCCGCTCACGGCATAGTTGTCCATCGTCGCACGCAGGCCCTGAACCCAGGTGCCCTCGATGGGACCGGTAATGGGGATCCGCCGCGAGGGTGTACGAGTGTCTTGGGGGGACAGGTCTCCCGCCACGCCGGGATCCAGGCTTGGGTCGAGAATCAGGGGCAAGGGTCCCTGCCCCCAACGCCCCAGGCGGTCCGTGGCGGAGTGCAGCCCCCCCCGCGCCGGTTCTAGTAGGTAGCCGCTCCGGCCCGCGTCCAAGCCTGGAGGCCAGGTGCCCTCCTTGAGCGACTCGTCCATGGCGGAGGCACTCCAAACCGTCAGGAGTTCTTCGAGGGCGCGCTGCCCCAGTTCTTTGATCTCCTTGCGTGGGTCAGTCAGGAGCAGGACGCACAACCCCATGTGTCGCCCGTCGGCGGAGAGCGCACGAATCAGGCGGCCTTGCACCTCGCTTCCCCCTGCGAGGGCCGCCCGTGCGAGGTCGGGCAGGTGCGCGGGGGTGAGGTTTGTGGCAAGCCAGCGCTCCGCACGCCAGCGCTCGGCCGCCCGGTCGGAGGTCAGGCTCGCCAGCGGACCCTCCACGTCATCGCTCCCTTGGGCCCCTGCCGCTGGGGCCAGGAGCCAGACGAGCACCAGACAAGGCCCAAGGAGCTGGACCGAGAGTCGGCGCACGATGATGGGGAAGCGGAAGCTGAGCACGGGGTTATCCTACGCTGCGCAGGGTCTCTCCCCCCCCCGAGTTCCCGGCCACGCTTCGCGCCCCACTCGATCTGCACCATGGGAGAGCACGACCCGGGGAAACCCCGTGGTCGAGACGGTACGCTGGGGGCCATGTTCCGCCGCCTCCTCATAGCCAACCGCGGCGAAGTCGCTGTCCGCATCGCTCGCGCGGCTCGCGAACTGGGGGTGATTCCCATCGGGGTCCATTCTGAGGCGGATGCCCGGGCATCGTGGCTGGAGGCTTTCGAAGAGTCGGTCTGCATCGGGTTGGGCCCGCCCGAGAAGAGCTACTTGCGGGCCCCCGCACTGGTGCAGGCCGCACTGCAAACCGGTTGCAGCGCCGTTCATCCGGGCTGGGGGTTCCTAGCCGAGAACGCACGCTTCGCGGCCCTGTGCGGCCAGCACGGTCTGACCTTCGTGGGCCCGCGGCCCGCAGTGATGGATCGCATGGGCCTCAAGTGGCCCGCCAAGCGCGCCATGGCCGCAGTCGGCCTGATGGGAATTCCCGGCTCGGACGGGATTCTCGCGGATGCGGATCAGGCAGCCCGGGTGGCAGGTGAGGTTGGCTATCCCGTGCTGCTCAAGGCTGACGCGGGTGGCGGCGGGCGCGGCATGCGCCTCTGCGAGGATGAGCCCACCCTGCGCACAGCTTTTGTCGAGGCACAGACCGAATCGCGCGCGGCCTTTGGCAACGGCGATCTGTACCTGGAGACCTACGTGTCAGGTGGCAGACATGTGGAGGTCCAGGTGCTTGCGGATGCGGGTGGGGCGGCCATCCACCTCGGCGAGCGTGAGTGCTCCATTCAACGCAACCACCAGAAGCTGATCGAGGAGAGCCCGAGCCCGGTACTCTCCCCCACTGAGCGGGCCGACATCGGTCTCGCCGCCGCAACCGCGTCCGCGCAGGTGGGGTATTGCGGCGCCGGGACGATCGAGTTCCTGCGGCTGCCCACCACCGGACAACTCTGCTTCATGGAAATGAACACGCGCCTGCAGGTGGAGCATCCCGTCACAGAGTTCGTCTCAGGGGTCGACATCGTCCAAGCCCAGCTGCGGCTGGCTGCCAACCAAGCCCTGGGGCTGACCCAGGACCAGGTTCAACTGCAGGGGCACTCCATCGAGTGCCGCATCAACGCCGAGGACGTGCAGCGCAACTTCCAACCCACGCCCGGCACGGTGCGGGTATTCGACTTGCCCACCGACGGGGGACCTGGTCAGGTGCGGGTGGACACGCACCTGCGGGCGGGCGACGAGGTCCCGCCCCAGTACGATTCCCTGCTGGCGAAGGTGATCGTGCACGCCGAAACCCGCACCCTGGCCATTGAAACCATGCAGCGTGCCCTCTCCAGCGCGCGAGTGGAGGGGGTATCCACCACGATCCCTCTGCATCTGGCTGTCC
Source organism: Planctomycetota bacterium (assembly GCA_012959525.1). GTDB lineage: Bacteria > Planctomycetota > UBA1135 > UBA1135. The sequence continues at coordinate 73,825 of DUDB01000029.1, forward strand.
TCTCCAGCCCGGAGTTCACCCGCGGCGAATACAACACGAGCTCTCTGCCCTTTGACCCGGCCAGCCTTGAGGCATCCGCCTCTTCTGGCAACGACTGATCAACCATGGCCCACGTCCCCCTACAAGAGATCGGAAGCGAGCGCGACAAGGCCCTCGACACACGGGCCTTCGCGGCCAACCAGCAGACGTTGCAGGGCCGCGAGGACGACCTCGCAGGACTCCGCACCAAGGTGGCCGAAGGCTGGGGCACCAAGTACCGCGAGCGCGTTCACGCCAAGGGCAAGCTCACCGCGCGTGAGCGCATCGAACTCCTGCGCGACCCCGACTCGCGTCTCTTCGAAGTGGGCACCTTTGTGAATCACGGTCGTGCATTTGGCAAGTTGCACGCTCCGGGGGCTGGGGTGGTCACCGCCTTCTGCGAGGTGCATGGACGCTGGACGATGGTCATAGCGAACGACAACACGGTGGCCTCGGGATCCTGGTGGCCACTCACTCCCGAGAAGATCCAACGGGCCCAGGAGATGGCGAGGCGCTTGAGCCTCCCTGTGGTCTACCTGGTGGATTGCTCGGGTCTGTTTCTGCCTGAGCAATCTCGCTCCTTCCCGGGCCGCACGGGTGCAGGCCATATCTTCAAGAAGAACTCGGAGTTGGCTGCCGCCGGTATACCCCAGATCGCGGGGGTCTTTGGGGACTGCATCGCCGGGGGCGGCTACATGCCCATCATCTCCGACCGGGTCTACATGACCGAGCAGGCCTACATGGTCATTGCCGGCGCGGCTCTCATCAAGGGCGCCAAGAGCCAACACCTCTCGAGCCTGGACATCGGTGGACCCGAGGTGCACGTGCACCAATCGGGCTGTGCGGATGTGCGTGTACCCGATGACCCCGCAGCCATCGAGGCTATCCGGGAGGAGCTGGCTGCCCTGCCCAGCAGTGCCTCGGGCTTCTACCGCCATGGGGCGGATGCAGCGGACCCACACTTCCCCGCCAGTGACCTGACGGGCCTCTTTCCCAGCGACCATCGCATGACCTATGACGCGGCCGAGGTTCTCGCTCGTCTGGTGGATCGCAGCCTGTTCTGGGAGATCCTGCCGGATCGGGGCCGGGAGTTGATGGTGGGCGTAGGCCGCGTGCAAGGCCTGTACATGGGCTTCGCCATCAATCGTCAGGGCCTGATCGACGACCCCGAGCAGCACGGTGCCAAGAAACCTGGCGGCATCCTCTACAAGGAGGGCATCGCCAAGCTGGCCGCCTTCAGCCGAGCCTGCAATGACGACGGGATCCCACTGGTATGGCTGCAGGACGTCTCGGGTTTCGATATCGGAGTCGAGGCCGAGCGGCTGGGCCTCTTGGGCTACGGCTCGAGTCTGATCTACACCAACAGCACCAACCAGGTCCCCATGTTCACCGTGCTCCTCCGAAAAGCCTCGGGCGCGGGCTACTACGCCATGGCCGGCCTGCCCTATGAGCCGGTGCTGCAGGTCTCCACGCCCATCCCCCGCCAGTCCGTGATGGAGGGGCGCACGCTTGCCATCGCCGCCTTCAACACCAAGCTCGATGATAATTTTGAGATCGCCGTCGAGGACCCCGAGGAGCGTGCGCAGATCGAGGAGGGCATGCGCGCAACGGAAGAACGCATCGAGGGGGACATGGACCCGTACAAGTCCGCGGCACAGATGGACACGGATGAGATCATCGGTGTCAGCGAGCTTCGCTCGTGGGTGGAACTGTTCGCTGAGACGAGCTATGCCGCCTGTGGCGTGCGCCGCACCAAGAACCCGCGTATCTGGTCGTTGCACGACCTGGCCGCCCTGACGGAAGCACGCGCGTGAGTACCCTCGAGGAGTTGTTTGTCATCCCCTTGCGAGAGGGTGAGTCCTTGTGCCTCGGATCGCCCGACGTGGGCTTGTTCACAGGGGCCTTGGAGCAGGGGGCGTGGGTCGACGAGGATCAGATCGTCGGCAGGCTGTCGCGCCTGGGCCGCACGACCTCGCTCCGGGCGCCCACGGGTTTCGCGGGACCCGGACGCACCCGCGCCCAGATCGCATCGCCCCCCCCCGAGAGGGTCCTCGAGCCCGTGGGTTTTGGAACGATTCTCTACGAACTGGTCTTGGGCGAAGGGCAGGGCGAGGATGCCCCGATCGCTTCCGACTCCGAGCTCGAAATCCTCTTCGTCCCCGCTCCCCAGAGCGGTCGCTTCTACCATCGTCCGGGCCCGGACAACCCTCCCTTTCTCAATCCGGGGGACGAACTGCAGGAGGGGACAACCCTGGGACTGATTGAGGTCATGAAGACCTTCGCTCACGTGTCCTACCACCCCGGGAAAGGGCTCCCGGACCGGGTCCGCATGCTGGCCTGGGTGGCCGCGGATGGGGCCGAGGTGCGAGAGGGGGACCCCCTGCTTGAGTTTGAGCCCCTCTAGGGTCGAAACCTGTCCCTGAGCCCCAATCCTGCACGTCCACGCTCACCCCACGCCAAGCCCTCCGTACCCCCAGCATGCAAGCGTCCTCCCGCATACCCCTGACCCTGCTTGGCGTCGGACTACTGCTGGGCATTGCAGGGCTGGCCTGGAAGCTGACCTCATCGGAGGACAGCCCCCTGCCGGGTCCGAAAGTGGCCGCCACCCGGGTGGAGGCCACGTCCGAAGCGGACCTGGTTGAGACGCGGCTGGAGCCCTCCTCCAGCGAGGCCGTGGCCAAGGCCACGAACCTGATCGTCCGGATCATGTCGGAAGATGGTCGCTGGCTGCAGGAGGCGGAGGTCATCCTGACAGACCCGGCCGACGAACTTTTCAACAGCGTAGGAGGCGCCGACCTCCGCAACTGCCTCAGCGGTGATTGGAGTTTGCTCGTACGTCAGAAGGGAGTGATCAATCACCGCCAGGAGATCCACCTGGCTGAAGGCACGACCGAGCAGGTGGTCGTACGCATGGCTCGAGTGATTCGTATCACCGGCACGGCGAGCAACGTGTTTGGGGAGCCGCCGGGCACGTTCCCGATCTGGTTCTTGGCCGAGGGCGAGACCCACCCGGCCCAGAGGCAGGGGACCATGAAACTCGCTGGCGCCGTCATCAACTCTGCTGGGGCATTCCAGGTGGATGTCCCCAAGTCGGGCTCCTACCACGTCTCCATCGGACCCATCGGTGAAGTGGTCATGGCCACGAAGGAAGCTGTGACCTTGCATCCGGGTGGACTCTCTGAGTTGACCATCATCATGGGTGGCGGCACAGACCTGGACGTGATCCTTGACCCGGTGCCCCTGCGCGTCGCCGAGGGCGGCATTCAGCTGGGCGCGGCCTTGATGGTGCGCAGCCGTGACCTGAACGCGGGTCGCCAAAAGCGCAAGCGACCCGGGTACCTGACGAGGCCACAGGTCGAGACGGGCGAGAAGCACCTGCGCAACCGCGGGCAGCAGGCGAACGATGGAGAGGATGCCGCGGCAGAGGGCGGGACCAGGCCAACCAAGCCCAAGGGCCTGCTCGGGCCGGACAGGGCCCTGACCAGCAGCGACAGCCGGCCGGACGGTCGGAAACCCGGTTCCGCTGGAGGCGAGGAGATCCAATGGCAGGAGTTCCGCAAGGCCGTCGTCACCCCCGAAGGTCGTTGCGACTTTGGCGCCCTACCGACGGACCTGGATATGCGCCTGGCCATCACCCGTCCGCGGGATCGCTACGAGTCCACCGGGACCTTTCGATTGCAGCCCGACGCCCGGACGACCTTGATCGTGCAGGTTCCAGGGGTACGCGCACCACACCTCGTCAAGGCCCAACCCATCGCCGAGCTGCCCCTGGTTGTGGACGTCACCCTCGGGAGGGGTAACGGCCTGGAACCCGGGTTCACCTGGAAGTAGCCGCATGCGACGCGCTGAAAAGGCCACGCGTATCCAGGAGATCCTCGACGAGCTGATCCCTGAGACGCCGATCCCATTGCTGCACAAGGATCCGTTCACGCTCTTGGTCGCCGTCCTGCTCTCGGCCCAGACCACCGACGCGCGAGTGAACGAAGTGACGCCTGACCTTTTCCGCGCCGGTGGAACACCTGCGCGCATGGCCCGGCTCGGGGAGGACGAGATCCTGGGATACATCCGGCGCATCGGCCTCGCACCTACGAAAGCACGCAACGTAAGACGCCTCGCACAGCAGCTCCTGGACGAGCACGGAGGCGGCGTACCCGAGAGCTTCAAGGAACTGGAGGCCCTACCCGGAGTCGGTCACAAGACGGCCTCGGTGGTCATGGCCCAGTCCTTCGGCGTTCCGGCCTTCCCTGTGGATACGCACATTCACCGCCTGGCCGGGCGTTGGGGGCTGAGCTCGGGAACCACAGTGGAGCGCACGGAGGCGGACCTCAAGAAGGTCTTCCCCAAGGCAGCCTGGAACCAGCTGCACCTGCAGATCATCTACTTCGGACGCCAGTACTGCCCGGCACGGGGGCACGACCTCCGTCGTTGCCCCATCTGCTCCTGGGCTGCCACTCAGCGGCGGATCATGGCAGAATCCGGACCGAGCCGCTGAACCGCCAACCCTCAATCCCAAGGCAATACATGTCCACGGACCAAGACCCTGCAGAATTTGCCCTGGCGGCAGACGCATGCCTCGAGCAAGTCTCCAACTGGCTGGAGGACTTCGATCCCGATGAGGTGGACTACACGGCTTCAGACGGAGTGTTGAAGATCGAGTTCCCCGACGGAGTCACGTTCGTCCTGAACCGTCAATCCGCGGCGCAGCAGGTGTGGTTCGCCGCGGGAGCCCGCGCCTGGCACTATGAGCAGGAGGCGGATGGGTCTTGGCACTCCACGAAGGGCGGCGAAAATCTCGTGGAGAGTATCGCCGAGGCCGTTGGAGCCAAGCTCGGGCGACAGGTCGAGTTCTAGGTTCAGGGCCGAAATGAGAGCTAGGGCGCCCGATCCTCGTCAAACACTCCGCGGAGCAGGTCGAGTTGAGCGCGCCATACCTCAAACACCTCACTGGTGTAGCTCAACTGCGGCTTCGACCAGCGACCGCGGACAACGGCAGTCATGGCCATTTCACCCACGGCCTCCGATCCCTCAAGAGGAAGGAACGATGCTGGAAGCTCCACGTCCAAGGAGAGTTCCTGCGTGTCGAGGTCCATGGCCCCGCGTAAGACACACTCCTCCTCGTCCAGCAAGAGCAGAATTTCCTCGTAGACCACACGCCCCAAATGGACCGAGAGTTTGAAGGGTTCCAGGTCGTCTTCGTAGACGCCGCGCCCCACGCCTGCTCGCAGGATGCCCTCGCTGAGCAGGGGGTGCAGACGATAGCTGACCTGCCCCAGATCGATGGTGATCTCAGCGCTTGCGGGCAGCTCTGATCCGCTCACGGGCAGGATGAACTCGCCCACAGCCAATCGGACGGGGTCGCTGCCTTCCACTTTCTCGACGACCTCCAGCCAGGGCAGGAGGAACGAGAGCACGTCTTCGCAGAGCGGATCGTCCAATCCGAGTTCCAGGTGACTTGTGGCGCCCACGACGGAACGGACGGCATCCCCCTCCCACAACACCTGTACCGAACGCTCTTGAAGCGGAGAGAGAAACGAGATGTGCGCGCGCTCCAGACGTCGACGCTGATCGGAGGTCACGACGTCGCCCAGGAGCCGCAAGGAGACCCGCGACCCCAACGCCCCCTCCAGGGACCAGGGTAGTGCCACCAAGAGGTCGACGATCGCCGTGGGCAGGTCCACTTCGGCGACCACCCGTTGCAGATCCGGCCCCTCTGCATCGAGGCGCACCCGGCCGTTCAGATCGCCCTTCTCGCCTTCCACGCCCCCTTGCCAGATCCTTGACCCCTTCCACTTACCATCCAGCGTGACGTCCACGTCGCCTCTCTCCCCGAGAGCTCCCCGCAGGCCTGCTCCTCCAGGAAACGCATCAAGAAGGGTGAAGGGCACCTCCTGAGCCAGAAAGTGAAAGTGAAGGTCCTGATCATCCTGCGCACAGGTTCCCTGAGCAACGAACACGCCGGGCGCCAAGTGCACGGAGACGTCCTGATCCGGACCGAGTACAGCTTCGGGACTTCCGAAGGCGAAGCGCGCGAAGTACTGATCGGTCTCGTCAGGATCGTGTACGTAACGAAACTCCGCAGACTGCACCGCGCCCAACTTCTCCCCTTCCCGAGTCAGGGTGACGTTTTCAACCCGCAAGCTGAGAACGCCTGCTGAGGGCACCTGGGCCAGGATCGAAAAATCGAGACCAAGGTGCTCCCCGTTTTGCAGTTCCAGGGCCTTGGTCAGATTTGAGACCCCCTCCAGGTCAAAATCGATGGAACCGCTCGTCACCCTGAACTCGTAGCGCCATTCCTCGTCACCAAATCCGAGCATGGTGAGCAGGGACGGCATGGTGCCCTCACCGACCAGGACCTCATTCCCCTCCGCGTCCAAGATTCGTATCTGACTCACGTCCTGAGGGCGGGTCCATGCAAGACCGATCTCCTCAAAGTCAAAGGAGCCGGAGCCGGACAAGGCCGCATTGGCAAACCCCTCGGCCATGCGCGTGCCTAACCCGCTGAGTAATGCAGGGGCAAGGATGATCGCCCCCAGGACGGCGCCGAACCCGAACCCCAGACACCCTAGGCCGCCCGTGAACAGGCAGCCAACGCACGAGCGGGACTCTGCCTCTTTCACGGACACTTCCGCTTCTACACCCTCTGGAGTGGAAGGGGGAGGCTGGGAAACGGGCTGGGTGGATTGGGGCGAGTCCATGCGGACGGGTCCTAGCGTGAGCCTTCAGCCTAGTCCTTTGTCAGCCGAGGGTAACCTCGCCTGTTGGGGTAGTTCTCCCGGATCAGTTCCAGCGCACGTCTGGTGGAAGGTGGGAGAGTTGCTCCCCTTCGGCATCCAGTCCGCCCAGGATTGCGCGCCAGATGCTCTCGGCACTGCCAGCCTTGAAGACGCTGTCCGCATCGGGCGGGGCCTGGCGCCACGAGCCCGTCTGCAGTTCGTTCTCCAGCTGCCCAGCACCCCAGCCCGAGCTGCCGAGAAGAACTCGCAAGTCCTCCCCCACACCCTCTTCCTCGACCACCAGCAGCATGGCCTCGATCGAGCCGCCCAGGTACAGATCCGGTCCCAGGCGGGTGCCGCCGGTGATGAGCTGGGGAAGTCGGTGCACGAACTGCAGCGTCTGCGCCTCCACCGGACCACCGCAGTGGACAGGAAAGGAGCTGCTCACCCGATCCGGCATCAGCCCCCCCAGGTCCGCCCCGAGCTGACGGTTCACGACTAGGCCGTAGGCCCCCATGGGGGTGTGGTCCACGAGCAGGATCACCGTGTGCATGAAGTTCGGGTCCAGCATGCTGGGCATGGAGATCAACAAGGAGCCGGGTTCAATCAACGAGGCCATGCTATGAGGGTAGCCCCTTGGGCTCTGAAGTGCCCCCACTCAGCGTGGAACCAGCGTGAACACGCACTCCAGATGCGGAGTGTGGGGAAACAGGTCTACGGGCTGCACACGGGCAAGCCGATAGCCGCCGCGCGCCAGGTGCTCGAGATCGCGCACGGCGGTGACGGGATTGCAAGACACGTAGATCATGCGAGCGGGGGCCGCCGCAAGCAGGATGGGAATCACCTTCGGATGCAGCCCGGCCCGGGGCGGATCGACGATGCAGAGATCCCCCTGCGACCCCCGAGTGCACTGCTCCAAATTCTCCAACACGTCACCTTCTAGGAACGATGTGTTGTGGATCCCCGCCGCCTCGGCATTGGCCCGTGCGTCGCGGATGGCGGAGGGAGAGGACTCAAGCCCCACGACCTCGCTAACTTTCGCCGCAAGGCTCAGGCCGATGGTGCCGGCTCCACAATACAAGTCGAACACGCGCCCTCCGGAGGCTGGAATCTCACTGTGGATGCACTCGAGCAACCGTTCAGCCTGCGTCGTGTTGGTCTGAAAAAACGACGTGGGCGAGAGGGTGAAGGTCAGGCCCGCCAGGATTTCGTGAATCACACCAGGGCCGTGCAGGATCCGCTCCTCTTCCCCGATGGCCACCGCGGCGGCGCGGTCGTGGATCCCTTGGACCAGGGTGGTGATCTGGGGACAGCGCCGCACAAGCGCGGCAGCCCAGGGGTCCACACGCTCGGCGTCTTCCACGGAAGTCACCAGATAGACGAGGATCTCGCCCGTGTTCACGCCCTTGCGCAGGACCAGATGCCGCAGGAGTCCCACGTGGCGTCTGGTGTCCCAGGCCTCGAGGCCATGCTCCCGCGCCAGTTCGCGCGCGGCGGTGAGGATCTCGTCCGCTCCCTCGAAGTGAATGGCGCAGGACTGGATGTCCAGGACCTTGGAGTACACGCCGGGCACGTGGAGGCCGAGGGCGAAGTCGGATTGGACCCCCTCCGGCTCACCGACTTCGATCCAGCGTCGATTGCCGAAGGTGAAGTCCATCTTGTTGCGATAGCCGAAGGGCTCCTCCATGCCGAGCACGGGCTCCACTTCGACCTCTCCAAGGAGCTCAGCCTCCTCCAAGCGCTCCAACAGGTGGCCCCGCAGGGCCTCCAGCTGCCCGGCGTAGTCATAGGTCTGGAATGAGCAGCCGCCGCAGGTGCCCACGTGCGGACAACGGGCCTCGCGCTGGAACGGACCGGGCTCGAGGACCTCTTCGAGTTGCGCCCCGATGGCCCCCCGGTGGCGACGCCGGATCTCCGCGCGCACCAAGGAACCGGGCACGGCCCCGCGTACGGCCACCGGATGCCCATCCACTTCGCCACGTCCACGGCCCAGGTCGTCGATAGCCTCCACGCGCACCTCCACCTGGCTGCCTCGCACCGGTCGCGGGCCGCGGCCGTCGATTTGTGTTGAGTTCTCGCCCATCAGGGGCGGTACCCTACCGTACCCCTGCCATGCCCGCGTCCCCCACCGCCGCAAGTCAGCCGATCTCGCCCCCCGGCGACGGCTCCCCAGCTCTCCCATCCTGGGCCGGGCTCGTGCTGGCCCTGGGGGTTCTGGCAGCGCTCGTCGCACGTACGAACTTCCTGATCGACGATGCGTACATCTCCTTCCGGTACGCACGCAATTGGGCCGAGCTGGGCCTGCCCACCTACAACCCCGGTACCACGCCACCCGTGGAGGGCTACAGCAACGCCCTTTGGGTCCTACTGCTGCGCGCCTGTGCGGGCCTGTCCCTCAACCTGGAGACCAGCGCCCGCGTCCTCTCGTGCCTCTTCGCCGCGGGCACCTTGGCCCTGGTGCATGTGCACCTCGGACGGCTGACCCTCTCGCCCTGGTCGAGATTCCTGGCCACGATCAGTTTGGCCGCCTTCCCCCCTTTCGCCGTCTGGGCCACCGGCGGCTTGGAGACGGCGAGCTTCGGGTTCTTCGTCTTCGCCACCTACCTCACCCTCACCCGGGCCTTTGGGAACGGGGGCGATGGGGCCTGGCTCGCGGGGGTCCTGGGCCTCGCCGTGTGCCTCTCCAGGGTAGAGGGGCCGCTGTGGGCCTTGGGCATCGCCGTGGCGGCCTCGGTCGCAGGGAAAGCCAAGGGCGAGTCGGCGCGGCCGGTCTGGCCCTACCTGGCACTCACCGTCGCAGGCTATGGACTGTTCCTGCTTTGGCGTCACGCCACCTTCGGCGAGTGGATGGCCAACACCGTCCATGCGAAGGGAGGATTCTCCCTGGCGAGCGTCGGGCGCGGGCTCAAGACCAGCGCCACCTTCCTGATCCTGTTTCCTTCGACCCTTGTGGCCCTGGCGGCCTTCCCACGCCTGCGCCGAGCGGAGCACCGGGCGTGGGCTGCGGGCGCCCTGACCCTGCTCGCAGGGTTCTTGGTCTACAACACCCTGGTCGGCGGGGACTGGATGCCCTTCTTCCGTTTCCTCGCGCCCGCCTCGCCCTTCATCGCGGTGCTGCTGGGCCTGCTCCTGAATACCCTTGGACAAAAGGCCCTGCCAATCGGGTTGCTCCTGATCGGCGTCTCCCTGCCGCCCCTCTTCGGCCAGAGCCTCGCCCCGGGCGCCCTGCTGGAACCGCTCTACTTCAGGACCTTCAAGGTCGGGTACGAGAGCGAGTGGGAGCGCTGGGAGACCGGAGTGGCCAACCTTGCCATGTTCAAGATGCTCGGCCGTGGACTGCACCAAGTGGCGGATCCGTCGGACACGCTGACCTTCGGAGCCATTGGCGCCGTGGGCTATGAATCGCGTCTGCACATCCACGACCGCAACGGTCTGGTGGATCGCGAGGTGGCCATGCGCGGCGGAACCAGCGAATCCAAGACTGCGGGCCACGACAAGCAGGTGCCACGCGCGTGGTTCCTCGATCGCCACCCCACCCTCTTCCATGCGGTCATCTTCGAGGGCCCGGTGGGACCTGAAGGCTCGGAGACCTATCAGCGCGCCGTAGCCTTGGCCAACGGCATGATTGAGCAGCGCGTGTTCGGGGATCCAGCCGAAGCCCCTCTGAAGGGGAGGGCCTTCGTCGAAGTGCACCGCCTGGAAACCGAGCCCGGGATTCCCAAGGGCAGCCTGCTCGTGCTCCTGCGTGCGCGGGACTAGCCCGTACACAAGACGCCGACGGGCCACGGGTCAAATCCAAGCTCGGCGTGGGCGGGGTGCCCACCACCATCAGTGGCACCGCCGTGGAGGCCCGGACAGACATGGCAGCGCAATGGATCCAGACCCGGAGCGAGACGTCTGATGCATCCCTGGACCGCCAGCACAAACTAGATGCTCCGGCGCTAAATCAGGCTGGCAACTTCCCAGATGCCCAAGCATTTTTGTGGGCTACCGGATTCGTCGAGTTGCGTGCCGTCGGCGAGCGCAATCGAAGGTTCGCCAAAATTGAAGGGGGCAATGCTCATGTTCAGCTTGCGGTGATTCCCCGTCAGCTTGTCTTGATTGACGGTGATTCCCGGAAACGTGGTGCACGCCAGGTAGCGTATCCGTGAATTGCGGATGTTCTCGATCGCGAGCCCAATGTCACGAAAAGACAGGTGCACAAAAAGGTCGCGACTAAGCATGAAGTCAACCTCAGGCAGGCCCCCCTCGCAGATGTCGAGCACGTCGAACGTGAGTTCGGGATGTTCCTGTCGATTGCGCTCGATGAGGCTGGGCACAATATCGGCACCGATGTAGCGGTAACGTGACAGATCCAATGTCGCCATCCAATTCATGTCCCCGCACGGCAGGTCGAGGATCGATTCGATGGACAACTGAGCCAAGGTTTCTGGCAGGCGTTTCCTGATTTCCGAGGTTTCGGTCATATTCGAGCCCTTGCCCGAACGGGACTCTTGGTCCTCCCACTTGTTGGTCTCATAAATGAAGCGGAAGACGTCTGTGCGCGAAGCACGCCTAAAGCGGCGTCTTTCCTTCCACTTGCGAATCGGCTTCGACAGCGAACGCCATATGGAGTGTGATGAAGATTGAGTCATGAGTAGCTAGCGCACTTCACCGGCAAGGTATAGCCCAAGTGTAAGCACAGCATCGCGTTGCGAAGCCCGTCCGTGTCGCGCTCGGTAGTTGCATTTTCCTAAGCCGTTTGGCGGCGGCATCGGTCTTCTGGTACTAGTCAAAGAAACCCGTGCGGAGAACGGGTGCGCGGGACTACTCCGTGCGCAAGACGTCGGCGGGCCACACGTCCCGTTCGCGCTCGGGGTGTGGAACGTAGGCGCCATCGTTGTCGGGCATGGGCGCACCCGCCCGGTGCATGGCCGTGTACACACCGAGAGCCACCGTGTTGGCCAGGTTGAGGCTGCGTACACCCGGGCGGATGGGCACGTAGACGCGCTGCAGCTCGAGTCGCTCCAGCAGCTCGGCGGGCAGGCCCTTGGTTTCGCTGCCGAAGAACAGCACGTCGTCGGGCTCGAAGGACGCTTCGAACAGGGAGGTCCCCCCGCGTGCGGAGAACAGGCGCGCGCGCTCGGCCAGGGGGCGCGACCCGGCAACTTCGAGGGCCGACCAGCAGGCGTCCAGATCGGCGTGCACGCGCAGGTCCACCATGGGCCAGTAGTCCAACCCCGCTCGCTTGAGATAGCGGTCCTCCAGGGAGAACCCGAGAGGCTCCACCAGGTGCAGGGGCAGACCCAGAGCCGCGCTCAACCGCCCCGCACAGCCGGAGTTGTGGGGAATCTGGGGATACACGAGGACGATGTCCATGGCTGCCGATCCTACCCGCCCACCCACCCGGCGTACCTGCGGTGCACGGCCTCCCGTATCCGTTCGTGTTTTGTTAGGGTTCGCGTCATGATTGCCCACCGGGACGAACGCCTGCCCCCACGCACCCGGCGCATTCTGCACCTGGACGTGGACGCCTTCCTGGCTTCGGTGGAACAGGCCCTGCACCCCGAGCTGCGCGGCCGGCCGGTGGTGGTGGGCGGCTCCCCCACCAGTCGCAACCTGGTCATGTCCTGCTCCTACGCCGCCCGTCGGCGCGGGGTGCGCCCCGGTATGTTCGCCTCCCAGGCGGCACGCCAGTGTCCCGAGGCCGTGTTCGTGCCCGGCGACTCCAAAGCCGCCAATCAAAAGCGCGAGGAGATCGTGCGTCTGCTGCTGGAGATCTCGCCGCGCATCCAGGTGACCTCCATCGATGACTTCCTCGTGGACCTGACGGGCAGCACGCGCCTGCTCGGCTGCGCGTTCACCGTGGCCGAGCGCCTGCGCGCCCGGATCTGGACCGAAACTCACATGCCCGTGACCGTCGGTGTGGGAACGGGCCCCATCCTGGCGCGGCTGGCGGGCAAGCTCGGCAAGCCGGGCGGGGTGGCGGAGATCCTGCCGAGCCACGAACGCGCCTTCCTCGCACGCCTGCCCGTGCGCCACCTACCCGGGGTGGGCCACAAGGTCGGGCACGCCCTGGAGCGTTTTTCGATTCGCACCGTGGGCGAGCTGGCGTTGGTCTCGCGCGAGGTGCTCTTCGCCAGCTTCGGCCCCATCGGTTTGACCTTGCACGATCGCGCCCACGGCCGGGACGACGATCCCGTGCAGACCTCCCACCACCTGGACGCCGCGGGTGAGTTGGTGGCACGCCCTCCCCGCTCCATTCGGCGCGACAGCACCTTCGAGCCCGAGGAGGGACGCCGCGAACGGGTCGAGGCCATGCTCCTGTATCTGGTCGAACGGGCCAGCGCACGCCTCCGGGAACACCGCCTGAAAGCCGGCTCCATGGAAGTCCGGCTGAGCTACGTGGACACCCGCCCGCCCCACGTGCGCGCGCGGGCGGCGTCAACGGGCACCGAGCCCCCCCACTCCTGGCTGCACAAGCGCAAGCGTCTGCCCCGAGCAGGATCGGGCAGCGAGGCCCTGGGCCAGCACGCCCTGACCCTGCTGGCGGACCTCCCCAGGCGGCGCGCCCTGGTCAAGCGCGTGGGCGTCAGCCTCCTGACCCTCAGCCCCGAGAGGGAGATCCAGGGCGAGCTGTTCGGCTCCGACGACAGGGACAACCGCCTGGAGAGCGCTCTCGATCAACTGCGGGCGCGCCACGGATTCGGGGGCATCCTAAGGGGCTCCAGCCTCCTGCTGGGCGACACCTTCCCCACGGGCCCCGACGGACTGCGCCTGCGCACCCCGTCGCTCAATCAGTAAAGGTGCGAGTGGCCCGGCGCAAAAAAAATGAAGGCGCGGCGTGTCGAACACACCGCGCCCCATCAGAGAACCCGAAGGGATCCCGAGAAACCGCCGAGGAAACCTCAGTCGGCCAAGGCTGCGGTGAATTTGGTGTCACCCATGACCTTGGCGACGGCGTCCATATCAGGCGCAACGTCACCCAGTGCCACACTGGCAGACTTCGTTTCAAAATTCACTTCAATACAGTCTTCGGAAACGCCAAGGCCTTTAGCAAGTGCAGACCGCACTTTGGGGGGGCAGTTGACGCCTCATGACATACCGTCAATCTTGAAGGCCACGGTCTTGGCCTTCGGGGTTTCGTCAGGAGTTTCCTGGGGTGTTACCGGGTCGTCGTCGACATCGACCCTGGCCATACAAGACGCAAGGGCCAGCCCCGCCAAGACGGGTAAAATAATCTGCTTCATGGTTTGTTGTGTTGAGAGTGATGGAGCCCGGGTCGGCTGAGCCGGCAGTGGGCGGGGCTCCGATGCGGCCACTACTTGATCTTGCCCTCAAAGCCCACACCGTCGAGGGCCTCCAATAGGGACTTGTTCGAACACGAGGCATCGACCTTGACCGTCGCCGTGGCGGAGAGGTAGTCCACGTCCACGGACTGGACACCATCCACCTTCTTGAGTGCAGACCGCACCCGGGGGGGACACCCCACGGCTCACGTCATTCCGGAGATGGCCAGCGAGACCGTAGCCGACTCCTCGACCTGATAGGCGGCGTCCTTGTCGGGACCCTGGCAGGCCACCAGCGAGGTGCCGCAGAAGAGAACTGAAGCTACAAGGAGTTGTCTCATGGCAAAGAAGGTACCGGATGCTGAAAGGGACGCAAGGCTTGTGTGCCCGGCGAGCATGGTAGCCACTCTACCCGTCCTGCTCTGCCTGGAACCCCACGCAATCGGTCATGTTTTTGTCATCACCCCCCCTGAACGGGCCGGGGAGGCCGTTATCCTGCTGCCATCATGAAGATCGCCTGCATCGGTGGTGGACCCGGCGGCCTGTACGCCTGCCTGCTCCTGAAAAAGCGCTTCCCAGCGGCCGATGTCACGGTCTACGAACGCAACGGACCGGACGACACCTTTGGCTGGGGCGTGGTGTTCTCCAACGAGACTCTCTCGGGATTCCAGGCGGCCGACCCCGAGAGCTTCGCCGCCATCGAGGCCAGCTTCGCCTATTGGGACGACATCGACACCCACTACGGGGGCGAGATCACGCACTCCACGGGGCACGGCTTCTGCGGTCTCTCCCGCAAGAGACTGCTCAACATCTTCCAGGAACGCTGCCGTGACCTGGATGTGGAGCTGCGTTTTGAAACGGAGATCGCCGACGACGCGGACCTGAAGGACGCCGACGTCGTCATCGCTGCCGACGGCATCAACAGCGTGGTGCGCGAAAAATACGCCGCCCACTTCATGCCCAGTATCGACTGGCGGCGCTGCAAGTTCACTTGGTTGGGGACGAACAAGCCGCTCAAGGCCTTCACCTTCGTCTTCGTGGAGAGCGAGTTTGGCCTCTTCCAGGTGCACGCTTATCCTTTCGAGGTCGGCGAGCAGGCCCTCTCCACCTGGATTGTCGAATGCCACGAGGACGTCTGGAAACGCGCCGGACTAGAAGACGTGAGCGAAGAGCAAACTGTGGAGTTCATTCGCAATCTATTCGCCGAGCACCTTGAGGGTTACGAGCTCTACACCAACCGATCCATCTGGCGCACCTTCCCGACGGTGCGCTGCCAGAAGTGGGTGCGGGGTAACCTTGCTCTCCTGGGAGATGCGGTCCACACGGCACACTTCTCCATCGGCTCGGGAACCAAGCTGGCCATGGAGGACGCTATCGCTCTCGACGAGGCCCTGGGTCAGGTCTTGAGCGCGGACGGCGCGGGAGACGTGCCCGCCGCCCTGGAGGTCTACGAAGAGGCGCGGGAGGTGGATTGCATCAAGCTCCAGAAAGCGGCCCAGACCAGTCTCGAGTGGTTCGAAAACTCAGCGCGCTACATGGATCAGCATCCTCTTCAGCTGACCTTCAACCTGATGACACGCTCCAAGCGCATCACCTACGGCAATCTGGCCGAGCGCGACCCTGAATTGGTTGAGCGGGTGCGGGCTTGGTGGTGCACCGAGCAGGGCGCTCCTGAGGCCAAAGCCCCTATTTTCGCGCCTTTCACCCTGCGCGAGCTGACCCTGCCCAACCGCATGGTGGTCTCCCCTATGTGCCAGTACTCGGCCGAGGAGGGCACTCCCGGCGACTGGCACCTGATGCACCTAGGAGCGCGCGCCGTGGGCGGTGCGGGGCTTCTGATCACAGAGTCCACGGCCATCTGTGCCGAGGGCCGCATCACCCACGGCTGCACTGGCCTGTATGGTCCGGAGCACGTACAGGCTTGGCGCCGCATCACGGATTTTGTGCATGCGCACAGCGCCACCCCCATTGGGATCCAGCTGTGCCACGCTGGACGCAAGGCCTCTTGCTCTCTTCCATGGGAAGGGGACAGGCCCCTTGACGGAGAGACCGCGTGGCCCACGATCGGCCCATCTGCCGATGCCTTCGATGCCCACTGGCCCGTCCCGCGCGCGATGGAGCGCGCCGACATGGACGCGGTAACGAAGCAGTTCGTCCAAGCCGCCGAGCGCGCCCTGGAAGCGGGGTTTGATCTCGTGGAGTTGCACATGGCCCACGGCTACCTGCTCTCCAGCTTCCTCTCCCCCGCCTCCAACCTGCGCACGGACGAGTACGGCGGCGACCTCGAGGGTCGCATGCGCTTCCCCTTGGAAGTCTGCCGAGCGGTGCGCGCGGTGTGGCCCGCGCACATGCCCCTGGCCGTACGTATCTCCGCCACGGACTGGCTTGCTGACGGTGGACAGACGGCCGAGGATTCGGTGCATCTGGCCCGGCAGTTGAGTGAAGCCGGTTGTGACCTCATCGACGTGTCTTCGGCGGGCAACGTGCCGCGCTCCGAACCCGGCTATGGTCGCATGTACCAAGTGCCCTTCGCCGAGCGCATCCGGCACGAGGTCGACGTGGCCGTGATGGCCGTCGGCGCAATCCAGGGCTGGGACCACGCCAACACGGTGCTGGCCGCCGGCCGCGCGGACCTGTGCGCCCTGGCCCGGCCGCACCTCGTCCATCCCCACCTGAGCCTGGAGGCGGCGGTGGAGTTCGGCCAGGACGATCAGGTCTGGCCCGTGCAGTATCTGGCCGCCAAGCCGACGCCCGCGGAGTAACTCCTGCCCGAAAGTCGGGCTGGCGTATGTATTAGGGTTTTGTTAGGGTTCGCCCTTTCACTGTCCTTTACATGTACATCCCCCTCCGCGTCCACGGTCACCACTCACTGCTCACGGGCACAGACTCCCCCGCACAGCTTCTGTCGCGGGCCAGGGAGTTGAATCTCGGGGCTCTCGCCCTGACCGACGTGGACGGCGTGACGGGTCTGGTGGACTTCCTACGGGCCGCACAGGCAGCTTCCGCAGCCCCCACCACCTGCAGACCCATCCTGGGGGCTGAGCTCTCCGACGACGGGGGTCGGCCGGGCCGGCTGGTGATCCTGGTCCAAAGCGAGCAGGGCTACACCAACCTGAACCGTCTGGTGAGTGCCCGTCACCACAGCTTGATCGAGCCTGAAGCCGAGCCTGAAGCCGAGCCTGAAGCCGAAGAACCGGGCGACCAGGACTCCGAGTTCGATCTGATCGAGTCGGCCATCGACATGCAGCAGGGTCTGATCTTCCTGGCTGACCATCCACGCCTGCTGCTGGGCCTCTTCGGCCACGTTCCGGCCGAGCAGTTGTTTGCGGCCATCTCCCCCGCCTCCCTGCGTTTGGATGGAAGCCCACGCCGCCCGCCCCTTGTACCGCGCGCAGAAGCCCATGCCCCGCGCGACGTCAGCGGCGAGCTCGGTCGCGATATTCAGCGTTCCCCCTCGGGTTCGGATATGGGCGATGGCCCCGGCGCATCCATCCCATCCGACCCGCCCGCCAAGTGCCCCGCGCCAGCCCACCCCCTGCCCGCGTCCAGCCTCGTGGACGCCGCCCGGGCCGTGGGTGTGGCCACCCTGGCCGTTCCAGACGTCTACTACGGTCTACCCGGTGGCGCACGCACCCATCGCATCCGTGTCGCCGTCAAACACAACGCCCTGGTCGACGACCTCGACCCCGCCTGGCTCGCTCCCGAGCCCGCGCACCTCCCGACCCATGCCGAAATGTGTGCCTTGTATGCGGACCTGCCCGAGGTCCCCGGACCTTGGATACCCCCTGCGGAGGCCGACCCCGCCACCGCGCCCTCTACAATCCCCGGTGCCGTGGCGCGCACCCTCTGGGTAGCCGAACGCTGTCGCTTCACCCCTGCCCTAGACCGGGTGGTCTTCCCCTCCGTGAAGTTGGATGCCGAGGAGACGCCTTACTCCAAGCTCTGCGAGTGGAGCCTGGAGGGGGCCCGAAAGCGCTACCGCCCCCTGCGGCCCGAGGTCCTACGCCGCTTGGACGTCGAACTCTCGACCATCGACCAGCTGGGCTACGCGCCCTACTTCCTCTTGGTGCAACGCATCGCCGAGTACGCACGCGATCAGCACATCCCGTGCGTGGGGCGCGGTTCGGCCGCCAGCAGCTTGGTCGCCTACTGCCTGGGGCTGACCGAGGCGGATCCCATCCGCTACGGCCTGCCCTTTGAACGCTTCCTAAATCCCCAGAGGCGGGACCGGCCGGATGTCGACCTGGACTTTTGTTGGCGCCGGCGGGACGAGGTGCTTGAGCACGTGTATGACCTCTTCGGGGCCGAGCGCACGGCCATGATCTGTACCCTCAACCGCTTCGGGCCCCGCTCTGCCCTGCGCGAGGCCGCCCTGGCCCACGGCATCCCCCCTGCACAGATCCAACCCTGGGCGAAGAGGCTGCCACACGCTTTTGTCCGCGGGGCAAAGGAGGCGGATCCCGGCGACGCGGGGAGTGAGAAAAAAGAAACGCCCACCCGTCACCACGAGCCGAGCGCTGCGTCTGGTGGGTGCCCACCCATTGAGGGTGGGGGCGGTGGTGGATGCCCCCCCGGCCTGACCGACAACCCCCTCGCCCGAGCCCTGCACGAGCTCCCCACCCCGAGCCCGGGCGAGGCCTTCCCCTTCCAAGATGAGCGTTTCCGGCGCGCCCTCGAGGATGCCGCCGAATTGCTCGATTCCCCACGCCACTTTGGGCTGCACCCTGGGGGCGTCGTGGTCTCTCCCGGGCCCCTGGCCCAGTGGACGGCCTGTCGGCGGGCAGCCAAGCCGCACCCGACCCGCGGGCATGTGATCGTGACCCAGCTGGACAAGGATGCCGTCGAGGCCGTGGGGCTCGTCAAGATGGATCTGCTGGGCAACCGCGCCTTGACCACCCTGACCGACTGTCTGGAGATCCTGGAACAGCAGGGCATCCAGGTCGATCTCGAAACGTTGGACGAAGACGACGCGCTGACCGCTGAACTATTACGCACGGGCCACACCGTGGGATGTTTTCAGATCGAATCCCCGGGGATGCGTAATCTCCTGCAGCAGATGCAGGCCCATTGCATGGACGACGTCATCCGGGCCATCGCTCTGATTCGTCCCGGACCGGCAGGGTCAGGCATGAAGGATTGTTACGTGCGGCGTGCGCGTGGGCTCGAACCCGCCACACCGTTGCACCCCAGCCTGGCCGAGGTCCTGCAGGACACCCACGGCGTCATGCTCTACCAGGAGGACGTGATGCAAGCCGCCGCACACATGGCCGGAATGGAGCTGGCCCAGGCCGATCAACTCCGTCGCGCCCTGCAAAAGCACCGCAGCGCGGATATCGCCAGTTTGCGGAAACAGTTCCTGCAGGGCTGTTCTGAGCAGAGAGTCCACTCCGCTGACGCCATCCGCGTGTGGGAGCAGATCGCGGGCTTTGCCTCTTTCGCCTTCTGCAAATCCCACGCAGTGACCTACGGTCGCATCGCCTACCGCACGGCTTGGCTCAAAGCCCACCATCCGGCGGCCTTCCTGATCGCCTTCCTGGCCAGCGAAACCGGCTACTACCCCCAACGGGTCTACGTGGAGGAGGCGCGACGACTGGGCGTGCCCATCCTCGGCCCGGACGTCAACCGCAGCGCATCCACCTTCAGCGCCGAGCGCCTCGTGGGACAGGATCCCGCTGTGGCCCCCTTGGCCCTGCGCGTAGGCCTCGCCCAGGTGCACGGACTCTCTACGCATACGCTCGACAGCCTCTTGGAGAACCGCCGACAACGAGGCCCCTTCCTCTCCCTGCCCGACCTCCTTGAACGCAGTGGAGCCCATCGCCATGAGGTGGACGCACTCATTCAATGCGGCGCTCTCGATGCATTTGACCGCACGCGCCCCGAACTCCTCTGGCGAATGCACCTGCTGCACACCCCCCAACGGCGCACAAACCCCAAGAGCGGGCTCGACCTACAGCAACTACAAGCCTGCCAACGCACCCCCGCAGATCACCCCCGCGAAGCGCTCGATGCCGCTCGGACACAGTCGTCGGGTTGGTCTGGCCGCGGCCTGGGAGTGGAACACTCGGCCCTACCTCGTGGGCAGAGCGCCCTGCTGTTCCCCACCCCTCCGGCGCAGGCCCTCGTCCTGCCCGGCCTGCCCGACGAACCCGCCCTCGCCCGAGCCCGCACGGAGTTCGACCTGCTCGGCCTCTCCCCCCAAGCCCACCCGGTACGCATCTTCCCATGCCCCGCCGACGAACGCCTGCGCACCCACGTCCGTCACGGGCACCGGGGCCCGCGCCCCGTCAATCCCGTGGCCTGCGCCCAACTGAACCAATGGAACAGAGGCCGCGTCACCCTGCGCGGATGGCCCGCTGCCACACGCTCGCTGCGGACCCAAACAGGACAGCTGATGCAATTCCTCACTCTCGAAGACGAAAGCGGTCTGGCCGAGGTCGTGCTCTTCCCCGAAGTCCACCGGCGCGACTCTCATCGGCTCAGCGAACAGGGTGTGCTGTGCGTCACGGGCGTGGTCGAAGACCACCTGGGTGCTTACACCCTGCAAGCCGAACGGTTCTGGTAAGAACGCTCAGGAATCTTGCGAAGTCGGACGGTAGCGCAGCCCGACGTTCTGCCGAC
This sequence comes from Planctomycetota bacterium, assembly GCA_012959525.1. Taxonomy (GTDB): domain Bacteria; phylum Planctomycetota; class UBA1135; order UBA1135. The sequence goes on from DUDB01000029.1 coordinate 94,442, forward strand.
CCATCTCGCGCAGGCGATCCGGGTTCTTGCGCAACCCCAGGTTGTGGGCCTTGGAAACCACACTCTTCACTGAGCGGTTGAGGTGCTCAGCAATCTCCAGGTTGGGCCGCACGGGATAGAGCTCACGCAAGACTTCCAATTCGCTGGGCTTCCAGCGAGGCATCTTGGTGACCCCACGCTCGACCTGACGCATGCGCAAAAACGCCTTGTCCTTGGCCAGGTGCAGTTTCTTCGCAAAGGCATCCACCTCCACGAGAGAGCGGCCAAAAATCAGAGTCAGATCTTCGTCGCTTCGAGTCCCATAGACGCGCTTGAATTCAGCGATATCCTCACGCCCCCAAGCACCGGAGGTCTTGACCCGGGCCAATTCGACGATCTGGGACTGGACCTCTTCGCGAGGGCGGGCAAGGACAAGAGCAACGGTGTCAACGTCCGTGGCGCCCAAGTAGCGTTTGAGCTCCTGGATTTCAGCAGCACTCCACGGGCCCACTCGGTGAGGGCGACCGTAAATGGTCTGAGCCATCTTGCGCACACTGGCGACCGACCGACACAACTCGCGAGCAACTACAGCCTCATCCTTCAGACCGAACAGGTCCTTGAATCTGGCCGCCTCCTCGGCAGACCAACGCCCGCGGCGCGGGGACGTGGGTTTCTCACCAGCCCATCTAGGTCGTTGCAATCTAGGTCTCCTCTGCGAGCCTTCCCGCAGTGGAAGTGTAGCGTAGGAGAGTGCTTATCGGGGGGGCAACCTGACCTGGAATCAGGTTACGCAATGCACAATCCTTGTTGAGGTCGTGAATCTGGCATGAGGGAGAGCCTCAGTCTCCTTCCCTCAGGCGCGCTGAGGGCGACTCCTCGCCCAATCCGGCATGTAGTTGGGCTCGTACGCGATCCAACGCTGCGCGCACTTCCGCCGGCCCCTTGGCCTTTATTATTCGCTCGGCAAGAACCTTGGCGTCCGCCAGGGTCGTCTGCCGCAGAGCAAACCGCAATTCGGGCAGGAAGGTCCGCGAGGCGCTCAGGGCGTCGTACCCCATCCCCATCAGGGCCACCGCCATGGCGTAGTCCCCGGCCATGTCGCCGCAGACGGCGCAGGAAATGCGCCCCTCTTTTGCAGTGCGGGCCACGTGGTCCAAGGCCCGCAAGACGGCTGGGTGGTAAGGCTCGTACAGAGAGGAGACCCGCGGGTTGTCCCGGTCCACAGCCAGCATGTACTGGGTCAGGTCGTTGGTTCCGACACTGACAAAGTCCACCTCTTCCACAAGCTGGTCCATGATCCACACGCTTGAGGGCACCTCGATCATGACTCCCACCTCAATTCGATCACTCACCTCATAGCCCTGGTCCACAAGCTGGCCCCGAATCCGATCAAAGATCTGGTGCACCGTACGCACTTCGTCCAGGGAAGACACCATGGGTAGCAACAAGCGCACCGGGCCATAGGCGCTGGCCCGCATCACGGCTCGCAACTGCACTTGCAGCAGGTCGCGCCACTCCAGGGTCAAGCGCAGTCCGCGCCAACCTAGAGCAGGATTGGGCTCTGCTGGTGTCTCGAAATAGGGCAGCTGCTTGTCCCCCCCAATGTCCAAAGTACGCAAGGTGACAGGGCGTCCGTCGAGTGCTTTCACCACCCGGCGGTAGAGCCGGAACTGCTCCTCTTCGGAAGGGAATTGGGAGCGCTCCATGTAGAGGAACTCCGTGCGCAGCAATCCCACGCCGTCACAGCTCTCGACCTGAAACCCCTCTAAGTCGAGGATACTCTCCAGGTTGACCTCTACCCGAACGGAATGACCGTCGGGTGTGATCGCAGGCTCGTGAGCATGAGACTTGAGTTCCAGCTCACGGGCCTCCCGGCGTTGGCGTTGACCCAAGAAGGCATCGACGGCCGGCCCATCGGGCCGCAGGTGAACCGTCCCCAGCTTGCCGTCCACAATAACCTGGAGGTTCTTCTCCAGACGTGCGATCAGGTTGGTGAGCCCCACCACGCAGGGCAATCCCAGCGAACGCGCAAGCACAGCACCGTGGGAATAGCGGCCACCCGTCTCCGTCACGATCCCCAGGACGCGGGTGCGAGGCAGAAGAGTGACCACCTCTGGAGTCAGCTCGCTCGCCGCCAAGACGACACTATGATCGGTTGCGCCCAAGGCGTCTTGTTCCCGGCGCAGCAAAAGGTTGAGCACGATGCGCCAGGGTTCGCTCAGGTCTGCGGCGTACTGCCGAACGCTCTCCCCTTGCATGCCCTCCAGGCGCTTTTTCAGACGGTCGATCAGAGCCTGAACAGCTCCCTCCACGTTGATGCACTGCTCCCGAATGGTGGTCGTGATGGACTCCAGTGCCGCAGGGTCCTGAAGAATCATCGCGTGCACGGCGAAGATACCGGCATCTCTCTCACCAGAATCCTCAAGCACCCGCTGGCGTTGGCGATTCAACTGTTCCTGAGTCAGCGACAGGGCTCCCTGCAACCGGGCGATCTCGCCGTCCACATCTTCGGGCGGAATGCTCCAGATCGGGACCCCCCCCGGATGGGCACGCACGATGTGGATGGGGCCCAGGGCAATCCCCGGAGCCACTGCGGTTCCCTTGATAATGGACATGCTTAAGAGGGCGCCAGGGGCCCTGCCCCTATCCTGCACCCAATGATGTCCCATGAAAAGGAGAGGCCCCTCAGGAATGCTCTCAAGGGACAGGCAATTGCATCCGAACAAGCAGGGAGCGGCCCAGTGGCCCCCACCCCATCATGCTCTCCCACGACGCTCAACTTGAGCCGGCCTCCATGGCCTGGCAAGAACTAAGAAGCCCCTGCTCCATTCCCCGTCAACATACCGGGGCGCATCCTGCGCAGGTGCCTGCAGTGTGGCTCTCTGTCGGATTCGCCGGAGTGTTCATGCTCGCCTCGGCGGTCTCCTGGAACACCTCCCTTTTGTCCGCTGGGCTTGCCCTCAGTGTGCTCGCGTGTGTGGGAGCAGTCCTGCGCACTCTCTGGGCAGAGGCACGCTCCGTTCAAGAGAGTGAGGACCCTTCAGAGAAGGACGACCCATCCACCTCCGGAAACACCGGCAAGAGCTGGGACTTCGAGCTGCAGCCCGTTCCGGCCGAGCCTCACGAATCGGTCGGTTCCGATGGCGAGGACGAGGACGAGGATGAGGATGAGCTCGTGATCTGGGTGGATCTCGAAGATGACGAAGACGAGAACGGAGAAGAGGACAGCCTTGGCGAAGACTACGGCAAGGATGAAGACGCCGACCCGTGGGAGTGGCCCGACACTCGCGATGCGGGCTAGCCTCCCTCGGCCCTGAGCTCCGACCGTCCCTGCGCCGCCTACGAGTCCTGCTCAGAAGCAGACTGAGGCTGGGCATCCTTGCCAGCCGTTCCAGCAGCCTCCTCGCCAGCCTTCTCGCCAGCCTTCTCGCCAGCCTTCTTGCCGGTCTTCTTGCCGGTCTTCTTGCTGGTCTTCTTGCTGGTCTTCTTGCTGGCCTTCTTGCTGGCTTTCTTGCCGGTCTTCTTGCCGGTCTTCTTCTGGGCGGACGGATCGGCCTGAGCCTCACCCGACTCACCTGCGTCGTTGCCGAAGAACGAGGCGAAGGGGTTGTAAGAAGCGCCCTCAGAGGAAGACTTGTTCAAGCGATCGAGGTCTGCGCGATCCTCCCGGGTCAAACGCTCGGGGCGGCCCTTGCGATCCCCTCGTCCCCCCGGACCACCGGGTCCTCCGGGTCCTCCGGGACGGCGACCGCGACCCCCACCAAGCAACTCACCGCGTTTCGGGGGACCCGAGGGCTTGTCTCGCCCACCGCGACCCCGCCCACGGGAACCCTCACCCTCACCCTCACGGCGGGGGCTGCCTCCTGAGCGACCTCCGGCCTTCGGCTTGGCACTCCGAGCGGGGACACCCTTCAGGGTTAGAGAGAGCTTCTTGCCACTCGCATCCTTGATCTTGGCCCGCACCACCTGGCCGATGCTGATCAACTCGCGTGCATCACGCACGTAGCGATCAGACATGTCCGAAACGTGGATGATGGCTTCTTGAGCCAAACCCAAGTCCACGAAAGCGGCGAAGCCCGTGACGCTGGTGACGATCCCATCCACGACCCGGCCTTGGGTCAAGCGCAGGATGTCGGTGTCGGGCGAGAGCAACTCGGGCTTGGACAGCTGGCGGCGTGGATCCCGTCCCGGGTAGGTCAACTCCCGCATGAGATCTCGCCAAGTCTCCTCGTCCACCTCAAATGCTGAACGACGTAGCCCCTTGGTGACTCCGGGCTTTCCGAGGGACTCGCCCCCACCGCTCTCAAGCATCTTGTCCACGAGTGGGTACTGCTCGGGGTGCAGACCCGTGCGGTCCCGAAGATCGGCAGCACCGGCAATCCGAAGGAATGCCACTGCGTTTGTCCATTGAGCCTCCGTCAAGAGGTCGGGTTCGCGCAGGGCTTCCCGGGACTCAAAGGGCGCCACTGTTCGGCGCGCGATGAGCTTCTCAGCCGAAGCCTTGTCCATTCCCGGAACCCGAGCCAACACGGTCTTCGAGGCGGCATTCACGTCGCAGCCCACGTACGCCACCGCTGCTGCAATGGTCTCGTCGAGCACCCGGCGCGCGTTGGCCTTGCTGACAAGCCCCAGCTCATACCCAAGTCCCAAGTGGCGCGCATCAACCTTGAGCAGCTCGGCCATCGGGTCTTGAAGGCGGCGGGCCAAGCTAACGGCTGCCCGATGGGGAACCTTGTAGTCGGCGAGCTCTTCGCGGGCCAGGCTTGAGCTGGCGTAGCTTGAGAGGCCGCCCTCATTGACTAGGGTCACGATCATGTCCGACCCTGCTGCCAGCAAGGCTGCACGTACTCGCAAGAGGCTGGCGCGCGGGCCCTTGCCGTTGGCCACGGCCACCGCAGCGCTGCCGTGCTCGGCAAGCAGTGGTGCCAGTTCCGCACCGAGCGTGGCCGCGTCTTTCTCCCCCACCTCAATAACAGCCTGTGCCAGAGGTAATCCACTGGCATCGACGAAGGCCAGGTTCCAATCGCCCTTGGCGCTGACGTCCATGCCGCAAACGGGGCGGGCTCCAAGCATGGGGGTCAGGAGAACCTGACGCAGATGGTTGCTCAGGAAGCGCAGAGACTCGCCATCGGCGCGCTCCTTCAACTCAAGGCGCACATCCTCTTCCACGGCCGGCAAGAGGCGCATTCTCAGCGCCTGCACACAGACCGCGTCCAGCAAGGGAGAAAGCGCGGGGTGGGTGTAACGTCCGAGCGCGCGGCGCATCTTCGGAATGGCGATCTTGGGGTCCAGATCCAGGACCGTTGTGAGCACACGTTCCTTCTGAGCCTGCCGGAGAGCCAAGAGCCGCCCACCCTGCAACTGAGAGATGGGCTGGGACAGATTGATCAGAGACTTGTGTCGGCCGACTTTGGAGGGATCCACGAGCAACTTGACGCTCAGGACCCCCTGCTTACGGAGCATGCGGCGGATGGCCGTCCGTAGCTGCGCATTGCGACCCAAGCGATCCGAAAGGATGCGGATGGCACCAGCGATGGCCTCCTGTTCGGTGTGCACACCACGGTCGGGGTTAACGAAAGGGGCACAGGCGTTCACCAACTCGGGGGTGATGACCACGTCCCCTTCTAGGCCTGCCAAATGTGCCGTGGGCGCGCTGGGGCCCGGCTCTGAAGGAGCCGGGTTCTCATTCGAAGCATCAGCTTTAGGAGCAGGCTCAGCGGCGGGCTCGTCCGGCTCCGCAGCCGCTTCCGGCTCCGCAGCCGCTTCCGGCTCCGCAGCCGCTTCAGGCTCCGCAGCCGCTTCCGGCTCCGCAGCCGCTTCCGGCTCCGCAGCCGCTTCAGGCTCCGCAGGCGCTGAAGGCGCTGAAGGCGCTGCAGGCTCTGCAGCATCGCCAGCATCCGACGAAGCCTCGGACTGTTCAGGCGCGGAAGAAGTCTCCTCCTTTGGATCAGCCGAACCTGCATCCTCCTCGACCGTTTCACGCTGATCCTTGGGGACTGGGGCGACCAGTCGTTCCGCCAAGGGGCTGAGGCCACGATCCATTGCCAGCTGGACCTCGGGTTCGGGCCGTCGGTGCGGAACAAAGAGGTCCTCCAACTCGAATCGCTCGACACACGATTGGATCGACTCGAGCACCTTCTTGTCCGTGACACCCGCCTGCTCAACACCCCGTTCGATGGTCCCGCGCCTTCGGCCGAGTTCATCGAGCTCATCGCGACGGCGCACGAGCTTGCTAACGTCGAAGGCCGTCAACCCACCGGTCGACGCCCTTCGGAACCGGCCGATAAACGGAGCCGCAAGGCCAGCGTCGACCATTTCAAGGGTGGCCTGAACTAGGGGAGCCTCGATGGAGAACTCCTTGCCCAGGGTCTTCAGAATAAGAGTGTCTGTCACTGGATCAGTCGCTCAACGTCGTTGGGAAGCAATCGCGGTTGGAAGCTCCGCGGTAGGGAGCATTGCGCGGAAGTAGCGTACACGGGAGATGGCCATTCAGGGGAGAGGGGGACGAGGGAATGAAGTAATAGGACTAGCTGGGCTTTCCTAGATTCCCACGGCGTTGGCCAGAGCCTGACCGAAACGCATCCCAGCGCTCTCGTCCAAGGCGGTTACCGTGTTTCTGCGGCCTATCTCCACTTGACGGCCCGTGTACTTGGCGCCCGCCGCACGCGCAACGTCTTGTGCCCCGTCCCCTGTGACCTTGAGCCCCTTCAAGACTCCCGCTTCAGCAAGCACGCTCAGCCCGTTGCCCCAGGCAGCAATCAGCTTGCCCTCCCCGGCCGCGTGACGCACAAGTCGTAGCGCATCCTCGTCCTTAGCCAAGGGGTGCTCACCCTCGCAGCCTGCCACCAAGATGCCAGCGTACTCGTCAACGCTCGCATCAGCCAAGGTGCCGTCCACCGTGAACTCGTCCTGCAGACGACCCGTGATGATTGCACTGGGAGCAACGGTCGTGGTTCCTACGTGAACCGCATGCAGAGACGAGCGCGCATAGCGCAGGATCTGGTCGCCCGCTCCCTCACTGGGGAGGACAACCAACACCCGGCTCTGGTGACGCTGAATGACCAGACCATCCTCGTCCATCTCCGGCTCGCTGTTTTCGTCTGCCATGATGGTTCGAATTGTCCGGTTTAGCGCCCATCCGTCAAGCGCACGCACCCCGTTCGTCTAACCCAAATAGGTCAGAGCCGCGATCAAGCGGGCAATTCGAACATGGAAACCCTGGTCTCCTCGGCAAGAAGGCCTGCCCCGGCCGCGACCGTCCAGGAGATCTTCATGTCCAGACCTGGGACCGTCCAATCCCCTAAGGGTCTTCCAGACAGCGCATCCAGGGCCTCCAGGAAGGCTCCGCGCTCCACGTACAGCTTGCCATTGTCCGAGGAGACGCTCACCTCGGGGATGTCCCCGACGGGTGCCGTCTCCAGGATTCGGAACCACTGCGGCGAACCATGGGACGATCCGTCCTCGCGGAGGGCCAACATAGAGAGCGTGTCGCGATTGCCGCCTCCGGGGTGGCTGCCGAGAGCCACTGCGTACTCGCCCATGCGGTCCGCCCCGATCACAGCCTCGATCTGCTCGGTAAAGACGATGACCAAGCCGCCCGTGGCACAGATGCCATGGATGGTCGGGAGGCATGGTCGCAGAAGGTGGCCGACGAACTCACCCGTCCTCGCGTCCAGAATGAGCACGCCTTGGGGATCGTCGACCCCGGCCCCCCCACTGACTTGTGTGACACTCACGAAGACGCGCTCCCCGCTGCGGGCCAACCCGTGATAGCGCTCACCCTCGCGGGCGTACTCCCAGGTCTCGCTCAACGTCAGAGAATCGAGGGCAAACACACGCTGAGCCGATGCGCAGTGGCACGCGTCGCGGGCCACGATGGACTCATCAAAGGAGGGAATGTCGCTGCCCTCGAGGAGCTCGCCGTTCTCCAGCGACATGCGCACCATGCGGTGGCCATGGGCGCTCGGCCCCAGAACGAGTGCCTGGCCTAGAGCCCCGAACCCCGCGGCAAACCCGCGCCCGTAGCCGATCTCGCAAGGTGCAATCCACTCAAGCTCGCCACTGTTGCGATCCAGCGCCGCCAACTTCCCAGGGATCATGTCGTCCAGCCATTTCCCGCCCGCAGGGGGGTCGAAGCCATGGACGAGCACCGACCCTTCAGGGCCGAAAGCGATGCCACTCACTTCAGTGTCGAGTTCGCGGCTCCATCGCCTTCGTGCAGTGCTGGTCATGAGACCATCGTACCCTCCATAGGGACGTCCGCGGTCCAAACACTCACCCAAAAAACAAAGCTGACCCGCGCCTCTCGAAGGCCGCGGGTCAGCTTGACTGACATGCTGAGAGAGGACGGAGTTAGCTCTTCTCTTCCCTCATCTTCTCGGCAATTCCGCGCGGAACGTCGCGGTATTCGGCGAGCTCCATCGAGTACTGGCCGCGGCCTTGGGTCGCACCGCGTAGGGCGGAGGAGTAAGCAAACATCTCAGCGATGGGAACCATGGAGCGCACGATGCGCAGATCCCCTTGGGAGTCCACCTCACTGACTTCACCACGGCGCGAGTTCAAATCACCCACGACGGCCCCCAAGTAGTCCTCGGGAACGGTGACCTCTACCTTCATGAAGGGCTCAAGGAGGGTTGTGTTGCCCTCGGCCGCCTGGCGGAAGGCAAGGACACCCGCGGCCTTGAAGGCCATCTCGCTGGAGTCCACGTCGTGGGACTTGCCGTCCACCAGCGTGGCTCGGCAGTCCACGAAGGGAATCCCCTCGCGCCCACCAGACTTGAAGAACTCGGTCAGGCCCGCCCCCACGCTGGAAATATACTCGCGCGGGACGTTGCCGCCCTTGATCTTGTCCACGAACTCGAAGCCGGAGTCCTCGACACCCGCCTTGGTCTCGAACTTGACCTTGACCACTGCGTACTGGCCCGAGCCACCCGACTGGCGGATGTAGCGCGCATCGGTCTCGACGTCCCTGGAGAGCCGCTGCTTGAAAGCCACCTTGGGGCGGCCGGTCTGCACGCCGCACTTGTAGTCGCGCTCAATGCGGTTGACTATGACCTCGAGGTGCAACTCGCCCATGCCGGAGATCACCAGCTGGCCGGTATCTTCGTTGGTCTGAGCCCGAAAGGTCGGATCCTCACGCATCATGCGGCCGATGATCTCGGAGAGCTTGTCGCGGTCCTTGTTCTCCTTGGGCTCCACGGCCATGGAGATGACCGAGTCCGGGAAGGTCATCTTGACCAGGCTGATGGGGTGATTCTCGTCGCACAGAGTGTCGCCGGTAACCGTGTTCTTGAGGCCGATCACAGCGGCAATATCACCGGCCGGCACTGAGTCGCAAGCTTCGCGCTTGTCGGCGTGCATGCGCACCAGGCGCCCGATGCGCTCGGTTTTGCCCGTACGCGGGTTGAGCAGCTTGGTGCCCTTCTCAAGCACGCCCGAGTAGACGCGCACAAAGGTCAGGTCTCCCGTGGGCTCGGCCACGGTCTTGAAGGCCATCGCGCTGACGGGGCTCTCCGTGCTCGGCTTGAGGACTACAGGCTCATCGGTGTCGGGATGCACGCCCTCGATATCCGCGATGTCGGCGGGGGAAGGTAGAAGGTCGAGGACCGCGTCCAGAACGAAACGTACGCCCTTGTTCTTGAGGGCCGAACCCGCGAAGACCGGAGTGCAAGCCAGCTCAAAAGTGGCCTTGCGTAGGGCTCGCAGCAGCATGTCCTCGGGGATCTCGGCATCGTCGACAAACAGGTCCAGCAGCTCTTCGTCGTTTTCCGCCGCAGCCTCGAGCATCTCGTGGCGATAGGCCTCGGCCGCATCCAGATGCTCGGCGGGAATCTCCTGCTCGTAATAGTCCCGGCCGTCACCCTCGTCGACCCAGCTGATGTACTTCATGCGGATGAGATCCACAAAACCCACGTAGTCCTTCTCCGTGCCCACGGGCATCTGCAGCGGAATGGGATTGGCGCCGAGGCGCTCGCGGATGGAGGACACAGCCCGGTCGAAGTCCGCGCCGATCTTGTCCATCTTGTTGATGAAGCAGATGCGCGGCACCTTGTAGCGATCGGCCTGACGCCAGACGGTTTCGGACTGGGCCTCGACGCCGTTCTTGGCATCAAACACGGCCACGGCCCCGTCAAGGACGCGCAGAGAGCGCTCCACCTCGGCCGTGAAGTCCACGTGGCCTGGGGTGTCGATGATGTTGATCTCGTGACCGTTCCATTCAGCGGTGGTTGCCGCTGATTGGATGGTGATCCCGCGCTTTTGCTCTTCCTCAAGGAAGTCCATCGTCGCAGCACCGTCGTGCACCTCACCCATGCGGTGCAGCTTCTGTGCTAGATACAGAATCCGCTCGGTCACGGTGGTCTTGCCCGCGTCGATGTGGGCCATGATCCCGATGTTACGGCGGAACTGGGGATTGCCCGATTGGACCTTCTGGGTTCTGGGGGAGTCGCTCTTGAGGACGGCTGTCATGATGACGGGTGAGGGTTGGTCCGGCGCAGCCGGGTGGGGGCAGCCTTGGCCCCGGATGGACGTGAGGAGGAGGGTGAGAGGGGTGCGTTAGGGGGTACAACTTCCCCTCAGCGCCAGCCCGATTCCCTCTAGAAGACGGTTCTCGGTCGGGTTTGGAAGGCAAACAGGGTAGCGACCCGAGGGTGCGCGTCAACCCGATCAGGGCCCCCATCGGCCCTTGCGTCCCATTATTGGGAGCCAACACCCATCAGGTGGGCCTATTCCGGCCCAACGCCTCGTGGGCGGCCACAAACTCCCCCGCCGTGAAGGCGGCCATCAAGGACAGGTCGCCTGCCAAAACCGTCGCCGCCAGGATCTCCCCGAAGGCGCCCACGCCCCCATCACCCGAACAGCCCAAGAGGGCCAGACACTCAGCTGCCGTGCCCTGGCCCGATCCTCCCCCCACCGTTCCGATCAGTAATGAGGGCAGGGTCACGGACGCGTACAGGTCCCCTTCAGAGGTCAGATCCAGATCCAGGAATCCCGTGGCGCACTCGGTCAGGTAGGCCACGTCCTGCCCGCAGGCTAGGAGCACGGCAGCCAGGCCATTGGCCGCTTGAACCATCCAGTTGTGGGTTCCCATGTGGGCAAAACCCAGGGCATAGGCACGCGCGATGGCCACTAGGTCTTCGGGAGAAGTGCGCGCCTTCTCCTTGAGTAGCTCGCGTGAAATCACAACCTCCGCCTGCGCGCTGCGGCCTCGGCCCTCAACCAAGGCGCGAGAGTTGGCGCGCTTCTCCACGTCCTGTCCGTGGACATGCACGCGCAGTGCTCCGCTGTCCTGCCCTAGGCGGTTGGCGATCAGTTGTGATGCGCGCGCGGCCATGTTGATGCCGATGGCATCGCCGGTATGGAACACCAACCGCAGGATCACCCGTCGGCCGATAACCTTCGAAGTCACCGATTGCAGGCTGCCGTGGGAGGTCAGTCCCTCGACGATTTCCGCATAACTCGTGTGATCGGCGAGGGCTTGGGACGCGGCGCGACGTGCTTGCTCTCCATCGGCGTATTCCAGAATGGGGTGCTGCGAGAGCCCCGGCTCGTCCACCCAGGCCCGCGCCCCACCGCTCGCCGCGATCCATCCCATCCCGCGCGAATAGGAAGCCACGAGGGCTCCCTCGGTCGTAGCCATGGGAACGTACACCTCGCGCGGCCCCGACTCGCCGCAAACGTGCAGCGGCCCTGCAATCCCAATGGGCACCTGCGCAAACCCGATCAGATTCTCGATGTTCCCTCGCGCCTCGGTCGGATCCACTACCTGGCCAGAGAGATGAGGAAGGGCCCGGCCGGCGACCTGCTCGCACAGGGAGAGCCGACCCTCCACAGCCTCGGGTGCATGGTCGTCCTCGGCATCACGTGGAATGGGTGGCAGGGACTTGGATTCGGACGAACTGGAATCGGACATGAGGGCAGGGTCGTGCCCTACCCCCCCGTGTTCAAGGCCGAATCGGCGGACTGGGGCAGCATCGCACCCGGTCCCTCCATAGGGTGGAAGTCAGGACCCCGCCCGGGGGCTTTCCAGCGCTGGCCCGTTGTGTTCTTTTAGCAGGCGGCCCACCCGGGATCCCCTCCAAGAGCACCCCTCACATCACTCCAAGGTCATGTCCCTCGACATCTTCGGCGCCCTGACGGGCATCTTCGTCATCGTCTATGACGGCCAGCACGCCCTGCGCTTCACCCTCGGCCGGGCCCGCTCCATCGTCGGCCCAGGCATCCACTTCAAGGTACCGCTCTTCCAGACCTTCAAGGTGGAGGAGACCAAGCACACGACCCTCGACCTGGAACCCCAGGTCATCCAACTGAACGACAACCTCGTCTACGAGGTGGACTGCAAGGTCGTCTACCAGATCGTCAACCTGCGCAAGGCCATGATCGAGGTGGACGATCTGGTCACCGGCCTCCAGAACCGCGTGGTGATCGCTGTCCAACAGATTGTCTCCCGCAAGGACCGGCACACGGTCCTTGACGTGGACGGTCTGTGTGAGGAGATTCGCGAAGAGCTGCGCGGCGTGGAGGACCAGTGGGGGGTACGCATCCTGCAGTTCGGCTTCTCGAACATCTCTCCCTCCCCCACGACCTTGGAGATCACCCAGCTCGAGCTGCTCGCCGAGGAGAAGCTCAACCTCTACTCGCGGCTGCGGAATGAAGGGCTGAGCGAGGAGGCATCGGTAGCCCTTATCTCGGGCGCCGTGGTCTCGGTGCACCCCGAGGACAACGATCCCTCCCGCCGACGCAGCAGAGCCCAGGACGCTGCGGCCATGGGACTCTTGCACGACGAGCTCGAAGAGGGGCGCAGTGCCAAGGGCCAGAGGTCCACCGAGTCCGACCCCTTGGCCGACCCCGACCAGAATCCTTTGGATCCCAACGAGCCGGGCCCTTGAGAGAAGAGGGTCTGCACGAGCGCCTGCGCCCACGGCGCGGCAAGATCCCCGGCGACGGCCCCGACGAGGATCCCCCGAGCCAATGGCGCAGCGTCCTGTCGTCCATCTGGGACAAGATCGCCGACGACCTCCTGGTGATCCTCTTCGCCACCGGTGCCGGTCTGGTGCGCGCGATGGGTGTGACCATTGAGTCGGGACAAACGGGGCTCCTGTTCAGCTTTGGGAGGGCGCGACGCACCTTGGCGCCAGGCTTCCACCCCTTGATTCCGTTCCTGCAGCGCGTGCGACGCCTCCCCACGCGCTCGCGCACCTTGGACATGCCCGCCCAACGGGTGGTCACCCTTGAGGGCCTCGTCTATCACGTGGATGCCAACCTGGTCTACCGGGTGACCGACGTGCGCAAGGCCCTGGTGGAGGTCGACCACCTAGAGAAGGGCATGATCCAGATGCTGGGCATGGGGATCCAGGAGGTCCTGCGTCAGGCCTCGCGCGATGAGCTGCGCGAGACCGCGGACCTGGATCAGCGCCTTGCGGCCAACCTGGCGCAACGCCTCGCCCCCTGGGGCGTGGGAGTGGAGCGCGCGGGCTTCCCCAGCATCACGCCCTCACCCCGAACGCTGCGTATCACCCAGTTGGCTTCGCTGACCGACGAGCGCCAACGCATCGCGGATGTCTTCGCCGAGGGGGGCCTGGCCTCGGGCCCCAGGTTGGGGCTGGTGGGCACGCGTCACATGCCACGCTCGCGAACCCGTCACCTGCGCCGTCAAGAAACGGAGCACCGTCGACTGCGGCGCATCCGCACAGGACTCCTGCGTAGGGGCTGGAGCGCTCCAGAGCAGAAGCGCGCCGGTCTGGGCCTCATCCTGCGCCACCGATTGGCGCAGCGGGCCTAGAAGCACGGCCTACATTCTCCCGATCAAGGGGGGCAAGAGCCGCGTGCGGGCCGATTCAACGAGCATGGACTCCGAGCCTGAGCCGCGCTTCATGGAACGCGCCATCGAACTGGCCCGTGAGGGCGTACGCAAGGACGCGGGTGGCCCGTTCGGAGCCGTGGTCGTCTTGGCCGGGGAGATCATCGGCGAGGCCCACAATGAGGTGCTCTCTCGAAAGGACCCCACGGCGCACGCTGAAGTGGACGCTATCCGCGCAGCCAGTCGCCACCTAGAGAGCTTTCATCTGACCGGTGCCGAGCTATACACAAGTTGCGAGCCCTGCCCCATGTGTCTGGCCGCGGCCCAGTGGGCGCGCATCACCCGCATCTGGTACGCGGGAACACGCGCCGATGCCGCCCGCGCCGGATTCGACGACGACCATTTCCATACACAGCTGGCGCTGCCCCCCGCCGAACGACAGATGCCAGCCGAGGAGTTCCTGCGTACCGCAGCCCAGCCGGCGTTTGAAGCCTGGCTGGCCCGTCCTGATCGGACCGCGTACTGAGACCCGACCTAGGGCAGGAACAGGGCGCGTAGCAGGAGGTGGAACGCCCCTTGGGACCAGGAGCGATACTGAGGTCGGAAGCCCATCAGGTGCACGCTGCCTTCGCCGTGGCGAGCAGAGAGCCAGGCGATCTGGCCCTCGATACGCTCGGGTTCAGCGGCCCAGCCGGAAAGTAGGGCGCGCCGGGGAGCGTAGCGAGCAAGGACCGTCAGGTCCGCATCGGGATCGAGGTTCGCTTCCCGCGCGGCCTCTTCTTCGAGCCTCTTCCAGGCCGATGAGGAAGAGAAGAACACGGGCACGGAGGCGGGCAGGCCCGCGGTGGTCACGGTTCCCGGCGCCTCGGGGATGCAGCGCACCACGCTGCCCGGGCAGCTGAATCCCTGCGCCTCTTCCCCGCGCGTCACGTCCACCAGGGGCAGGCGAAAGAGATCCGCGGCCCAGGAGCTCGAACGCCCCACGGCCACGAGCTTGCCGCCGGCCCGCACGAACTCCTCGATGGCCACGGCCCCTTCGGGGTCGAGGCCGCGGGCCATTTGCGCTGGCACGCTTCCCGGACTCCGGCCGCCGTCCAGTTGACTGCCACTCACGCCCGGCAGCACCAGCACGTCGAGCCAATCCGCCAGACCCCCGGCACGCAGGGATTCGTTGCGCACGGTCTCGTAGGGAACGCGGAAGTTGTCGAACACCCAACGCATCCAACCCTCGGGCATGTGTCCGGACCAGGGTGCATACAAGCCGATGCGGGGCAGCCCCTCAAAGGCCACGGGATCTTCAGCCGGGTAGGCACCCTCGCCGGGAATGAAGAGGCCCTCTTTTGGACCACTACCCACAAACGTGAATCGATTTCCATCAGCCACACCGCGCAACACGGTCGTCCAACTGTCCAGGTTGGAGGCGTCGAGCCAGCCACGGTGTGGCATCACGGCCAAACGCTCATCACCGCCGAATGCCGCCATGGCCTCCCTTGTGCTCGCCGCAAGGAATGACTCCACCTCGAGAGGTGCCATAACCTCCACCCGCCGCACTCCCATCAATACGGGAAGCGTCCAGCCCGCCACGTCGTAGGGAGAGTCGCCCTCGGGGTAGCGTTGGATCTCAAAGAGGTCTTTGACGTGCCCGCCGTAGGGCTGGTCACGCCGAATGACGATCGTCCCCACAGGCCAAGGCCTTCCATCGGCCTCGAACTCGGCCTGGGCCACGTGCAACTCGACACCGGTGGAGATCAGCGCCTGACACAGTCGGCGCACGGCGGAGAGGTCGCGATTGTCGGGGGGAATCAGCCAGGCCCGCGGGCCCTCTTCGCCGCCGCGCTCCAGAGCTCGGCGAGCCAACTCCAAGGAGTTCGCGCGCCAGAGGGATCCCTCTCGCGACAGGCTGCCCAACAGGGAACGCCCGAAGGCCATCTCATAGTCGATCACGTCCTTGAGTCGCCACCAACCCCCGGGCCAGGGGTTGGGAAAGCGGTTGGAGGGGCCGTAATGGCCCAGTCCCCGGGGAGCACTCAGGTCACCCGGCCGCAGGAAGAGGGGCGTCCCGAGGCGAATGGAGGCGGCCTCGGTCAGGAGCCCGATGATGTTGTGCCGGGTGGGCACGTTGCGGTTGCCGCCCGTCCACCACATGTCGTAGGAGACGCCCGTGGAGATCCCTGACAGCCCCTCGCGGTTCATGTCCAAGAGGGCCCGGGTTCCCAGGAGGTCGATGCCGGTGATCACCGCCGGATCGATGTTTGGGTTGAGAGGATCGCGGAAGGGCGGAACAAAGAAGCGTTCGCGGCTGCTGCCCTGCTCATGAACGTCCCAATAAACCTGGGGTCGCCAGACCTTATAGAGCTGCTCCGTCACGAGTCGCGTCTCCGCCAGGGAGAGCATGAACCAGTCGCGGTTGTTGTCGTGACCCGCGTAGTGCTGATAGAGGTCGGAGAGGCCTGTGGACTCGTAGGGCGTTCCAACGAACTTGCGGTACCAGGAGACCACACCGTCCAACCCGTCGGGGTTGGTGCACGGGAACAGGTTGACCACCGTCTCGCGACGCGCACTCACCCAGGGCTCCTCATCGGAAGTGGCGAACTCATAGGCGAACTGCATTCCGAACTGGGGCGGTGAGGTCTCCGTGGAGTGCATGCCCGGGGAAATGAACAAGACCACCTTGCCCTCGTTCACCGCCTGCTCGAGATCCTCTTCGCTGTGGCCGCGCGGATCGGAGAGCCGGTGCCCCATGCGACGGATCTCGGGCAGGCGCGCCAGGTTCTCCTCGGAGGAGAGGGTGGCCATCAGGAAGTCGCGGCCCCCGCGGGTTGCCCCCAGGCGCTGCAGTTGGACACGGGGACTGACCTCCGCCAAGTGGCGGAAGTAACCCGAGACCTCGTCCCAATCGGCCAGGGTGAAATCCGCCCCTAGGTCCCGGCCCTCGAGGAATTCATCCGGTGAAAGGACGCCACCGCCCCCTTGGGGGACGCCACAGGATGCACTCGTGGCAGGGAACGCAGGGACCAGGAAGAGGACGGACAGGAGCCGCAGGATGGATCGCATGGGTGACTTGGGAGACTGAGAGGCGGAATGGGAGAGGCCCCAAGGTGAGGGCTGGCCTTTTCCTGCGCAAGGGGTGCATGCGAGCCCCCTGAGGGGCCGATGATGTACGCACCCCCCCCGGGCATCGGGGAGGGTTCTGCCATGGCCTCCATTCCCAGCGACAACAGCGGCGACTCCCTGGAGGAGGTCCCGGACGGCATTCCCCCGGCCCGCGAGGTGGACCTGCCCGAGGACACCGCTCCCTCCGATCGGGACACCGCAGAAGGCCGCGTCCCTCCCCTGAGCCCCCTGCCCGGGCAGGATTTTTGGGAGGCCCTGTACAGCCGTCGCTCCGTGCGCCGCTTCGAGGACAAGCCCGTCCCGCGCGAGCTGTTGCAGCAGATTATGCACGCAGGCACCTGGGCCCCCAGCTCATGCAACTATCAGATGTGGGATCTGGTTGCCGTGGACGACACCGAGGTCAACGCTCAACTCGGCGCCCTCTCCACCCAGCTCGCCAACGCGCCGGTCAACATCGTCGTGGCGTACGGTCGAGATTTCTCCCGAGAGAACGACGCGGGTATCCAGTCCGCCAGCGCCCTGATCCAGAACATGAGCTTGGCCGCCGGCGTCCTGGGCTTGGGTACTTTTTGGATCACGCAGACGGGCGGAGCGGACAAGGTCCGCGAGGTTGTGGGCCTGCCACCAGATCGCATGGTGATCGCAGTCCTAGCCGTGGGTTGGCCACGCTCCACTCCGGGCAAGGGACCGCGTCGACGCCCTCTCTCGGACGTGGCCCACTTCAACCACTACGGTGGCCGGCCGATTCCCTCATCCCCCGACCCGCGCGACTGGGAGCCCGACCTGCTGGCCATCTACCAGCGTGCGCGGGTGCTGAATGGGCTACGTCACAACAAGCCCCGGGCCTGGGAAGAGCGCGCCCTCTTGCGAGCGCTGGAGCGCTTCGTGCCTCCGGCTGACCCGAGTGGCACGTCGAGGTGGCTGGACGTCTTGCCCTGCACGGGAATTCTCACGGCACGCATGGGGCGCGAGCGCTCCGGCTACGCCTTCGAAGTGCTCGAACGCACGACCGAGGTGGCGCGGTTCGTCGCAGGACGACTGCCGGGCGACGTCCCCACCCACCTGTGGCCCGGCGCAGAGGGCGAGGGTCCCGCCGAGGGGAGCTTCGATCAGATCACGTGCCTGTTCCGGTTGGAGGGCATGCCCCCCACCGAGCAGGGCCAGTTACTGAGCGCCATGGCCCGCTGGCTCAAGCCAGGCGGACGCCTGCTCCTGGGCTTCGTGAGCTCACATTCCTTCCATGGCAGCGTGGAATCGGTGCGCAGACGGGGGAGTGGTCCCGGCGGCGTGGAGTACGTCCTCTCTCCCGATCCCAGCATCGGCCCTTTCCAGGCCCTGGCGCCGCGCGCGGTGCATGACCTCGTACGAGCCGCCGGCTTGAGCGTCAAGCATCGCCTCGGTCTGCAGGCTCTGCCCCAACCCGAGGAGCTGGACTTCCGCACCCGGAACTTCCGTCCCCTGACCCAGACCATCGCGCGCACCGTGGGCAAAGCCTGCCTAGGCATTGAGTCCATCCCGGGTGTGCAGAGTACCTGGGGCCGTTTTCAGTTCATGGAGCTGACGCGCTAGCTCAGCGTCGCACGAACCGCGACCAGTGCTCGCCGTGCTCTCGCTTTTCGATGGAGTGGGCCACCGGCGCGTGCTCCAACAGCTTGAGAGAATCTCCGAACAAGGCCTCGACCTGCGTCACGTCCAGACTGTGGGGTGGTCCGCCGGCCTCACGGGGTTTACCCACGGGGAAGAGCAGGCAAACGAACTGGCCGCCGGGGCGCAGGGCGCGCAGGACCAGGTCTACGAACTGCGGTCGTTGTGCCAGGTCGATCGCGCACAGGAACGTGTGATCAAAGACCAGATCCACATCGGGCTCACCGGATGCGGGAGCCCAGCCCAAGGCGTCACCCAACAGGTACTCACCTCCAAGGGGCTGGAGACCTGAGTTGACGAGCCCTTCAAGGGCGGGCACCTGGTCGAGGGCCGTCACCACCCAGCCGATCCGTGCCAGGGCGAGGGCATCGTGGCCACGGCCACAACCAGGAACCAGGGCGCGAGCGCCGGGAGTGGGTACGGCCAGCTCTCCCGCACCCAGACGCACCGCCAGCTCGGGGTGCTCAGCGCCGTGGTCCCAGGGGGTGTCCCCATCGGCGTAGTGCTGGGCCCAGTCGACTGGCGGATCGGGGCTGGCGGGTTGGGCAGGGTCGGACATGGACGGTAGGTGGATCGCAGACTCGCCTACCGTAGCGCCTCGCTCTCGAAATGCACGGGTGTCATGGTGCCTCCCGTG
Organism: Planctomycetota bacterium; assembly: GCA_012959525.1. Taxonomy (GTDB): domain Bacteria; phylum Planctomycetota; class UBA1135; order UBA1135. Next base: position 113,614 of record DUDB01000029.1, read on the forward strand.
CGCCGGGCCAGATCAGACCAGAAGATCTGCAAGCGCTTCGCCGAATCGATCAGAACCGAGTCCACGGCGATCCCGCGCCAGCGGCATTCCCACTCGAGCAGGGGCACGAGCAGCTCCATGTTGGAGTGCTCCCCCCCCGTGGGTGCGCCATCGGTGATGATGAGCAGGCTGCCAAGATCCGGATCCTGTAGGGCCACCTGCACCGCCGACCACACGTCCCCGCGGCCGCGTAGGCGAGACGATTCGAACTCTCCCCAGGCACGGCGCACGGCTTTCGGGGTCGCGGTCACCATGCGCTTCTCCCAGGGGTCCGGCCGGGTGGCATAGGGAATCAGGTTGAACGACACCGTGCGCGGAAGCCCCTCCAGCAACGCGCGCAGCTCGCGGTCCAAGAGCTGCTTGCGGCTGACTCCACCCTTGAGGTCCATCCAGACCGAACCCGAGAGGTCCACCAGGATCACGCTGCGGTCCGTACTGGGTCGAAGTTGGGCAAGGGTCGTCGCCACCCGGGTCTGATAGGTGTCACGACCGGGGGACACCGCGCGCGGGGGGACCCCACCCTCGCCCAGCCGGCCCAGCCGGCCCAGCCGGCCCAGCCAATCGCGCCAGGGACGGGGGTCGTCCGAGTGTTTCAAGCCGCTGATCCCGCGCAAGATGCCCACGAGCAGGGTACGTAGGTGTCGTTGATCCTCTTCCTCCAGACGCCGGATGAGGATCGCAAGGGACGAGGCTCCGGGCTCCATGCCCAGAGCTCGGTAGGCCGCACGGCGCACGCAGGGCTGCGCGTCTGAGCTGGCCGCTTCCAGGCCCGCCAGGATCTCGGTGGCGGGAACGGGGTCGAAATCCTCCAAGCCGTCATCGCCGCGCCGCTGCTCGGCCAACAGGATCACGGCAGCGGTCCGCAACAGGGTCCGCTTCTTGTCCCGCAAGGCAGCACGTAAGTGACGCAGGGCCCGCGAGGGCTGAACGCGCATGAGGGCCGCCAGGGCATCAGCCCGCACGCGTTCCGCATGGCCCCGTCCCAGTGCGTCTTCGATCCGGCGACCGATTCGATCCCGGTCCCCCACCAGGAGCCCACGGCGCTCCAGGCGTTCGAGGGACCAGAGCAATCGCCGGCAGAGCTCCGGGTCCGAGCGCTTCATCGCGCGCACCAGCTGTTCTCCGTTCACAGGAACCTCCACGCGCCCCAGAGCCTCGGCCACGCGCAGCCGAACCGTGCTCTCCCGATGGCCCAAACCGGGCCGACCCAAGAGAAGGTCCAGCCCCTTTGGGCAGGACACGCCGGCAAGCCTCAGTTGAGCCACGTCCGCTACTTCCGACTCCTCATCCTCCAGGGCTTCGAGCACCCAACCCCAGGCTTGCGGCCAGTTCAGTTCCGCTGCAAGGCTGACACCGTAGCGCCGGGTCTCGGGGCGCAGATGGTCCAGGCGCATCTGGATTTCCTTGATCTTCTCTCGATCCGGTTTCTCCCCGTCCGGGCAAGAGGCAGCCCAGCCCGCCCCTCCCAAAGAACTCACGATCCAAAGCCAAAGCCAAAGCCTGCATAACCACGCGCCCATCCCGCTTGCCCTCGTTTCCATGGAATACCTCCATGGAGAGGACGCTCCTCCCGCGACGTGGTTTCACACTTGGCACAGCGATCCGGCCGGCACACTCGGGCCGCGCTACCAATCCCGTGGGATCAGTCCGTGGAACCGTAAATCGTCCGCCTGTCACCCGAGTCGACCCAGGTAGGCGGAAGAGTCGAGGCACTCGAGAACGTGCGCCGCACGCGCTCATGCAGACCGAAGGCCTTGGCCTCCCAGGCCCTGCGCTTGTAGCTGCCGTTCTCCAGGTGCTCTTGGGCACGCTTCTCCCACCAACCGATGCGCCCGCGGGCCAGACCGTAGGACAGGGTCACGTAGTGCTGGTACTTGCGCCGCACCTCGGACACGCTCTCGGGGATGTTGCCGGGCCAGGTCTCTTCGAGGTGGTACTCGCCGATGGAGCCCCACTCGGGCAGGCTCGTCGGCCCCTTGTAGCCCAGCTCCACGGCCTGGTCCCACATGGGCGTGCCCGGGATGGGTCTGTAGGGCCAAGCGTTGGGCCGCGAGAGGGGCGCGGCGTTGTGGACCCGCAGACACTGGTCGAGGGTGGACATCATCGACTCCTCGGACTCGCCCGGGTAGCCCACGATGTAGGTGATCGAGCCCTGGATTCCGCGCCGGTCCATCTCCACGGCGGCCTGCACGTTGTCTTCGCCATGGATGGGCTTGCCGATGATCTTCATCATCTCGTCCTCGCCTGCCTCAGCGCCCATCTCGTGCACGTACATACCCGAGTCCGCCATCATGTCGAGGGTGTCGGACTTGTACTGCAGAATCGAGTGCGTCTCGATGAAGCAGTTCCAGCCGAACTTGAGGTCGCGATTCAGCATGCCCTCGGCGAAACCGCGCGCACGCTTTTCGTTCACACCCCAGTTGGCGTCATGGAAGCGCACCGCGTCAAAACCCCAGCGATCGTGCAGCTCTTCCAAATCGTCGAGCATGCGCTCGGCGGGTACGGGCTTCCAGCGCCGGTCCGTGACGGCGGGCGAGCAGCAGAACCCACAGGGCTCGGGACAGCCGTAGCTGCCGAAGTAGGTGATGCCGAAGTACGGCTTGTCGTAACCGATCCAGGGCGGGGAGTTGAGCCGGATCACATCGCGCACCGACTCGGGCCGCATCTGGGCCAAACGGTAGGGCTCGATGTCGAGCATGTGCCAGGGCATGGGCAGGATCTCGTCCCAGCCCACCACCGCACGCCGCTCGGTATTGTGGACCACCCCATCGCGCCAGAGGGCCAGCCCGGGAACCTCTTCGAGGTTCGAGCCCGCGTCGATGGCACGCACCAGGTCGCGGAAGGTCAGCTCGCCCTGGCCCAGAACCACGGCGTCGTAGAGACCGGTCTCCAGCATCAGATCGGGGCGCACGGAGGCGAACCAACCGCCGATCACCGCGGGTAGGTCCGGGTGCTTGGCCTTGACCTTGGTCATGGCCTGATAGCCATCGTTGACCATGTAGCCCAGGATGCCGGTGGTGCCCACCATCATCGCGCCCTCGCACATGTCGATCAGCTTCTTGTGACCCTCGTCGCCGGTGTAGAGGCTGCCATCCAGGATCTCGACCTCGTAGCCGTCGGCCAAGGGGTAGGCGGCGATGGTCAGCATCTCCAGGGGCAGCATGTCCTTGCTGGACTCCCGCCCGTGACTCACGTTCACCTGCTTGGGCTGGTAGAGGACAATTCTGTTCTTACGTTGGATCATGGCGGGGTCCCCGGTCTTCGGTGCGTAACCCTCACGTGGAGGAGAGACTATCGCAGTCTACCCCCTCCAGCGCGTCGGAAGGACCTTCTTCCTGAGCCGGATGGAAACCGAACGCCCCGCGGGCCGCCATCTGCACGGCGATGCGCAGATTGCGGGGGTCCGCTCGGCCCGAACCGGCGATGTCGAACGCCGTCCCGTGCACCGGACTGAGACGACGGTAGGGCAGTCCGGCGAGCAGGGTCACACCCCTGCCCTCCGACAGGAGCTTCACCGGAATGAACCCCTGGTCGTGATAGAGGGCCAGGACCCCGTCCCACTGTCCGTTCGCCCCTTCAAGAAAAACGCTGTCGGGTGAGATCGGTCCGTGGACCGACATCCCCCGGGCTCGGGCCTCGGCCACAGCGGGTGCGATCTCGTCGGTCTCCTCGGAGCCGAACAGTCCACCCTCTCCCGCGTGGGGGTTCAGTCCCGCCACGGCCAGGCGCGGGGCGGGGATGCCCTCGGCCCGCAGGGTGGAGTCGAACAGGCGCAGCCGCTCCACGATCGTCGTGCGCCGCACCTCTTTCAGGGCGGCCGCCAGGGGCAGATGGCGGGAGAGGAGCATCACGCGCAGGTTCCCCGCGAAGGCCACCATCTCGCACTGCTTGGCCCCGGCCCACCGGCCGAGGAGCTCGGTCTGACCCTCGACCACTTCCCCCGCCAGGTGCAGGGCCTCCTTGCACACCGGCGCCGTGACAAGGGCTGCAACGTCCCCCGCCTGGGCCATATCCGCCCCGCAGCGCAAGGCGGCCAGAGCCGTGCGGCCGCAGTCGGCCTGGGCGCTGCCCATGGTCACGCGCCCGCTACCCGGGGTCGCGCACCACAGGTGGGTGGTCGAATCAGGGGAGTCCGGCCCCTGCCAGAACGCGAGGCCTTCGGGTTTCAGATCCTCCGGCCCCACCACAACGAGTTGCACGTCGCGAGCCAGTGCATCGTCCTTCAATAGTGCTTGGACCAGTTCCGGCCCGATGCCCGCCGGATCCCCGATGGTCAGGGCGATCCTCGCCCGCGTGTTCCGATGGGGCGTGAGAGTGGAGTCCGATTCCATGGGAGCATCCTAGCAGCCATTCTGCCTCGGAGAGAATCGGCCAAGGCCGCGATTGCACTCTGAGGCAATTCTGATGCACACCCTGGGGATGGCTCCGAATCCAATCTCTTCAACTCCTGAGCCTTGGGGCCTTGCCTTGACTCCGCTGGCGAGCGGTATCGAGACTCTGGGACTCAACGGGAGTGGGAGGTGCACCCCCAGCGCTCCCAGCGCTCCCAGCGCTCCCACCACGAAGTGCGGCCAGGGCCGCAAGTAGCGAGAAGAGGCCAAGCCAGGCACCTGCATGCCGCGCCCGTTGGGCATTGGCGAAACCCGGCTGCAATGACTCTGAGATCCCAGCGAGCTGGGTCGATGCGTGGACGGGCCGGTCATCGGCATAGATCGCCGCATGGCGAGCGTTCGCTCCCTCGTACACGCCAGCGATCTCAGCCTCGGTCAGCTGCGTCGTATCCGCTATGGCACCCGCGAGGTCGTGAGCCATCCGGCTGTTCAGGTTCATGAAGGACCACGTGCCCCAGGCCATGAAGCCGAAGGCCAGGACAATCGTCGCACCAATAACCCTGTCGGTGCTGCGCCTCTCACGCGTCCTCATCGCTACAACAAAGAAGGCCAAGAACACCCCTGCGCTGACGGCCAGTCCGATCAAGAGGCTCCGGTCAGCAACGGAGAGCGCGTTGGCTAGCTCCTCCGGAGCAACCCTTCCGTTCGAGCTGGTAAACAGGATGTTGGCCTGGCGCAATTCCAGGTAGCGCGAGATCAGGCCAGCAAGCGCTGGAACGAGCCCGCCCAGCAAGAATTTGCAGCCCACGCGGTCTCTGCTGGTTCTCTCCATGCAAAGAGCTATACAAGACCATCGCGCTTGTAACAAAGGTCATGGGCGGGGGCCCGGGCAGGACTTCGGAGTCGGCTAGTCCTTGAGCTTGTCAAGCATGGCGATCTGATCCTCAATGGACCCGTCCATGAATGAGCTGAAGGCGGCATAGAACTCCTGCTTGTCTTGCATGCCGACGAACCTGGACAGTGCGGCCTCCCAGCCGAGCTCCGTGACGGAGGGGTAGAACTTATCGCGCAGAGCTGAGACCCGTCGCGTGGAAGACTCGTGGATCATGAACGCAACGGCCCAGGCTCCCCTGTCGTAGGCAAGCTCGCGGTGGTACTCGATGGTCTTCCCCGGGGCAGAGTCGACGTCCTCCATGTCCGCAATCGACAGCGCAGGGTCTTCGACACGGCACGCGCTCTCCATACACCTTTCCATGACTCCGTGAAGATCCCGCCAACCTTGCTGCGCGGGCAACCAGGCCTCGGCGAATACGGCCCCCCCTTCCATCATCCAGGTCGGCGTCGAGCCAAAGGAACTCTGAAAGACGTGCGTGTATTCATGGATCCCCCTGAGGGTCGGATCGGGAACAGGATCCGTTTCAAAAAACCACTTGTGGATGTTGATGAACACGAGATCCGCTCGCGGTGGAGTCGTGTCTTGCAGGTAGGAGAGATAGGCCTCCGATTCGTCCCGCTCCGCAACATCCAGGAAGCGTGACTCCACATAGTCTGCGCAGTCTTCAAGCCGCATTCCATCGGGGAAGGTGCGGGAGCCGCAGTACTCCTCCACGAAGGCCCGCTTGGCTGCGGGATCGATCTCGGCTCCCTCGTAGCTACCTGTTATCCAGACGTGCGTTGGCCCATAGCTGCCCCAGTAGGCGCGAGCTGTCTCGATACCGTCCCTTACGCGCTCCAGCCAGATGGGGTCATATCCGTCGAGCAGGTGATAGACGGGCCCGGCCTCCAGCGCCACAAGGGGCTCGAACGCAGGCCGGGTATCCGACTGACGCCTGAGATTCCGGCCCGGCTCCTGACAACTGGTCAGTACCAAGAGGGTGAATAGGAGGTGAAGCGTTGTCCGCGCGGGAACCTCTTGGGGCGTCTTCATTTCCAAAGCGTAGCAAGCTCCCGCGAACGAACCGGCTTCACCTCCTGCGATTCCCGCCTGATAGGATCAGGCCATGGTTGGAGTCAAAGACAAGATCGCACTGGTTACCGGGGCCGGACGTGGGATCGGTCGCGCCACGGCGAAGATACTGGCGGCACGCGGTGCTCGCGTGATGGCCGTTTCCCGCAGCGAAGAGGAGCTGGCTTCCTTGGGCCTGGAGCACGTCGCAGCAGATCTCAGCACTCTTGAGGGCTGCACCCTCGCCGTGAATGAAACCGTGGAGCGGCTGGGTCCCATCGACATTCTCGTCTGCAACCACGGCATCGGCTCCGCACACGAACAGGTTGTCTGGGAGCAGGACCCGGATGTGTGGGCCCAGACCATGCGCGTGAATCTCGACGGACCGTTTCATCTGTCGCGCCTGGTGCTCCCCGGCATGGTGGAGCGCCGCGGTGGGCGCCTGGTCTTCACGAGCTCGACGGCGGGACAGATAGCCGAAGCAGCCGGCAGTGCCTACACCAGCTCCAAGCACGGACTGTTGGGCTTGATGCGCTCGGTTGCGGTGGATGGCGGCCCCTACAACGTTACCTCGAACGCCGTCCTGCCCGGTTGGGTACGTACGGCCATGGCGGATCTTTCCGCCCGGGCTGAAGCGGACGAGCGCGGTCTCTCCGTGGACGAGATCTGGCAGGAGCGCGCGGCGCTCTACCCACCCGGTCGCGTGCCCACCGCCGACGAGGTCGCCCACCTGATCGCATTCCTCGCCTCGGATGAAGCCAGCGGCATCAGCGGCCAGGCCATCAAGGTCGCTCTCGGGGACCTGACCTAGGCGCCCGCGCCTGAGATCTCTAATCCGCTTGGTCTACTTCAGGCGCCCTCTTCTGGTTTGGAGATGTGCTTGTAGAGGAAGAAGCCACACCAGATTGCAACCATTTCCAATACCAAGGTCGGCCAGTGCAGGTACTCCCTAACGGCGTTGGTTACGAACCTGTAGTCAAACTGATGAATGTAGTTCCTATGGGGCAGGAACATGAACGCCAACACGGTCAACCCAATGGCAACAACGAACGGATCCTTGTGCAGGTCTTTCTTCATGTCATTGTTCCCAAATCCTACCAACCTCCAACCTCAGCGGAGAACTTCGCGTTGATGGGACTGCTTCAGGATAAGATGGGCTGGCATCACAGAAGTGTGGAGTAGGCGCCCCCGTGAATCTCAAGGAGCAAGTCATGACGAATGGAGAACTGCTCATTACGCCACCCGAGGTCGGACACTGCGACGCCTGCGAGCAGGTCCTGCGAGAGCTGCCAGAGTGGTTCGGACTTGAGGACTCACTCATGGAATACGTCGAGGCTGCGAAGTCCACGCCCACCCTGCTGGCGATGGAGGGAGAGAATGTCCTGGGCTTTCTGATGATCAAACGCCATTTCCCCGAGTCCGCCGAGGTCGCTTGCATCGGACTCTTGCCCTCACACCACCGCCGCGGCATCGGGAGACTGATGCAGGGCGCCGCGGAGAAATGGCTCCGGGCCGATGGCTGCAGGTACCTTCAAGTGAAGACCCTCGCAGAAGCTGCCAACTCCGAGAGCTATGCGCTGACGCGGAAGTTCTATGAGGCCATGGGCTTCTCCCGGTTGGAGGTACATCCGGACCTGTGGCAAAAGTGGAACCCATGCCTCGTCTTTGTGAAGGCGCTTACTCCAGAATCCGGGGCGCGCCAGGAATAGACCAAAAAACCAGAAGCCGTCGCTTCCTAGTTCGAGGAAAGCTACGCGTGATGGGACTCCTTCAGAGCTGGTTGTAGCTAGATGAAGGGACTCCAAGCAGTTCTTGAGGAGTTCGTGGTGCTGCTCCTACCATGACGGGCATGAAGAACTTCTGGAAAGATCCTGTCGATCTCATCGCGTGTGCTGATAATCCCGGTATCTTGCCTGTCAAACTGAAAAAGCTTCGCAAAGACCGGACAATAACGGCGGTGGCTGGGCTTCTTGGCTGTCTCGTCGCAATCTTCTCCGAGGCTCCAGCCCTGTTAAGTTTTGGGCTCGTTTTAGTGCTTAGATGTGAAATCATGGGTTGTTGGATCCAACAACTTCTCTTGATCCAACATCAGCGAAAGGCAGAGCGAGGCCTGCGGGAAGAGGTAGAAGCCCTAAGCGCAGCCCAAGGTGGCGACTAATTCCCGAGGCCTTGGTCCAAACCTGTGCATCTCGTTGAGCTGGGTGGGAACTAGGTAGGGACTCCAAGCAGTTCTTGAGGAGTTCGTGGTGCCGCTCCTACCATGACGAGCATGAAGAACTTCTGGAAAGACGACGTACTCATCTCGTGTGCCGCCGATCCCATCACCCTGTCCGTCAAGTTGAATAGGTTCCGTACTCTACGAATACTCAACTTATGTGGCGGTGCGGTTGTTGCACTCCTGGGCATTCCCGGCATGCTCGCGGGGGGGGGTCTGGGCCTGCTCGCCATTCAGATGTGTGGTGGGTTGGCTCTTATGCTTTCGGCAGGGTTTTGGGATATTCAAATCAAACCCCTTCTCTTGATC
>DUDB01000030.1 GCA_012959525.1 Planctomycetota bacterium
GGAGCGAACGACAACAGGCAGGTTGAGATCTTCATGAGGGGAACCGTCATCTGGCCAGGGAAAGAGAAGGCGCAAGCCCACCCTTGACCAAGAGTGCAACGGATCACAATTGAGACCGCGATTCCGCTGTTTTCTTGACTCCCCATCCTCGCACATCCTCCCAAAGCTGCAACGCTGGGGCGGGGAGGGGCTCAGGGACGGATGCGGGTCATCATGCGGGGGTAGGGAGCGGCTTCGCGTACGTGCTCCAAGCCGCATATCCAACCCACGGTGCGCTCTAATCCAAGACCAAAGCCGCCGTGGGGTACGGAACCGAACCGTCTCAGATCGAGATACCACTCGAACTCTTCCATGGGCAACTCGTGCTCGGCGATGGCCGCCAGCAACAGGTCGAGGTTCTCCTCGCGCTGGCTGCCGCCGATGATCTCCCCGACTCCCTCGGGCGCGATCACGTCCATGCACAGGACCTTGCTGGAATCGGCGGGGTCCTCCTTCATGTAGAAGGCTTTGATGTTCTTGGGGTAGGAAGTGATCATCAGGGGCTGGTCGTGCATCTCCGAGAGGATCGTCTCGTCGGGAGCGCCAAAGTCGTCACCGGCCACGAACTCCGAGTCGGGGTGCTCGAGCAGGATCTTGGAAGCCGCGTCGTAGGTGATGCGCGGGAAGCCGCCCTTGATGCACTCGAGCTTGGACAGATCGCGCTCCAGGGCCTCAAGCTCCGGCTGGCGTCGACGCAGGACCTCGCTCACCACGTGCACGATCAGGGACTCGGCCAGTTCAACCACGTCGTCCAGGTCCGCGAAGGCGATCTCGGGCTCCAGCATCCAGAACTCCGTCAGGTGACGGCGCGTCTTGGATTTCTCGGCCCGGAAGGTGGGACCGAAGCAGTAGACCTTGCCGAAGGCCATGGCCGAGGCCTCGGCGTAGAGCTGGCCCGACTGGGTCAGGAAGGCCTTTTCGCCCTCGAAGTAGTCCAGCTCGAACAGGGTGCTGGTGCCCTCGCAGGCCGCGGGCGTGAACATGGGCGAGTCCACGCAGAGATAATCGCGCTCGTCGAAGAAGCCGCGGATGGCGGTGATGACCGCGTCGCGAATACGCAGCACGGCCCACTGGCGCTTGGAGCGCATCCACAGGTGCCGACGTGAAAGCAGGAAGTCGGGGCCGTGTTCTTTGGGCGTGATCGGATACTCGGAAACACTCTGGAATACCTGACCACCCTGCACGGAGACCTCCACGCCACCGGGCGCGCGCTCGTCGGCCTTCACCTCGCCCTCGAGTTCGAGACTGGACTCCTGGCCCGCGCCCGCAAGCGCGTCGAACAGTTCTTCGGACACGTTGCTCTTGGAGACCACGCACTGCACGAAGCCCGTGCCGTCGCGGAACTGGATGAAGTGCAGCTTGCCCTTGGAGGTGCGGTGGTGGAGCCACCCCTGGAGGGTGACGGTCTCGCCCACGTGCTGGGCCAGATGTTGGATACTGGTGGTCGAAGTCATCGGGGAGGATCAGGGAAAGGCGTCGTAACCGTCACGCAGGCGGACGTCGGCAATGGAGCCCTCGCGTAGCAGGACGTGACCCTTGTGGGCCACTCCCCCGCGACGGGCTTCCACACGCACCTCACCGTCGCCATCGGCCATGGCCTCGACCTCTTCGACGGGCGAGAGCACGTCGATGCGCTCGAACCCCATGGCCAAGAGACGGTTGGTGATGCGCTCGGAGAGAGAGGTCGCCTGGGGATCGATGCCGGGCATGGCACCACTCACGCCACCGTGCTTCTCCATCTGCGCCAGCCAGCGCTCCTCGAAGCGCTTGTGTCCGTCGCGAATATCGATCAGCACGTGCTCCAGGCGTCGGCGTCCCAGCTCGTCCGAGCGCTCCGCAATGGATTCCAGAGATTCGGCTATCTCCTCAAGACCCTGGAGGGCATCGAGCTGCTCAGCCTGCTCCCCCAATGCAGAAATCATGCGCCACAACATCCAGATGATGACTAGCAGGGCCCCTATGACCGCACCGATAAGATAGAGGACCTCTACCCCCAAGGAGATGGGATCGGCAAGCAGGAGCGTGGAGGGCGGGAGTGACATGGGCAGCAGGGGCTGGGCCCGCGCAGCCTACCATCCCGGCCCCCGCCGAGAGATAGCCCCCACGCTAGTACCTGCCCCTCCCGGGCCCTATTCTCGCCCCATGCAACGCACGACCCCGATCGTCACCCTTGTTGCCCTAGCGCTCCTGCTCTGGGTCCTGCCCCAGGCCGACGAGGCCCAGCTGGCGGCCATCGACGCGGGCACCCTGGTGTCGGAGCCCTGCACGCAGGTGGAGGGCACCCTGGGTGACTTCCTTCTCGGGGAAGGGGTTCTGGAGGAGCCCACCGAACCCGGTGGCGATCCGATACTGCGTCTGCGCGGCTTCCGGCTGCAGGCAGCCCAGGGCGTCGATATGGGGCTGCACCAGGAGATGATGGACAGCATCGTCCGCCACCTGCGCTCCCATGGGGCAGAGATGACGCCCCCGGTGGAGTTCCAGGTGGTGGAAGACCTGCGCTCCGATTCGAACGGACTGCTCTTCGAAGGGCAGCAGGGCGAGATGGGTCTCTCCCTCACGGTGACCCTGCCCGATGGCGGCAAGGTGCAGGCCAAGAAGTCCGAGTGGCGTCCACCCACGCGCCTGTCCCTCCTGCCCCCACTCGTGGCCATCGCCCTGGCCATCGTGCTGCGCAAGCCGGTCCCCGCGCTCTTCGCCGGCGTCCTCGCCGGGTCGATCCTGGCGCGCACCCACGTGGGCGAGTCCTTTCTGAGCGCCCTGTTCCCCGGCAGCGTCGACGTGGGTCGCAAGTACCTGTGGAACGAGGCCGTCGACACCGATCGGATGATGATCGTCTCCTTTGTCATCTTCATGCTGGCCATGGTCGGCGTAGTCACACGCGCCGGCGGCATCCAGGGCCTGATGGATCGCATCGCGCGCCTGGCCAGCGATGCCCGCAAGTCCCAGATCGCCACCTGGCTCATGGGTCTCGTGATCTTCTTCGACGACTACGCCAACACGATCCTGGTGGGCTCGACCATGCGGCCCCTGACGGACCGCTTCAAGGTCGCGCGCGAGAAGCTGGCCTACATCGTGGACTCCACGGCCGCGCCCGTGGCCGGCATCTCGATCCTCTCCACCTGGATCGCATTTGAAGTCTCCACCTTCAGCACCCAGCTGCCCAGCGCCGGCCTGGCCACGGGTGATGGGTACGCCATCTTCCTGCAGACGCTCCCCTACCGCTTCTACTGCCTGTTCACCCTATTCTTCGTGGGCCTGGTGGTCTTCACCGGCCGCGACTTCGGCCCCATGCTGAAGGCCGAGCGCCGCGCCCGCGCGGGCCAGCTACTGCGCAAGGGCGCCAAGCCCATGGTGAGCAAGGAGGCGACCGACCTGGCCCCCGCTCCCCACGTCCGGCCCCGCTCGGCCGTGGCCATCTGGCCCGTCATGACCTTTGTGCTGGCGACCCTGGGCATCATCCTCCGGGACGGCGACGCCCTGGGCCACTGGCGGGCCGGCGACCTCTTCACGATCGAGGGCGCCACGGCGGTGCTGTACGACGGCAGCGGCTTCGCCCCGCTCATGTGGGCCTCTCTTGCGGGATACGTGCTGGCCCTGATCCTGGGGCTGGTTGTCGGCCTGGGCCCGCGCGAGATGCTGAGCGCCTCCTGGTCCAGCCTGCGCTCCATGGGGGTCGGCCTGGTGATCCTCTACCTGGCCTGGTCCATCGGCTCCATCTGCTCGGACCTGGGCACGGCGGCCTATCTGTCCAGCGTTCTCGGCAGCGCCCTGAACCCGCTGATCCTGCCGCTCGTCCTGTTTGTCCTCTCGGGCTTCGTCGCCTTCGCCACGGGCTCCTCCTGGAGCACGATGACGATCCTCCTGCCCCTGGTGGTGGGCATCTCGTTCCGACTGGGCGAGAGCGTGGACCTGGGCGGCTACCTGTTGATGGTGATCAGCATTGGCGCCGTGCTTGAGGGAGCCATCTTCGGCGACCACTGCTCCCCCATCTCCGACACCACGGTCATGTCCTCCATCGCCTCGGCGTCCGACCACATCGACCACGTGCGAACCCAGACGCCCTATGCCCTGGTGACCATGGTCGTCGCCATGGTCTGCGGTTATCTCCCCGCGACGATCTTCGGCCTGTCGCCCTGGCTCTCCCTGATCCTGGGCTGCGCCGTGCTGACGGGCATCCTCTTCCTGCTCGGTCGCAAGGCCGAACCCGCCACGTGAGCGACGCCCTGCCGGAAAGCGGACAAGCCGCCGAGGCAGCCGCCGGATCCCCCAAGGGCAAGGGCTTCATGGGCCGCGTGGTCGTGGGCCTCGTCCTGGGTCTTGTGGTCTATGGGTGCATGGCCCTGTGGTCGGACCTGGATTCGATTCGCGCCGCCCTCGCGGACTTTCCCCTGTGGCTGATCCCCGCGGCCATGGGCCTGTCCTTTGCCAACTACCTCCTGCGCTTCCTGCGTTGGGAGCGCTATCGCGGACTCCTGGGCGTGCGCTTGGACCGCAAGAC
>DUDB01000031.1 GCA_012959525.1 Planctomycetota bacterium
CTCGAACACCCCATCCGGAACGGGGTTCGTCCAGGTAACCGGAGGGTTCCAGCACTCGTCGGCTCTGCGCGCTGACGGGTCGATCGCCTCCTGGGGATATGATGTCAACAATCAGGTTTCGAACACCCCACCGGGAGCGGGGTTCGCCCAGGTGGCCGGAGGGGGACTCCACTCGCTGGCGGTCCCTGACTAGCAAGACATCGCAAACGGCACCAGCGGCGACTGCGACGGCAACTGGGTCCCCGATGCCTACGAGATCGCCCAGGACCCCACGCTTGACTGGAATGGTGACGGTGTGCTCGACAGCTGTTCGGGGCCGAACTACTGCACGCCCAACCCCAACTGCAGCGGCCAGCCCGCCGTCATGGCAGTCTCGGGGTCACCTGTCATTACAGACAACAACTTCACCTTGACGGCCAACCAACTGCCCCTGAATGAATGGGGTTACTTCCTGATGTCCGAGAGCCAGGGCTTCATCCCCAATGTGGGAGGCAGTTCAGGCAACCTGTGTCTGGGCTTCCCGTTCTACCGATTCAACAACGCAAGCAACGGGACGGGCAAGGTGCTCTTCTCGGGGTCGGGTGGAACGTTCAGTTTCAGTCCCGATCTCACCAACCTGCCCCAGAACGTCACGTTCATGATCGGCGAGACCTGGAACTTCCAGGCCTGGTCGAGGGACTGCAAAGGAAGCACCTCCAACTTCACCGACGGGATCGAGGTGATGTTCCGGTAGGGCAGACCTCCCCCAGCGGCGATCTTCGCCTCGATGGAACTCCTTTTTCGTCAAGCGGGGTCTGGGTGCCCGGCGCCAAGCCCGACCTGTCCAACCCAGACCCCATCGGAAAACGCCGCGTCAAGGTCCGATGGGTTCTGGAGGCACCCATTGGGTACCCTGCCCCCATGCCCTGCCACCCCCGACTTGAGCGATGAGACGCCTGCGGGTTCTGGTATTGATGCACCAGGCCCTGGTGCCCCCTCCCTCCCTGAAGGGCCACACCAAGAAGGAGATCGGAGAGTGGCGCATGGAGTTCGACGTGCTGGCCGCCCTGAACCGGTTGGGCCACGAGGTCATTCCACTGGGCGTGGAGGACGAGCTCGGGCCGGTCCGGCGCGCCATCCGGGAGCACTCCCCCCACATCGTGTTCAACCTGTTGATGCACTTCCACGACGCGGGGGTCTATGACTCGGCCGTGGTCGGCTGGCTGGAGCTGATGAAGGTGCCCTACACGGGCTGCAACCCGCGCGGCCTGCTGCTGGCCGGTGACAAGGCCCTGTCCAAGAAGATCATGGGCCATCACCGCATCCGCGCCCCACGCTTCAGGGAATACAGGATGGGCCGCACGGTTCAGCGCGACCCGCAGAAGCTGGAGTACCCGCTGATCGTCAAGAGCCAGAGCGAGCACGCCTCCACGGGCATCTCCCAGGCCTCCATCGTGCGCGACCTGAAGGGCCTCACCGAGCGCGTGGAGTTCGTCCACCGCAACGTGGGCACGGGCGCCATCGCCGAGGAGTTCATCGAGGGCCGCGAGCTCACCATCGGCGTCCTGGGCAACCTCCGACTGACCACCATGCCCGTGTGGGAGATGACCTTCGGCAACCTCCCGGCGGGGGCCCCCACCATCGCGACCTCGCGGGTGAAGTGGGACCTGGAGTACCAGAAGCAGATCCAGCTGAAGACCCACGCGGCCCGCGCTCTGCCAGAGGGCGAAGCCCAGTCCATCGCGCGTCTTGCCAAGCGCGTGTACCGCGCCCTGGACCTATCGGGCTTCGCCCGCGTCGACCTGCGCATGGATGAGCGCGGACGAGTCTGGGTGCTCGAGGCCAACCCCAACCCCGACCTGTCCGCCGCGGAGGACTTCGCCCGCTCCGCACGCGCCACGGGTCTGGACTACGACGCCCTCATCCAACGACTGTTGAGTCTGGGCCTGGCCCACGATCCGCCCTGGAAGGGGTGAATATGGGGCGGGACGGGCTAAGAGGGGGAGCACGGGCAGATTCCTGCCCCTTTGGGGGAGCCCAGAAGCCCCCTCCCGCGTCCAATCCCCACTTCCAGTGGTCCTCGCCGCCCGTGGACCGTTAGCCTGGGGTAGCGGCCCAATGGGTTGCTCCCACCTACGCCCACACCAAGCACATGAACCCCACCCTCAGAACCGCCATTCTCGTCTTTGGATTGTCTGCTGGACTCGCTGACTGGGCTGCCGCCCAGGGCTGATGAGGCGGTGGATCTGCCACCGGTGGTGGCAACTCTGGACCTGGTGATACGGCGGGCGCAGGCGGCGCAACCGGCGGCGGTGGAGCGGGTGGAGGTGCGGCTCCCGGCGCAGCCGGCCCGAGCACACCCGAAGAACCGCCCCGTGCCCCCGGCACCAACCCCGGCTGGGGCCACCCCAGCTTTCCGCCTCACCCCCTGCTTCCCGGCCCCGGTGGATTCCCTTCGGTCTACACCGTGGACGATCACGAGAAGGTGGATGACCCCGGCGCGTGGCAGCTCTGGTGGTCCTTCAACAAGGATCCCTACCTGCGCTACGGGCGCATCAACACCGGTGAGTCCAAGACTCTCGGTGGAGATTTCTATCTGGGTAAGGGCGAGCGCATCCGCACCATCGGTGGCCGCGCGAGCCTGGCGACGATCCAGGGCAAGGTAGTGCCCGGCATCCTCGCGGCCATGAAGGATGGCGGCAGCAACGAGTTCATGCGCGGCGCCCTCCTGGCCTTGGCCAAGATCGGTGCCGAGAAGAGCACGAGGAACCTCGAGTTCACTCTGAATTGGTTCCTCGACGGAGACAACGGCAACCAGCTGATGAACTTCACGGCCCCCGTGGCCCTGGGCATCCTGGCCAACAAGGACTCCTACGAAGCTCTGGCTGGCCTGGCTCGGGACGACGAGATGGGGCGCAAGGTCTACGGCCGCAAGGTCAATGACCCCATGCGCGCCTTCGCCACCTACGGCCTGGGCCTGATCGGCTCTCACACCACCGACGTCAACATGCGCCGGCGCATCGTGCGGGATCTGATCGCGTGCCTCGAGGACGAGGACAGCGACAACAGTGACCTCAAGGTCGCCGCCATGACCGCCATGGGCCTGGTGCCCCTGGAGGTCGTCGAGAACGACATGGTCTGTTTCTGCGGTACCTGCAAGGTGGCCGACCCCGACACGTCCCTGGGTTCTCAGGTCACGTACCTGTTGCGCTACTTCACCTCCGACGGTGAGTACGACGCCACGGTGCGCGCCCACACGGCGACCACTCTGGGCCGCCTGATCGAGGCCCAACCCGAGGGCATGAGCGCGCGCCTCAAGGAGGTCGTGACTCAGTTCCTGGTGGACTCCCTGGGCAAGTACGCCCGTCAACCCGACGATGTGCGGCGCAGTGCCGTGCTGGCCC
This sequence comes from Planctomycetota bacterium, assembly GCA_012959525.1. GTDB lineage: Bacteria > Planctomycetota > UBA1135 > UBA1135. Next base: position 3,384 of record DUDB01000031.1, read on the forward strand.
TGGGCCTCATCGGCGACGCCGATAAGGACAAGGCCGACGTGTGGATCCGCAACGCCCTGACCCGTTCCGTTCGGCGTGGCGATCCCATCGAGAAGCGCTTCGCGCTGATCTCCTTGGCGCGCTCCGGCGCTCGCAAGGGAACGGGTGAAGACCCCTTCTCCGGCACCGCCACGGCCCGCAAGGAATTGCTGACCGCCATCTCCAGGGGCAAACAGTCCATCCGTCCCTGGGCGGCACTGGCCACGGGCATCCTGGGTTACCACCTGCGCGACGAGGGAGGCCAGATGGACCCCAGCGTGGACCACGCCCTGCGGGTTGCTCTCGGTCGGGCCAAGAAGCCCGACGAGGTTGGTGCTCTGGCCCTGGCCGTCGGCTTGCGCGGCGACCATGAGGCTGCCGAGAACCTGATCGGCCAGTTGGAAAAGGCCAAGACCGAAGACGCGCGTTCCTACGCCAGCCTTGGTCTGGGTCTCGCAGGAGACTTGTCCGCGATCGAACCCCTTCAGGAAGCACTGGGCGGAGCTTCAAAAGAGCCGCTCCTGGCTTCTCGTTCCGGACTGGCCCTGGGCCTCCTCGGTAACACAGAAGTCGTGCAGGCGCTGCTCGACACGCTCGAGGACACCGAAGACGCGTCCACGCGCAAGTCGATCGTGCAGGCCCTGGGTTACATCGGTGACGAGCGTTCGATCGATTCCCTGGTCGCCATCATGAGCGACGTCAATGAGGACAAGGAGGTACGGACCCAGGCCGTCGTGGCCCTCGGCTACGCCGCCGACCGTGCCGCCCTCAACTGGCGTTCGAAGATCGCGAGCGGGGTGAACTACTTGGCGCAGTCCGACATGCTCACCAGCAGCGACGGCTCTGGCATCCTGGACATCGAGTAGCCTCGAGTCCGGTGCATACACGCCCCGCGTGGCTCTCTGCCACGCGGGGCGTTTTCGTTTCAAGCGCTGTCTTTGGCCAATGACTACCGGATCGGACTCTGAGGCAAACCCGAGGCAAATCTCGGGGCCTGTTCCCAAGCGCGCTCTCGTAAATCCTTGATTGTTGGGGGTTTGCGCCAGTTCAGATTGGAGAGTGCATCGGATTTCTAATCCGATTGGTCTTCTTCAGGAAGTAGCTGAC
>DUDB01000032.1:0-80835 GCA_012959525.1 Planctomycetota bacterium
ATGCTGCCGATAGTGAGCGCTATCGCGGCGCGAAACCAACGGGTTGGCATCGCCTGGTTCAGGCCCGCACTTTTGGCCTGCTGGACAGATTTTAAGGCCTGTTTGGCCTCCTCTATGCCAGTTCCCTCTGTGTTGATGCCGCTGTGATTGCTGTCCATGTTTGTCCTCTTCAGATAGGTTTTCTTCGCCATGAGGGGCCGCGCGATGCTGCGTACCGAGAGGCAGGCTGAGCGCGGCGTCACTTTCCACGATGGAAACTGTAGCCGTCACTTTCCATCGTGTCAAGTGATGGCTTTCCAAAATGGAAAGTGATGGCTCTCAACCGCGGAGGATTGCGGCCAGGCCCCCGGAAACGGCCCTTTCTACCCGTTTCCCTCCGCGTCCAGCGGAACCGATTCGGACTCCCTGCGCGGGTTCCCCCTGTTCCTAGACGGCACGGGGATTTTGGCTACAGGGTCCGGCGCCCTAGTCCAACTCGTCGCTTAAGAGAGGGGCGCTCGACGCCCGATCCTTGGCACTTCCGGTCTGCTCCATCGGCCTATTCATGGCCGTAGGCGTCAAGCCGATATCGGTGAGCGGCTGGGCTCCCAGAGGACCCGAGTGTATCGGGGCCGGCCGCATGGGCGTGGTCGCCTTGGCCGGCTCGATCAATCGCGTGGGTTCGGTGCTGCCGTATTCAGCAGTCAGTCCATGGATGGCCGTCCGGGCCGACTCCGTTCTGGTCCAGAGACTCATGATGTGCGCCAGGACCTTGCGGTGCTCCATCAATTGGGAGACCACATCGTTGATGTGTCCCTCCAGGGCCCCATCCCGCTCGCGCAGGGCTGTGCCCAACCCGCCCGCAGCGGCCAGCCCGTATTGGCCGATGACGTGACTGTGGATGGCCAAGATCGTCTCGGGGAGAAAGCGTGACTTGAAGGTGTCCAGCTCGCGGCGGATCACGTCGCGTGCCTCGTTGCCGAGGCGCCGGGCCTTGATCTCCACGGGGATTCGCAAGGCCGGGTGATTGGCATCGCCAAGCAGGCGGCCGCGGATCTTGTCCAGACTGCGGAACAAGCACCAATCCCAGAACGTACGCCGCACGGGAATCATGGAGCTGTGCAACGGGCCGGGAATGTCCCGATGCTGAATGGCCGTACCGATTCTCCCCAGCGCGTCTTGGCCGATGGAAGAGAGGTCAACTTCCGCTGCATACATGTCGGCGGAGACGTCGCTGGGCAAGAGAATGCCTGCGGAGCCCGAGAGGACCTCTTCGTCGAGGGCCTTGCGTATGAACAGGCCTACTTCGACCTGGAATGAGCGCAGGGTGGTCAGGAGCTGCTCGTCCATCAGAGCCTGTAGGCTCGAGTCGTTGGAGAACCAGGCATCCACGGCCCGATCGAGACGCCGTTCGGTCTCCGCGCAGATCTGTTCGGTGCGGGCCCGGATGGCCGGCGCAAGCTTGCTCTCCAGCCCCGAGAAGGCTGCGCGCCAGTCGTAATCAAGCAGGCGTTGGGCTGCATGCCGCCTGCGCTGCGCGTCCTGACGGCTACCCTCCAGTTCCTCCACACGAACCCGCAGCTCGGTCACCGAGTTGTGGTCGAGCAGGCGCAGGGTGTCGGACATGAGCGACTCAGCACGACGGAGGCTGTCCCCCAAGAAGGCGACCAGGTAGTCGGTGCTGTTCAGGTAGCCGGTGAGGTCGCCGAGGAAGGCATCGAAGTTGGCTTCACCGCGCGGAGTGCTGCGTCCCGGACCAGAACCGTCTCCAGCCTGCAGTCGCGCACTGGCCGCTTGGAGCAGGTCTACGGGGTAGATCTGCAGGCGCCCATCATCCAAGGCCTCCTTCAAAGGCGCGCTCATGGCCAGATTTTCGAAAGCCTCAATGATGCGTAGCGGGTCCTCTTGTTCGAGGCTTGGAATCAACGTGCCGTTGGGGGAGAGGTCGCGCTTGCTCGAGTCCAGGTTGACGACGAGGAAGATGCGGTTGAAGAGCCCAAGCAACTCTTCGAACTCCTCGAAGACTTGCTCGAGGAACAGATTGTCCGACTTAACGATGAAGACAGCACAGCTCGCCGCATCGCGGAACTCGCGGGTCATCTGGTCGTAGCCGAACTTCATTCGGCTGTAGAGACCGGGCGTATCCACCAGGACCGCTCCCGATTCGTGCAGATCGCCAGCCGGTATCCGAACGTCCACTTTGCGAATGGCGGCCGGGTAGTGTTCTGCGGGCTCAAAATTCTCACCCCGCTCCTCGGCAGAACGGATGCGCTCGGCGAGTTCCCCGTGCGCCCGGCCAATGTGCATGTAGAGCGCCGAGGGGTCCGTGAAGCGCTCTTTCTGCCCGTTGTAGCGCGTTACGTCGAACTGGCGTTCTTCGGCATGGGACAGGTAGACCATGCACGGATACGCGGGCAGGCTCGAGACCTCGCTCACGTAGGTGCTTGCCAGGGCGTTCATCAGGGTGGATTTGCCACTCTTGAGAGGGCCGAAAATCAGCACGTAGGCCTGCTGCTCTGCGACCTTTTGCACCAGCACGTCCGTCTGGTGGCGCACCTCCAGGAGCTCCGTTCGGATCTCACGGCATGGTAGATCGGGCGATCCCTCAAGCAGTGCGCGGGAGGCTCCGTCCAGGGGCTCCAGTAGGGGCCGCACAATCGCGTCAAAGGACTCACAGAATTGGCTGAGGAGGGTTCTCATGGTGCTCACCGGGGCGCGCTGGGAAGGTGGAACGGGCCACGGGCCATCCTCGGGTTCCCGGGTTGCGGGCTCAAGGAGAATCGGCCACCAATGGGTAATCCCAGGCCCCAATCACTCGGCCCCATTCTCGAACTCTCTGCTAGACTCGCATGCGTCATGGAGACGGAACACGATGGAATCCGCGCCATCGCCCGCCGTGCCGCAGGCCGTGTACGAGCCGCTGGGGAAGCGCCCCTAGCTCCCACCCCTGGGATTCACGTGCAGGTGCGATCGGGCGCAGGGCCGCAGGGGGCCGATCGAGGGAACACCAAGCGTCCGCTCGTGGAGGCTGATTGCCTCGACAAGCTGTCGGATGGGGGATCCCTGGCCGTGCCTGAGGGGGCGCAAGTGACGCCCCTCGCCCGGGAAGAGGCCTTCCGCAGGGATATCGAGTTGATCCCGGCCAAGCCCCGGCACCACCCCCTGACCGGCTCACGGGCTACTATGGCATCCGGCCGTGCTCCTGAAGGTGCCCCCAAGCAGGGCCGCACCGTGGCCGTCGGTTCCGACCACGGGGGATTCTCGCTCAAGGGCGAGGTGCTGGGCTTCCTGGCCGATCTCGGCTACCCCTCTCGAGACATGGGAACTTGCAGCGATGACCCCTGTGACTACCCCGACTTCGCTGCGGCAGTGGCCCGTGAGGTGAGCGAGGGGCGAGCCCAGGTGGGTATCGTGATTGATGGAGCAGGAATCGGCTCGGCCATGGCCGCAGGTAAGGTCTTTGGCGTCCTCGCAGCCAACTGCTGGAATCAAGCCAGCGCCCTCAACGCACGGACCCACAACCACGCCAACCTGCTCACCTTGGGGGCTGGCCACCTGGACTCGGCTCTCGCCCGCGAGATCGTTGAGACCTTCCTCAAGACCCCCACAGGTCCCGGTCGCCACGCGAGCCGGGTCAAGAAAATCCAAGCTTTGGACCTCCCGCGCCCTTCAATTGGACACCCCTCGTGATGACTCGCCTTTTCGATCCTGACCGCCTAGAAGACCTACTGACTGAAATTGGCCACCAAGTTGTGGCCAGTGGCCTGACAACGGAGGAGGCCTCCGAGCGTCTGGGCTGCTCCACCCTGACCGTTCAGCTGTGCCATGAGAATCTGACCCCCATGGTCTCTGCGGGTGCCTGCAGGATTGGGGGCTGTGGAGCAGACCCCACCGAGGTCGGGAATCTGGCGAGTTACTTCGACCACACCATTCTCAAGCCCGATGCCACGGTCGAGGAAGTGGACTCCCTGTGCGCCGAGGCCATCACCTACGGCTTTGCCTCCGTGTGCGTCAACGGGTGCTGGGTCAGCCGCTGCGCCGAGGTGCTTTCGGGCAGCGAGGTGCTGGTTTGTGCGGTGATCGGATTCCCCCTGGGAGCGACCGTGACGGAGGCCAAAGTCTTCGAGACCCAGCGCTTGGTGGAGGACGGAGCCTGCGAGATCGATATGGTGATCAATGTTGGCGCCCTCAAGGGGTGCGATGATTCCTACGTGCAGGGTGACATTGCAGCCGTGGCCCAGGCTTGCCACCGTTATGGCGCCCGCCTGAAGGTGATTCTGGAGACGTGCCTCCTGACGAACGAGGAGATCGAGCGCGGCTCACGCCTCGCCAAGGCCGCCGGTGCAGACTTCGTGAAGACCTCCACAGGCTTCTCCACGGGGGGGGCTACGCCCGAGCACGTGGCCCTCATGCGAAAGACCGTGGGCCCGGTGCTGGGGGTGAAGGCCTCGGGTGGGGTCAGCGACCATGCGACCGCCCAGGCCATGATCGAGGCCGGCGCCAGCCGCATCGGGGCCTCGGCCTCAGTGGCCATCGTGCGCGCGGACGCCAGCTAAGCTGGACGCGTACTGTCAGCGGTTCAGCCAGATCGTGCCATCGGAGTGGAGTGAGCACTGGCCCCCGTACCACTCCTCGGGAGCGAATCCGGGCGCATGAACGGTCAGGGTCTGCGGGTCCCTCCCACGTATGGAGACCCTGCCGTCCAGGTCGGTTATGCCGACCACGTTGCCCTGGGAGTCCAGGAACTCTGCCCCGGAGACGGGGTTTCTGTCGGGGCCTCGAACCACGAGATCGTCCCCAAAACCGCGTTCCAGTTGCACCCGCACCAGCGTTTTTGCGCCCCCATCCGCGGTCAGGGTCAGGGGCTGTCGGGTCATCTTGTAGCCGGGCAGGCTGGCGGTCAGCCACACGTCTGGATGCCGATAGTACTCCACGGCCACGAGGCCATCGTCTCCCCCATAGGAAGCCCAGTTCACGATCCGCTCCCCACCGGGGGCCGGGCGATAGAGCGTGACCATGGCCTCGCCTTCAGGATCCACCACGCGAGCGCCTGTGTGGGCGTCCAGCAATTCCACAACGGTCTCGCCGGCCGGCGGGGTCCCCAGGCGCCGGAATTCCAGATCGCGCGTGCCGATGGGGACGTGCACCAACCTGGGCGAGAAGCGGGAGGCGAAGACACCAGCCCTGGGCCGCACGCTGACGAAGGCACGGGAAAGGGAATCCAGCTCTTTGGGGTCCATCGAGCCTGCGGGGACCTGAAACGAAAAGCGGCCTTCCTCCGAAGTGTGCACCCAGCGCGTGAGCCCTCCGGCTACGGAGACGCCCAGCCTTGCTGCGATCACCGGCTTTCCCTCTTCGTCGATCAGTCTGCCACCTACCACGAACAAGGAGTCGGGCGTGGCAGGGAGGGTCAATTCCAGTGTCCTCCTTTCCGAGTGTTGCAGGTGGAACTTGGATGTGGGGAGGTTGCCTCCCCCCCCGGGAGGGGAGGCCCGCAGGACGTAATCGCCGGCGGCGAGGTTCTCGAAGCGCGCGAGGCCTCCGGAGTCCACCGCTCGGGCCATAACGAACTGTGGGCCGTTCAAAAACAACTCCACCCCGGTCACGGGCTCGCCGTTGGGCCCGACAGCCTCCACCAGCAGGGCGCCGGCTTGATAGCAGCGGAGGACGAGTTGTTGCGGGACGATCGGGACCTGGAATTGGAGGGGATCCGCCAAGAGGCCGTCTTCGCGCCTTCGCAGGGAGAGAGTGCCGTCAAGCACGGCGTCGGACTCATAAAGGGGTTCGGCGACCTCGCCGCGTTCATCGGTCTCCAGTTGCCTGAATTCCTGCTGCACTTCACCTCCGACGGTGCTTGAAAGACACAACCAGAGTCTGGCTTCGGGCAGGGGTTCCCCGGTCGGCTTGAGGACCTTGACCGGGAGCACCCCAAGGGCCCGTTCGGCGGTCAGTTCGTGGGGCGCCTCGGGGCCCAATTCACGTGCCGCACAGGCCATGGGAAGCAACCGCATGGGCAGTGCAGCAATCCCCGTCACAGGATCCGGGCCGGGCTCGTGCTCGAAGAGGAGAAGGTCATCCACGTCCACGGGGACTTCGTCGGGGACGGCGGCCAGGCCGTCGGGGCCGGTGACCGTCAACCAGGTCCTGCCGGCCTGCTCGGCCAGAGTCAGCCGGATGCGAACGTCTGGCAATGGCTGCCCGCCCAGGCTCCTCACGGAGAGCATCCGCTTGGGCTCCGCTGGGGGGCAAGGAAGGGGCGTCGACGGGACGACTGAGTCTGCGATACGGGCGCTGCGCTGGTCAGGCGGTAGCAGATGGTTCTCGCTCCCCTGCCGCGCAGCCGGGGGTGGAGTGGCAGGGGGGCTGTTCTCGGCAGAGGTTGACACCCGCCGGGCCGGGACAATCTCCTTGCCGTGGGTGGAGAACAGGCCCCAACCGGCCGCGCAAAGGGCGAGGATGGTGAGCAGGGCGGTCGTAGGGGGGGGCAGACGCCGGATTCTTGCCATAGCGGACTCTCTCCGATCGTCAGGGGCAACGATCTGGGGGGGTGCCTTTAGCCCCGGGTGAAGTCGGTGTGGGCCTTCGGGCCGGTTCTTTCTCGCTGACCCCCCGTGGGATGGGTGAGCGGATCAAACCTTGGCCAGGGCCCGACCGGGGCTGGGGTGTGCGTGACGATGGACTCTCGCGGGGTCGCTGGTCATCGAACCGTGGTCGAGACGAGCCCAGGCCTCGAGCGCCGTGTTTCGCGGGGAATGAGCGTCAGGTCCGGTGAGCCCCCCGACTTAGCTTCCGTGGGCCTGAAGCCCCCCCCTGTCACCCCCGGAGACCGTTGTTCTCCACCCACCCGGACTACTGCAATGAACCGACTCCAACCCCTGCTCGCCCGGACAACTGGTTCTCGGCGGGATACCAGGCCAGCAGCTCCTCTTTCGAGCGTCCGTCGAGGAGCGCGATCTCGAGCTGACGCTGTCGGGAGCTCTCGGGGCACAGCGGACAGACGAAGGCGGCGCCCCTCGCGGGTGCCGCCTTCCGACGTCCCTGTGGTCATCCGTATGAACAGCGGGGAGTCCCCGTGAGCGACTCCGAGGGGCCTGCGGGGCTACTCGCCCAGAACGTGCACAACCAAGATGCGTGTGTGCGCCACGTCCCGGTGCTCGAGCAGGTAGATGCCCTGGTAGCTGCCCAGCATGAGATTCCCGTCCGCAACGGGGATGGTCTCAGAGGTCTGGGTAATGGCCGAGCGCAGATGGGAGGGCATGTCATCAGGGCCTTCGGCGGTGTGGCTGTAGCGCTGATCGCCATCCGGGGCAAGGCGCTCCAGCCATGCCAAGAGATCCGCGGCCGCCGTGGGATCTGCATTCTCCTGGATCACCAGGCTCGCCGAGGTGTGCATGCAGTAGACCGTGCAGAGGCCCATGGCCAGGCCCGAACGCTCCACTACCGACCCCACTTCGTCGCTGATCTCGTAGATGCCGCGGCCGTTGGTAGCGACACGGAGCTCCTCCTGATGCTGCCTCATGGGAGCATCCTAGCCACACCCCGGCCTGGAAGCTCGTAGAGAGTTTGTCTATTAACCCCCATATAGAGCTAATTTAACCTGCACTTATTGCGGCGCCTAAAGAGGGCGTAATGTGGATGGACCGGCTATATGGCTTTTAACGACCATATATGATATAGTTAAGGCCCAGTTATGGCAATGTTGTGAGCAGGTTCCACGCAAGCAGGTGCTCTGCGATCATGAACTCGTCATCGGCACGATTCACGTTGTGGTCGCCCAGGTTGGTGCGCTTGGCATCAATGCCTCGCACCCGTTGGGCCATGTGAACTACGGCAACCACGTCCAGCACGCGGTCTTTCAATGGCCGGCCATCAGGTCCCTGGAAGACGAAATCGGCCACCCCTTGCCGGAGGGTGGCCTTGTCCATTTCCAGCGGTCCACTGGGGCTCACCGAGCGCACCCTAAAGGGGCGGCGCCCAGGGACCCAGGCAGGCCGGGAGCACAGACCCTTAAGTAGGGTGCCATCGTGTGAACACAGTAGGAACTCGGCGACCTTCGCTCGGCGAGTGGAAAGGTCCTGGCGCTCCTGAAACACCAGCTCATTCCGTCCCAAATCGAGATTCAGCAGGCAGTTACGCCAGTAGATAGGGTCGAGAAGCAGGGGGTGAACGGACGGACGGAGGTGCATTGCAGCTACCAACAGCCTGGATTCCAGGAGAACCGAACGCCGAAATTCGAACTTTTTTTGCCCCCGGTGGATGGCGGGATGCAGCCTGGAATTGTCGGGGGGCCTGGGCGGGAACTACTCCCCGGTTCTTCTGTGCCTGAGAGAGTGTGTGGGGGCGGCCATAAAGGCTCGGCCATAGGGCTGCCGAGGTTCCACAGGAGGAAGGGACCTTTCGCATATGGTTGCAAAGGTTTTGCGGGAGCCCCCCCCCTGTTCCCTATAGTGACCGAACCCGATGGTCCCATCCATCGGGCTGTTTGGAGATGGCTCCCCGGCGCGGGGGACGCCTTGGCTTGAGAGGTTGGGTCTTAGCCCCACCAAGCCGCGGCGGTCTGCGCGCACACCCTTATCGAAGCGCGCAATGCACCTTCCTGAAACAACCCTCGCGAGCGTCCTCCTGGTGGGGGCGACGAGCGGGCTCTTCGCCTCCCCGGCCTTTTCTTCTGCCGCAACCTCACCACCGACTCAAGGCGACCTTGTCGCCGTGCGAGCCCACAAGCTCCACGTGAGCCCAGGGAAGGTGCTGGAGGATGCGACCCTCCTCATTCGTGCCGGTGTCATTGTCCAGGTCGGTAACGACCTGGAAGTACCTGAGGGTGCACGCCTGATCGAGGGGGACGTGGTTTGCGCGGGCTTCATGGATCCCTGGGGTAGCCTGGGCATGAACGCGGCGGCGACCGTGGACATGGCGACAAATGCCGCAACCAGCGCAATCGATGGGGTGGACCCCTATCTGCATCCCTGGTACCGCAACCGGGCACTTGCCGCCGGCGTCACCGCGGTGCGGGTGCAGGCCGGAATGGTCAGCGCTCGTGGGGGCGTGGGCGCCATGCTCTCAACCGCACCCGCCGATGACCTGGAGGGCATGATCCTTCTGAAAGACTCCAATGCCGCGGCAGGCTTGGGGTTGAGCTCCCGTGGGAATCCCCCGGATGTCTTTGCTCGCATCAGCGCCGTGGACAAGCTCGTAGGCGATATCAACAAGGGCCGGGAATACTCCATCACCTGGGCCAAGTACGCCCATGACCTTGAGGCTTGGAACAAGACCATTGCCGAGGCGGAAGCGAAACTCGAAAAGGACTTCAAGAAGGCCAAGAAGGACCGCGACAAGGAGATCGCCGAGGCCAAGGAGAAGGACAAGGAGTTCAAGGAGGAGAAGTACAAGGAGGACAAGCGGCCCAAGCTGCCGAAACTTGACGCGGAAGACGCCGTCATGGCGCGCGTGGCAAGCGGTGAAATGCCTCTCGTCGTCACCATCCACCGTGCCGCGGAGATGCGCGAGTTGTTGAAGGGCACGGCAAAGTTCAAGCGCCTGCGCCTGGTCATCGCCGGCGGCACCGAGGCTGAGGCCGTGGCGGATCAACTGGTCGCACGGAGCATTCCGGTCATCGTCCGCCCGGCCCCTCTGGGAGCCAATCGTCCCGATGAGTACTCAGGCCACAACCTCGCCCTGGCGGGCCGACTCGCCGATGCCGGCGTGCGAGTGCTTCTGGGCTCGAGCGGCGGGGGATCGTCCGACCTGCCCCTTTTGGCGACCCTGGCCATCGGCCACGGGCTGGACCGTGACAAGGCCCTGGCCGCTCTGACAACCGAGGTGGCGCGCACCTTCGACCTGTCAGGCGAGCTGGGCAGCCTGCGCCCGGGCCGACGGGCGGACCTCCTGGTGCTCGATGGAGAGCCCTTGCTTCCCACGACCACCGTGCGCTATGTCCTCTGCGCGGGGCGCGTGCTGATCTCCCCTGATTCCCGAGACTGAACCCCATGCGAACCCAACGAAGTATGCACACAAAAGCACTTCTCCTCGCCAGCCTGGCATTCGTGGCCAGCACACCTGCGAGCGCCACTTCCGGTGAGGGCGACGCCCTCGCCATTCGCGCCGAGAAGCTCCACGTGGGCGACGGCACTGTTATCGAAAACGGCATCGTCGTCTTCGAGGCCGGGGTCATAACTGAGGTGGGCAAGGCGGCACCCGTCCCCAAGGGCATGGTCCTGATCGAGCATGCTGGGCACCTGAGCGCGGGTCTGATTGCCCTGCGTGAGCATGCCGGTGCAGTCGGCGAGAGCAACGATACCACCCGCGCAGTGATGGACGAGGCCGATCTCGCCTTCGCCTACCGACCCAACCACTCCGAAGTGCAGGGTCTCTTGGAGGAGGGGATCACAACGTTTGTCCTCGCGCCCCGTCCGGGCTCTTTGGTGGGTGGGCTGTGTGCCGTGGCCAAGACCGGCAGCGAGGTGATCTCACGCCGGGCCTACCTCTCGATCTGCACGGGCGCCAACGGCCTGACCTCCAACCGCTTCCCCACCAGCTTGCAGGGTTCCCAAGCCGAACTGGAGCGGCGCTTCTCCTGGCCCCGGGGCGTGTTCGCCAGGGCGGTCAAGGGCGAGCTGCCTGTGATGCTCGATGGGGGGAGTTCGCGAACCGAGGTTCAGCACGCGATCAGCTTTGCGCGACGCCACGGATTGAAGGGCATTCTTGTGGGCTCAACCCGTTTGGGTGAGATGGCGGCCAAGATCCGTGCCGCGGGCCTGGGCGTGGCCATTTCCAACTACACGCCGAGTACTGGGAGGCGAGTGGTGGAGGGAGCTCTGGCCCTCTCCGAGATGCAGGTGCCCTTCGGGTTTGCCCTCGGATCTCCGAACGGGCACCCGGCGAATCTGCGCCTGACGGCTGCGGCCTGTATTCGAGCGGGTCTCAAGCCCAGCGATGCCTTGCGGTCACTGACCTCTACTGCGGCACAGCTTGCCGGAGTGGCAGACAAAGTGGGTAGCGTCCAAGTGGGGTTGGCTGCAGACCTGGTGCTCTGGAGTGGGGAACCCACCGACCCCGGCAGCCGTGTGATGGCCGTCTATGTGGATGGCGATGAAGTGTTTCGGGCCGAAGACGACGAGAACGGAGACGACCAATGATCTGGACCCCCTTCCTGCACGCGGCTTGCCTGACTCTCTGCGCGCCACCCCTTCAGGACGCGCCCGGGGCAGAGCCCCAAGAGCCTGAAGCCCCCAAGGCCGAGCCTGCTGTGACGCCCGCCGCAGATCTGCGCTTGCACGCCGAGCGGGTCTACACGGGTACGGGCGAGATCCTGAAGAACGCGTTGATCGAGGTGCGCGACGGCAAGATCTCCAGCCTGCGCCCCGGTCGCAGCGCACCCGAGGGAGTGCTGCAGGTCAAGGCGATCACCGCTGGGATGATTGATCTTTCGGCCCGCCTGCACTCCAACTTCAACTCCGTGGAGCAGTCCACCGAGGTGCAGCCTCATCTCGACGTGGCCGGTTCGGTCAACTTGTACGACAAACGGTTTGCGCGCCTGGCGCGCACCGGGGTGACCACGATCCTGGTCAATCCGCTGGACCGCAACGTCATCGGCGGTCGGGGCGTGGCACTCAAGACCCACGGCCCCATGGAAGTGGAGGCCCGCCGATTGAAGGGACGACCCATTCTGCGCGGGGCCATCGGCTCCGAGCCCTCTGCGGCAAACCATGCCGCCTTTGGGCGCCCGACGGATTTCTACTCCCGCCGACCCACCACCCGAATGGGTGTCGAGTGGGAGTGGCGCAAGGCCTTCTTCGATGCCGTGGCAGCAACGCGCCTGCCTGAGAAGGACTTTCCCGGAGCGGAGGACCTACGCGAGGCCTTGGCCGGCAAGCGCACCGTGATGATCCAGGCCTGGACAACCCAGGACATTCGCACGGCGGTCTACCTCGACGAGGAGATGCAGCGCGAGGGCTTCGGCGACCTCGATCTGGTCATCGACGCCGGAGCGGAGGCTTGGAAAGAGCCCGCCATGCTGGTGCGCAATTCCACAATTGTGGTCTTGCCGCCCCATACGGCTCGTGGGCGTGTTGGTTCGGACGGCGCCTTCTTCGCCTGGAATACGGCCAGTCATCTCGTCGAGCAGGGCTTGACCATATGTCTCTCTGCCCACGGTGCCGGTCCTGGCCCGGCCACCCTCGGCCATCAGGCCGGGTTTGCCATGCGGGGGGGGTTGAGCTTTGACCAGGCCCTCGCCGCAGTCACCTCAGCACCCGCTGCGGTGCTTGGCTTGTCCGAGCGCCTGGGCGTCATTGCCGAGGGAATGGACGCCGACCTTGCTCTCTGGAACGGCCGCCCTTTTGCGGCGACCTCGCGCGTCACGGGTGTTGTGATCGACGGTGCGATCGTCGTCGACCCACGCTGACAACTCCTTTCAATTCACCGAACACTCCTTCTTCAGTCGAAACCCAAACCACTTCCTCGCGATGATCCAGCAACCAACACGCCTTCTTCAACGGATCGCTCAAACTCACCTGGCCCTCACCCTGGGCCTCCTCGGATGCAGCTTCTTGCTCTCTGCCCAGGCGGAAGCGGGTGAGAAATATGCGGTGCGGGCCGGAACCGTCCACACCCTTGCCGGCGAGGCCATCCCCAACGGGGTGATCGTGATCGAGGGCGGTCGCATCACTGCGGTCGGCAGTGCCGACGACGTCAAGATTCCATGGGATGCGGAGGTGCTGGACGTGCCTCACCTGGAGGCCTACCCCGGCTTCGTGGAGGCTCACACCTCCTCGGGGATGGACCGCCCCAACGAGTCGGTGGCTGTGGCGCCGTTCCTGAACGTGCGCGACTCCATCGATCCGGTGGCCTTCTACTTTGAGGATTGCCTGCGTTCGGGCATCACCACGGTGAACGTCCAACAGGGCAACGCCTGTGTCATCGGCGCCGTGGGTATGGTGGTCAAACCCCGCGGGATGACGGTGGAGGAGATGCTTGTGCGCCCGCGGTCGGGCCTGAAGATCAGCGCCGCGCCCAAGAGTGGTATGTCTCGCGCCACGCAGGCGCAGACCCTGCGGGCGGCCTTCACGGGGCTGCGCAACCACCTGGAAGATCTCGTTCAGCAGAAGCGCAACGGCAACGACTACTCTCGGCGCGAGGCTCTCTACCAGGGCCGCGACCTCTCCGGAGAGCGCGGCAAGGGTCGTGCGATGATGAGCAAGGGCTGGACCGTGGAGGGGCTAGAGCTTGTCCCTCGGGGCGAGGTGGATGAGAAGCAGGAGCCCCTGCTCGATCTGGTGGAGGGGCGAGTCCCCGCCTGGATCTATTGTGGGGCCCCCATGGACGTGCGCCTGGCCATTGAGCTCGCCAGCGACAACGGGTTCCTGGAGCGTACGACCTTGGTGCTCGATGATTCCTGCTGGAAGGCGGCAGATCTGATCGCCGAAGCGGGCGTCTCCGTCGTGCTGGATTCGACCCTGGTGCGCACCGAGACCGACCCCAAGACCGAGGAGGAAGAGGAGATCTTTATCCCCGGTGTGTTCAAGGACAAGGGCATCCCGTTCGCCCTCTCTTCGCGCAACTCCTCCACCGAGTCCTTGTGGTTCCAGGCCGCGATGTGCATGGCCCACGGCTTCACCCGCGCGGAGGCCATGGCTGCGATCACCGCGACCCCGGCAAAAATCCTGGGGCTTGAAGGGAAAGTGGGCTGCCTTTGCCCCGGGGCTGCCGGGAATGTGCTGCTCACATCGGGTGATCCCCTGTCGGTGACCTCTTTTATTGAGTACGTCGTGATCGACGGCAACCTGGTCTATGACCGCTCTGCGGACATACGCACCCAGCACCTCCTTGAGGGCGTCGTGCCAGAGGGCACAGAATCCCACGCTGAGGAGCCGGAAGTGGAGGAAGACACCCGCAAGAAGGCCGGCGATGAGGCCGGCGATGAGGCTGGCGATGAGGCTGGCGACGATGGAGGAAGTCGCTGATGAACCCCCTGTTCTCCATCAACTCCCTGGCTCTGGCGGGCGTCGCGTCTGGAGTCGCACTTCTTGCTCCTGTGGCCCAGTCGGCCCAGGACGTGGCTATTCAGGCGGGCCGGATCTACCTCGTTGAAGACGGCGCCGTGATTGAGAACGGCACCGTGCTGGTTCGCGACGGTCGCATCGTCGCCGTCGGCGATGACGTGAGCATCCCGCGCGGCGTGCGGGTGGTGGACTACGGTCCCGACGCCGTGCTCACCCCTGGGCTGGTGTCGGCGGACTCGGGCTATGGGTCCTCCATCGCCGCCGGACGAACGGCCTCGCCAACCCTGCGTGCGTCCGATCACTTCGACCCCTACTCGAACCTGAAATCCGCTCTCGGCGTCGGCGTCACCAGTGTCTATCTGGCTCCGGCTCGCGGCCGACTCATCGCTGGTCAGGGTGCCGTCATCAAGACTTATGGAGAAGAGGGTGGGCAGAGCCGTCTGATCTCTGACAGCGCTTGCCTACACGGGTCGATTGCCGCCGAGGCGCGCCGCACGCCGGGCTACTGGGAAATTCCGGTCCCCGCCACCGTGGACGTGGGCCTTGGCGTGGAACAACCCCAACTGCCGCGCAGCACCATGGGAGCCATCGTGGCCCTTGAGGAGTTGCTCACCCTGAGCGACGCCGCTCTAGCCGAAGAGTATGGCGAGGAAGCAGGACCCGCACTCAAGGCTCTGATGGCCAGCAAGACCCCATGGCGCATGGGCGCTGGGTCGGTGGGCGAGGTCTGCGCACTGCTGGAGTTCTTCGGCAAGAACGAACTGCCCCTGGTGTTGGATTCCGATTACGGCGCCGCAGAGAAACCCGAAGTCGTGGCTGCTGCTGGTGTGGCCGTCATCGCCGGGCCGCAGGGCAGGTCAGGCACGGACTTTGGCGCGAGCCCGGATTCGAACTGGCCGGACCCCAGCTCCATCTCGCGTCTGGTCCAGGCCGGTGTGCCTGTAGCCATCGTTGCACGCAACGGCGTGGATGTGCGCGCGGCCGCTGCCTTGGCGCGCAAGGGCGGTATGAGTGCAGAGCAGGCTTTGCGGTCCGTGACCCTGACCCCGGCCGAGGTGTTAGGTGTTGCTGATCGCGTCGGCAGTCTGTCCGTCGGCAAGGACGCCGACTTTGCCGTGTTCAATGGCGCCCCCATGCAAGCCACCTCGTCAGTGATCGCCACGTGGGTCTCGGGCGAGTTGGCCCACAAGCCCAAGTCGGACGTCGCCACCGTCCTTGAGGTCGAGGAGTTGCACCTGGGCGACGGTCACGTTCTGAGGCCGGGTCAACTGCTCATGAATGATGGCCGGGTGGCCGAGATCGGTACAGTCGTGGCTCACCCGCGCGGCGCTACGGTGGTACGCGGCGTGGCCGCGATGCCTGGCATGATCGACGTGCTCGGCTATCTGGGCACGGAGGGTTCGAACGGGCGCTTTGATCCGCGCTTCGATCTGCGCCGCATCCTGGAAGCGGGCGACGACCTGGATCGGCGCGTGGCCAAGGCGGGCATCACCACGGTGAACATGGGCGCCAAGTCGGCTACCAGTCCCTCGACCACCATGGCCTACAAGCCTGCGGGCGAAGACCTTGAGCGCATGGTGGTCTCACCTGCGGCCTGCATGCGTCTGAACTGGAACCACTCATCGCGCACGGAGGCGGGCAAGTCGGTTCGATCCACACTGGGCAAGGCGGCTGATTACAAGAAGAAGTGGGAGGAGTACGAGGCGGCCATCGCCAAGTGGACCCCCCCGGCCCCAGAAGAAGCCAAGGACGAAGCCAAGGACGAAGACGAGGACGAAGACGAGGAGGAAGAAGGCGCTGAAGAAGAGGACTCCAAGAAGGAGTCCGAAGAGAAGAAGAAGAAGAAGAAGAAGAAGGGCGAGAAGGCTCCGGCCCGCCCGGTCACGGGCGAGTGGACGGGCGCGGCCAAGAGTGAAGACGGTCAGCACCTTATTCGCATCCGTCTCCTCGAACGAAACCTCGGCCTGGAGGGCACCTTGCGTGCGGACGGGGTTGACGAGTTGATTTCCCTTGAGGGTGTACGTGACGAGTACCACGTGACCCTACGTGGACTCTCAAGCCTCGGGGTTGTGACCTTTGATCTGCAACTTGAAGACAAGACCCTGAGCGGCCAGGCCACCTTGGACGGAGCGACGGCTGACGCAACCCTAGAGCAGGTCTCGGAGGTGTATCCGGTGGCGCAGCGACCCGAGGAGAGCAAGGCTGTTTCGACTCCAACTCCCAAGGGCAAACCCAGGTCACCGGGCATTGATGCCAACCTGGAACCCATCCGACAGGCCATGCTTGGCAAGGGTGCGGTGGTCGTTGCCGTGGATCGCGATGACGACATCCTCGCCTGCGTCGCCGCCTTCGAGGCGCACGGAATCAAGCCGATTCTCTGGGGGGCGAAGAGTGCCATCAAAGTGGCGGGCCAGATCCAGGGCCGTGTGGCGGGGATCATCACGGGCACAAACGTCGCGCGCCTCTCGCAGGCGGGCATTCCCATCGCGTTCGCTAGTCAAGCGGAGCAGGGTGCTGCGGCCCTGCCCCAGCGCGTGGCCGCACTGGTGGCGGGAGGCATGAGCCCCACGGCGGCCCTGCGCTCACTCACCAGCGATGCCGCACGCATGTTCGCTCTGGACGATCGGATCGGCTTCTTGCGAGCAGGTTTCGATGCGGACGTGCTGTTGCTCGACGGCAGTCCTCTGAACGTGAGCTCAACCATCCAGCGCGTCTGGGTCAACGGCGAGGAGATTCGCTGAGGTGATTCGGACCTTGCGCACCTTTTCCGCCCTGGGGGCCTGCGCCCTGTGCGTCGGCGCAACCACCTCGGTTGCGACCGGGCAGTGGGGGAAAGGAGCAGATCGAGGTTTGGCGATCCTGACCGCCAAGGCTTTGGCCGTTCCCCTGGAAGGAACCCAGGCTATCGACGACGCGATCATCCTCGTGCGGGAAGGGAGGATCGAGCACGTGGGGCCTCAGGCCGACACGCTCGTCCCCCCCGGCTATGAAGTTCTGGACGTGGGCGCACGCTGGGTGGCTCCGGGGATCATCGACCTCCACTGCCACGTTGCATCCAGCTCGTTCTTTGTGAACGACCTGAATGACACGGTCTACCTGACCAACCCTGGGCTTCGATCGTCCACTTCGGTGGTTCCCGGCAACGAGCACCTCGCCGTGGGTTTGGCCGCCGGGGTTACAAGCGTCCTCTATATCCCTGGATCAGGGAGCAACGTTGGCGGGCAGGGTGTACTGCTGAAGACGGGCTTTTCCACTTACGAGCAGATGGAGATCCGCAATCCCGGATCACTGAAACTAGCCCAGGCGGGGAACCCGGAGAGTTGGACAGTGGGCGTCGGCCGGGCCTTCATGAACTACAACACCCGCAGCACTTTCCGTCGCGGCATGGCCTACGCTCGCCAGCGCAGTGCGGGGGGGGGCACGGATCGCGCCAAGGACGTCCAGTGGGAGGTCTTCAGCGCTCTGCTCGACCGCACAACCCAGGTTTCCACCCACACGCAGATCTACCAGGTTGTCTTGATGACGATCACCATGATCCGTGAGGAGTTTGGCATCGACGTCTACATCGACCACGGCTCTTTCGACGGCTACAAGGCTGCTGGTCGTGCACAAGCGAAGGGCGTTCCTGCAATCCTGGGCCCGCGGGGTATCGTGCCACACACCTGGGTTGAGTACCGGGAAAACATGATGGTGGAGAACGACACCGACGGTGCGATTCTGGGTATGGCCGCCGAGTATCAAAGAGCAGGACATCAGATGATCGGCTTCAACACAGACTCCCCGGTCGTGCCAGAGCAGGAGCTCCCGCTGCAAGCGGCCATGGCCGTGCGCTACGGTTTTGACACGTCACGTACTCAGCACGTACGCGGCCTGACCATTGTCCCGGCCGTGGCAGCTGGGATCGATGATCGGGTGGGAAGCATTGAGGTGGGCAAGGATGCGGACCTGATTATCACCAGCGGTGATCCGGCAGATCCGCGCACCACGGTTTCCCTTGTCCTGATCGAGGGGCAACGGGTGTACGACATTGAACAGGAGACACGTCGATGGTGAGTTCTTCCCGTATTTTGGCCGTTGCGACCTTTGTTGCGGCCCTGACTGTTGCCTCGGCGCCTGCCCTGGAAACTCCAGGAGAGCAGGGTCTCGTGCTGCTCGCCCGTAAGGTGGTCACGGGCTCATTTGAAGGTGACGGCGTCATCAACAATGGTGCCGTGGTCATCCGCGGCGGCCTGATCGAAGCTGTGGGTCCCCGGACCGACGTAGCCATACCCGAGGGCTATCGCGTTGAAGATCTGGGAGATCTGTGGATCACGCCCGGGATGATCGACCTGCACTGTCACGTGGCGATGGGTATGCAGGATCTGTCGGAGTCGGCTTACCTCACAAATCCCGGCATGCGCGCCTCTGTCGGGATTATTCCAGGCAATACAAACCTGCTCAATGCTGTGGCGGGAGGCGTCACCTCGGTGCTTCACATTCCCGGTTCGGCCACGAACATGGGAGGCCAAGGTGTTTTGTTGCGAACAGCACCCCGCGCATTCGAGGACGCGCTGATAAGAGATCCTGGTTCCTTGAAGTTGGCCCAAGCAGGTAACCCCGAGCGACGGGCCCCGTGGAACCCGCGCCGCTCGTTCATGAACTACAACACGCGCAGCACCTTCCGGCGCGGGGTGGCGTATGCCAAGCGTTGGGCGGAGTTCGAGGCGGGTACCGGTGAGAAACCAGATC
The DNA here is from genome assembly GCA_012959525.1 of Planctomycetota bacterium. GTDB lineage: Bacteria > Planctomycetota > UBA1135 > UBA1135. The sequence continues at coordinate 18,708 of DUDB01000032.1, forward strand.
GTGACCTGCAGTTCGACATCTTCCGCAGCTTGTACAAGGGGGAGGCCCAGGTCTCGACCCACACCCAGATCTACCAGGTTGTATTGATGACCCTGACCATGGTGGCGGAGAACTTCAAACTGCCGGTCTACATCGATCACGGCACCTTTGATGGTTGGCGCGCGGCGGCCAAGGCCCAGGAACTTGGGGTGGCCGCTATCCTCGGTCCTCGTGGAATCACTAATGGCATGAACTCCCCGGGGTTTGCCTCCTACGACCAGGATGGAGCCATTTTCGGAGTGGCGGCCCAATATCAGAAACTTGGGCACCAGCGGGTCGGGTTCAACACCGACTGCGTAGGGCCACTGGGTCGCGGAATTGCCCAGGAGGAGCTCGGCTTGCAGGCCTCAATGGGTGTTCGTTATGGGTTCGACAACTCCGAGCCCTATGGCGTGCGCGGTGTGACCTCGGTTCCCGCTGAAGCCGCGGGCCTGGACGATCGTCTTGGGCGAGTGCTCCCGGGACTCGAAGCCGATCTCGTCATTTCCACGGGCGACCCTACGGATCCGCGCTGCTCTGTGGAGCGCGTCTATCAAGCCGGACGCTTGGTCTACAACACGGCTACCCAAACGCGGCGTTTCTAGAACCATGACCTTGTCCAGTACACGCACTCTGGTCTGCTTGGCCCTCTGCCTCTTGGGGCTGGGGAGTTTGTCCTCCGCCCATGACGTAAAGAAGGGTCGGGCCATTCTCGCGCGCAAGATTCTGATTGCCGCGCGGCCGGGGCCATCCGTCCTCGACAACGGTGTGATCTTGATCTCTGGCGATCGCATCGAGGCCGTCGGGCCTCGCAGCGAAATCGAAATCCCCGAGGGCTACGAGGTGTTGGACGTGGGTGACCACTGGGTCTGCCCGGGGTTCCTGGACCTCCACAACCACACCGCCTCGGATTTGGTCAGCCTCAATGACACGGTCTACCTGACCAACCCCGGCCTGCGGGCCATCGCGGGAGCCCTTCCCGACAACCCGGGCATGCGGGTGGCGCTGGCCGCGGGCGTGACTTCGGTCCTGACCATTCCAGGCTCCGGCTCCAACATGGGCGGGCAGGGCGTCTTGCAACGAACGGGCTTCCGTGGTTTTGAGGCCAACCTGATCCGCAACCCCGGCTCGTTGAAGCTGGCTCAAGCCGGCAACCCCGAGCGTAGCCAGCCCTGGAGTCCGCGCCGCTCCTTCATGAACTACAACACGCGCAGCACCTTTCGGCGCGGTGTGGCCTATGCCAAGCGTTGGTCGGCTTTTGAAGCGGGCACGGGTGAGAAGCCTGAGCGCGACCTGCAGTTCGACATCTTCCGTAGCCTGTACAAGGGCGAGGCGCAGGTCTCCACCCACACGCAGATCTATCAGGTCGTTCTGATGACGGTGACCATGGTGGCCATCGAATTCGGCTTGCCCGTGTTCATCGACCACGGAACCTTCGATGGCTACCGCGCCGCGCCCCAGGCCCAGGCTGCGGGTGTCAACGCCATCCTCGGCCCGCGGGCCATCCAGGCACCCAGGCCCGGTTCCCTGGACACCGACGGCGCAATACTGGGGGTGGCTGCCAGCTATCAGGAGCGCGGACACACCACCATTGGCTTCAATACCGACGCGCCGGTCATCCCCGAGGAGGAGTTGCCCCTTCAGGCGGCCATGGGAGTGCGCTATGGGTTCGACAACTCCAATATGGACGCACTCCGGGGCCTGACCATCGTCCCCGCCATGACCGTTGGGTTGGACGCCGACCAGGGCAGCGTCGAGGTTGGAAAGTACGCGGACCTGATCGTGACAACGGGGGACCCCATCGACCCGCGCAGCTCGGTGGAGTGGGTCATCCAACATGGGCAAACGGTGTACAGCACCTCTAAGGAGCGCCGCAGGTGGTAGCTTTCGTCGCTGCATCCATGCTGGCCATTGTGGTCGGCACCCAGGAACCCGGTACACCGGGCGGTGGAGGTCTCGCTCTCTTGGCCACAAAGGCCCTGGTGGCGGAGCTGGACGGGCGGCAAGTCGTCGACCAGGCGGTGGTCCTGGTGGCGGATGGTGAGATCGAAGCCGTCGGGCCCCGATCGGAGCTGGAGATACCCGAGGGCTACGTCGTGCGCGATCTTGGCCCCTACTGGATCATGCCCGGTCTGGTGGATCTGCACACCCACGTCAGCGGGTCCGGCATCAACGACACGGTCTACCAGATCAACTCCGGCCTGCGCGTGGCACCGACCACCCAACCCGGCAACCCGAATCTCGAACGGGCCCTTGCCGCCGGGGTGACCACGGTCCTCTACATCCCGGGATCGGGCTCGAACATGGGGGGGCAGGGAATACTGATGAAGACGGGGTTCAAGGAGTACGAGCGCGCGCTTGTACGCGATCCTGGATCGCTCAAGATCGCCCAGGGGGACAATCCCACCCGCTGGGGCTACGGCATGGGCCGCCTGCTCATGAACCACCACCTGCGCAAGGTGATCGAGCAGGGGCTTGCCTACGCCCGGGCCTGGGATGCGTTCGAGGCGGGCACGGGCCAAGAGCCCGAGCGCGAGCTGCGTCTCGACATCTTCCGAGACCTGGCAGCCCACCGCACCCAGGTCTCCACCCACACCCAGTACTTCCAACTGGTGATGATGAGCATTCTGATGCTGGCCCGGGACTACGAATTGGACGTCTACATCGACCACGGCTCCTTCGACAGCTACCTCAACACCGACATCGCCTTGGAGAACAACGTGGCCGCCATCCTTGGCCCGCGCGAGGTGATGTGGCCGAACCCGCCCCGCTATCGAACCGATGGTCAGGTGCACGGCAGCGCCTGGGGTTTCCAACAGCAGGGGCATACCATGATCGGCTTCAACACCGACGCGCCGGTGGTGCCTCTTGAAGAGCTGCCCCTGCAGGCCGCCATGGGCACTCGGTACGGCATGGACAACACGACCATGCAGGCGGTGCGCGGCCTCACCATCGTGCCTGCGACAGTGGCAGGTATCGACCATCGGGTCGGAAGCCTAGAGCGGGGCAAGGACGCCGATTTGGTGGTTCTCAGTGGCGACCCCGCCGACCCGCGCACCTCCATTGAACAGGTCTACCTAGAAGGCGAGAGCGTCTACGACACGGCACAGGACCGTCGTCGCTGGTAGATCAAGCAAGTATTCCTCGACAAGAAACTCACTTCCTCCAATCACGATGCTCATTCCCCTGCTCCTTGCCTGGACGCCGAACCCTGCTCTCCAAGCGGCTCCCGACCTACCCGACCTGTACGCCCTGAAGGCCTCCGTCTTGGAGACGGGCACCGGTGAGGTGATCGAACACGCCGTGCTCCTAGTGGAGGGAGGCAAGGTCATCACAGTCGGTGAGGACTTGGTGGTGGAGCGAGGGATTCCGGTATACGAGTTGGAACCGAACCAGGTCGTCATGCCCGGTCTGGTGAATGCCTACACACGGGTGGGGGTTACAGGGTCTGGACCGAGCGGGGTGCAGCCCTGGATGCGTGCTTCGGACGAGTTGTATCCGGCGGCAGGCGATTACGCCAAGGCGCGCGAAGCGGGAGTGACCACACTGGGACACTACCCTTCCGGCAATGGTATTCCCGGTCGCTCGGTCGTGGTCAGGCCCATGGGGGCAAGCGCCGATGCCATGACACTCAAGGACGATGCCTACCTGAAGGTCATCATGTCCTCGAGCAAGTCGGCCAAGTCCTCATTGTCCGGCGGCTTCAAGGACGCCGATTCCTGGATCGCAAAGGAAGCCAAGAACAAGGAGAAGTGGGACAAGGCCAAAGAGAAGTTCGACAAAGAGGACGACGAGGAGAAAAAGAAGAAGCTCGACCCGGGCCCATACAAGCCCATCAAGGAAGACCCGAAGGCGACCTCCTTCATGGAGCTCCGCGACGGGTCCTTGAAGGCTCTCATCTCCGTGCGCACGGCCGGCGACTACCTGCACCTCATCGATGCTATCGGGGAGGAGAAATTCTCCTGGGACTTGCGAGTGGTCATGACTCGCGACATGAACATCTACCACGTTATCGAGAAGGTGGCTGAGAGCGGCCGGCGCGTTGTGCTGGAGCCCGAAATCTCGCTGCACCCGGGTACCATGCGGCAGCGCAATCTGCCTGCGGAGTTCGCCCGTGCGGGAACGCCTCTCGTCTTGGTGCCCCGCAACGACTCCATCTCCGGTTTCGAGGCTTGGCGTCGCCACGTGGGCGAGATTGTTGCCTCGGGTTTGGACCGCTCGATTGCAGTGCGCGCCATCACCCTAGAGCCCGCAGCACTGTTGGGAGTGGGAGACCGGGTGGGCAGTCTGGAGGCAGGTAAGGACGCCAACATATTGATCTTGAGTGGAGATCCACTCGAACCTGGGACTCAAGTAGACGCCGTGATCCTGGAAGGCGCGCTCGTTAGCGGAGAGATGAATCTCTAATGCACATCAAAACCAACAAGAAGACAGGCAGCTTGAATGCCGCCGCGCTATTCCTACCTCTTGCCATGGGGCTTGTCGCACCGACTACTGCACAGGAGGACGAAGAGCCTGCCGACGAGTGGTTTGTTCTCCAGGGCGGCGACGTCCATACCGGCACGGGTGCGGTGCTGCGGGGGGCTTCTGTGCTCTCCAAGAACGGGAAGATCGACGAGATCGGATATGACCTCTATATACCCGAAGAAGCCGAGATCCTGGACGTAGCGGGCTACCGCGTCTACCCGGGCCTCGTGGCGATCGAGTCCAGGGGCTTGTTCGGCGGCTCGTCCGATCTCGCCAACAGCGTGGATCCATTCAGCAAGAACATGGTCCTGGCCCTGTCGGCTGGCGTCACGACCGCACGCAACGGCTCCGAAGTGGCCAAGTTGCGCGCGGGTCACATTGATGGCCTCGTACTAACCTCTGGCGTCCTGCCCGGTCTCTCCTACAGCAAGTCCAACCCATCCGGGAAACGAACGCTGCGCCAGAAATTCGAGGTTGCTGTTCAGTACCTTGAAGTCTACGCCCAGTGGGAGATAGACAAGAAGTCGGATAAGGAGCTCAAAGAGCCCTCCGACAAGGGCGTGGACAGCTCCATCCTGCGCTACCTCAGGGGTGAGGCCAGGCCGGTGTTTTCCGCTAGCACGCGAACGGATCTCTTGGAGATCGCGCGCCTCGCCCAGAGGTTCGGCTTCCGTCCAATCATCAATGGTTGCCAGGAGGGATGGATCGTCGCCGACGAGCTCGGACGGGCCGGAGCCTCAGCCATTATCACAGCTCGTGATCGCAGCACAAAAGGGGAGGAGCTCGTTCGCACGGGTGGATCGTCCATCGAGAACGCAGCGATCCTTCACCGAGCGGGCGTGTCCGTGACGATCATTCCCAGCTCTGCGGGCATCAGCCTGGGTGGGATCGTGGGCCGAGATCTGATGCACTTGACCATCGAGGCCGGCTTCGCGGTGCGTGGCGGTCTCTCCGAGAAAGCGGCGCTCGATGGAATCACCATTGAGCCTGCACGGCTTCTGGGCGTCGAGTCCCGCGTGGGGTCGATAGAGGTCGGCAAGGATGCCGACATGATCGTCACCGATGGGGACATTCTGCACTACCAGACGTTTGTCCAGTGGGCCGTGGTTTCCGGTGAGGTGGTCTACGATAAGGAGGCCGAGCTCTTCTTCGCTCACATTCGACCTCGCCCGAAAAGCGCTCTATCCCCTGAGGAGCGGGTGGATGCCGGGGAGACCGAAGATGAGGAAATCGAGGAGGATTCCGACGATTCGGACTCATCCGATGAGGGTGGCGAGGAAGGCGACGATAAGGGTGACGGGACCTTCCGCCCTTGATTCCAGAGGCCTACCTCTTCTGAACGCTCGCCGAAGGGCTAGACTGATCCATATCGGGCCTATCGAAGGTCCGCCTGCCACCCTCTACCTGGGACACCTCCTGCGGTCGTCCCGCGCTCACCATCACCTAGTATGAGCCTTCGACACCTGATGCGGGCCTTGGGCCCGGGTCGCAAAGACTCACGACACCTCACCCAAGATGAGGCCGCTCGCGCATTTGACGCCATCCTCTCCGGAGACTCCAGCCCGGTTCTGATTGCCTCGTTCTTGACGAGCATGCGTTGGAAGGGCGTGACGGCAGCGGAGTTGACAGGATTCGCCCGAGCGGCTCGGAACAGGGCTACCATCCCGTGCCAAGGAGTGTCAGGCCTCGTCTGTGTCAGTCCACCTCAAGACGGCCATGACCAGGTCCCGCCGCTGGACCTGGCCGGATGCCTGATCGCGGCCGCCGCGGGAGCGCGGGTGCTGCTCATCACCGACAAAGGTGTTCCGCCACGGCGCGGACTGACAGCCGCTAACGTTCTGGACTCCCTCGGCTTGTCTATGACGTGGGATCCCACCGAGGCAGAGGATTGGGTGGCGAAGGGCCGCTTCGCTGCACTATCCGCAACCGGCATCCTGCCACCCCTGGCTGGGCTGCGAGAGATTCGTGGCGAGATGGCCTTGCGAACGCCACTCTCCACCGTGGAGAAGCTCCTTGCCCCGGCCTCGGCGGCGGTGGTTCTTGCGGCTCAGGGCGGGCCGGTTCTCGGGGCAGCGGCCGAGGTTGTCCAGGGGCTGGGCCACCCGCGAGGCATTGTTGTTCAGGGGTTGGATGGTGGGGTTGTTCCCTCCGTGCGCCGCCGGTCACGGGGTCTGGAGATCAGCGAAGGCCATCTGGTGCCCGTGATCGTAGAGCCGGAGGACTTTGGAATGGAGTGTGCGGCTGAGCCCGAGCTGCCCATGTTTGGGCCGCCAGAGGATGGCAGGGGGACAGGAGACAACCCAGCTCTGGTGGATGCCTCTGGTGACATGACGCGCGCCATCTTGGATGGCGAGCCGGGCTGTGCTCGAAACGCGGCCCTTCTCAGCGCCTCCTTGATCCTCAAGGCTTCCGGGCGCTCCTTGACGCTTGCCGAGGGCGTGGATGCAGCAGTCCGCGCCGTGGATGAGGGCCAGGCGAAGGCCCTGGTGGAGCACCTGCGCCAATTCGGGGCCTGAGCGCTCTCCTAGCCTTGGTCTACCGGGTAGAACCGCACCAGATCGCCGACGATGCCTGATAGGCGGCCTTGCTGAGGAACCACCAACGATCGTGAGTCGGCGTCGGCCGCTGCTTTGAAGAACCCGAACTCCTCGTCGGTCGTGACTAGGACTCCTGGCACCGCCAACTGTCCCAAAAGATTGCGGGTCCACTCTTCAGCGCGCTTGCCTTCCTCGTCGAGCTGTCCCGGGCGGACAATTCCCGCGGCGTCTTGGCGTTCGTAGAAATGAAAGTGCAGGGCAGGGAACGCGTCGGGATCGGTGAGCACGCTTACCACCCACAGCAGGTCATAGCGGTCACGGGTGGGGCAGCGCTGAGTGTTGATCCGCGGCAGAGCAACGCCCGTTTCGCGCTCAACAAATTCCAGGGCACGGTTCAGTTCGGTCGTCTCGGCGCAGTCGATGTTGTGCCAATGCACGGTGCGCCCCAAAACCAGATGATCGGTAAGAATAGGTACCAGTTCTGCTACCGCTGCTCCTACCCAGAGGGATTGTCCGGGGGAGTCATCGGGCAAGGCACCTAAAGAGTCCTTCAGGTCGGCCGCCATGAGAAAACCCGCCTCACGAATCGCCTCGCGCTGCTCCCCCTCGAAGAAGGCCTCTCCACCGTCGTGGCAGTATTCGTGGCCTAGAGCAACCCAGTCGAGAGTCTCTTCCAAGAGGGCCGTTACCATCCCGAATTCTTGGACTCGGCTCATGGAGTCCGTCCAAGGCATTCAGTCGTAGGCCTGCTCATTACTCGTGGGGTATGGACTCTACGCCGAACCGCCCGTAGAGCTCGCTAATGGCCTCTGGTTCGCCAATAACCAGGAGACGATCACCCAGCTGGAAGCTGGTTGTGCCGCGGGGCACAAGGGTCTCGCCTCCTCGCCGCAGCGCAGCCACAAGACACTGCTCGGGCAATTCAATCTCCCGAAGCGCGCGTCCCACAAAACTGCTGGACGGATGGTCAGAACGGATGCGAATGGAGATGTAGCGGTCGCTGCGCAGGAATACCTCGCGCAGCTGGACTTCGTTCTTGGCTGCGAGCCAGTGCTCGATGAAGTCGTCTTGATCTATACGCGTGGCAAGCTGGGCAAGCATTCGTAGGTGCTGCCCCGGGTTCCCTTCGGGGCTCACCAAGAAGAAAACAGCGTGGATCTTGTCCGCCGTGTGTGGCTTGCCAAACACGTCGCCCGTGACGACCCGAATTTCCTCTTGGGTGCGCACGAGAACCATTGTGGGGTGGGTAATTCCCTTCAGGTGCATATGGGGCAGAGCCACCCCCTTGGCGACCGGGGTGGCTCCGGTTGCTGTCCCATCCGTGAAGCCCTTCACCAAACGGTCGAAGGGCACGCCCAAGCGTGGCGCAAGGTCTTCAGCTGCGCGGGCGATCAGGTTGTCGAAGCTCCCCACGTCTTCGGCATCGATAACGTGTGCGTCGAGCACCGCCTCTTCAAAGGGATCTTGGTCACGCAGTCCTTTCTCCTTGAGTATGGATCGCAGCTCGACGTCCAACTCGTCATGACGATTCTTACCCAAGCGCTCAAACATGTGGTAGATGGCGCCCTGGCGGTTCACGCGCTTGGAGCCGTAGTGCGAATACCAGAGCGCACCCAGGAGGATCAGACCTGCGCTGAACAGTGTGGGCATCAACCCCATTTGGGCGATCAGCACGAAGGGCGAAACGATGCCGAAAATGTGCAGGCCTGGGTAGAAGGGCGCGCGGTAGCTGGGGTCGTAGGAAGCCAAGCCGCTCTCACGCATGACGATTACGGCGAGGCACAGCAAGGCGAACATCATCAACTGGAACGCGCTGGCGAGCTTTGCGATCTTGATGGGCTCAAGGAACAACACGACGACAACAATCACAGTAACCGTCAGGGCAATTGACCTTACAGGTGTGCCTTGCTTGGACAGCTTCGACAGCCCCTCAGGTACCAATCGGTCACGACCCATGGCCAAGGGGTAGCGCGAGGAGCTCAGGATGCCGGCATTGGACACCGAAAAGAAAGCTAAGAAGGCGCCAAGGGTGATGACATACAGGCCTATCTTCCCAAACATGACTTCGGCGGCCGATGCCATGGGCGTCATGTCTCCAGCAAGACGGTCGGCGGGCAGTACTCCCACCATGATTGTGGTGCACAGTGCGTACACGAGCAGTGAGGTGGCCAACGACAGGAACACACCCTTGGGTAGGTTGCGCTCAGGGTCATGGACTTCCTCGGAGATGCTCGCCACGTTCGTGACCCCAACGTAGGAGATGTACACCAATCCAGCCGTGGCAAGGATGCCCTCGGTGCCGGCTCCAAAGAAGCCCTGGAACGCAGCGAGGTCCACTTCTGGAATGCCCCGGCCAATGAAGAGGCTGAGCACGATCAAGAGGCCCATCACGAGGATGAACTGGAATTTGCCCGTCTTCTTGGACCCCGCTGCGTTCAGCAACCCAAAGAGCACCGCGAAGCCCGCCGCGATGAAGCGCATGGTTGTGGGGTCGGTCTCACCAAAGATCAAGGCGGCGTAAGCGCCTATGCCCACCAATGCAAAGGAGGTCTTAAGGACAAGTGCAAGCCAGGTACCCAGCCCTCCAATTGTCCCCGCCAGGGGTCCAAGGCTACGGTCCAGGAAGTAGTAGGCGCCACCGGCGCGGGGCATGGCTGTTGCCAGCTCGACTATTGCAAGCATGGCCGGCACGAGAGGCACGGCTGCCAGCATGTAGCAGAGCACGATCGCAGGGCCCACCTGTTCCGCCGCCAGTCCCGGCAGCAGGAACAAACCGGCACTGAGGGTCGCTCCAGTGGCGATGGTGTACACATCGCGAAGCTTGAGTACTTTGGGCAGGCGGGCAGCGGCCATAGGTGGAGATCCGGGCGGCACTAGCCGCCGCAAACAAGCCTGGAAATGAGAGGGTTCAGACTCCTAGCGCTGAACGGTGATGTAGCTGCCAGTGGTGGGTCCTTCGACCTTAGTTTCCTCTGTGCTTCCGGGCCAGCGAACAAATAACCCCGACACTTCGTGCCCTGGGGCAATCCCAAAATGGACGCGCGGATCGTTGGAGGCCAAGTAACTGTAGGCCGGGTCGGCTAAGCGGTACTGGGAGGTAGTCACGACCTCACCCTCAATCAGCGAGCTTGTCTCCAGGCGAACGACGGCGCCCACCGCAGTCTTGAATCGTGCGCCCCGTAGTTCGACGCCGAGCCAACTTCCCGCCCGGGGTGCGACGTTGCGCAGGAGTTTCACGTGTGCATCGCGGTCGACGACCACCACGTCGACGTCCCCGTCGTTGTCAATGTCCCCAAACGCAGCACCGCGGCTGGATCCCACCACCGGGGATGCCGTGCCTTCACCGAGGCTTTCGAAGCGCGTACCTCCGAGCCCTCGATAGAGCAGGTTTGGCTCAGCATAAGGGTCCTCTCCGTAGGATTCGTCGCGGCCCCAAGCTTGCACGGCGCCATTGGCCACGTAGAGATCCAAGCGTCCGTCAAGATTAAAGTCGTGGAAGCCCATGCCGAACCCCGTCAAGCGCACGCTGTCAGGACCCAGGCCCGTCATGTTCGTCATGTCCCGAAAGCGTCCCTTGCGGTTCATATAGAACGTGTTCGTTTCGCGGCGGATGTGGGTCATGAACAGGTCGAACCACCCATCCTGGTTTACGTCCACCCATTGCACGCCCATGCCGGCCTCGGGAGTGCCCGTACTGTTGACTGCGCATCCTCCGGCGAGAGCCACGTCCGTGAAGTTGTCTTTCCCGTTGTTATTCCATAGAGCGTTGGGCGTGGCGTCATTGGCCACGTAGATATCCGTGTCCCCGTCAGAATCGTAGTCGGCGCAGGCAACACCCAGACCATTTCCCGCTGTGAGGTGCAGACCCCGCTTGCGCGAGTAGTCCGAGTATCCGAGCCGGCCTTGGATGAAAAGGACGTCGGTCGATTGCGCGTTGTAGTTGTTAGGGCTGCAGAAATCGGGTTTGTTGCGGTAGTTGTTGCAAGGAGTCTCGATCCCCGGAGACCAATTGAGGTTGTTCACTACAAAGAGGTCGAGCTTGCCATCGGAGTTCGCATCCAGGAAGGCGGTGCTCGTGCCCCAGCGGCCATCACCGACCTTGAGGCGTGCGGTGATGTCCTTGAACGTGCCGTTGCCCTGGTTTTGGTAGAAGCGATTGGGGCCCACGTTGGTGACGTAGAGATCCACGTCCCCGTCTCCGTCATAGTCCCCGCAGGCAACGCCCATGCCGTAGCCGTCGTCGCCAACGCCGGCGGTCTCGGTCACATCCACGAATCCGGCTCCTCCGGGATTTTCCCCAGCAACCCTCTCAACGGACATGTTCTTGAACAGTCGGTTGGTGGGTGAGGTCTGGCCGTCTTCCGGAATCAGGTAGCCCGATTGCACGAAGTACACGTCGAGATCCCCGTCCCCGTCATAATCCAAGAGGGCCACACCACCACCCATGATTTCCGGGAACCAATGGCGATCAGCTGGCGCACCGCTGACGTGTTTCCAGTCGAGGCCGGCGGAAGCAGCTTCCTCCTGAAACCAGGGAGCCGCCGGATCCTGTCCCTGGGCGCTTAGAGACAATGCCGCAAGGCCAACGGGCAGGAGTAATGCGCTGCGAAGGCGGGGGAGGACATGCATGGTGGGTGAGTTTCCAGGGGCCGTAGTGATCATCGGGAAGAGCGGGGGGCATTGGGCGCGGAGTCCTTCTGTGACTCTTGATTCCCGCCGTCTTGTTTGGGGGGTGTCTGCCCGGGCAAGGATCCTGTCCGTGCGACTTCGCGCACATTCTGGCAGAACGCAAGCACGTCAGGGTTGGCTGCCATCACCTGACTCATCCAATTGGCGAGGCGGACGGCCTCATCCATGTCTTGGGTGGAGACCAAGGTCTGTACGTAGAACATGGCCACCTGGGGCTCACGCGGAGCCAATTCAAAAGCACGCTTGGCGGCGCTCACAGCTTGCGTTGAATTGCCCACGGTGAATTGTGCCCGCGCCAAGAAGATGAAAGCACTAGGGTTACCCATGTTGCGTTCCGCATTCGCCATGGCGAAGCGCAGCATCTCACCTTGGCGCCCGGTCTGGGCATACAGGCTTGCGAGCCGCTCAAGCAGTTGAGGCTCGGAGCACCCCAATTGGAGCGCAGTGCTCATGGACTGCAGCGCCGAGTTCGCCGTCTGCGGATCAGGCGCAGTTGGGTCGAGGGTAAATGAATGAACAAGACCCATGAAGTAGTGGGCGCGGCCTAAGTTGGGCGCGATGGAGATAGCCTCCTGTGCCTTGGTTGTGAACTCGTTAACGATCGCTTGGCGCGTCTCCAAGTCCATATCCGTAATGCCAATGGCCATTCTGTTCATCAAGGCCGTGCCCAACTCGATTTTGATGTCTACCGACTGGGGATGAGCGCTCTCGGCCTTGCGTAGGGTCTCGATACCCAGGTCTAGGTTGCCAGTCATCAGGTGCGCCCGTCCCAAGAGATGCAGGACGGCGTGATTGTTAGAGTTGGCGACCAGCATCTCCGTCATGGACTGGATGGCCGGCTCGACCTGTCCCCCCATAAGCATGTTCTCTATCCCCATCATGCGGCGGTGGAAGCCCACCGAGTACTTGTCCAGCCGGGGCTGATGGGGATCGGGCGGGTACTCGGGCCAAGCATTCACGCCGGCCTGCAGGTGGGCGTTGGCGTCCGCTTCGCGACCAAGCTCCATATAACACAGCCCAAGTAGGTAGTGCGCGTGGCGGTAGCCCGGATTCTCTACGACGATTCTCTCCAGAATTTCGCTGGGCTCGATCCAGCTCTCCTGGGCAATGCGAACCTGACAGAGCCCCACACGGCTTTGGGGCCAGGCGACGGGTTGGGGTTGCTTGGCTTCGGCGGTGATGGCTTGCATGAAGGCCGACTCAGCACCCTGAATGTCCCCCTGGGCGAGCAACATTGCCCCCAGCCGCGCTTGTATGACGGGGGTGTTCTTCAGCGCATCCGCAGACTTGCGCATGTCCGCCAGGGCAGCGATCGGGTCTCCACTGGCGTCTAAAGCCACGGCCCGGCGATAGATCCACTCGGCTGAGTTGTCCAACAGCGCGATGGCATTTGTGTAGGAGCGAACGGCGGCGTGATAGAGGGTATTGGCTTCATACACGAGCCCCAGCTCCGCATGCGCCGTTCCGGAGGCCGGGTCTGCCTGAGCCTGGGCAAGGACGCTGGCGATCAGGGCTGAAATCTCCGGGTCCATGTTGTCTATGTCTTCGACTGAGACAGGCGTGGGCGGATCCTGAGCCAATGGCATGGGGCCCAGCAGGGTCACGGAGGCGATGGCGATATGGGAGATCATCGGGATCTGGGGTGGGGTGAAATTGGGTCGAGCAGGGCTGCGTGACGGCTGGGCAGTATACCCGCGTCCGCATGCGAGCTTCAGCCGTCCTAGAGTGTCTGAAATCGAGGATTCCCGGGCCAACGGCCCTAGGACTTGGCACCCCGCTCCAGGAGATCACGTACGCACGCCACGATTGCTTGTGGGTGGCGAAGCGGAAGAAGGTGGTCGGCGCCCTCCAAGACCTCCACTGATCCCGGGTGAGCCGCCAGCTGGGCCGAGGATTGGGCCCAAATGGCGTTGAACTTCTCGCGCGGGAACTCCTCCGGCAGGCCTTCGGCAGGCAGGGACGCTCCGGCCACCAAAGTGCGGCAGGGCATCTGCTGGTCCGAGGGATGGGCGGCGAGCTTCCCGTCACTCTCCAATGAGGTTCTCTGCTCGGCAAGCATCCCAGCGAGAACCCGTGGGCTGCGCGAGAGGGAGGCAATGGCCTCCAAGTTGGCCCGGCCCAAGGTTGTCTCTTCCAGTCCTGGGGCCAAGGGGGGATAGCGGAGTAGGCGCAGGAGTCCCAACCGTCCTGCCCACATGAGCCCAGCCAGCATGGCCGTGCTGACTTGGGGCGACGGGACGCCCTCCCGTCGGAGAGACGGTTCAAGGGACTCGTGGTAGCCATCCACGAAGACCAGCCCTCCCATCTTGTGCGGGTAACGGCTGGCGAACGCGCGGGCGATCCGGGCCCCCTCCGCATGCGCCACCAAGATGATCTTTGAGGCCTCCGGCTTCACCTGCCGCAGGAGCTCCGCGAGTTCGATGGCGGCACACTCTGCGCTCCGCGGCTCTTCACCAGCATCGCTCCACCCTAGTCCAGCCCGGTCATAGGCCATGACCGTGGACAGTTCCGAGAGTGGGCCGATGAGAGGGTCCCAGTGCGTGGACCAGGCTCCGGCTCCGGCTTCGAGCACGATCACCGGCGCACCCTCCCCTCGGGTGCGAACATGAAGGTGGGTGTTGCCTACCCGGACTCGCTTGCCCGGTGCTGGGAAACGCGAGACATCGCGCCGCTGCCCGATCGACTCGATGGCGAATCCCAGGGCGGCCAAGGCCGGGGGGGCGAGCAGAAGCAGAGAATCGACCATGGGTGCGGTGGCAATTCTAGCCCGAACCAGGGGCCCTGAGCCCCATGGTTTAGCTACCCTGAGACCTACCTCGTCCTCCCCCCGAAGAGTCTCCGGCAACCCAACCAAGCCACTCTCCCGTGCAACTCGGATTTGTCATCGACCACACGCGGTGTATTGGCTGCCACGCCTGCACGGTCGCCTGTAAGTCCGAGAACGATGTCCCCGTGGGCAATTTTCGCACATGGGTCAAATACACCGAGAGCGGCACGTTCCCTTCCGTGCGTCGGGGATTCTCGGTCCTGCGCTGCAACCAGTGCACGGAGGCCCCTTGCGTGGAGATCTGCCCGGTTACGGCCCTCAGCAAGCACGAAAACGGAATCGTGGATGTGGACCCCGAGGTCTGCATCGGCTGCAAGGGCTGCACCCACGCCTGCCCTTACGACGCGATCTACATCAACGAGGAGTCGGGCATCGCGGAGAAATGCCATTTCTGTGAGCATCGTACCGAGCGTGGGCTCGCCCCCGCCTGTGCCGTGGTCTGCCCGACCGAGGCCATCATCCCCGGTGATTTCCACGATCCTGAGAGCAGGGTCTCGCAACTGAAGAGGGACGGCGACCTCACCGTGCGCAAGCCGGAAGCGGGAACACAACCCAACGTGCTCTACATCGGGGTAGATTCGGCGGGTATTGAGCCTGGTGAAACCAACCTCTCCCAGGGTTTCATCTGGTCCGAGCCGCCTTCGGGCGAGCGCGAGGCCGCCCAGAGATTCGAGGCTGAACACGGCACAGAGACTGCGCGTACCACCTATGACGTGCCCCGCTCCCAGATCTGGGGCTGGCGGGTCAGCGCCTATCTCTGGACGAAGTCCGTATGCGCCGGGGTTCTGCCCGTGGCCTTCCTGGGCCAGTGGATGGGCGCGGGCCTCCCCTCCCCCGAAGCCTCATTCACACGCGTCATCGCGGCGGCCGTGGCGCTGGTCTTCTTGGGTCTCACGGGTCTGCTGCTCGTCGCCGACCTCAAGCGTCCTGAGCGTTTCCTCTATATTTTCCTGCGGCCCAACTGGGACTCGTGGCTCGTTCGCGGCAGCTTCATCATCCTCGGGTACAGCGCCGTGCTGGTTGCCTGCCTGTTCAGCGGCTCGTGGCTGCTTGCCTTTGGGGCGCTCGTTCTCGGTGGTTGGACGGCGGCCTACACCGCCTACCTGTTTGGTCAAGCCAAGGGGCGCGTGCTTTGGATGCGCCGTGGGCTGGCTGTGCACCTCGTGATCCAGGCGGGGCTCGCAGGGGCATCTGTATTGATGTTGATGGATGCCTTTGGCGTGGCGCTCGAACCGGGGCTCGTAGCGTCCCTGCCCAAGATCCTGGCCGTGTGCCTGGTGACCCACCTGATCGCCACCCTCCTGGAGGGCAAGGCCTCCCCCCGCAAGCGCGAGGCAGAGTATGCCCGCGCCGTTCGGCTTCTGTCCCACGGACCCTACGCGCGCCGGCACTGGGGAGCGGGCGTGGCCCTGGGTGTTCTCGTGCCCCTGCTGGCGATCCTCGCCGGTGGGGCAATCCTTCTTCCGGGCGCTGCCGCCCTGGCCCTGATCGGCCTGTGGGTCGAAGAGGACCTGCTGGTGCGCGCCGGACAGGCCCTGCCCATCAGCTAAAAGACCTATGACGGACGCCCACACAGATCAAGCGATTGGCCGCACCTCCCCTTGGGAACTGGCCATCGGCCCCGAACCCGAGGACTGGGACGACTGGGTCGAGTACGACGGCGGGGCTTGGCCCGAGCGCAAGGAAATCCACTACCGCTGCATCCCGACCATCTGCTTCAACTGCGAGTCGGGTTGCGGCCTGCTGGCCTTCGTGGACAAGTCTTCGGGCGAGATTGCCAAGTTCGAGGGCAACCCCCTGCACCCGGGTTCCCGTGGGCGCCTGTGCGCCAAGGGCCCGGCGACCATCAACCAGGTCAACGACAGCGAACGCATCCTCAAACCCCTGAAGCGCAAGGGCCCCCGCGGGGGCGGCGAGTGGGAAGAGGTCTCCTGGGACGAGGCCGTGGCCGACATTGGCGCGCGTATCGGCAAGGCCCTGCGCGAGGAGCGGCACGACGAGATCATGTACCACGTGGGGCGTCCCGGTGAAGATCACTTCGTCCTGCGCATGCTGCAGGCCTGGGGTGTGGACGCCCACAACTCGCACACCAACGTCTGCAGCGCATCGGCGCGGTTGGGCTTTTCGCTTTCATTCGGAGCGGATCGCCCGTCGCCCGACTACGCCAACGCGAAGTTCATCCTCCTGATCTCCGCGCACCTGGAGACGGGCCACTACTTCAATCCCCACGCGCAGCGCATCATCGAGGCCAAGAACAACGGGGCGCGAATCGCCGTGGTGGACACGCGCCTGTCCAATACCAGCACCCACGCGGACCGTTGGATCTCTCCCTGGCCGGGCAGCGAAGGGGCCATGTTGCTGGCGGTGGCGCGCCTGCTGCTGACTTCAGGTCGCGTGGACAAGGACTTCATGCGGCGCTGGACCAACTGGGCGGACTGCCTCGCGAGCAAGGACCCAGAGGGTCCGCAAACCCTGGAGCGTTACCTCGAATTGCTCGCTGAGGAGTACGCGGAGTACACACCGGAGTACGCGATGGCCGAGTGCCAGATCGAAGAAGGCACGATCGAGTACCTCGCGGACCGCATCGCGGAAGCGGGCAGTGCCTTCACCAGTCACCTCTGGCGCAGTACCGCGGCGGGCAACCTTGGCGGCTGGCAGGTGGCGCGCATTCTGATGCTGCTGCACAGCCTGACTGGCTCGGTGGGCACAAAGGGTGGTTTGAATCCCAACTCCTGGGACAAGTTCGTGCCCAAGCCCAGCCTGAACCCCCCGCCCAACTCGCGCTGGAACGAGAGATTGTGGCCCAAGGAATGGCCCCTGGCCCACTACGAGATGAGCTTCCTCCTGCCGCACCTCTTGCGCGAGCAGGACTCCAAAGTCGACGTCTACTTCACGCGCGTCTACAACCCTGTCTGGACCAACCCCGACGGTTGTTCGTGGATAGAGATGTTCGAACACGCTTCGCGTATCGGTTGCCACGTGGCGCTCACGCCCACCTGGAACGAGACGGCCCAGTGGGCCGACTACGTGCTACCCGTGGGCCTCGCCCCGGAGCGTCACGACGTGATGAGTCAGGAAACCCACGCGGCCACCTGGATCGGCTTCCGCCAGCCGGTGCTGCGTGAGTATGAGCGCCTGAAAGGGGCCAACCCGCAGACGACCCTGGGGTTCAACCCCGGTGAAGTCTGGGAAGAGGCCGAGTTCTGGATTGCCCTCACCCACGCCATCGATCCCGATGGATCCCTGGGTATCGCCAAGTACTTTGAGTCCCCGGACCGCCCAGGCGAGCCCGCGACGATGGACGAGTACTGGTCGGATGTGTTTGGCAACGTCCCGGGGCTGCCGGAAGCCGCCGAGAAGGAAGGTCAGTCGCCCCTGGAGTACATGCGCCGTCACGGCGCATTTGAGGTGCCCTACGCGGGGCGTGAGCGCTACGCCACCCAGGCCAAGGACGCCTCGGGTCTGGAGATCGAGCCCGGCGATTTCCGGGCCGGCTTCAAGACCCTCAGCAAACGCATCGAGATCTTCGCGCCCGTGATGGGGGAATGGGGTTTTGACGAGGGTGTGCTGCCCTCGTACCAGCGCAGTCAGGTGCACTGGAGCGCCATGGATCTGGCCGCCGGGGACCGAGCCCTCCTACCCACCTTCCGTCTGCCCACCCTGATCCACACCCGCTCGGCCAACGCCAAGTGGTTGCAGGAGATCTCCCACACCAATCCCCTGTGGATGAACCCGAAGGATGCGACCCAGTTTGGCCTCAAGACTGGGGATCTCGTGCGCGTTCACACGCAAATCGGGTATTTCATCCCGCGCGTCTGGGTGACAGAGGGCATGCACCCGGGTGTGGTGGCCTGCTCCCATCACGTGGGCCGCTGGCGCATGTTCTCAGGTTCGGGAGCCACTGGCGCGAGCTCCCTGGTGGATATTGAGCGCACGGGCTCGAAGTTCCTCTTCCGGGCGAAGCAGGGCGCGCGGCCGTTCAGTTCAAGCGATCCTGACAGCGAGCGCGTGTTCTGGAAGGAGACCGGAGTCAACCAGAACATGACCTTCCCCGTTCAGCCCGATCCCGCCAGCGGCATGCACTGCTGGCATCAGAAGGTGAACATCCAACGCGCTGAGGATGGTGACCGCTACGGGGACATCAGCGTAGATACCGCCCTCTCGCGCGAGATCTACGAGCAGTGGAAACAAAACACACGCCCCGCCCCGGGTCCGGGCGGACTACGGCGACCCCTGCACATGCATCGCCCTCTGCGGCCCACCGACGACGCCTACCGCATCTGAGAATCTTGCTCTAGCGGAACAGGACCGATAGGCCGTCGGTGAAATTGGAAGTTGCCTTGTCCCGGAACCAGGCCTGGAAGTACCAGGTGTCACCGGTCACGATTGCGTTAGGAGGCGGACCGGGCAGCGAGTTCAATTTCAGCTTGTCCGCGATAAAGCCGCCTGCGCCGGAGTTCCCAAGCATTGACGTGAAGCGCAGGACGGTGCCACCGACACAGAGGTTCCCCTCCGATCCGCCCGGGTTCGGGACGAAGTCCGCTTGCAGGGAACCCAGGAAATACCCGAACTGATTGGTGGGCAGGTTCGAGGCCGTCAGGAAGAAGTTGTTGTGCTGCAGGGCATCGCTTCCGCTCGCGTCCAACCAGCCCGCCTGACCGCTCGAGTTACTCACAGCGGGGCTGCAGTAGCGCGTTGCCGTGACCCCGGGCTTGGGATGACGGTAGAGCCACTTGATCACCTTGGTTGGGAATTGGGTCGTGAGAGTGGGTACATGGCCACCACCCTGAATTTTCCAAAGCTCCGCCGCGCCCGTGGGCCAACATAAACTCTCATAGCGCGAGACCACGGTCTCTTTGCCCGGGACCGACGCGTCCAAGTTGATGTTGGGAGAGGAATTGTCCGGCACGGGATCGCACCCGTCGTAAGCGGCCCACGTGAGCACGCTCTCTAGGGCGCCCGGATAGGGCACGCCGTAGATCCAACCCCCGTTGTACCCGATGGTCGAATCACTGGTGCCGTGGATCTGGAGCACGTGAACCGGCTCACTAGGGGTGCACATGGCGCGGTTCTTGAACGTTGCACCTGCCAGCCCGGCGACGGAGGCCACCCAATCGCCGTGTTCGCAGGCCATTCGGTAGGCCATGAAGGCGCCGTTGGAATGTCCCACGAAGTGGATCCGGCGGGGGTCGATGTCGACCTGCTGCTGGATGGCGGTCACCAGATCTTTCAGGTATGCCGCATCGTCCACGCCGCTATTATCGAAGTCGCAACAGGCATCCGTCCCGTTCCAGTACTGATAGCCGGAACTGTCGGTTAGGCCGTCCGGATAGGTATAGATGAACCCGTACTCCTCTTGGTACGGACGGAAGCCCATATAAAATTCTTGCCAAGCTCCACTTCCCGAGTATCCGTGTAGAAGGACAATCAAAGGGGCTGGTTCGCCGGCTTGGTAGACGTCCGGAACGTGCACAGTGACCGCTCCGCGACCGAGATTTACTGTAAAATCCCCTGAACCCGCCAAGGCCAACGGTGTGGTCAAGAATAGGATGGAAAGAGGAGTAAGTTGGCGCGCGAACATAACGTGTCCACAGATTCTATATTTCCAAACCAACCTGGCACAACAACCGATCCAAACGCCCATGCAATTCACCAAGGTAGCCCGTAAAGAGTGATCAATAATGAGAATTGAACCCTCCATGACAATGGAAGCCATCCTGAAGGCGGCACCCGCAGCGCAACGGGCCTTATTTCAGCGCTATCACATTGGTGGCTGCTCCGCATGTGCTTTTCAGCCGCACGAAACTCTGGCGAAGGTGGCGGCGGACCACAACATTCTGGATGTGAATGAAGTGGTCCAGACTATTCTCCAGGCGGAAGAACTGGACGGGAAGATCCAGCTGGAACCAGAAACGGTCAAGCAGTGGCTTGACCAGGGGGAAGAGTTCTCGTTCATCGATTGTCGACCTCCAGAAGAACGGGAACTTTCACGGATTCCGGAGGCGGAGTATCTCGATTTCGACCACTCCGAGAAGTACATGAGCCTGCCTAAGGACCGCCGCCTCGTATTCGTCTGCAGGGACGGGGAGAGGGCACTACAGGTGGCCAGCTACTTTGTTGGGCACCAGTTCACCAGCGTATTTGGGATGCGCGGCGGCTTACTGGCATGGAGCGAAGAAATCGATCCTTCCGTTCCAAGCTACGAACTGCCAGGAGATTGATTCTCTTGCCCCATTCTCGCCGCGGCCTGCTAGAGTCGATTGTCCGGCGAGGGGCATTGTTCTTCGCCGGGAGCGTCACGGCGGTCTGCGAATCC
Source organism: Planctomycetota bacterium (assembly GCA_012959525.1). Classification (GTDB taxonomy): domain Bacteria; phylum Planctomycetota; class UBA1135; order UBA1135. The sequence goes on from DUDB01000032.1 coordinate 39,562, forward strand.
CTCCATGGCGCTGGTGAGTGGGTCCTGCCACCCCCTCATCTGACGTGCTGAACCTCAAAAACAGCGAAGGCGCGTGGGGCCGCTTCCCTTGGGAGCGGCCTCTTTTCTATTCGGGTGTCGAAGGCCGCGGCTTCAGTCCTGTGGAGCCAGGGCTGTGGGTGCTGGATCGCCGGACAATGCCAGCGAGCGCACATCATCCCCGAAGGCGACGGTAATGGTCCCCTGTGAGGGAGTCGCGCCAGATGGCGTGTAGCGAATTCGGCGTGCGCCGCCCAAGTCCAACGCTCCAATCATCACCCCTGCGAATACCGCATCTGCGTCATAGCGTCTCAGGTAGGAAGGCGTGCCAATGGGGCCGGGGATGGGCTGGCCCTTAGCGTTCAGGACCTCGTAGCCCCCTCCATCTTCGAAGAAGACCACTTGCAGTTCGGCGTTCTCAAGCAAAGCCCTTGCCTGTACGTGGCGAAGGTCCTCGGCCAACAAACTCACCGCACTATCCAAGGTAATGTCCGCCCGCCCGAACCAGCGTAGAATCGCTGCACAGGAGAGAATGGAGATTGTGCTCAGCACGAGCATCAGGTGCAGAAGTGAGATGGTCGAGCGAGGCTTAGAATTGTCCACGTTTGTCATGGGTGTAACCGTCTGTACTAGAAATCGAAATAGGGCTGACCCGTTGACTCGATGCATCCGATGGCATTCATGTGCAACTCACCGCTACACGGATCGAAAATCCAAGCGCTGTGGCCGTCTGCACCAAAAGGCATGCACTCGTCGTCATTCAACAAGTACACGTCTGAGCGGCCGTTGACTGGATTCATGAACCCGCTCTGCTCAAGGTAGGGCCCGAAGGGGTGGCTGGGCTTGACCGCATCACTAACCTCGCCCTTGCCATTGCTGGCCATGCAAAGTTGGCGAACGAGCCAGGTGGAGTAGTGCTTGCGCTCCAGTCCCGACTGCGGTGGCAGGCCGGGCCACTCCCCATGGTCGCGGTGGTAGCCGCCGAGGGCTTCGCGCAGAGTATGCGTGGAGACCTCAGGTGCATGCTGCGCGCTGGGAGTGAGCGGGCTGGAGGGGGCCGGTGAGCGCATCGGCAAGGCCATTACGGCCAAGAGCGCCAGAACCACGGCGGAGAGCATGATCGGGGTTGCGTTGTGGTCTGGGGACGTGACGTTGGACTGCATGGGGGAGGGGGGCGGAGGGGAGCCGGGATGTCCTGTTTCATCGAGTTTTGTGGGTGCGCGTCTTGAGATTCCTTCCACCCAACCCAGAGGGGGCCCCTACCATGGCCCCATGCGGTGGCCTTTCTTCCTACCCGGACTACTCCTTTCGGCCCCCCTGGGGGCCCAGGAATGGGGCGTCTTGACCCCTAACTCGGTCCAGGTCGAGCCCGGCGGATCTGCGAGTGTGCTGGAAGATGGTTCGGTCCTGGTCACCGCTGCAGAAGGTGTCAAGCGAATCAGAGTGGAGTGTCCGGTGGACATGGACACTGTGGGGGCCTTGCGCCTGGAGGCCCTGGCTCACGATTCGCTGCCCGGCAACGGGCCTGGGCATGGCGAGAAGGGCAACTATGCCCTGAGCGAAATTCGTGTGCGTTCGGTCGTGGGGCGCACGTCGCGCTGGATGAGTTGCATCAATCTAACGGCTAGCGAAGCAGCCGTCGGTTGGCCGGCAAATGCTGCGATGGACACGCGTGATGACACCGCTTGGAGCCCCGGCCCTGGACGCGGGCCGCAGGAAATCGTCGTGCAGTTCGAGGAGGCGCTGAAGCGAGGCCGGCGGACCCTGGTTCTGGACCTTGAATTCAATACGGGTGCCGCGCGATCCTTGGGGCGCTTCAGAATTTCGGTAAGCCCCAATCAGGGCAGTTCCGCCAAAGGTGCGGAGGCCCAGTGGCGCAAGACAGAAATCGCCATCAATCAGGCCATCGACAAGGGCGTTGCCTACCTTCTGCATGAACAGGAGTTGGATGGGTCCTGGGCGGATCAGCAGGCCCGGTACACGACCGGGGGGACGGCCCTCGTAGCCTACGCCCTACTGAAGTCTGGCGTGCCCAAGGAGCACCAGGCCGTGCGGCGTGCCCTTGCCTACCTGGCCGCGCGGCCCCCGCGCTACACCTACGAGGCTGGGACGCAACTCATGGCGTTCGTGGCTGCGGATCCGAAGCGCTGGAAGGACCATGCCGCGGGGATCCTGGACGAGCTTCTCGACTGGCAGATAGGCGACTGGGGATATCCTGGCGGTCACGGAAATCCCAGCGCAAATCACAAGGATCTCTCGAACACGCAGTACGGCGCACTGGGGCTCTGGGCTGCGGTGAAGCTGGGCTTGGAGGTACCCCCTCCCGCGTGGGAGCGCCTCGCGGAGCGCGTCATGCTCTACCAAACCAGTGACGGGGGGTTTGGGTACGCCCCTGGGGGCGGGGCTACCGGTTCCATGTCGGCCGCCGGCGTCACCGTCCTATCCTTGTGCCTGCCGCATCTATCGAAGTGGAAGGCGTTAAAGCATGAAGTTGAAGTCGCACAGCGTTCAGGTCTTGGTTGGCTGGACCGTAACTTCTCGCCTACGACGAATCTGGGACACGGGAACAACGCCTGGTTCCACTACTACATGTACGGCATCGAGCGAGTCGGCGCATTTGCGGAGGTCGAGATGTTCAACGGCCAGAACTGGTATCGGGAGGGTGCGCGTCAACTCCTCAAGCAGCAGCGCGGCAAGGGCAGTTGGGGGGACCCCTGGGGTCGCGAACACTCCACTACCTCCTACTGCCTCCTGTTCTTGAACCGCGCATCCTCACCCAAGTCGGGTCCCGGCGGTGGGCGCTCAGCCGTGACGTACGGAGACGACAATCCCGAGGAAGACGTTTCCTTGCGCGCTGCTGGCGATAGCCCGATCACCCTCTGGGTCTCCTCCTTCGGCGACGAGCTGTTCAACAAGTACGTTTTTGAAGGGGAGGAAGAGATTGGATTGCGCGTCAAGCAGGTGGATTACTTGACCCATGGAGGCGTGCTGCTAGCAGACAGTCGAAACGGTGGTGCGGAATGGACTTACACCACCAAGGCCCCCTCCGAAGGATGGGCTCAGCCCGCCTTCGACACGAAGGGCTGGAAATTGGGTGCAGGGGCTTTTGGCCCCAAGGACAGCGCCCGGTTGGCTGTGGGAACACGATGGACGGCTTCGGACATCTGGCTCCGCAAGGAACTTGAGCTTCAACCCAACCAGCTGACCAGCCCTGAATTGACGCTCAATTTCGGCGCGGGGGGAGGAGGCGTGCAGGGCGAGTTGGTAAAGCTCTTTGATGAGGAAAAGGAGTTTGTGTCCCACCTGACCGAGGGCTCCGGCATGGCCCTGAACGTGAGTGGAGATGCATTCAGCGGAGACACCTACCTGAGGATTACGCCTCGCCAGCGGCACAAAGTTCGGATTCCAGGCTGGGGTTTCCCTATCCGGGCCAAGCCCGGCGACGGTGAGTATCGCTACCTCCAGTTTGCTTGGCGCAAACCTGCGAACAACGTAATGATCCAGCTCGCCATCGATGGAGCTTGGGGGCGCAGCGTGCGTTACTTTGCTGGAGAGAATCAGATCGCCTTCAATCCCGCGATCGAAATCACATCAAGAGCGCCCGAGCGTTGGACGGTTGTGACACGAGACCTGTGGGCCGACATGGGCAAAGACGGCCATGTGACCGGAATCTCTCTCACGGCCATGGATAACGCCGAGGCAGATTTTGACGCACTCTACCTGGCTCAGTCCAAGGGTGACTTCAGGAGCAAGAAGGGGCAATTGACTGAAATCCCGGAATGGGCAGTAGTGAACCAAGGGGGCCCTAGGCCGGCAGAATTGGGTGCCCTCACTCTATACGTGAACGGCACGATGGCAGCCGAGGTGGATTGGGAGACGGACGGCTTTGAGACGATTCTGGGTGCCAGCGAGCTCAAGGAACTTCTCGTGCCTGGGCGCAACCTGATCGCCGTACATGCCCGGAACTCCAAGTCCGGTCGCAGCCTGGATCTGTCGGTACAGGGCTCCAAGCTCCTTGCAACGGTGACGGGCAACCCAGACAAGGCCAAGCGCGGTGAGCGCTACGCCGCCCGCTTCAGCATGCCAGGCCCCGGGACCTACGAAGTATGGGCAAGAGCCCACGTTTTGGACGAGGCAACGGGCGAGTCTGTAGCCATTGACACAAAGCCGCTCAATTTCAACATCCGCTCCGCCCTTGACCCCAAGATGCTTGAGTACGCCACGGACGGGCTACACAACCAAATGAACGGGATGGTGGAAAACGTCAAGGCGTCATCCTTCATTCCTGGTTGGGAGCCGCACCGAGCTGTCGACAACAACCAGATTCGTGGCTGGGTCAGCATCGATGGGGACATCTCTCCTGAAATAAGCGTCACCCTCAGCCGACCCGTACGAGCGGACGTGCTGCTGCTGAGTCACTCACGCATCGTTCGAGACGATGGCTCCCGCACGACGTTGGCAACCCGAGTGGAGGTCACCGTGAATGGTCGGGGAGATCCAATCGTAGCCACACTCGAGCCCGATCGCCTGACCAAGACGCCGATCCACTTCGGCCGGCCCCAGAAGGTGCGGAGCTTGCTAATCAGAATCGTGGATCAGACTGGAGGCGAGGACCCGACCCTGACGGGCGTGGGCTTTGCGGAGATAGAGTTGCAGGTCAAGGGGCGCTAGCTCTCAGCGGGATTGCGGTGTCTACCGACCGTGTCGGACGGTCATGAAGCCTACAATGACCCCGAGCGAACGGCGCCCTTCGATGAAGACGATCACCACCCACGCACATCCCCGCATTGGCCTGCTGGGAAACCCCTCAGACCTCTACGGTGGTCGGGTGCTGGGCTTCACCTTCGACGGATTCATGGCGCAGGTTCAGTTAGAATTCTGCGAGAGCATCGAGCTCCACGGTAGTGATGAGATTATGCGTTGCTCGCTGGAGGCCCCCCTCGCCGCCGAACTGGATCCATGCGCGGGCAGCGGAGGTACCGAGCTTCTGGCGGCTGCGGTCAAGAGGCTTGTTGCCGCGCACCCAGAGTTGGGAGTCGAGACGCGCGGCTTTTCCCTGCGCTTCAAGACGGACATCCCTCGCCAGGCGGGCTTGTCCGGATCCAGCGGCATCATCGTCGCCGCCCTACGCGCCTTGGGTGGGCATTATGACGTGGACCTGGGACCAGAGGTTCTCGCCGTCCTGGCGCAGGAGGCCGAGACGGAAGAGTTGGGGCTAGTGGCGGGTCCACAGGACCGTGTTTTGCAAGCGCATCGCGGGCTCCTGTCCATGGACTTCTCAGGTCCCAAGCCCGCAGTACAACGGCTGAAGCCGGACCTCCTGCCACCCCTGTTGCTGGCATGGGACCCAGAGCCGGGACAATCCTCGGGGGATGTGCACGCCAGCGTCCTCTCCCGTTGGGAAGCTGGGGACGAGCTTGTGCGAGAGGTCATGCGAGAGTTGCCCGAACTAGTGGTAGAGGGGGTCGCCGCTCTCCAAGGGGGCGACCATGCGCGCCTCGTTGCTCTGATGGACCGCAACTTCGAGCTGCGCCGCTCGGTCTTCGACATCGCCCCGCGTGACCAGGAGCTTGTTACCCTGGGGCGGGATTATGGCGCGGGTGCGAAGCTCTGTGGTTCAGGCGGCTCTGCGGTATTCATGCACACCGACCCGGGTGCCTTGAGCCGTTTGGCTCAAGTCCTGAGCCAGGCCGGGTGGAGTAGTTTGTTTCCCCAAGTCGTCGGTGACGAGTCCTGACCATGAAGGTTGTTGTCTTGGCCGCGGGATTTGCGACCCGCCTCTATCCGCTCACCCGGAACTGCCCCAAGCCCTTGTTGGACGTGGCGGGGAAGCCCGTACTCACTAGGCTGCTCGACCGGGTCCTGGCCTTGGAAGAGGTGGACGAGGTTGTAGTGGTGACGAACGATCGATTCCGAGAGGCCTTCGAAGAATGGGCGGCGGGTTATGGGACTCATGTCTCCCTGCGAATCCTGAGCGATGGCACAGATACCAACGAGAACCGACTGGGGGCAGTGGCCGACATGGCACTGGGGATTGAAGCCCTCGCTGATCTCGGCGCTCCTGTGCTGGTGGTGGCCGGAGACAACCTGATCGACTTTGACCTCGGGCCTTATGCCGAACGCTTTGGGCAAGAGCAGCGCACCCTCTTGCTGGTTCGGGAGATTCCCTCCCCCGTTCCCCCTGGGCGCTACAGCGAGGTCTCATTGGCCGAAAACGGCACCATTGCGGGTTTTCGCGAGAAGCCCGATGACCCTCAATCCAATCTAAGCGCGGTTTGCCTCTACTTCTTTCCGGGGTCGATCCGTAGCGAACTGGCGCAGTACGCGTCCGAAAACCACAATCTCGACGCACCCGGCTACTTCCTAGAGTGGCTGCATGCGCATCATCCCATGGGGGCCGCTCCCATCACTGGGACCTTCCACGACATTGGCAACCTTGAGACCCTAGAGATCGCCCGCGCGGCATTCACAACCGATGACTGACAGCAACACCATTGGAGTAGGCATCGTCGGGGCTGGATTTCTAGCCCAGACCCGAGCCCGTTGCTATGGACGGGTACGGGACGCGCGCATTTTGGCCGTTGCCTCGCGGACCCAGGCGCGCGGTGAAGAGTACGCCAAGGCCCATGGCGTCCCGGCAGTCTGCGAAGACATCGATGACCTGCTGGCCAGACCAGACATCCAGATCGTCGACCTTTGCGTGCCGAACCATCTGCACCGTCCCTTTGCCGAAAAGGCCGCGGAAGCGGGCAAGCACATCGTGTGCACGAAACCATTGACCGCTTACGTCGGGCAGGACCTGCCCGAGGGGGCAGAAGACGAAGAAGTCTCAAACACGTCGCGCCCCGAAATGCTCAAGGTTGCTTTGGCCGATGCCCAGGCCATGGTGGACAGTGCGCGGGCGGCAGGCGTCCAGTTGATGTACGGCGAGAATTGGGTGCACGCTCCGTCCTTCCGTCGCGCCCAAGAGCTCCTCAGCTCTTCGGGGGCCGTCGCCTTGGAGATGCGTGGCTGGGAAACCCACTCAGGATCCCACACCCCCTACGCCAAGCTCTGGCGCTACAACGGCGGGGGCGCGCTGATTCGACTGGCCGCTCACCCCATCGGCGCCATGGTGGCTCTCAAGAAGGCAGAGGGGCAGAGTCGCGGCGAACCGATCGTTCCCGTGGAGGTGAACTGTGAGGTAGCGGACCTCTCCCGGGCGGCATCGGCAGGGCCGGAACCGCAAATTACAACAGGCTGGGTCGACGTGGAGAACTGGGGCTGCCTGACCATTCGATTCTCCGATGGGACCCGCGGCGTAGCGATTGGTTCGGACAATCAACTCGGCGGGATGGAGAGCCACCTGAAGGTTCTCGCCTCAACCTGCCAGTTCGAGATCAATCTCTCGCCCAACAACATGCTCCGCTCCTATGCCGTGGAGGACGGTGCCTTCGGGGAAGAGTACGTGATGGAGAAAGCGAGTACGCAAGCTGGCTGGAACACGCCTATTCCGGACGAGGATTGGTGCTCGGGCCACCAAGCCATGTGCGACGAGTTCGTGGCGGCAGTGCGAGAAGGGCGCTCCACTCCGTCAGACGGGGAGCTGGGGCTAGAAGTCACGCGCATCATCTACTCGGGATACGTCTCAGCGGCCGAGGGTCGGCGAGTGGCCCTGCGGTGAGACGTCCTTCCTTGCGACTTGCCCTCGGGCTCCAGCTCCTTGCGGTGCTCACTGGATGCGGCCAAGCACCCGCGGACGAACGCCCTAGCCTGGTGCTCGTACTTGCTGATGATCAGCGGTTCGACACCCTCTCTTGTGCGGGGGGCAAGCACGTCCAGACTCCGTGCCTGGATAAAATTGCCGCTGAAGGCGCCTTCTTCGAGCGGGCCTACGTCACAACTTCGCTTTGTTGCCCAGCGCGCGCGGGCATCTTGACCGGTCTGTATGCCCACAAGACGCAGATTCGCAGCAACGAAGATGATGCGAAATTTCTGGCTTCGGGCCTGGGATTTCCAGAGCTGCTGCAGAAAGAAGGCTACGCCACAGGGTTCTTTGGGAAGTGGCACATCCCCAACCCTGGCGCCATGCCCCAGCCCGGTTTCGATCGTTGGGTCAGTTTCGACGGGCAGGGCCAGTACCTCGATGAGACGTTCAATATTGATGGTGAGCGCAGGCAGTTGCTGGGATTCAACACCGATCGGCTCTTCGACCTTGCTCTTGACTGGATAAACGAACAAGGGGACCGCCCCTATCTCGCCATCATCTCACTCAAGAACCTTCACCGGCCTCCGATCCTTCCCAGGCGCCATCGCGGATCACTGGCGAATCAGGAGTGGCCGCTTCCTGAGAGCGCCCACGATCCTGTTGAGGAGTTGCCTGCTTTCGTGCAGCGCGTGCGCACCACCCTGCGCAACCGATTCTTCGACGACGAGGGCCTGACGCACGAGATGTCCGTGCGCGGGTACTACCAAATGATGTTGTCACTGGACGACAACGTCGGCCGCTTGACGGCCGCCCTCGACGAGAACGGCACAGCCGAACGAACGGCGCTCTTCGTAACGAGCGACGGCGGTTTCATGTGGGGTGAGCATGGCCTCTACCGCAAGCGCACAGCCTACGAGCCGTCCATCCACGTTCCCCTCCTGGTGCGCTTCCCGCGCGAGATTGCAGCCGGTACTTCGCTGACCGACTTGGCCCTCAATGTCGACATCGCGCCAACCATGCTCGATCTGGCCGGAGCCGCCATCCCCAGCACCTACCAAGGTAAGTCCATGCGGGATCTTTGGGGCGCGGGCACCCAGGACTGGCGAAAGGACCTGCTCTATATCGATGGTTGGGGCAAGTTCGTGGACGGCCCCCAGGAGCTGGCTGTATGCACGCAGCGCTACAAGTACGTTCGCTATCGGCGCGATGTCGTAGAGGAGGCGTTGTTTGATTTGGAATTGGACCCTGACGAGCGGGACAATATTGCGGGGCAGACGGAGCATGCAACACGCCTTGCAGCAATGGCGCAGCGCATGGGTGAGTTGTTGGTGGAGCTTGAGGCGCCGTTGACCTGGATGGATGCCGTGGAGCCGGGGAGCGCCGAGCACCCAGGCCGGTGAATGACCTGCTAGGCTAGGCGTCCCTTCGCACGGGAACCATGCAGACGCTCAACCCCATTCCCTTCTGCCTACCCCTCCTGGCTTGCGCCGTAGATCCGCCGCAGGCGCAGTCGCTTCCGGTCGGTGACACGCGCCCCAATGTCGTGCTGGTCATGACGGACGATCAGGGGTTCGGCGACTTCGGGTTCGCGGGCAACCCGGTCATCTCGACCCCCAATCTGGACGCGATGGCGGGGCGCAGTGCGCGCATGGAGACTTTCTACGTCAGTCCGGTGTGTGCCCCGACTCGTGCATCCTTGATGACGGGCCGCTGGTGCCAGCGCACGCGGGCGATCGACACTTACATCGGCCGCGCGATGCTCGAGCCCGAAGAGCGCACCGTTGCCGAGTATCTGAAGGCCGCTGGTTGGGGGACGGGGATATTTGGCAAATGGCACCTGGGGGACTGCTATCCCATGCGAGCCATGGACCAGGGGTTCGGGGAGTCACTGGTACATCGCGGCGGGGGAATAGGCCAACCCAGCGACCCTCTTGGGGCTGAAGCGGATTACACCGACGCCGTGCTCTTCAGGAATGGCGAGGCGGTCTCCACCTCCGGCTACTGCACGGACGTGTACTTCGACGCGGCCATCGACTTCATGCGCGAGCGCAAGGCAGCCGACCAGCCGTTCTTCGCCTATGTGGCGACCAACGCTCCGCACGGACCCTTCGGAGACGTGCCCGAGGAGCTCTACCAGAAGTACATGAAAGCGGACCTCTCACCGGGTGCCTTCCCCGACAGCGTGGGCCACCCGCTTCCGGCCAAGAACGACGCAGACAAGCTGGCGCGTATATTCGCCATGATCGAGAACATCGACCAGAACGTCGGCAAGCTCTTTGCCGCGCTCGAGGACATGGACGCCCTCGACAACACCCTGGTGCTGTTCATGGTGGACAACGGCCCCAACACCCAGCGCTACGTGGCGGGCATGCGGGGGATGAAATCCCACGTACACGAAGGAGGCGTGCGCTCGCCCCTGCTTGCCCACTGGCCCGGGCGTTTGAAGGCTGGGCATGGCAGCGATCGCATCAGTGCCCACGTGGACGTGCTACCCACGATCCTGGACGCCTGTGACGTGGACTTGCCCAGGGATGCTGGGCTCGACGGCCGCAGCATCTTGCCTCTGCTTGAAGGGCACAGGGAATCTTGGCCGGACCGACAGTTAGTGATCCAGGCCCATCGCGGAGACGAAGCCCTGCGAGGCAGACACTTCATGCTTCGCACTCAACGCTGGAAGCTCTTGTGTCCCAGTGGATTCGGAGGCCAGAACCCCCAGCAGGCTCTCGAGCTCTACGACATGCTGGCGGATCCCCTGGAGCAGAGGGATCTGGCAGAGGAGTTCCCCGAGGTGCTCCTCGATCTCCAGCGCGGTTACAACGCCTGGTTCGATGACGTCTCGAGTACACGCCCCGACAACTATGCCCCTCCGCGCATCCACCTCGGGCACCCAATCGCCCCGCTCACGGTTCTCACTCGCCAGGACTGGAGAATCGACACAAAGGACTCGGGCTGGACGTCCAATTCGCGCGGGCATTGGGAGGTCGATGTCGTGAACACGGGGCCGTTCGAGGTGGCCGTCCAACCAATGGCACGTAGTAAGCCGTTGAGCGTTCAGCTGAAAGTGACCTCGGCGGAGGGCGAAAGCCTGATCGACATGCCCATGTCAGCAGAGGGATCCGCCGGCGGCACCTTCCCCTTCCGAGTCTCCGGCCTGGAGCTGCCCCTTGGCCCAGCCAGCCTGGAGGTCTTTGTTGAGGTTCCTTCAGACAAGGCCAAACCCAAGACCATCGGCGCCTACCAGGTGCGGGTCACCCGTTCGTAGATGTGCCGCGCTGGGCATGTGCCCACCAACGCTTGACGAGGCCCGTGACTCCTTGCGTGTCCACCCCCTGGGCCGCGTCACTCAGAAGCACACGGCGCTGGACCTCATCTTTGTCAAGCATGGGTGCTTCAGTGACGTGCCCCGAAACTTGCAGGGAGCTCTCAAGCTCGTCGATGAACTTGGCTTGCAGGCCTTTGCTGCGTTCGTCTCTCTTGGAGCGCAACGCCTCGATGAATAGCGTGCCATTGCCGTCGAGGCCCGCGGCGATTGCGGAGAGCGGCTCATGCCAGCGGTCACTGAGGCACCCACAGCCGAGCAGGACCTCAAGACTCACGGGCAGTCCTCTTCCAACAACCCAAGCCTGGCAGAACGCATCCAAGAGGAGGCCGCGCTTCTCGAGAGTCGGAGCCGTACTCATACCTTGCTGGACCTTCAGAGCCAGTGTCGCATCGTTGCGCAGAACGGATTGCCACTGGCCGACCGTGTCGACGTGCGATGCGAGCAGAGTGTGTAGGGATTCCAGATTGTCTTCGAGGAGATAGAAGACGTGCTGAGCGGCGGGACCGCGCGTCAATTCCAGCGCAGGCACCTGGATGAGGGCTCCGAATTCCGCTGACGACATGCTCTCGGGGGAAGGCACCACGGCGATGGGGGCCAACTCGAGATCCGTAGCAGCCATCGGCTGGGAACCCATTCCACGCACCTGGCCCAGATCGATTCTGTGCGGCGCGGGGTGACCGTCCGCCACCAAGGCCCGCTCCATGAGCCCCGCGTCCGTGGCGTCGTTGGTGAGGTAGATGACCTGCCTCCCGTCCTGCGTAACTTCGCCCAAGCTCGCGGCGATGGCAGAGAACCGCTCGGCATCTGAATGGTCGAGGGCCTCGTCCATGAAGATGGGCAGGGGACTCTTGGCCTGATTGGTTTCTACAAAGGCAAGGCGTGCGGCTAGAAGGAGCTGGGCGCGGGTGCCCGTCGAGAGCTGAGCGGGCGTGAGAGACACCGCGCGCCGGTTGTTCCTGGCCATGAAGCTGCCTTCTCCCCCGCGTGCCACTTCCAACTCATAGTCCTGGTGCGTGAACTTGGCGAACATCTTGCGCGCGTTCTGTAGGACGAGGGGCTCGTGATCGCGCTTGTGCCTATCCGTCACCCGACCCATCAAGAACCGCCCGGCGAGGTGGTCGAGGCCATCATCATGGCAGACGCTCAAGGCCTCGAGGGCATCGCGGCGCTGGGCGAGGAGCTCCCGCTGGGAGTCCGCGTTCATGGTAAAGCTGATCCGCTCGGTGATTTGTGCGGCCCGCTGCTGCAGACCCTCAAGAGTCTCCGCCCTTGCCTCTAGAGTCACCGCGTGTTCTTCCAACTCCTCCGGTGCCATCCGTGCAATCTCCGCAGGGGCACCCGCCAGATCCCCTTGTGCCTCCGCCACGCTGCTCTCCAATGAACGACACTTGGCACTTACTTCAAGGTAGACCGGGAGGGAGTTGTTCACCAAATGCGCCAAGCCTGATCTATCACCCGTCTCCAAGCCTGCGGACTCATAGATCTGAGCGATGTACCCAGCGATGTTCTGTGCATCCTCCTGCACGCGAGCCATGTCGCGGCCAATCCGCTCTTCTGCGTCTCGGGCGCGAGCGAGTGCCTCTGACCGCTGCTTGAGCCGCTCGACGGCGGGCTTGGCATCTGGCACCTCTGCAGGGGCGGCTTCTCCTTCAGCGTCCAGGGCCTTTCCCAGGTTCGCGAGCTGCTCGTCCACCTGTGCCTGGAGTTGTTCGCTCTCGCTCGCCGCATCGGCAAGCGCCAGCTCCGCCTGGGCCAACCGATCCAGGCCCCGGGCGAAGGTCATCATCTCCGCATGGGGCAGATCCGTATCAGCACCGATGCGCTGAGCCAACTCCTGGCGCTCCTCGTCCTGCTGCTGGGCCCGCTCCTCCAATCCTTGCAGCTGGTTTCTCAAGGATGAGCGTTCCCGCTCGAATTCCTCGAAGGTGAGCCACTCGGCGAGGCTCTGGGTCAGCCGGTTCAGGCAATCCTGCACTATGGTCTCTTCCCAGGCGGTGGGCGGGTCCAGGCTCTGCGGGTATTCGGCCTGGGCGCGGGCTCGCAGATCCCCGCTCTCTCCCACGGCCTCTCTTGATCTCAGGAAGGCTGCGGGTACGACCAGGCCTACACCGAGGCCAAGCGCCAGAGCCCAATAGGGGAGACCAAGCGTGAAGAGGACGGCTGCAGTCACGAGTGAGAGGGCGGCGAGTCCGACGCACCTCTTTTTGAATGCGTCCGTGCCAGTCGCCGTGTCGGGCGCGGACCTGAGCCCGGCCCGTAGCCACAGCCGCAAGTTACGGACGCCCTCCTCGAGCTCTTCGCGCGGGAGTTCAGGTGCTGCCCCGCGCTGAACCAGGTGCTTGAGGAGGTTCTCGGTTGCACCACACTCGCTCTCGACCTCTGCCCTCTGGCGCAGGAGCTCAAACCACTCCGAACCATCTCCCAGATCCAGATCCACCCCTTCACGCCCACCCACCGCCTGCCGAGCATTGGAGTGGGACGAGACACTCTTGGCGTGGTTGAGCGTGGCAGCCTCCAGCTTGCGTTGAGTCTCGCGCAGGATGCTGGCCTTGTCGTCCAGGATCGCAAGGGTGCGCGCCTCTACGGGCTGGGCAAGCCCACACTTTGCCGCATCGCTCTGAACTCTCTCAAGGTCACGCACAAGCTTGACCTTCTGTTGCCCCTTCCCCTCTTGCTCCTCCAGCCGTTGATCCAAGCGTTCAAGTGCATCGGTGCCAAGGCTCGCCAACTCGGTTGGGAGTTCAGCCAGCAGGGCCGCCTGAACTTCAAGGGCTCCCTGCTTGGCGGTCAGGCGCAGTGCGGCCTGGACGAATCTGGCCTCCCGTATCGCGCCATGGCCCTGGCGTACTTTCGCTTGCAGGGCCTCAAGCTGCTCCGCCTCGTGGGCAATTCCCTCCTGACGCCCCTCCTCCTCCCGCGCCTTGCGATCCGCCGCCTGGTAGGCGGATACTGCCTTGCGAGCGGGGTGTGATCTTGCGGGGTCGGGAAACAACTCGCGTACGGCCTCCAGATCGAAGCCGCCGGCCATCTGCTTGCGGATGGCAGCGGCAACGTCTTTGCCGTGCAGGGCTTGGATGTCGATCAACTCCTCGGCTCCTATGAAGAAGCTGTGGGCGAGGTGTTCATCAGGTATGGCCGGCGGGGCGATTTCCTCCCCCTCTCGTGTCCACCGGACCCGTGGACCCTCGCGCTCCACGCTCACGAGCCCCTCCGAATCCTCGAAGACCGCACTGACGGAGACGTATCCCTTCGCCCGAGTGTCTGGCCAAAGCAGGGCCCGAACGGCGCGGGCCAGGGTGGACTTGCCTGCCTCGTTGGGTCCCTCCACCACGGTCAATCCGTCTTCGAATTCGACCCCATACCCGTCGTCGACGCCGGGCATGCTGTTGATGTGGAGGCGTCGGAGCTTCACGCGTGAGTCTCCTCTTCGCCTGTCCCACCGTCTTCTTGCTGTGCAAGGAGTGCACCAAGCGCACGCGTACCGGCCCTCTGGAGCCGTTCGATCAGAGCCTCTTCAGCTAGTGGGTCAGAGTAGTGACGCTGCTTGCTGACCTCGTGCCAGCGGCTGCTGCGAACCTCCTCTTCGAGAGAACAGCGGGCCGACTCAAGCAGGGCGTCGCGCTCGGGACTGGGGTGGGAGAGCAACAGAAGGTCACCTGCCATGAGCCCGGCCGGATCGTCGCTCTTGGAGAGGCGGTCCAGATCGATGGGCAGCTCAAATGCCGTGCGGAGCTTGTGGACGAAGACCTCGGTCTTCTCAACCGAGCGACGGAACTTCGGCCAGTGACCCTCATCGCCGACCCAGTGCTCGAGTTTAGCCTGGCCCTTGGGTCTGCCCGTGAACGTCACCCGCAGACCCAGGGCGCGCGGCTCGACGCCTCGATTGTGCAAGGCCTCGGTCACCTCGAGCTCCTTGGCCAAAACCAGATCACCCATAGCTTCGGGGGTGATCTCCTCCGGCACTTCAATCTCAACCTCTTCCCAGCGCAGCGGTGCGTTGACGACGTGCTCGGGGCGCATGCTGCCCCCTTCTTCCAGATGGATGATCCAAGGGCCGTGGTCGCCGGGTTCGCCTCCATCCAAACCGACGAGGGACCCCAGGTAACCGAAAGGTTGACCACCGGGCAGGGTGGCGGACCCCAGGCTGGGGAGGTGCACATGGCCGAGAAGCCAGCCGTCCAAGGGGACGCTGTCCAACTCCGTGCGCCGGAAAGGTGCGTACGGCCCTGACCCGTTCAGGTCTCCGTGCAAGAGACCCAGGAGTGGGACACCCTTCTCTGCTCTTGCCGGCGGGTTCTTGATCAGCGCCGGCAGAGGGCTTGAGTTGTGATGTCGGCTTGGAAAGGACCAGCCACAAATCGTTGCCACGGGGCGGCCCTTGGATTCGATGGTCTTCACCTCCCACTCACCACCCAGGCCGATCAACTCCAGTCCGTCCAGCGTGGCGGCCAAGGATGGCAGGGCGTCGGCATCGTGATTGCCAACCACCGCCCATGCCCCGATGCCCGCAGCCTTGAGGCTTGCCAGCGCCAACTCCAGCGGCCGCAACGCCTCGAAGCGTGCGTTCATGCTCTCCACCAGGTCTCCGGCGAAGAGAACTCCGTCAACTTCTTCATCGATAGCGAGTGCGATGGCCGCTTTCAGGGCGGCAGCGGGCGTGAGCTTGTCCAGTCCGGGTAGCTCCACGGGCACACCTGAGGGCTGCATTCCCAGGTGCATGTCGCCAATTGCGAGCAGCTTTCCTCCCCCCGACGATCCTGATTTCGACCCCATAGAAGACGAGTATAGGGCGTCCGGGTCAGGGGTCCACATTCCATAGTTTTCCCACGAACAGAAGGGTCTGGGCGGCTCGAGTCGGCGGAATCACTCTTGGCGTGAAACGAGTGAATAGGCCCACGGAGGGTGCGTAGGACCTTCATGGAACCGCGTGGTGCCAACGCGGGGACTGGTCAGTTCGCCCCCCTGGGGATACCTTGCCCTTTCCGCAATCTTCGGTACGCACGATTCCCCCCCCTGGCCGCCAAGAGCGAGGCCCACCATGATCATCGATCTACTCCTCCAGGACCCCCAAGCCGCATCGGAAGGCCAGGGCTTCTTTGCTCAGTTGGCAGAGTACCTGAAGCCCGACGTTCTGATGTCGTGGGAGTTCTGGACCGTGACCTCTGGCCTCCTCCTGCTGGGGGAGCTGTTGACGGCCAGCTTCCTGCTGTGTGCCTTCGTGCCGGGAACGGTCGTCGCCGCCATACTCGCCGCATTCGGCATCGGAATAAACGGTCAACTCTGGGGATTCATCATCGGCACGCTCTTCGGCCTCGTGGTCCTGCGTCCCATCCTGGTTAAGAAAGCCAATCAGGGAGGGGAGCCGTCCAATGTCGATGCCCTTGTCGGTCAATCCGGAGTCGTCACGGAGTCGATTACCGCGTCTACGCCTGGCCGCGTCAAGATTCGCTCGGAGGAGTGGCGTGCCACGGCCGGCGGTGACCTTGAATCCGGCACGTCCGTAAGCGTCGTCCGCGTGGAAGGCAATGCCGTTCACGTTCAATCTCAAGCCTAATCCCCACCCTTTCCCCTCGCGGCGGCCCTGGCCCAGTCCCCGCCATCCTCGAACGGGCCGCTAGGAGAAAGCCATGGAATATTTTCTCGGCGCCCTTGTTGCGGTCGTCATCGTCGGCGCGGCTCTCGGAGTCAAGATCGTCAATCAGGCCGAAGTCATGATCATTGAGCGCCTGGGCAAGTTCAAGCGCACCCTGAACCCCGGGCTCAACATGATCATACCCTTCGTTGACAAGCCGCGTCCCATCCTGTGGCGCACGCGGGTCACCAACCTGAAGGGCAGGGATGGCATCCGCGAGCAACACTCCAGGACGGTGGATCTGCGAGAGCAGGTGTTCGACTTCCCCAAGCAGTCCGTCATCACGGCCGACAACGTGGTCATCGAGATCAACGGCCTCTTGTACTACCAGGTCACGGATCCGCGGCGGGCGGTGTATGAGGTCGCCAACCTGCCCAATGCCATCGAGAAGCTGGCCCAGACCACCTTGCGGAACATCATCGGGGAGCTGGCCTTGGACGCGACCCTGAGCTCGCGCGACGAGATCAATGGCAAGATGCGCACGGTGCTCGACGAGGCCACCGACAAGTGGGGCGTCAAGGTCAACCGCGTCGAGGTGCAGGATATCGACCCGCCCGTCACGGTGCGCGAGGCCATGGAGATGCAGATGCGTGCCGAGCGCGAGCGCCGTGCGACCATCCTGGAGGCGGAGGGCGTTAAGACGTCCAAGGTTCTGCGAGCGGAAGGCGAGCGCGGTGCACTGATCGCTACAGCTGAGGGTGCCCGTCAGAGCAAGATCCTTCGTGCTCAGGGTGAGGCGGAGTCCATTACGGTCGTCGCCAATGCTCTGGAGAAGGAGCAGATGAAGCCAGCGGACTACCTGATTGCCATGAAGTATCTGAGCACTCTGGCTCACATCGGCAGGGCCGAGGGTGGTGACAAGACCGTGTTCTTGCCCTACGAGGCCAGCGCCGCGCTCGGCAGCCTTGGTGGCCTGCGCGAGATGTTCAACAAGGATGGCGGTGCCAGCTGATCGTCGGCTCCCCATGACAGGCGGGCACCTCTACTTTGCCTACGGCTCGAATCTCGATGCCGTGGACTGGGGCACCTATTGCAAGGGCGCGGGCGCAGACCCGAATGGGATGCGCCCGCTTGGCCCCGCCTGGCTCCCCGACTACCGACTTGTGTTCCACTTCCACAGCGCATCGCGCTCGGGAGGAGCCGCAGACGTCATCCCCTCCGATCGTGGCGAGGCCGTGCCCGGCGTGCTCATGGAACTCACGGACGAGGCTTTGGGAGTGATGGATGCCAAGGAGGGTCATCCGAACGTCTATGAGAGGGAGGTCGTCCATGTGAGCACCATGGATGGTCGCACTCACCCAGCCCTCACCTATCGCGTGACTCCAACCGCCCAGGCTTCAAAGCACACTCCCCCGAGCTCGTACTACGAAGGCCTGGTGCGCAACGGTTTGGCAAGCTGCGCCCTTCCCACACGACACCTCGACGCTGCGGTAGCTGGGCTCGGGGCATCAGGGCATTCCATTGGGGAGGTCTTCGTGTACGGCACCTTGCTATCCGGGGAGAGCCGCCACGGCCACCTGATGGAGTTCAACCCGGTCGTGCAGGACGCGGCCCGTGCAAGCGCCGACCTGCTCGACCTGGGTTCCTACCCTGGACTCGTCCCGGGCGCAGGCAGCGTGCGGGGCGAGCTCTACGGCTTCGCGGACGTCGATGCCGTCCTGGCCTCCCTGGACCAGATCGAGGGCTACGGCGCTGGCGAGCCCAGCCTCTATAACCGGGTCGTGCTTCAGGTCGAGTCAGCTGGCGGCACGCAATGGGCCTGGACCTACGCCTACGCGCGTGAGGGGGGGACACCGATCCCGTCCGGGGACTGGCGCGAACATCGCTCTAGGGGCTAGAGGCGTACCGACACCGTGTCGGCGTAGAATGTGGACGTGAGTTCCCTACCCCAAATCACCATCCTTGCTACAGGCGGCACTATTGCCGGCCGTGGTAGCACCCCGGACCAGAGCGCGTACACCTCGGCGACTCTGCACGTGGAGGAGCTGATCGCGAGCGTGCCGTCCCTGTCCGAGTTGGCGCAGGTTGATGGGGAACAGGTGGCCCAGGTGGGGAGTCAGGACGTGGGTCCGGCGCACTGGCTGGAGTTGGCTCGGCGTGCTCGGGTTTGCTTAGCGCGCGAAGGGACCGCGGGAGTCGTCGTGACCCACGGTACGGATACATTGGAGGAGACCGCGTTCTTTCTTGATCAGGTCCTTCCTTCAGACAAGCCGATTGTGGTGACGGGTGCGATGCGCCCCGCATCTGGTCTTTCGGCCGATGGACCGCGCAACATCCTCGACTCGGTACGGGTCGCGGTTCACCCCGGGGCCCGAGGTCGAGGAGTACTGGTGGTGCTGGACGAGATCATCCATAGTGCCCGGGCAGTGACCAAGACCAACACGGCACGCGTCTCAACCTTCCAGTCTCCGGATATGGGGACTGCAGGTGCGATCATTGCCGGTCGCACCACTTTCTATCGCAAGGCCACGCCGAGGCCTGAGCGCAGCTTGCCGAATCTGGAGGGCCTCACCTCTTTGCCCCGCGTGGAAATCGTGAGTGCATGCGCGGGGGCGCAACCCGACGTCGTTCAGGCCTACGTGGATCTTGGAGCGCAAGGCATCGTGCTTGCGGGCGTGGGCAACGGAAATGCCTCCAAGGAGATGGTCGCCGCTCTGGCCGAAGCCGTGAGTGCAGGTGTGCCGGTGGTGCGCAGTACTCGTGCGGGCAGCGGTTTTGTGGCTCGCAACCTGGAGATTGATGACGACGGTTTGGGGTTCGTGGCAGCGGGCCCGATGAATCCGGCCAAGGCACGGGTGCTCCTGCAGCTCGCCCTACTGGACACCACAGAGGCCAGCCGCATCCAAGAGCGTTTCTTCTCCGTGTAGGGCGGGCCAAGATGTTCTGTAGCCTAGCCCTTGTCAGCGCCCTGGCCCTTCAGACTGCCGAGAGCCAGAAGCCGAACATCCTGCTCATCATGGCCGACGACGTCGGCGTAGAGGCCTTCAGCAGCTACGGTGGAGAGAGCTACCACACCCCCCATATAGACGCCCTCGCCGATCAGGGGATGCGTTTCTCCCACTGCTACTCGCAGCCCCTGTGCACTCCGAGCCGCGTCAAGTTGCTGACGGGCAAGAGCAACCTGCGCAACTACGTTCGCTTTTCCATCCTTGACCGGAACGAGCGCACGTTTGCTCACATGGCCAAGGAGGCGGGCTATGCAACGGCCATCGCGGGCAAGTGGCAGTTGTTGGGCGCGAGCCACTATGGTGAGTGGGCAGGTCGCGGAGCCACACCTGATCAAGCGGGTTTTGACACCTGGTGTTTGTGGCAGGTCGGGGAGTTGGGATCTCGGTACTGGAACCCGCAGATGGAGGTCGACGGTAAATTGCTGGAGCCGGCGCAGGGTAGGTTCGGGCCAGACCTCTCCTGCCAGCATCTGCTTGAATTTGCCGCGGAACACAGAAGCGATCCCTTCTTGGCCTACTTTCCAATGGCTCTGGTGCACTCCCCATTTGTGCACACTCCTCTGACGCGTACGGAGCAAACGGCAGAAGTTGACCTGGGGAGCAAGCAGGAGCGATTCGCCGAGATGATGACCTATATGGACGTCGTTGTTGGCCGACTCGTTTCGGGTCTCGAAGCACTTGGACTTCGCGAGCGCACCTTGATCGTGTTCATTGGAGACAACGGCACTTCCCGCGGAATTCAATCCGTCCAGGGCGGACAGAAGATAACTGGGGCCAAGGCACACCCCACCGATGCGGGCACCCACGTGCCCATGATCGCTTCATGGCCTGGGCACATTGAACCTGGGAGCGTCTGCGACGATTTGGTGGACTTCTCCGACTTCATGCCCACGCTTGCGGAAGCCATGGGCCAGAGCCTTCCGTCCGGCCAAGCCTGTGACGGATTCTCGTTTCTGCCCCAACTCCTGGGGCAGGAGGGCAGCCCGCGCGAGTTCATTACCATCTATTCCAATCCGCGCCCCGAGGATCCGGCCAAGAACCCGCGCATGTGCTTCGCCCGCAACAAGCGCTTCAAGCTGTACGACGACGGCCGACTGTTTGATTGCGTAGA
This sequence comes from Planctomycetota bacterium, assembly GCA_012959525.1. Lineage (GTDB taxonomy): Bacteria > Planctomycetota > UBA1135 > UBA1135. The sequence continues at coordinate 60,280 of DUDB01000032.1, forward strand.
GGATCCCCTTGAAGAGCGCCCGCTCGCGGTTGAAGGGGGGGACGACGAGCAGCGCCGGACGCACAAGGTCCTGCAGGGTGCGTTGAAGAGCCTGCCCATTGAGCCCCCTCACTTGCGCGGGGAGAGTCAGGGCTGACGACAACGGGGGATCAGGTTATTGCTCGAAGATGGCCTCCACTTGCGTGGCCTTGTACGGGTGCAGTTCCAGCCGCGCCCCCTCATGACGTTCCCCATTGACGATCCAGTGCGAGAATTCGTGCAGCTCCCGTTCTGGAACCTCCACAACCACCGGCCAATCCGGGAAATGCCAACCACTGTAGCCCGAGGTGTAGGCATAACCGTCCACGCGTAAGCGCACACTTGCTGGAGAGGTGACGGACACAACGCGAGGATCGCCCAGATTCAGTTTCTCTCGAAGGTCGGCCCGAATGATCGCGGGCCGCCCTTCAAGGACCTGACGAATGGTTCGGGTGGGCCCGGATTTTGTTCCATAGAGTTCCTTCAGCTGCAAGTAGTGGTCTTGCACGGACTCGAGGAATTGCAGTGGAATCTCGTGGTTCAAGATGTCCTGGGACAACTTCGCAAAAAGCATGGGGAACCACTCGGTTTTCATCAATGTCTGGAAGAGCTCTGCTCGTGGGTAGCGATCGGCCTTGTAGGGCGGCACCAAGGCGTGATCCAAGAATCGCTGCGCCCATTCTGCCTTGGTAAGTCCAAGGAGCATTTCACCGTGTGGGTAACGGTAGGCGTTGTCCATGTCCCAGTGTATCCAACGCCAACGCGGGGACTCTTCGTTCAGATCCATGATGACGGCACCTTCTCCCCAATCACTCGCTCCCGCATGCAAGATCGTGAACATGTGGCGCATGTACGCATTCAAGTCGACGATTCTGTCTATCTGGCGCTGGGTGCTCGTTGCCTTTCGCTTGCGTACCCAATTGCGGAGCTCGGCGAACCCGACCCTGTCCTTTTCACGGTTACCCGGGCTGCGCAACTTGTAGAAGCGGAAGTTATCATGGCCCATGCGGCTTGCTGTTTGGCGCCGGCTGATGTGTTCGGTGGCTACATAGTCTTTGACGCGTTCCCCATTCAGGACCAGATTGACCAAGCGCACTTCAGGCGCTGCCGTCCCCAATTTCTGAGCGATTGTGTAGGCGATGGTCGAACAGAGAAAGCTATTGCCACGCACGACTAGATTGCGAATGGGACCAGACGATGAGTCAAACAGCAAACCCTGGGGCATCTGCTCGGGGCCGTAGTCGGAGCGAAAATACAGTCTATAGCTACGCCAGGTGAGGCCGCGGTCTCTCATGATGTCGCCGTCACGGGTTGTATTCCCATGCAGTCGGATGCCGCAGGCAGCCTCGAACACCTTTTCACCATCGAGGAAGAGCGCACACCTGGCGGGTTTCTCCCATCTCTCCGTCCAGTTGGGAATGATGCCGACCTCTTCGTCGTACAGGCTTGCCGGGTCTACCTCGATAGCCAGCGTTGGCCAAGACGGAAGCACCTCACCTCGAGCGATCTCCATCGGCACTTCCCCGGGGTTCGGCCCGAAGGTGCGAGCGCGGAGAAGAGTCTCGCCGACCTGCCGCTTCTTTGTGAAGACGCTCGCCGTGGTCGGAGCACCTGCACCCTTAGTGCGGCGGTACCTTCCGTCATTCCACTCGGGCTCCACGTACCGTTCACTGCGCAGGATCTCTCCCGTGGCACCGTAACGGAGGAGATAGGAAGGAACCGTTTGCTCCCTTAGGGCGCTTGCAGCTCCAGCGAACTGCTCCGAATGCTCCAGTGTCCACCCGATGGCGAACAAGCCCACTAGCGAGGCCGCGATGATCCCCTGCGAGCGGCGCTGAGGGGCGCCTTTCATCAAGCGTTTCCGGATCGCAGGTAGTAGACGTTGGTGCGCGCCTCAGGTGCGAGCCCCGCAATTGCCTGGCGCACGTCTCCAAGTGCTTCCGGTTTCATCCTTCGGAAGCGCATGGTCAGGGTAGTCTCCTGCTCGCCCTCCACCACTCCATCAAGGTGACTGCCAGGGAGTTTCTCACACAGAATCTTGAGCAGATGAGTGCCACTCACTTCGTGGTCTGCCCGCGAGAGAACTACGCTCAGCAGCCCGTCGTCGACATCGCTGCGGGCAGGGCCGATGGCGCGACTGACGAGTAAGCCCCCAACGGCGACCGCCATCAAGACGGCGAGAAACACCAAGTTGAACGTTGCGCAGCAGAGTGCGGCGGCGATGACGAGCATCAGGAAGCCCGCCTCCTCAGGTTCCTTGATGGGTGTACGGAAGCGGATGATTGAGAGGGCGCCCAACAGGCCCAGGGAGAGCGGCAGCGAGAATTGAATGCAGATGAAGATGGCCGTGATCGAAACCGACAGCAGCGGGAAGGCGCGGTGGATCTGGCTGCCTGTTGCACGGCTGGCGTAGAAGGCCCCATACAGGTAGGAGATCAGGTGAGCGCTAGCCAAGGAGAGCAAGAGCAGCATGGCCAACGCTAGGGGGCCGACGTCTTCCATGGAGCGCACCCCGGTCCCGCCGAAGGCTTCCATGATGGCCCGTAAGGCGGACGGCCCTTCGGAAGGGTCCTGGTTGCTGAACAGAGTCCAGGGCAGAGTAAGGGCCAGGGGGGAGATCATCATGGGAAAGTAGCCGGGTTGGCTGGAGCGGTGCGTCAATTCCAACGGCAGGGTACACGTCTGGGTTGCCCCCGGTCACGGGCGACTTTCGATGTTTGCACGGACCGTGCTCGCTCAGGGATTCCCTCTTTCTGCACTTCGCCTACCACGCTGAAGTGGCCCCAAGAAGGCGATCGGCCCACTGCCCGTACTTGGAGAACGACCCCAGGCGTACACCCAGGGCTGAGAGTTCCTGCAGCTCTGGCGGGAGCACCCTCAGATCCCCCTTGAGTTCGACCACCGCCGTGTCCAGGGGGCGGCCGGGTACGGGCCCAAAGCGGGGGTGAGATCGAGGCATACGGATGTCCCAATCCAGCGAAATCCGCGTCTGTGTGCGTTCGAGTACAAACCTCTTGCGCAGATAGCTGACTACCAGAAACGGCTCCAGGCCAACCGGTAGAGCAGGGCCGTCCTCAGCGAGACGGGCCGGGAGGGAAACGAGTTCGGCGCTCGTCAGATCGAGGGCGGCCAGGTGTGGCGCTTCGCCCCTCAGGGCAACGCGGAACTTGCGCCGGATCGCACCATTCTTGTTCTTGACCTCGAAAAACGCATCCGGGTCCGTCACCCCGGTGTCGGGGTTGCCGTACCACCTCAGACGAACCTTCTGTTTGAGGTAGTCAGAGTTGCGCTTGTCCGCCACAAAACGCAGGTCGGGTGTGTCGTAATAGAGGCTTGAAATACGTGCCGTGGGGAACGCGCCATCTTCGGACAGGCGCTCCTGCATCAAGGCCATCACGTTCGGCACCGCACTCGCGAGCAGGGTGAACTTGGCTTCATGAGATTCGCCGCCGCCGCCCCAGGCCGAATCTGTGGAAGGGCGGGTGGGGGGTGACATGGCCCAAGCCTAACCCGACCAATGGGTGCCTACGAAGGACATTTCCCGTGTCACCCATGGCCGCGAAAATGCCTCTCCGAGCATGACCTGCGGCGGTGAGAGTGCGAGGTGAAGGAGCTCCTGGCGACAAGCTCGGAGAACCACCTTGTAGTTACTGGTAGGCAAGAGGGCGCACGCCCTTAGGCTAGGAGCTATGAATCTGCTCATACCGCTGGCGTTGGTCGCCGCACTCCCCGTTGAGGATCCACGCAACGTGGTTGTCATTCTGGCTGACGACATGGGTCTCTCGTCCTTGTATGCCGAGCATCCTGGCTCTGGCCTGCCCACCCCGAACCTGGATCGCTTGGCGAGTCAGGGCATGTCGTTCACCGACGCCCACTCGGGCTCTGCCGTGTGTTCGCCCACCCGTTACGGCCTGTTGACCGGTCGCTATAGCTGGCGCACGAGCCTGAAGGCGGGAATCGTGAACAAGTGGGGGCCGCCCCTGATCGCTCCCGAGCGCACAACGCTTGCCGACGTGGCCCACCAGGCGGGTCTGCACACCGCCTGCATCGGCAAGTGGCACCTGGGTTGGCGTTGGCCCAAGGCGGGTGGAGGCACAACGAGCAAGGCGGCCGAAATCGACTACGCGCTTCCCATCGGCGGCGGTGCTCTTGAGGCCGGGTTCGACCACTACTTCGGTGACGATGTCCCCAACTGGCCGCCCTACATCTGGATCGAGGATGACCACGCCTTGGCCCTGCCTGAAGGTGAGATGCCCGGCGGCAAGTACCTGGGGGTTTCGCCAGGGCCCATGACACCCGAGTGGAGCCTGGAAGCCGTCTTGCCCGAGCTCACCCGGCGCTGCGTGCACTACATCCGTGATCGTGCTCAGGCGGACGAGCCTTTCCTGCTGTACTTCCCCATGACATCTCCGCACACGCCGATCAGTCCCTCCGAGACCTTTCAGGGACAGAGTGGCGTGAGTGACTACGCAGACTTCTTGCTGGAGACCGACTGGTCCGTGGGTCAGGTTCTGCGTGCTCTCGACCAGCAGGGCATTGCCGATGAGACCCTCGTGATCTTCACCTGCGACAACGGTACCTCGCCCAAGGCGGACTTCGAGAAGCTGAGCGAGGGCGGTGTGGATCTGCTCGGCCCTTGGCGCGGCAGCAAGGCGGACATCTGGGAGGGAGGGCATCGTGTCCCGTTCCTGGTGCGTTGGCCCGGAGTTGTCGAGCCTGGTACGCGGAGTGCCGAGCCCATCGCGCTGACCGACATCATGGCAACCGTAGCTGATGCCTTGGGTGTGGAGCTGCCCAAGGACTGCGGCGAGGACAGCGTCAGCGTGGTGCCCGCCCTGAAAGAAGGAGAGCTTGATGCTCCCCTCCACGAGTTGATTGTGAACCACAGCTCACGAGGCAGGTTTGCTGTGCGAGCCGGCCCATGGAAGCTGTGTTTCTGCGGGGGCTCTGGTGGTTGGACGGCCCCGACCACGGATAAAGCGGCAGAGAAGGCCGGTCTTCCCAACCTTCAACTGTTCAATCTGTCCAGCGACCCTGGGGAACAGACGAACTTGCTGGCTACCCATCCCGAGAAAGCTGTTGAGTTGGCCGACCGGTTTCGCAAGCTCGTCCAAAGTCAGAGCAATGATGGGGCGGAGTGGTGGTCACAGTTGCCTTGGCCCAAGTCTGGGGACTGACTGGCCTAAGTGGTTATCATCCTGCCGTGCGAATCTGTCTGATCACCAATCAAGAACTGGACACGGTTCCGTTCCCGGCCAACGACTGGCCGTGCGACCCGCGACCATTTCTGCCCGATGACGAGTGGCATCTTCTCACCGTGGAAGACAAGTACACTTCGGTCGCTGAGGTGGAGCGTCAGATAGAGCGCGGTTTCGATCTGTTCTTCAATCTCTGCGATGGCGCGGAGGGTCAGGATATTCCTGGCATAGAAGTGATCCACACTCTTGAGCGCCACGGAGTGCCCTTTACGGGGGCCACATCCAGCTTCTACGAGCCCACGCGAATTGAGATGAAGGAGGCCTGCGCTTCCGTTGGCGTGGCCTCTCCCGCTTGCGTTCTGGCACGCACGGAGGAAGACGTGGAGCGGGCCGCCCAGACCTTGCGCTTTCCCCTGTTCGTCAAGCACTACAACAGCTACGCCAGCGTCGACCTGAGCCGAAACTCCCGTGTCCGGACACCCGAAGGGCTGCGCCTTCAAGCGCGCAAGATCATGTCGCGCCACGGGGCTGCCTTGATCGAGGAGTACATCGAGGGCCTCGAGTGTGCGGTCTTGGTGGCTGAGAATCCGGAGGACCTTTCAAACCCCACCACCTACACGCCGATCCAGTACCAATTCCCCAAGGGCGAGAGCTTCAAGCACGCCAAGCTCAAGTGGGAGGACTACGACGGCCTTGAGTGCATCCCGGTCGCCGATCCCGTCCTTGCTGCCCGCTTGCGACGCGAGGCGGCCGGGTTTTTCGTGGCTCTGGGCGGCACCAGTTTCGGCCGCTGCGATATCAGGGTGGATGCGGCCGGCACCCCCTACATGCTCGAAATCAATCCAAACTGCGGGGTCTATTTCCTCCCCAGTGATCCGGGGACCGCTGACATCATTCTGGCCCACGACCCTGCAGGCCACGCGGGATTCACCCGGCAGTTGGTTGCTGCGGCTCTTGCTCGACACGCCCCGAGCAGCGCCCCCTCTGCCCCAACCTGTGCTACCCTCCCGCCCGAGCGCCCGTAGCTCATCTGGATAGAGCACCGGTTTCCTAAACCGGAGGTAGCAGGTTCGAGTCCTGCCGGGCGCACCATCAGGCCCTGCCCAGGGCCCAGGTGGCGCCGTCTCCGCGTTACTTGACTATGGTTGGTGTCGGAGACCCTTCATGCACCGCCTGTCCATCCTCATCTCCGCCCTCCTCGCCGCCTGCGGCTTGGTTCCCCAGGCCACCTATGAGACCATCCAGAAGGATGCCGCCTATCGGACGGATGTGACAACCGGGGCCTTCGTGGAGTTGGACGGCGGGCATTGCTACTACGAATTGGGGGGACCCGCTTCCGAAGAGTCCGAGCAGGCGCTCCTGGTTCTCGTGCACGGCTTCTCGGTTCCCTCGTACATCTGGGATCCCACCTTTCAGGAGGCCGTGCGGCGGGGACGGCCCGTGCTGCGCCTCGATCTGTTCGGCCGGGGCCACAGCTCGAACCCCGACGCCAACTACGACCCGGACCTCTGTGCCGACCAGATCATCGGCCTACTCGACCACCTGGAGTACCGGCGGCCCGTGCACCTGGTCGGCCTGTCGATGGGGGGGGTGGTCGTCGCCCGTACTGCGGCTCGGCATCCCGCGCGCATCCAGACCCTGGTGATGGTGGACCCCTCTGGTTTCCAGCCCGGCTACGGGCAGGACCTCGACACCACGCCGCTCGGCACCGAGGAGATTGCTGCCTTCATCAAGGCGGACTTCCCCACCCGGGCCGAGAGTCAACTCGCAGATTTCCTCGACCCCGGTCCGTTCGCCCACTGGCCCGAGCTCTATCGGCCGCTGCTCCAGCACCGGGGCTTCGCCCGCGCCCTGCTCTCGACGATCCGCTGCTCGCCGCCCATGGACGGGGACCACCGGCTCATCCAGCAGGCGAGCTTCCCCGTGCACCTCTTGTGGGGGAGGCAGGACGCTGTCATTCCTCTCGCTGAGTCCCTGCCCAACGTACGAGAGCGCCTGCCTCGGGGCGAGGTACACGTGATCGAGGAGTGCGGGCACCTGCCCCACATGGAGCAGCGCGAGGCCTTCGAGACCCTATTCTTCGACGGAATCCTCGGCCGTGGCTAGCCCCCACGGCTGCCGGACGGCGTCATTCGCCTCCAGCGCCGTTCCAACAGGTGGCATCCCCGCTATTCCTTTCGGCAACGGTCTCCGGTTTCCCAAACAAGACGTAGCAGGTTCAAGCCTTGCCGGGCACTCCATCTTGTACGTTATCCTTGGAGGTTTCCAGTGATTCGAAACATCGTCGCAGTCGTGGTCGGGCTCGTCGCGGGCATGGCCGTGAACATGAGCTTGGTCATGCTCAATGCCCGCGTGCTCTTTCCCATGCCCGAAGGGACGGACATGAACAACCCCGAGCAATTGAACGCGTGGGTTGCGACTCTGCCTACGGCGGCGTTCTTCGTGGTCATTGCCGCCCATCTCGGGCAGTCCTTCGTCGGCGGTTGGGTGGCCGCGCGGCTCGGATCCTCTCGGCCCATGCTGCTCGCAATGATCGTTGGTCTAGCCTCACTGGCGGGTGGGGTCATGTCCATGATGTCCATTAAGGGACCGGCCTGGCTGGTCGTCGAGCTGCCGCTGTATCTGGTTGTCGCCTGGCTGGCCGGACGGATGGAAATCAACCGGCGGTTGGCAGCGAGCGACTGAGGGGATCATCTGGATCTCCGCAGTGGACGCATTTGCCTTCGACCAAGAGGAGGACCGGGTGCGCTAGTGAACTCCTGGTGCCCGGCCCAGTCTCTCGGGTGAATGGAGGGCACGGCAGGAGCCAACCGGAGGCCGGCGGCTCCCACCATGCGTAGGCTCACGGCTTCAACTGGAAGGTGTGAGCGAGGAAGTTCGCCTTCGAGGAGGTCGCAAACGCAAAGGCCTCGATCTCATAGGTGGGGGAGGTCCTCAGGGAGATACCAAACCCTCCGATCTTGACCAGATCCGATTGTGTCGTCGTGGCGATCGGCACGACCCTTCCGGGTTGCATACCCACAAGGACAGCAGCACCGCTGCTAGGTTGGATCATGGCAGCCGTAATACCCGCAAAGGACCCGAAGCCCAAGAGGTTGCCAGCAGGAACACTGTGGTATTCGATGCTCGTGACCTCAAGCCAATTGGTCGTTTGCGGCGAGCCATAGTACTTGAGGCGCATATCAAACAGGCCATCAGGGAAGCCGCCGCCACCAAGCATGGCCAACACGATTTCCCCGGTGACGGAATCGAACGTCATCGAGCGGCGCGCGATGTCCATGGGGCCCATCCCCGGCAGGTTATTGAAAATTCCGCTCAGGTGGATGGCCGGCGAGAGTTTGCCCGAGTAGTGGGTACCCCTGTATAGCCAGATACCCGAGTTGTTGTCGCCTATGGGGGAATCGTCAAAGCTATTCCCGTGGCGCACGAGAACCCAGGGGCGCTCATCCGAATCCGCCATGACCGCGATGGGGGCGGTGCCCTCTACAAAGTTGTCGTGGGCCGAGCTGTTGAAGCTGGGCAGGGCAAGGCTCTCATCGTAGGTCCAGGTGTCCTGATTTCCGATCGCATCGAAGGCGTGGACAACGTGCTCAACGTAGTTATTGCCCTGGTTCTCTTTGCCGGTGATGAGGATCTTGTATTCCCCGGACCCCACAAGGCTGTAGAAGCCGGTTGGCTGCGAGAAGGAAGCAGGCATGTTCCAGGTGAACAGCTTGGTATGCGTCTCTGGGCAGCGGAGGACTAGCTTGTTGCCCTGGGCGAGATGGCCATACACGCTCATGTCACGCGATGGTGCTGCCACGGCCATTCCATCAACCATGATGGTGGGTTGGGCTTCTGCTTTGGTCAGGCCGTAACCGACCTTGAGCCACTTGCAGGCGGAGAAAACCGGAATCAGAAGGAGCAGGGCCGCTGTTCGGCCACGAAGAAAGGAGGGGGCAGGTTTCTTGAAAGTACGGATGGTCATGTCCTTTGGTTGGAAGATGCACTCAGGGCCCAGGTAAACCCCTGGCCCACAACCCCGAAGCCGAAAGTTGCCAGACTCCGAACTGCCTTTTCAAATCGGCGTGAAGGCGACGAGATAATCCCTGCCGTTCGCGCTACCGCGTAACACCTCAGGGAATCGCGTCCCAGGCTTCGGCTAGCCTGCGTGGACTATATTTGCCCCGACTAGTGCCCCGGCAACAATCTCGGTCAGGAAGTTGATCGCGAAGTGGGTGGGGAGTTCACGGAATTGCATGCCGAGAGGGCGAACCTCAATTCAGGCAAGAAGTTCCGTCACGACGCGTGGGTTTTCGACACCGGTCAGCCGCTGGTCGAGACCCTGGTAGGGATAGGTGAAGCGGTCGTGGTCGATGCCGAGCTGGTGCAGGATGGTTGCGTTGAGATCGTTGATGTGCACCGGGTCCCGCACGATGTTGTAGGAGAAGTCGTCGGTCTCGCCATGCTCATAGCCGCCACGGATCCCGGCGCCTGCCATCCAGGTGGTGAAGCAGCGCGGGTGATGGTCCCTGCCGTGGTTGGTCTCGGTCAGTGCGCCTTGGGAGTAGATGGTGCGTCCGAATTCGCCACCCCAGATAACGAGCGTGTCTTCCAAGAGACCGCGCCGCTCGAGGTCGAGAACCAGGGCCGCGGTGGCCTGGTCCGTGTCCTTGCACTGGCCGCGTAGGTCCTTGGGTAGGTTGCCGTGCTGGTCCCAGCCGCGGTGGAAGAGCTGAACGAAGCGCACGTCGCGCTCCGCCATTCGGCGAGCGATCACGCAGTTAGCGGCGTAGGTGCCGGGCTTGCGAGCGTCTTCGCCGTAGAGCTCAAACGTGGAATCCGGCTCGGTCGAGAGGTCCATCAGGTCCGGCACGGAGGTCTGCATGCGGAAGGCCATCTCGTACTGTGAGATGCGCGCTTGGATCTCCGCATCGTGGGTTTCCTCATACTTGGCCTCGTTGATCTTCGCGATCCCGTCCAGCATGCGACGCCGGGTCGCGGGGTCGATTCCATCGGGGTTCGAGAGGTAGAGCACCGGATCCTTGCCACTGCGGAACTTGAGGCCCTGGTGCTCGGACGGCAGGAAACCCGAACCCCACAGGCGTGAGTACAGTGCCTGGAAGTTGCCCTTGCCGCGGGAAATCATCACCACGTAGTTGGGCAGGTTGCGGTTCATGGACCCGAGGCCGTAGGAAAGCCAGGCACCCATACTGGGCTTGCCCTGCTGCTGGCTGCCGGTGTTGATGTAGGTGATCGCCGGGTCGTGGTTGATGGCCTCCGTATTCATCGACTTGATGAGCGAAATCTTGTCGACGATGCCAGCCGTGTGCGGGAGGAGCTCGCTGACCCACGTTTGGTGTTGACCGTATTTCTTGAACTTGAACATCGGCGCGACGCAGGGGAAGGAGGCCTGGCCGCTGCTCATGGTCGTCAGACGCTGGCCCTGGCGGATGGACTCCGGCAGTTCCATGCCATGGATCTCCCGCATCTTCGGGTGGTAGTCATAGAGGTCCATCTGCGAGGGCGCTCCATTCATGAACAGGTAGATGACGCGCTTGGCCTTGGGTGCAAAATGCGGCAGACCCTTGTCACGCACACCTCCAAACGCCGTCTTACCGAGCATCGATCCCAGGGCCATTGCGCCGAGGCCGTTGGCACCGTTGCGTAGGAGTGTGCGTCGGGTCACCTGTCGACTGCGTTCTTGAATGGGGTCCATCGTCACTCTCTGGTCAGGGTCTCATCGAGGTTGAGGATCATGGAGGCGAGCACCGTCCAGGTGGCGTGCTCTGCCGGGTCGAGGGTCTCGTCACGACCACTCTCGCCCATGCCCAAGAGCGCGAGTGCCGCATCCTTGTCAGCCTGGAAGACGGGAAGCTGAGTATTGAAGATCTCCAGCATCACCTCGCGAGCGAGGGGTGTCGCGGGATGGGCGGTGCAGAGCATGAAGGCCATGTCGAGTCGGGAGTTGAAGCTCGTTTTGGAGAGGATCAGGCGCTGGGCCATGTGGCGCGCCGCTTCCACGAATTGCACGTCGTTCAGGGTGACCAGAGCCTGCATGGGCGTGTTGGTGCACTGGCGCTGGACGACGCAGGTGTCGCGGATGGGCGTGTCGAAGGTTGCCATGGCGGGCTGTGGAGCCGACCGCTTCCAATAGATGTACATGGACTTGCGGTAGAGCTTCTCCCCGTGGTCCTGCGTGAAGCGCTTGTTGCGGTCAAGGGAAACCGCATTCCACAGACCTTCAGGTTGGTAGACCTTGACGCCCGGGCCGCCCATCTTGTCCACCAGCGTGCCGCTCACCGCGAGAGCCTGGTCCCTCAGGAACTCGCCGTGTAAGCGGAAGCGCGGCGCGCGAGCGAGGAGTACGTTCTCGGGGTCAAGTGCGCGGCGCACTTCGTCGGCGCGAGAGTCCTGGCGGTAGGTTGCGCTCATCACGATCTGCTTGAGGGCGCGCCCAACGTCCCAGCCGCTATCAATGAAGTCACGCGCGAGCCAGTCGAGCAGCGCCGGATGGCTCGGGCGGGCTCCCTGAGTGCCAAAATCCATGACGGTGGAAACCAGGCCGCGCCCGAAGAGCATGGCCCAGTAGCGATTCACGGTAACCCTGGCCGTGATCGGATGATCGGGGTGGACGAGCCACCGGGCGAGACCGAGCCGGTTTTGGGGTGCGCCCTCGGGGAGGGGCAAGATGTCCTCGAGAACGCCAGGTTCCACAGGCTGGTCTTTGCGAGGAGCGTCGTACTGCCCACGGTCGAGTACGTAGGTCATGCGACCTTGCGGTACGTCCTCCATGACCATGACCGTACCGACCGACTTGTTGACCTCCTCCTTGCGGGCGAGCGCGGCCTCCCTGATCGCCGCTTGCTCGATGCCTTCAGGCCAGCCCGCCCGAATGAAATGGTCATATAGGACCGAGTGGGCCTCATCGGTCAGTTCCTCGGACCCAGACTTGAGGGCCGCGAGGACCGGCTCGGGCAGGTTGTCACCGCTCATCTTGAAGTAGTAGCCGGTGGGTCCTTCCCCGTTCACGATTTTCAAGAGGAGCCGGCTCTCCCCCGCGGGCAATTCGAGGTTGGCTTGGTCCTGATCGGCGGCTGCCGCCCGGCCTGCATCCTTCTCGAAGACCATCTTGCCGTTCAGCCAGATTCGAATGCTGTCGTCACTGCCCAGGGAAACGGATGCCGATTGCGCCCGCTCACAGTCGATCGTACGCGTCAGGTAGACTGCCGCGTTTGGTTTGTCGCCGAGGGTGTGGACGGCCCCGTCCTTGTCGGGGCGCTCCTTCCAAGCCAACCCTCCGACCTTGGCCGTGACGTCGATCTCGATCTTCTCCGGGCCGTGGTCGGCGCTGTAGGCTTCCGCCTTTGTGCCCTTTTGGAAGGGGCCAGCGGAGTACCAGGCACCCAGCACTGGCGTATCCCGCTCCAGTAGCCGCTTGCGCTCCACGGAGTGCCATTCTGCGAGTGCACCGGCCGGTGGCGCGGCGGCCTTAAAGAAGGCCTCCACGGCCTGCACCGAATCGTCGAGGGCGGCGAGGTCTGCCGACTGCTTTTCGGTTGGAATATCAATCAGTGGGTCCGCGTTCCCGACCCGCGTCTGAAAGCCCTTCTCCTTGCTCTGGTTGAAGAACGCAAAGAAGCGGTAGTAGTCCTTCTGTGTGATCGGGTCGTACTTGTGGTCGTGACATTGACTGCACTCCATGCTCAGGCCCAGCCATACGTTGCTGGTGGTCTTGACCCGATCGACCATGTACTTGACGCGCAACTCCTCGTCGATTGCACCCCCTTCATCCGAGGTGGGCGAGTTGCGATGAAAACCCGATGCCACAAGTTGCGCGGTTGTCGGCTCGGGCAGGAGATCTCCAGCGAGCTGCTCCACCGTGAATTGGTCAAAGGGCATGTTCTCGCCGTAGGCGCGGAGAACCCAGTCACGCCAGGGCCACATGTCACGGGGCCCATCGGCATGGTGAACCGACGTGTCGCCGTAGCGAGCCGCGTCCATCCACGCCAGAGTCATGCGTTCGGCGTAGGCGTCGGTCGCCAGCAATCGGTCGACCAGAGTTTCATAGGCACCCGGGCTCTTGTCTCCAACAAACGAAGTGACCTCATCCGGCGTAGGGGGCATTCCACACAGATCAAAAGAGAGTCGGCGAATAAGCGTCGCACGGTCGGCCTCGGGGGAGGGCTCCAGATTCCCTACAGCAAATCCGGCGCTGACAAAGCGATCGATCTCATTGCGGACCCAGGCACCGCTGGGGGGCAACGCCCCAGCCCCGATCTCCTCGAAAGCCCAGTGTCTTTGGTACTCGGCTCCCTCTTTAACCCAGCGGGAGAGAATCTCGATCTCTTCGGAAGTGAGGGCGCTCTCTTCCGCAGGCGGCATGAGCTCGTCGGCGGAGGCGTGGGTGATGCGGCTGATGAGCTCGCTGCGCTCGGGCTGTCCGGGCACGAGGATGCCCTTCTCCTCACCGACGATGCTCGGGAGATCGAGGCGCAGCTTTGCCTTGCGGGTTCCCTGATCTGGGCCATGACAGGGGAAGCAGTGTCTGGCGAGGATGGGCTGAACGTCCCTACCAAACTCGATCGTGATCGGATCTTCTGCGCTCCACGTGAGCAAGATGAGTGCGAGGGCTGGGTACATGAACGCCTACAGGATACGGGAGGGTGCCCATTCCGAGGTCGCTCGGAGAGCACGGATTCAGGAGGATTTTCGAGAGCCGTACGAGCCTTGGCCTAAAACGCCCCTACTCTCCTGGGGCGCTCTAGTGATCTCGACATGACCCTCACCCGGCGCTGGCCGTGGTGATTGCCCGGGCCGCAAACGGGCTCAGCCGCTGGTTTTCCCGGAACGGCCTTGGGCGCAGAGTTCGCGCCAACCCTTCGAGAAGGAGTCGATCTCACCAAAGCGGTCGGGACGGCAGTTTTCGAGTTCGAAATGGATCACCTGACCGGTCAGTTCAGGTTTACCCCTCCTACTCATGCGTTGCTTGCATTTAGGCAGGCTCTAATCGAGCTGGAGGAGGAGGGCGGAGTGGAGGGCCGAGCGGCGCGTTATGGAGAGAATCACGCATGCTTGCGAGAGGGCATGGCTCGGCTCGGGTTTCAAGAGTTTGTACCCGCCGAACACCAGGGCCCCATCATCACTTCCTTCCTCTATCCTCAAGATGCGGGCTTTGATTTCGAGAGCTTCTATGAGGGGCTCAACCGTCGCGGCTTTGTGATCTATCCGGGCAAGGTGACCGATGCGGACTGCTTCCGAATCGGGAACATCGGCCGGCTGTTACCTTCGGACATGGAAGCCCTCCTCACTGCGATCGCAGTGACTATGGAGGAGATGGGCTTGGAAGCTCAGCCGGCGGCAGCTTCAGAATAGATCGAAGCGGGCGCTAGACGGGCCGACTTGTCACATGAACGTGATCGAGATGCCGTCCGTGAAGTTCGACGTGTTGGTCGGGTTCTTGTCCCGATACCAGGTCTGAAAGTGCCAGGTCTCACCGGCCTGAATCACAACGGGCCCCGCGGGTGTCGGGGTTTGGGTCAGATCCAACTGCAAGGAGAACTGGCCCGCGGACCCGGAGTTGACGAGGCTCTTGCTGTAGCGGCCGATGGCGCCGCCCAGACACAGGTTGCCCTGACTACCGCCGGGGTTGGGAATAAAGCCCTTGGTCTGACTGGTGACAAACATGCCGAACTGATTCAGCGGCAGCGAACCTACGTCGAGCCGTACATCGTTGGCCGCAGCGATCGTCTGACCCCATGCACTGATGGCAGCCGAGGCTCCGGTCGAGTTCAGGTTGGCCGGACCGCAGTAGTTGGTGCCGATAGGGCCGCCGACGGGCGTGGAGATGAACTTCCAGGACAGGATGTCGTGGTCCTGGGCCTGCGTACTTGAGCCAGCTGAGAATCCGACGTAGGCGTTGCCGCCGCTCATCAGGTTGAGCCCTCCCGTTGATCCTCCTGTCAGGTAGGTGCCGCCTCCCGCGAAACTCCAAGCAACGGAGATCACGGGCTTGCTGCCTCCATCGAGATAGATCTCCAGCAGACTCCCATCGTATTGGATGTCCAGGATATGGCTCCCCTTCTGGAGGGTGAACGCGGGTGAAACGACGGCGATGGATGAGTCATGGTCTTGACTGCAATCCCCGGTTCCACCCGTCTGAACACTGATGTGATTTCCGTCGGGATCGTTCCAGGAGCTGTTGAAGAACGTGTCCACCTCAATCACGAGGGCATTGTCAATGGCATTTGCTGGGCTGGTGGCGAATCCGCCGTACCCCATCGCACTACCTGAGTCACCCATGGCAGCCAAACCGTTCGGGTCGTTCTGAACGATGAACGTCAGTCCATCGCCGCCGCCGTTGACGGGGTTGCTTGTGGCGAATATGAACTTCGTGGCAAAGCCGCCAGAAACGTAGACGGATTGGTCGTAGAACACGGATCCCTTGTCGCCGTTGACATTGCTGCAGACGCGCAGAGCATTGCCGCTTTGCTGGGCTCCACCGTTCATGGCGAGGCCCGCAACGTTAGAGAAATCGGAATAGCCGAAGGCTTGTGCGGGAGCAGAGCCCGCGAGGAGTACGGTCAGGAGCAGTAAGCGGAATAGGAATAGCATGGAGATCCTCACAAGGTGAAAGGGGGGACGAGAGCCGGTACCTGTGCCCCAATCAACAGTAACTGAAGTCAGCGAAATTGGCTGAAAACGCACGACTCAGAGGAGTGCGGGCCAAGAACGGGAAGGCGCACGGTGGGCCCGAGGCATGGTCAGCCCCTCAGTGAACCCCAGGCGCCCGTCGCGAGCTAGCCGGATCCAGATAGGGACGCGCTGGATATCAGTTCCCTTGTGATTGTCAGCATTGAGCTACTCTGTAGTTGTCCACGGGCGTGGACGCTGCCAACAGTTTACCCACACCAACCAATGCGCCTGACACTCATTTCAACGCTCCTCGCGGCTCTCGGACTTGCGCCGAGCGCTGTCGCGCAAGACCTCTACGACCAGGACCTGTTTCGTCCGTTCGGGCTGACCTTTAATCAGGCGGACTATTGGCAGCAGCTCTTGAACAATCAGGCTGCCGGCATATACATCAAGGCTGACCTCACCGTTGATGGTGTGACCTATCCGGACGTGGGCATTCGAATGCGCGGCCAATTCACTAGCTGGTGCGCCCCGACGGATAAGAAGCCGTTCCGCATCAAGATGGACGAGTTCGTTGTGGGTCAGAGCATTTATGGCCACGACAGCTTTCGGCTCAACAATGCGGCTGGGGACCCCACCTTTCTGCGAGAGGCTTTGATGGCGGAGGCCATGCGGGAGTATGTGCCCATGGCTCGGCGCGCCTTCACGAACGTGAGCATCAACGGGATGAACTGGGGCGTCTACATCATCGAACAGCAGAAGGATGGCCGCTACGCCAAGGAGTTCTTCGGCGATGATTCCGGCAACCGCTACAAGGCCATCTGGCCCAACGCCCTGACGTATCACAACTCCAACCCCAACAATTACGTCGGCCGCTACACCCACGTAAACGGCCCCACGGCGGACTCCTACCTTGATCTGATCGTCTTCCTTGACGCACTCAACAACACGGCCCTGGGCGCGCCCCTCATGAGCGCACTCATGCCCCTTATCGACATGGACGCGGTGCTCTGGGCTCTCGTGGGCAATGCCCTCTTCGGGAACATGGACTCCTACCAGGGTAATTCCCACAACTACTACATGCTGTTTGATGGGCACCAGGAGCGGTTCTACTTCCAGACCCACGATCTGGATCTCTCGTTCGGGACGTTCTCCCCCCAAGTGGATGAGAGCATGATCTATGGCTTTAATAATGCCGGCCGACCCTTGGTCTATCGCACCTGGAAGTACAAGCCGTTCCGGGAAGAGTTCTGGGCCCACGTCAAGACCATGGCAGAGGACACGTTTGACTGGGATCACCTCGGACCTCTGGCGTGGAAGTGGCACAACATGATTGATGCGGCCGTCGCCGCCGATCAACTCAAGGTCTACACCTATCAGAACTTCAAGGACGGGATCACACAGGACGTGAGTTCAGGCGGTACGTGCCTCACGTTCTTCCCTGGCCTCCGGACTTGGCTTGAAGCGCGACAAGGTTACGTCCTCAACTTGAATAACGTGACAACGCCGCGAGTCACGCTTGGGAACGCCAACCACTCCCCAAGCAAACCGGGAGTAGGACAGCCCGCCGTTGTGACGGTTGAGGCAACGGGCTCGGAACCTGTGGGGAAAATGAGGTTGCGCTATCGTGCGGGACCTGGCGCGTTCAAAGAGAAACCCATGCAGGACGACGGGGCAAGTGGTGACGGTGCGGCTGGAGACGGAGTCTATGGAGCGAAGATTCCGGGGCAGCCAGCAGGTGCACTTGTGGAGTACGTCATTGTCGCTACAGGCGGCACGGGCGGGTCCAAGTCGTTCCTGCCGCGCAAGTCCGAACAGGAGCCATTTGTCTACAGCGTTCCGTTTGGAGGTACTGGCCTGCGGATTACGGAGTACATGTATTCGGGTTCCGACGGGGAGCTCGTGGAGTTGACCAATACTTCCAACGCGCCCATCAACGTCACAGGCTGGAGCATCGATGATCAGACTGGGGCTGCAGGTACGTTCGACCTATCCGGTGCAGGGGTGATCCAGGCGGGTGAGTCGGTCGTGGTGACTGACGTCGTTGCAGGAGCCTTTGCCGTGGCGTGGAACCTAAGCGGCGTGACTGTGCTGGGTGGGAACCAGGTCGCCAAGATCGGCCGGAACGATACGTTGCACCTGTTCGATCAAAACGGGGCGGTTGTTGATCGTCTGGCTTACGGCGACGAGGATTTTCCGGGCTCACCTCGCGCGAAGGACTCCTCGGCATGGATCTGTTCAGATTCGGTGGGAATGGACGATCCGGTGCTCTGGACCTTGAGCATGGCGGGCGACGCCCAGGGTTCCTGGGTCTCCACTGGTGGCGATGTGGGGAGTCCCGGCAGTTGGGATCCCTTGGGCTGTCCCTCCATCGGTTTGGATTACTGCTCGTCGAATCCCAACTCGACGGGCTCCACAGCGATGCTTGTCGGAGGCGGCAGCGCGGTGTTGGCAGCGGATAGCCTGACCTTAAATGTGGCTAACCTTCCGGTCTCCCAGGTGGGGTACTTCCTGCTCTCTGACGCTCAGGGCAACGTCCCGAGCTTCGGCGGAAGCCAGGGGGTCTTGTGTCTCGGTGCACCGATCTTGCGATTCGCAAAAGACATACTGAAGGCGGATGCCTCTGGGCAGGTGAGCTTTGCCGTCGATTTTGGGGCACTCCCGGGGGGGACCGTGTTTCAAGCAGGCGAGACCTGGAACTTCCAACTCTGGTACCGCGATGTGAATCCCACCTCGACTTCGAACACCTCGAACGGCTTGGCCGTGACCTTCAACTGACTGAGTTTGGGCGCGCGATGGCGTAGGATGGTCAGCAAGAGGAACACTTAGAATCATGGCCAACGCAATCGATCTGAAATCCAAGCTTGAGTCCTTCGACGAGACGTGGAGTCCCCGCATCATCGGAGAGGCGAACGGCCAGTACCTGAAGCTCGCCCGTTGCGAGGGCACGCTGGAATGGCACAGCCACGAGGGAGAGGACGAGGTCTTCCTGTGCCTTGAGGGGCGTCTGGTGCTTGAGTTGCGCGATCGAGAAATCGTGCTCGAACCAGGCCAGCTGTTCATTGTGCGCCGTGGAATTGAGCATCGGCCACGCGCCGAACCCCGGGCCGCTGTTCTTCTGTTTGAACCCACACAGACTGAGCATCTGGGCGGAGGGGGTGACCCCAGAGAGGTTGGCATCGACGATCAGGAACGGATCTGAACCCGCTGAGCGCGGCTCAGCGGGTTTGAGCAACTGGGGCCTAATCCTTGTCGGCGGTCTTACCCTTGTCGATGACCTCGATCATCGCCTGGCCCAGGGCCTTGCCGATGCGCAGGTAGCTCTCCGCATTACCGAACCAGTGGTGTCCGTGCCCGGTGTTGGGTGAATCCTCGGGCTTACGCAGGAAAGAGCGCGTGGAGACGTAGCGCGCTCTCCCAGCAAACCCAGACCACTTCGTGGCCTTCTCCTGGGCAGTCCAGAGCTCCTCGTTGTTGGCGTTCCCCGTCTGACCGACGACGAATGGCAAGCGTGGTTTGGAGAGATGGGCGCTCAGGTCCCGGACCATGTTCACGAGGTTGTCCGAGTAGGACTCCAGGGCCCCTTCAACGAACATGTCGTTCCAGCCCTGAAACCAAATGAAGCCCGACAGTTGGGCTTCGTATCCCGCGAGGTCGGGAAAGCGCTTCTCGAAGCCGGCCAATGCTGCGGCGTATTCGGCGAGCATCTGTTTGTAGTAGGGACCGACCTCTCCACCCGAACTCGGTGGCCTAAAGTCCTTCATCAGGCTCTTCCCACCCCAGGCGGTCTTGATCAGCAGTACCGGCTCCTCGAAGTGTTCACCCAGCTCCCAGCCAAGTTCCATCTCCGGACCAAAGTGATGGAGGTCCTCATATCCGGCGTAGCCGATGGACAGGGGGCCCGCTTTCAGGGGCCCCCGCGCTGGCTGGTACCACACAAAGACGTCGTCGCGTTTGGTCCAACTCCCATCGTCCTTTCGCCAGTGCCCGAACTCTCGCGCGAGGTCTGGGTCCTCAAGCACGTGGGTCAGAATCCCTCGGCCGCCGTTGTAGTACTCCTCATGGTCGAGGTCGACGACAGCCTGACCTTCCATGTTCGATTGCCCTGCCAGCAGGAAGACCCTGAGCACGGGCTTGTCCGGACTCTGCCTGGTTTGAAGTGGGGCGGCAGCGAGCAGGAGCCCAAGGGTTGCCAGGTGAATGTGCATACCCTCAGGATAGCCTTCCCGGCCCCCTTTTCGGCTGCTCTACCGACGAACTGTCTGCTTCAGAAGGCGAAGCGAAAGCCCACGTAGGGTCCACCCAATTGGAGGTCCAAGTCGGCGGAGTCGCTGGCGTCCGCGAAACTCGCGTCGAAAGCAAACTCGCGGTATCCGATGACCAGGGTCCCCATATCGCCGAGCACGTCCAGGCCCCCGTAGATATCCATGTCCGTCACCGAGACGCTGCCCTCATCCACGTCCACTTCCAGGAACGCATAGGTGGCCTCGACCCGCACCGGGCCGATGTCGCCACCAAGGCGCAGGCCTATTAGAGGGATGGGGAGGGTCTCGTCCATTTCACCGGTCTCACCAGTAATCTCCTCAGTGACTTGCATGGCGATGCCAAGAGCGGTGACACCCAGGCCAAGGCCGAAGTGGGCGGTGTCACCCAGGCCCCAGTTGTAGGTCCAGAGCACACTTGTCGTGGTCATGTCCATATTTGGAGCGACATCGAGATCTTGTTC
>DUDB01000032.1:80845-116035 GCA_012959525.1 Planctomycetota bacterium
TCGTCCATATTTCCGGTCTCCGTGACCGTCGTCCCCATTCCCGTTCCGTCGTCCACCTCACCTTCTATCTTGGCGGCAATGCCAAGAGCGGAGAGTCCAAACCCGATGCCGAAGTGGGCCGTATCTCCAATCCCGAAGTTCTTGGTCCAGAGCAAGCTCGTCACTCCCATGTCCATGCTCATGGTGGCCGGTAGTGCCGCCTCGAATTCGAATCCACCCAGATCAAGGGCAGCATCCAGAAGGCCACTGCCATCGAAGCTGCTCGACCCATGGGTGATGCTCCATTGAGAGCTGGGCCCGACAAAATCGATGCGACCACCGAAGCCCACCTCCGCATCGCCGACTCCGAGAGAGCCTAGATCTGTCGAGGCAGAAACACCCCCTCCCGAGGAGGCCACCGAGCCGTCAAGGGAGCTGCTAGCCACGAAGGGCATCACGCTCACCGAGGGAGCTGAACAGGAAGCCGTCACTGCGGCGAGAGCCATGAGAATGCGTTTCATTGATCTCCTCCCTTGGAGAGTCACCGGGTTGCGTGCGCTCTTGAGGCGACACTTGTCCCATCTTGTACGCTCCCTATTGCGAGCAGGCTAGTCCAATCCTCGGGCGCAACACTCAAGAGAACGAGGACGGCCGGGTTCAGGCCGATGACTGCCTACATGCGCTCCCGATCCAAGGCCCGCCATTGAACAGCGAAGAACAGCGCCTCGAGCATCCATGCTCCAATCATCATCACGGTCAGGTACGTCAGGAGAGTGCTCATTTGGGTCGCTTTGCGGGGGGGGTTGCCCTGGTGACATCTGGCTTACAAGGCCCCCTCATCAATCCGGCCTCGAGTTTCAGGAGCCACCAGGGCTTTGCTTCGTTCCCCCTTATTGTGGGTCGGAGCGGCGTCCATACAACTTGGGCCATTCGACCCCGGGCTTGGAATTTCCAACCTAGTGGGTGGTCAACCGGCGTTCTGGTGGTCCCAAAAGAAGGGGGTCATCTCCGGACCGGGTGCGGCCTAGGCCTGCCCCGAAGGGGAAGGTGGCATGCTACGCGGCTCCGACTAGCGGTTCGTCGCCCCTGTGATAGTCTTCTTCAAATGGATGTCGCATTTGCGATTCCCAGGTAGATCATTCTCCCCCCCAGCCGTGCCGCCCGGCACCCCTTCGATGAAGAACGCCATCCGCATTGTTTTCGCCTTAGCCCTCACATGCACCAGCGCAACAGCGTTCCAGACGACGTTCAACCCTCTTGGCGGTGGCCAAGCGTGGGGTATGGGCTCCGATGCTTCAGCGGTAGCGGGATCAGACAGCCAGGGCGCGTTCCTTTGGACCATGGCCGGCGGCTATCAGGCACTCGGAGCCACGGGTGGTGTGGGCGTATCCGATGACGGTACGACCCTGCTCGGAGACATGATTTCTGGGGGGCAGAGCGTGGCCGGAATTTGGAAGAACGGCGGCTGGACTTCACTTGGGGGGATCGGCGGCAGCTCGGGGAGTAGCACAAGTACAGCCTATGGCCTCTCCGGTAGCGGCAACGCTGCAGTCGGCCTCGCCTGGGTCAACGCCGGCAAGGCAGCAGCGTTCTACTGGACGCCTGTCGGGGGAATGGCGGCCTTGCCCCAGCTGGGCCCGAATAGCTCGCGTGCCAGCGGGATTTCGCGCGATGGTGACTTCGTCGGCGGTTTTGACGAGGCGTCCAACGGAACGCGACGCGCCGCAGTTTGGGACGTGACGAGCTACCCCGCCGTCACCGAGCAACTGATTCTCGTCTCGGCAAGCAACCCGTCGGGTGCGGGCGAGGTGTATGGGATGAGCGCCGGCGCCCAGTACGTGGTGGGTTCGGAGAACAAGGCCGGCTTTGTGTGGGATGCAGTCGGCGGAACCACCAACTTCGGGCCGCTTTCCGGTTCGGGAGGAGGATTCGATTCAGGCTGGGCCAGTGGAGTGAGCGACGACGGACAGGTCGTGGTCGGCGGCTTCCGCTTTTTCCCCTTCCCCCTTGTTGCGACCATCTGGACTCCGACCGGTGGTCTGCAGGATCTCAAGGTCTACCTACAGGCTGCGGGTGCCACGAACGTGGCGGGTTACGAACTGCACAATGCGACCTCAATCTCTCCCGATGGTTCGCTGATCCTGGGCTACGGCCGTGATCTCTCCAACAACCAGTCCATATGGTGGCAGGCCACCATCGGCGGCGGCAGCGGTACTTGCGGCACCGTGTTCTGTGATACCGACGCCAACAACGTTGGCGACGTGACCCTGAGCACTTGCGACTGCTCGGGCGGTTCGATCACCCTCGACCTGAGCACGAGCTTCACGGGCCAGTTCACCTATCCTCTCGTGGGATTGGGTACGACGGCCGTGAGCCCCACGGGTGTGTCTGAACTGTGCCTCGCTGGTTCGACGATTGGCCGTTACACCAAGGATGCCGGAGCAATCAGTGCCTCGGGGACCTTCAGCATCGACCTGTTGAATGCGGCCTCCGCCCCCGGCGGCGGCGTGCCCACCATCGGCGGGTCGCTGTGCAACGGCAACACCTGGCGCTTTCAGTATTGGCACCGTGCCGGCATGAACCCTTCGCGCTTCTCGAAGGGGATCGCTGGCATGATCAACTGAGATTCAGGCTTCCTCGCCAGGAAATCTCTGCACAACGAGCGCGAGTAGTCTAACGATCGGGGCATGGGTTGTCGCGATCCCGAAGGGTAGAGTGTGATCATGGCCAAGCGCATTGACTTCTACTATCACCGCGGGAGCTGAACGAGTTGCAAACGCGCCGACGCCGCTCTCGAGGGCGCCGGTATAACCACCCGTGGGGTGGTTGATGCTCGAAAGGAACGATTTGGCTCGGGTGAGCTGGAACCAATCTTCAAAGGAGTGCGACGTGTCTTGGCTTGCAAGGGCAAGAAGGTGCAGGAGTTCGACATGCGCTCCGTCAAAGCCAGCGACGAGGCCTTCGAGGCATCGGTCTTGGGCCCATCTGGAAATCTACGCGCCCCGACAGTGAGAACCGGAAGCACGGTCGTGGTGGGCTTTCATGCAGAAGCCTATGCGGACCTGTTCGGCTGATTGCTCCCGGCGCTTACCGTCGGCCCCTAGTCCTCAAGGGTGATCATCGGGCGGGTTTCAGCGTGTGTCGGTGATCCGGCGACAAACTCCCGAAACTCCCCTACGAACGAGGGAATGTCCAAGCCCATGTAGTGAGGCGTTACAGCCAACGCCGTCGACTCGATGCGCTCCGTGCCCTGAGCGCCGAGCTTCTCCACGCCAGCTGGTTGTCCCATGCGGGTCTTGAGCGCGGCAGCTGTGCATTGGATTAGGCCCTGGATGAACTGCGCCTGGGGCGGATCGTGCTTGGACACGTGCCAGAGCGACTCCCAGGCCTCATGGGCTTCCCACAGGTAGCCCGCGTTGTAGAGGTCCACCCCGAACAGATACGGTGCGCAGGATCTCCAGTTGTCGGGAGGGCAAGTCACTACCGCATCTTCCGCCTCGGCCTGATAGGAATGGCCCTCGGGATCACGGGTCGGATGGGGCGCGGCCCCAGGCAGGTAGGCGTAGGCCGGGAACGGCACATTGGGCAGGTGTCGGGGAGGGGCACTCACGGGAGGATGCTACCGAACCTGGCCCCTCTCACCACACTGCGCTGCGCGGAGCATTTTCAAAGTGGGCCAGGGGTCAGACTGTTGCGCCAGGTTGCAGCAGATGGGGCAGTGTTTAGAAGAGTGGGTAGATGAGTCGGGGCGGGGTACACTCATGAACCACCATGGTCTTCTTACGAGTTGCAACCGTCGCGCATGCCCTCCTGTTGCTTGCGGCTACGGGATCGGGTCAGGATTTTTCCTACCCCGACTTCTCGAACATGGCAGGGCTCACGGTCAATGCCAATGCGGGCCAAGCGGGTCCCGTACTGCGCCTGACTCCATCTGCAAACAACCAGAAGGGATCATGTTTCTACGACGTGCCCACTCAGGTCTCGGCGGGATTCACCTGCACCTTTACTTTTCAGATTGACCTGCCCACAGGGGGGGGAGCTGACGGCATGGCGTTTGTGATTCACAACGCTGCCCTGGGTCTGAATGCGATAGGAGATTCGGGCTCGGGACTTGGCTACGCGCTCAACAGCAACCTGGCCATCGAGAATAGCCTCGTCGTAGAATTCGACACTTGGAATTCGGGCCTCGGAGATCCAGGGGACAACCACGTGAGCATTCACACCCGAGGTATCTCTCCCAACCAGTATTCCGAGGACTTCTCCATCGGTAATGCACCCGTGGCAGCGACCATGAGTGATGGCAACGTGCACACCGCCATCGTTGCTTACGATGGGTTCATCATCGAGGTGTTCGTAGACAATCTGGTCACGCCCCTGATCTCCGTGCCGTGGGATTTCACGACGGGAGGGACATACTTGACGGGCAAGGCCGTTGGCGGGTTGCAACTGATGAACGGGGGCACGGCCTATGTGGGTTTCAGCGCCGCAACTGGAGGCGCAGCGGAGACCCACGACGTCTTGTCTTGGGACTGGTCGGGAGGCGATGGGCCTGTGGGGACAAGCTACTGCTCGCCAGCCAACCTCAACTCGTCAGGCCTATCCGCGATGATCAGTGGCTGGGGCCGCACAGTGGTGGTGGCCAACTCTCTTTCCCTTACTGCCAGCGCCATGCCCATCAATGAGTTTGGCTATTTCCTCTGCAGTCAGACCCAGTGGTTCAAGCCCGGCGCAGGAGGCAGCAATGGAAACCTATGCCTCGGCGGCAAGATTGGGCGTTTCAGCAAGCAACTGCAGAGCAGTGGAAGCGCTGGGACCTTTACCATCAACGTGGATCTGAATGCCCTGCCCGTATGGCGCAACCAGTCCGTGTTGCCGGGCGAAACTTGGTATTTTCAGGCCTGGTTCGCGGATGGGACGAGCTCCAACTTCACGGACGGGCTGTCCGTGCTGTTCCAGTAGCCCCGCCAAAGCGACGGCACGCAGATCCAGGCTCGTCCCTCAGTGGGAACCGTTGCTATTCTCCTCCGATGAACATCGCCCTGATTCAGCAACCGGCTGGGCCTGACATTGCGGAGAATCTGAGCAGAGGCTTGCAGGCCGCTCGGCAGGCGGCGCAAAGTGGCGCCCAGGTCATCTGCTTTGCTGAGCTGGCCTTCGAGCCTTTCTACCCTCAGGTTCCGGCAATGCAGCAGGAGAAGGTCTCGGACGTCCGTGACTTGGCCGAGACGATCCCAGGTCCTATGACGGAGGCGTTTCAGACCTTGGCGGCCGAATGTGGCGTTGTCGTGATCCTGAATCTGTATGAGCGTGATGGGGATTACGCCTATGACACATCGCCTGTGATCGATGCGGATGGGCAATTGCTAGGCCGCACACGCATGGTGCACATCACCGAGTATGAGCACTTCCACGAGCAGGGTTACTACGACCCCGGGGATCAGGGCGCGCCCGTCTACGACACCCGATTCGGGAAACTAGGGGTGGCGATCTGTTACGACCGCCATTTTCCCGAGTACCTGCGAGCCCTGACCCTTGGGGGGGCCGACGTGATCTTCGTACCGCAGGCGGGAGCCGTGGGTGAGTGGCCCGACGGTCTCTATGAAGCCGAGATGAAGGTGGCTGCGTTCCAAAACGGCGTGTTCACGGCGCTCTGCAATCGGGTGGGTAAAGAGGAAAAGCTGACGTTTGCAGGGGAGAGTTTTGTGTGCGATCCCGGTGGGCGTGTGGTCGCCCGTGCCCAAGCGGGATGCGCTGACGTTCTGCATGCCGAGTTGGACTTGACCCAGGTCGTGACCTCTCACGGCCGAAAGCTGTTCATCAGGGATCGGCGCCCGGAGCTGTATGGCGCCTGGCTCTAGACCCAGAGGCTCTGCGGCACATGCGCGACGGTTGCCCGATCGGCACCCGGAAAGGGGCATTCCTTTCTCCCGGGCAAGAAAGGGGGGGGGCACGATCCCGAGGAGGCGAAAGGCACCACGCACGCTTCGTAAGGGGCCCGTTATCTGGCGAATTGAACCGGGGCGTCTCGTAACCTACGGGTCAGAGCGCTGGGAACCTCCAGCGCCCCCTCCCCTCACTTCAATCTGAAACCGGCATGCGTCTCGCTCACGATTTAGGTCTCTCCTTCTCAATTTGCGCCCTGACTTCCGTTCTATTCGCAGCGGCCTCCCCGGCCTTGCCCCAATCTGCGGACGGCGATCGGACAGTACTGCTGATACACGTCGATTTTCCCGACGCAAGGGGCCCCAGCTTCTCGGACCACGAGTTTTCCCGCGCTACCCACAGCCTCAACCGTTATTGGACATCCAATTCCAAGGGGCTTGTAGGTATCGACGCCACGGTCACCAGTCTCCTGCGCATGCCGCGCCCTCTGAGCTACTACAACCCCAGCGGCACGGCCAAGGGTGGCCTGCGGGGAGAATTGATGGCCGATGCTTTGGACTTGGCAGAGACTGCGGGCTACGAGGTCTCCTCTTACGACATTCACTGGCTGACTCCAGGTCAGGGCACAAACGGCGTGGCCGGGAAGGTCTGGGGCAATAATCCCAACTCACCCGGGATCATCATCCATGAGCTTGGGCACTCATTGAACCTGCCCCATGCCAACAGTTGGCGGGCGACCGACGGCACGACCATCGGACCCGGATACAGCAAGGAATACGGCAACCGGTTTGACCCGATGGGCGGAGGTAAGGGCCGTTTCGAACGTCAGTTCAATACGGCGACCAAACATTGGCTCGGTTGGCTTGCTGAGGACGACATCACAACGGTGACCCAGGACGGCATCTATCGTATCCAGGCTCACGACCGCCCGTTGAATGGAATGTCCGCAGCTCTGCGCATCCCGCGTAATGGACAGCAGAACTACTGGGTCGAGTTCCGGGACCGCTTGGGCGACCGTTGGTCCTCCAGTGGCGCCCTTGTCATGTGGGAGAACATCAGCTTCCAGTATCTGAACCCCAATCAAACGAATTCGCACACCGACCTCCTGGATATGCACCCCGCCACCGCCGACATCAGGGATGCACCGCTCTTGCCGGGTGACGGCTGGTTCGATGACCCCCAAGCGGGCATTCGCATCAGGGTCTTGGGCAAGGCCCAAACAACCCCCATGTCCTTGGATGTGGAGGTGCAGTTTACGCTTCCCGCCGGGACGGTGGATTCACCACCCAGCGTGTCCTTCGTGCAACCCTTCAACAACTCATCTTCCATTGGCGGCACGACAGTCTTCGAGGTCATGGCCTACGACTCCGACATAGGTACCACCGATGGAGACGGCATCGACAACGTCGTATTCGAGATCTATGGCGATGGCAGCGAGGTTCCGATCGCGGTGTTGCCGCCGATCACGAAGCCTCCCTATCGACACGTATTCGACACATCGACCCTCAACGACACCGGCTACACGGTCTTGTGCCGGGCCACCAGTACCGCCACTGCGGGCGGGAATTTCTCAACGGACCTGACCTACATCCGCGTGCGCTGCAACGGAGCCAATCGTCCACCCGCCATCGCGCACAAATTGGCTCTCGCCAGCCCGATCACCAAGGCGAGTCAATTCCGTGCGAAGATAGTGGTCAGCGACCCCAATGGTCTTGAGGACATTGGCCGTGTGCAGGGCTGGATTGCCACTCCAAGCAAGGCGGTCGTTGGCAAGTTCACGATGAAGCACGAGGGTGCCGGTGTTTACACCTTGGCGCGGCCGAACATGAACTTCTCCATCCTGGGAACCTATACGTTCATCGCAAGGGTCAGCGATCGCGGACAGTTGACACAGACGGATTTGGGGAAATTTGTGGTCAAGTAGTAGACTGCGACCTAGAGGCTACGCCCCTCACGCATGAGTCAACCCAACCGCGGAAAGGGATAAGAATGAAGAGACACCCTCCTGCTAGACCCGTTCACGTGGCGGCCACGATGTTGTCCGCTATCCTGTTTCTCGGTGGAGCTCAGGCTTCTGATACAGACAACTGGCCCACATGGCGTGGCCCAGGAGGAGCGGGCGTCGCGAAGTCAGCGGTCCCCACGAGCTGGTCGGATGAAGAGAACGTGCGTTGGCGAACAGCCATTCCTGGGCGCGGCTTTTCGACACCCGTTGTTTGGGGCGATCGCATCTACCTGACGACTGCCGTTCCGTTGGAGGAGGCTGCAGAGCCCGAGGACGATGGCGCAGATCGTGGACGTGGGGGTTTCTTTGGCCGTGGCGGCCCGCGCGGGTCCGCAACCGTCAATACGGCGTTTCTTGTCTTATGTCTGGACTTGGACACGGGCAAGGAAATCTGGCGCAAGAAGGCCTGTGAAGCCAAACCCCACGAGGGCTTTCACCGCACCTACGGAAGCCACGCTTCCGTTTCGCCAGTGACCGATGGAAGCAATGTGATCTGCTCCTTCGGCTCACAGGGGATCTACTGCTACGACATGGACGGCGAGCTATTGTGGGAGCGCGACCCTGAAGTCGAGCTCCAGATGCGACGCCAGTTCGGGGAGGGCGCCAACCCAGCCCTCCACAGTGGCGTCTATGTCCACGTGTTCGACCATGAGTCCGATTCGTTCATGCTGGCGCTGGACTCCAAGACCGGCGCGGTTAAATGGCGCCATAAGCGTGATGAGCCCTCGACCTGGTCTACCCCATTGGTGACCGAGCACGACGGGGCCTGGCAGGTGATCGTTGCCGGGACCAACCGGACCCGCTCCTACGAGCTGTTTGGGGGAGAAGAGCTGTGGCAGTGCGGGGGTATCGGGGTGAACGCCATCCCGAGCGTGGTGCGCCATGACGATCTGGTATTTGTCATGTCGGGCTATAGAGAACCCAACCTGCAGGCCATACGGCTGGGCGGTAAGGGGGACATCACAGACGCAGACCCCTCACCGATCGCGTGGAGTTCCAACCGGGGCACCTCCTACACGGCCTCGCCAGTGCTGCATGAGGGTCGCTACTACTGCGTGCAGGATGGCGGCAAGATCAGCTGTTTCGATGCCGCCAGCGGGAAGGCGTTCTACCTGGAAGAGCGTCTGCCGCGGGGGACCGACCTCAAGGCCTCACCGCTTGCCGCCGGGGGCGTGCTCTACGTGGCCACGGAAGAGGGTGACGTGCACATGATCGCATTGGGCGAGGAGTTCAAGTTGCTGGGGACCAATACCCTCACCGACCAGTTCTTTGTTTCTTCGCCGATCGCGGTCGATGGAAAGCTCCTGCTACGCGGGCAAGGCGACCTGTTCTGCATCGTCGAGAGCGGCTCGGATGGAGACTGACCAGGCCAATTCAGTCAGTCCACGGCCGCGCCCGGGCCAGGCAGGAGTACAATGACGGCGTGATGGCGTTTTCTTGTGAGCAAGCACTTCTGCCTGCGCTGCGGCGACGGCTCGCTGCGCTGTTCGCGGGGTTGGCTGTCCTGGTCTCACCGGCGCTGGCTACTTGGTCGCTTGTGGTCCTCAACACCAAGACCGGAGAGGTCTGTGTGGCCTCGGCCACGTGTATTGGCAACAAGTTCCCGCTCAAACTATGGCTGCCCGTGATCGTGGTGGAGCGGGGAGGCGGTGTCGCCCAGTCCATGGTGGATAGCCTCGGGGGCAACCGCATGACGATCTGGGCCGGCATTCAAAACGGGCTCTTGCCTGCACGCATCCTCGACAAGCTCTCCGTTCAGGACGGATTTCATCAGAGCCGGCAGTATGGAATCGTCACCGTGGATGGTCCGCCGATCACTTTCACCGGCGACAAAGCGGGGTTGGCCCGCTATGGGGTCACCGGTCAGGTCGGCGATCTGATCTACGCGATCCAGGGCAACGTACTTGCTGGGGACGCCGTCATTCTCGAGACCGAGAAGACCCTGCGGGCGTCTACGGGAGACCTGGGGCAGCGGGTCATGGAGGCCATGGAGACCGCGAGATTGTGGGGCGGCGATGGACGTTGTTCCTGCAGCGGCTCCAACCCGCCCGGCTGCGGTTCTCCTCCGCCCAGCTTCACCCACTCCGCCTACACGTCCTTCATAGTCCTGGCACGCCCCGGGGACGTAGACGGCATCTGCAACAAGTCGTTGGGTTGTGCCAATGGCAACTACTACTTGGAGAAGGTCTTCAAGGGCAAGGGCGCCACAGACCCGGACCCCGTCATTGAGCTCACCACACGCTACAACGCGTGGCGCGCGAGCATGGCGGGTTTGCCGGACCACTACCTGTCCAAAGTCCAGGTGGATCGTGAATTGTTGGTGGCCGATGGCAAGTCCAGCGCGAGCGTGCGAATTCAACTCGTGGACGTGGACGGCAACCCTCTGGCGGTCGGTGGAGATCAAGTGACCGTGCGGCAAGTCAGCCCAGGCCCAGCGACGGCGGCCCCCGGGCCCGTGACGGACAATGGCGACGGCACCTACAGCCTGAACCTGGTGGCGACCACGGCTCCTGGTCGCGGGGCATTCCAGGTGGAAGTGGGAGCGAAGGGGCCGCGCTCGATCCTTCTGCGTCCGATCATCGCCCTGGAGACTTCGCCCCTGAGCGAATTGCACGTGGGGTTGAGAGTCGTGAGTGCCGCGTCGGGGGGACGCGTGCCTTTCATCATCAATAGAGGCGCATCGGACGCCGGGCGCCCGTACCGCATCCTTGGCGGTTCCTCAGGCGCCGTACCCGGCTTCGACTACGGTGGCGTGCACGTCCCACTCAACCGGGACCCGTTCTTTGCCTTCACCTGGACGACGAACGGAAACGACCCCAAGTTCATGCGCTCCGCGGGGACTCTCAATTCGGAGGGTCGCATTCAGGCGTTGCTGCGTGTACCTCCGGGAACCTGGTCAGCCCTGGTGGGGCGGCGGTTTGAGTTCTGTGCGCTCCTGGGGGCGAGCGGTGGTGGCGGATTCGACGTGACGCCATCAGTTGGGTTCGACTTGGAACTATGACGTCTTCCCGAGCCTGACCAGACTATCACCGCCTAGTCTTTCTCGTCGTCGGTCTCCATTTGCACAAGGTCCGTGCTGGCAAGGACATAGGGTTCATCGCCGGCGAGTATCACGACCTCTGTGTTTGATTTTCCTTTCTTGGTCGGCTTCATCGTCACCTGGACGAATCCGAGCGGGTCCTTGAGCACGATGGCTCCTTTCCCCTCCCTCTTGCCCTCGAAGTAGTCCATCTCACACCCCTGGTTGTCGATGGAGAACATGGTGTAGACCTTGCGGTTACGGTTGTATCCGATGACGGCGTAGGACTCCTGCTTGAGTTCTGGCATCTGTGAATGCGAGAGCAGGAAACGACCATCCATTATCATCCTAAGTGTGGCTTTCCCCTCGATCATCAGGGGCTTGGCTCCAGGCGTAAGCCAAATGGAATTGTGTGTCTCGAATTCTCCGACCATGTCCGAGAGGAACTTGTGTTCGGGGCCGGGCCTCTCGTTATCCTGGATGTGCGTGGGTGTGGTGATGGAGGCTGACAAGAGCAGGCCTGCCATGAGTCCAATGCCGAGGTACAAAATCGCTTTTTGCATAGTAAGGGGCCTCTTTGGGAGGGACCTAAATGTTGGAGTGCCCATTATTATGCAGGTCATGCCGGATGGCGAGAATAATAGGATGATGCGATGCACACGACCCTGAAATCGATGCTTCTGGCCGCATTGACACACGGACTCCTGGGCAACCTCCCGGCAGACGAGGGTGTCCGCGGGATGGACAATGGGACATCTCGCAGTGTGAAGACACCCTGGCTTGACCTGTCCCGGCGTGCGGATGTACTCGAGGTAATGGGTGGGTGGGGCGGTTCCCAAGAAGGGCGCCCTGGCTCAGCGGGCGTCGTGCAGGCCGCGGACGGGGAGCAGAAACTGGTGATCTTCGGCCAGAGCCAAGAAGCGCCCACGACCCGCGCACTCATCAGCGGCGAGGACGGCGCCAAAGCCTCGCCCATGTTGGACGTGACACGATCCCTGGGCGGGGACGGTCATGCGGGGGTCTTTCTCAGTGATGGACGCCTGCTCATCACCTTCCGGGACACGCACCCGGCCAGTCCGACCAACGGCGATCGCGTGGCCTGGGTCGGAACCCTGGACGACATTGCCAACGGGCGCGATGGGCAATTCACCTGCCGGCTCGTAGACCACAAGGGGCCACCGCTTGCTGCAACGCCGACGCAGCTTGAGGCATTGGAAGATGGCGCCTTTGTCTCCACCGGCCCCTGTCGGCTGAAAGCCGGCCAGGAGGCTGTCGTGGTCACGGTGCGCTTCACCATGGCCATGATGGAGGAGATCCTGCCCACTCGGGGCTACAGCATCCCCCTTGTGGATCTGGACGGTGACAAGAACCGCCACGTGGTCGTGGACAAGGAAGCAGGCCAGTACCTAGGCCACGTAAGCACCCAGTTGTTGGAAGACGGCAAGACCATATTGGCGGTCTACCCCAAGGGGCACGGAAGGGGACCTATCGTCTACAAGCGCTCGGCCGATGGAGGGCGCACCTGGTCGGAGCGACTGCCTACTCCCGAGAACTGGGCCACAAGCCGCGAGGTACCCACGATTCACCGCGTGATCGATCCCAAGAGTGGGGCCAAGAGATTGATTGTGTGGTCGGGCCTGTACCCCGCGCGATTGGCCGTGAGTGATGACGACGGCTCTTCCTGGTCGGAACTCAAACCGGTGGGAGAGTGGGGGGGCATCGTCGTCATGGGCTTTGTGGAGCGCCTCCGTGATGGGTCGTACCTGGCCATGTTCCACGACGATGGACGGTTCATAGCTTCCAAGAGCCAAGCATCCAACCCGCGCGCCTTCACCCTCTATCAGACCTTCAGTCATGACGGCGGCCTGACCTGGTCCGAACCGGATACGGTGTGGTCGGGATCGGACTTGCACCTGTGTGAACCCGGCTGCGCTCGCTCGCCGGACGGCAAGAGCCTGGCCGTGTTGTTGCGGGAGAACAGCCGCACGCGCAACGGCTACGTGATCTTCTCCGATGACGAGGGGCAGACCTGGTCGCCCCCGCGCGAGTTACCCGCAAGTTTGACGGGCGATCGGCACACGATGGCCTACGGCCCGGATGGGCGCCTGTTCATTTCCTTTCGCGACACAACCCATGACAGCCCAACTAAAGGGGACTGGGTGGGCTGGGTGGGCACCTACGACGACATCGTTCAGGGGCGTGAAGGCCAGTACCGAATACGCTTCAAGGACAACAAGAACCGTTGGGACACCACCTATCCCGGCGTTGACGTGCTCCCCGATGGGACCTTCGTCGTGACCACCTATGGACACTGGGACGAGGGCCAAGAGCCGTACATTCTGAGTGCGCGCTTTACTCTTGAGGAATTGGACAAGAGGGTGGGTCTCCGTGACTGAGGCACACCAAGCCGAACAGGGAGGGCACCTGCTCTCGGGGCTGGTGGCGGCAACCTTCACGCCCATGAAGAGGGATGGTGCACTGGACCTCGCGCGGGTACCTGCGGTCTGCGACTTCGTACTCGGCCAGGGAGTTAGCGGCCTCTTTCTATGTGGCAGTACAGGGGAGAGCCCCTCGCTCACCGTGGATGAACGCATGGCCGTCTCCGATGCCTACATTGAGGCCTGCGGCGGACGGGTGCCGGTCGTCGTTCATGTGGGACACAACAGCCTGACCGACGCCCGCGCTTTAGCGGCTCATGCAGAGCGGGCAGGTGCGGATGCCATCGCGATTGTGCCGCCTTCCTACTTCTCCATTGGGTCCATCGACGGGTTGGTGAGTTGCATACAGGATATTGCCGAGGCGGCTCCTGACATGCCGCTGTACTACTACCACATCCCTCGCCTCACAGGCGTTGGCTTACGCATGGTGGACTTGCTTGAGCGGGCCGATGAGGTCCTGCCCAGCTTTGCAGGCCTGAAGTTCAGCTCATTCGAGCTCGATGACCTGCTGTGCTGCATCCGGCACGGCGGGGGGCGCTACAACGTCCTCTTCGGTTCGGATGAGATGCTGCTCGCGGGCCTAAGCATGGGTGCAGCGGGAGCAGTGGGTAGCACCTTCAACTTCATGGGTCCGTACTATCGTCGCGTGATCGACGCCCTTGCCGCTGGCGACCTACAGAAGGCGCAGGACGAGCAGTTGGTGGCGACCCAACGGGTACACCAGATTCTTGTTCACGGCGGTCACAATGCGATCAAGGCCGCCATGGCCGTGATGGGCGAGGACTGCGGTCCCCCGCGCCTACCTTGGAAGGCTCTGTCCGCAGAAGCTCTCGTCGCAATGCGGGAGGAGCTGTTGGATGAGGGCTAGGTGGTCGAAGGGCCTCACGCTATTTCTGGCGTTACTCGGTGCCGCAGCCGGTCGTGCGCAAGAGCGCGACGCTTCTCCCCTTGCTTTCACTTTGCTGCCGGATCTTCTCGACCCACTCGGGTTCGGCGGTCCGCTAACAGGGACCCATGGTGAGGCCCTCATCGTGGCCGGGGGTGCGAACTTTCCCACCCCCCTTGTCGATGGTGGAGCAAAGGTTTGGCACGACCGCATCTTCGTGCTCCTGCCGGGGGCCGATGCATGGCGCAATGAACAGGCACTGCCGCGACCCGTGGCCTACTCAGCCTGCGCCTCGACACCCAAGGGAGTCGTTGTCGTGGGTGGATCGGATGCCGATGCCGTGTATGCCGATGCCTTTCTCATGGCCTGGGACTCCGCCGAGAAGCGTGTTGTCTTCGAGGACCTCCCTGAGCTTCCAACCGTCAGCGCCTTCGGCTCAGCCGAAGCTCTGGGAAGCGTCGTCTACGTGTTCGGTGGGAAGTCATCCAAGAGCGAGACCGACCTGGCGGGAGGCTTTTGGAAGCTTGACCTGGATCGATTGGACCTCGGTTGGGTGGCGCTGCCAGAGCACCCGGGGCCGCCGCGGCTCAAGATGGTCACGGCCGTCCAGGATGATTCCGAAGGGCAAGCGTGCATCTACCTGTTCTCTGGTTCGCAAACTAGTACGAGCCCTGAAGGCGATCCGCGCTTTGAGATGTTCACCGATGCCTATCGGTATTCCCCCGAGGCGGAGAGCTGGACGGTCCTTGCGAGCCTGCCCGTCCTGGAGGACCCACGCGACCTCGCTGGGGAGGAGGCCTTCAGCGCTGAGCGCTGGCCTATCAATGCCGCCTGTGCTGCGCCGTTTGGGAAGAGCGAAATCCTGACCTTCAGCGGCTCCACGGGCCGCTACATCCTGGACGAGCAGGGCAAGGTTCGCGACCCGCGCGTGCGGCCCGCTTTCGCGAACCGGGTCTTGGCCTACGACGTACTCGCCGATCGTTGGCGTGATGCGGGGGAGATGCCTGTTGGGGTCGTGACCACCCGCGCCGTGCAGTGGCAAGGACAGATCGTGATCGCATCGGGTGAGGTGAAGCCGGGGATTCGGACGCCTCGAGTTCAAGCCCTATCGGTGGCGCAAGAGCCTCTCGCCGGGGAGGCCTTGAGCGCGAAGTTCCGCACCTTGGACTACATCGTCCTGGGCCTCTACCTTGCGCTGATGCTTGGTGTGGGCGCGTACTTTGCTCGCCGTAGCACGAGTGCCGAAGACTTCTTCTTGGCTGGGCGCAATATCCCTTGGTGGGCTGCGGGCCTCTCGGTTTTTGGAACCCAGTTGTCGGCGATCACCTTCATGGCCGTCCCGGCCACGGCCTACGGGTCAGATTGGAGGCGCTTCGTGGGCTCATTGATGTTGGTGCCCGTCATTGTCCTGGTCATCTACTGCTTCGTGCCTCTGTTCCGACGGCTGGAAGTCACGACGGCTTACGAGTATCTGGAAGCGCGCTTCTCCTTGTCGGTACGCCTGCTCTCCAGCGCCATCTTCATACTCTTCCAGTTGGGGCGCATGGGGATCGTGCTCCTGCTTCCGGCGATTGCTCTGTCGGCCGTTACGGGCATCGACACCTACCTGTGCATCGGCCTGATGGGCCTGCTTGCCACGGCCTACACGGCCATGGGGGGTATTGAGGCAGTAATCTGGACCGACGTCCTGCAGGTCTTTGTCTTGATTGGTGGAGCGCTCTTGTGCCTGATCGTAACCGTGGCCGACGCGGGGGGAGTGGGAGCGGTAATCGAGACCGCCCAAGCTGCGGGCAAACTCCATATCTTCGATTGGCGTTGGAGTACGACAGACATGGTGGCCTGGGTCTTGATTGTGGGCTTCGCCTTCACAAATCTCGTGCCCTACACCACCGATCAAACCGTCATTCAGCGCTACCTGACCACGCGCGACGAGAAGCAGGCAGCCAAGAGCATGTGGCTGAATCTGGCCATGACCATTCCCACGGGCCTGTTGTTCTACGGCCTGGGCACGGCGCTTTGGGTCTACTACATGGCACACCCTGCCGAGCAGGCGCTGCTCCCGGAGAAGGTAGATCAACTCGTACCCTGGTTCGTCGTAACGCACCTGCCCGCCGGAGTGGCCGGGGTCGTCGTTGCTGGAATTTTCGCTGCCGCCATGAGCTCCCTCGACAGCTCAATGAACAGCATCTCGGCCGCCGTGGTGAATGACTTTGTTGTCCGCCTTGGTGACGAGACGCGTACGTGGGACCTGCTTGCACTCGCCCGCCGGCTGACTTGCTTCCTGGGCTTCTTGGGGACCGGAGCGGCGATGGTGCTTGCTACCTATGAAATTCGCTTCCTCTTCGACTTCTTTCAGGAGATCATGGGCCTCTTCGGTGGAGGCTTGGCCGGTGTGTTCCTCTTGGCCGTCTTCTCCAGGACCGTCAATGCGAAAGGGGCCCTTGCCGGTCTGGTGGCTGGGAGCGCGGCAACCCTGGTCATCGTTTTCTTCACGGCCACCAACTTCCTGCTCTACGCGGCTGTTGGTACCTGTACCTGTGTTGCCGTGGGCCAGCTCGTGAGTTGCATCACCGGCGGTGAGACACGCAACCTAGCTGGGCTTACTCTCGTCACCCTGAAGGACCCAGTCGATGCCCCTAGCTGAACTGCAACCCCAAATAGGACGCTGTCGATCCGACCTGGAGGCCAGCACGCTGCCGTTCTGGCTGGAACACGGACTGGATTTGGATCAGGGAGGACTGTTCACATCCCTTGATCGCGACGGGATCGTGATCGACACGGACAAGGCGGTGTGGGCCCAGGGCCGGTGCGCTTGGATGCTGGCGACTCTCTACAACACTCTGGAGCAGAAGGAAGAGTGGCTGGCCGGAGCACTCTCGTGCTTGGAGTTCCTGGAACAACATGCCTTCGACGAAGACGGGCGCATGTTCTTTCTGTTGACCCGCAGGGGAAGGCCCTTGCGCAAGAGGCGCTACGCCTACTCAGAGGCTTTTGCTTGCATGGCCTACGCAGCATGCGCGAAGGCCACCGGACGGGAGGACTGGGCGGTTCGCAGCCGCGAGCTGTTCGATACCTTCTGCCGAGTCTCACTTGAGCCTGGAGGCATGGTGCCCAAGAGCGACCCGGCGACTCGACCCAGCAAGGGCATTGGCCCGCTCATGATAGGCATGCACCTAGCTCAAGTGATGCGGGAGTGTGGTGGAGGGCGGCAGGACGAGGCCTGGATCGACAGCTGCATCGATGAGGTCGAGCGTGATTTCTGCAAACCCGAGCACGGCGCCGTGTTGGAAACCGTCTCTCCGACGGGCGAGATCCTCCACCATTTTGATGGGCGGCTGTTGAATCCGGGCCACGCCATCGAGATGGCCTGGTTCATCCTCCACGAAGCGCGCCAACGGGATGACGACCCACGCCTGATCTCCCTGGGCGTGCGCATGCTCGACTGGATGTGGGAGCGCGGCTGGGACAAGGAGTACGGAGGCCTGTTTTCATTCTGCGATCTGAGTGAGCTCCCCCCCCAGGAGCCCGTGCACCAGATGAAGTAC
Source organism: Planctomycetota bacterium (assembly GCA_012959525.1). Lineage (GTDB taxonomy): Bacteria > Planctomycetota > UBA1135 > UBA1135. The sequence continues at coordinate 98,601 of DUDB01000032.1, forward strand.
TGGTGGCCCCACACCGAAGCCATCATTGCCACCCTGCTGGCCTACAAGCTCACCGGGGAGAGCTACCAGGCCGAGCGCTTCAAGCAGGTCCACGCCTGGGCCCACGAACACTTCGCAGACCCTGAACGTGGGGAGTGGTTTGGATACCTGAACCGCGACGGATCACGCTCAACCGGCCTGAAAGGCAATCACTGGAAGGGCCCGTTTCACCTTCCGCGCATGCAGTGGTACGTCTCGCGGGTTTAGTCCGCCGAGGCGAGTTTCACCAGCCCAGATAGTCGAGCCGGCGTTTGACCTCGCTACTTTGGGCATGCACTTCGTCACGGGTCATCTCAAAGGAAATGTCCGGGCCGCCATCGCGTAGGAACACGACGCTGTTGAGGAGAATCAGAGTCTCCACGTGAGAGATGGAATCAGACAGCAGCTGCTTGAATAGCGGTGCCGGATCGAAGTCGCTGGTGAGGCAGAAGTACTCGGCCGCCCTCATTCGCACGAGTGGGTTGGTGTCCTTGAGGGCGGCCTCAAGGAGCGGAGCCAGGCTAGCGGCCTCTTGGCCAAACTGGATGCACGCGGTGATCGCCCAGTAGCGCTGCCAAGGATCCTCATCCTTGAGGGCCAACGGCAACGCGTTCTTGGCCAGCGCGAAGGGCATCAGGCACAGGTTGGCCGTATCGATCAACTTCGCGATGCGAGGTTGGTTCTCCTGACCGAAGGCCACGGGATTCTCGAAGGCCTTCTCGATGAGTTCAGACTCAGGGAACAGGCTTAGGTCGGGCATCTGCTTCTGGTAGATCGCCATCGCTGAGCGCATCTGTTCCAGCCGGTGAGAGTGAACTGCCTCAAGGGCTAGATTGTGCACCTCGTAAGGATCGGCCCGCAGGTCGTAGAGTGCTTCGGGGGCCTTGGGCTCAAAGAACAGTGCCTGCGCAGGGTTCAGTTCACCCGCGCGATACATGTCGCGCCACTGGGTGTAGGCCGGCATGCGATAGCGGTAGTTGTTTTGCAGGCCGTCGGGATAGTGCGCCTCAAAGTTGCGGATGTACTTGTAGCGCCCTCGGCGCAGACTACGGACGAGATCGTATTTCTCATCGAAGCGGTCGGCGTAGCCGAGGGTCTCTCCCCACAGGCGAGGTGCAATTGGAAAAGGGCCAGGCCCGAGGAACGGATGCCCATCGATGGCATCAGGGACGTCGACGCCTGCCAGGTGCAGCACCGTGGGGCCGAAGTCCACGAAGCTGACGAAGCCGGAGGGGCGTGTTCCCAGCTCGCCATCCACCAGGTGCTTCCAGTTGTCCGGAACCCTCACCACCAAGGGGACATGCAGCCCACTCTCGTAAAGGTAGCCCTTGCTGCGAGGCAGAACCCCTCCGTGATCTCCGAAGTAGAAAATGAACGTGTCCTCAAGCAGGTCGTCTTCCTTGAGTTCCGCCACAAGCTGTGCCACGCGGCCATCTATACGGGTCATGCGATCCAAGTAGCGCGCATGAGTGGCACGGAAGACCTCGGTATCCGGGTGATACTCTGCTAGGTGAATCTCATCCAGAGGCGTTGCAGGTGTCTCCTCCGCCAGTTTCTTCTGCGAGACGTGTAGGCTTCCCTCGTGCGAGTCCCCAAAGGACTGCATGTGGAAGAAGGGGGTCTCTGGTGTCGGACGGTTGCGCCAGCCAGCGCGCTTGGATGACTCATCCCAGACCGTCTCCCCGGGATCGGCGTTGTAGTCAGTCTTGTGCCGATTGCTTGTGTAGTACCCAGCCTCCCGCAAGATAGCGGGGAACATGCGCACGCCCGCGGGCAATGGAACGACCTCGAGCTTGCGGTGGAACTGGGTGCCGATACGAGGGGCGTAACAACTGGTCATCAGGGTCGTGCGTGCCACTGAGCAAACGGGGCTGCACGAGAACGCCCTATCAAAGACGAGTCCGTGCGTGGCCAGTGCTTCGATGGCGGGTGTGGCTATTCCGCCTTCGTCATACAACTTCAGGTAGTGCTTGGAGTTGTCCTCAGAGAGGATCCAGACGATGTTGGGTTTCTCTCGCGGGAGCTCGCGTGCGGCCGCGAATGGAGCGGCGTACACGAGAATGCCCAGGATGGTCCATTTGGCAGCCATGGGTCGAGTCTACGCTGTGCCACTACCAGCGCTATCAGAAGCTCCCCTCAAGCCCACTCGGGCCGTGGTACCCTGTCGGTATGGACTCTACGTGGAAAGGGTGCAGGACCCTTGTGAGCGGGGGGGCGATGGTGTGTGCGATCGCCGGCATTGGCTTGGCGCAGTCGCCTCAGATCGCCGCCTGGTACAAACTGGATGAGGCGAGCGGCACGACCTGTACCGACTCATCGGGCAGTGGTCTCAACGGGATTTTCGAAGGCGGCCCAACGATGGGGGTGCCCGGCGCGGCGGTTGGTACCAATACCGCAGTGCACTTCGATGGAACGGATGACCGCGCCGTGATCAAGAGCGCTCCGCCTCTTGCCGACCTTCGTGATCAGTTGAGTGCCGCATGCTGGATGAAGGCCGACACCCTGACGGGCATTCAGCGTTTCTTTGGCAACGACGGCAGCTGGACCTGGGGAATTACGGGATCGTCCATGCGCTTCACCACACGCGGAATCCTGGACTACGACCTGCCCGCCTCATTGAGCATCGGCACTTGGCATCACGTGGCTGTCGTGTTCGACGCGAGCTACGACTGCACCTTCTACCTCGATGGCTTGCCTATCGGGGGTGTATCGGGATCTAAGGGAGCCAACCCGGCCCTCGACTTCTGGCATATCGCGAACAAGGACCCGGGTCCCCCGGAGTGGTTCAATGGCGTGCTCGATGACATCCAGATCTACAAAGGTGTCCTGACCGATGCGGATGTCCTGTACCTCTACGACAACCCCGGTCAGATTCTGTCGAGCGCGGTGGGCACGAACTACTGCGGTCCGGCAAACAAGCACTCCGGTGGCGCGGGCGGTGTCATGTCAGGGTGGGGAAGTGGTCAGGTGGCCCAGAACAACCTGAGCCTCACGGCCAGCAGTTTGCCAGCGGGCGAGTGGGGCTATTTTGTCACCAGTCAGACCCAGGGCTTCCAGCCCTTCCCAGGCGGCAGCCAAGGCAATCTGTGCCTGGGTGGAAAGATGGGCCGCTTTGTGAAACAACTGAGTGCGACGGGAACAGCGGGTACGGTAACCGTCTCGCCCGACCTGTCGTCCTTCCCCATGGGCCCCCCGGTTTCGGTGCAGCCCGGTGAAACCTGGAACTTCCAGTTCTGGTTCACGGACTCCAATCCGGCGCCGACCTCGAATTTCACCGACGGGCTGTCGGTGATGTTTCAGTAGACCCGGCTCCCCTGCCCCTTCGCCCGTTCAAAGTAGACCTCGCGTAGGTGCTCGGTACGTGCTCTCGGGAGTCCGATTTGGAGCGATGCGGCAAACGCTCCAGCTGACCGCTCGGGTGCTGGCGGCATCAATGGAAACCCCGGCGGGGCCACGCTGGGACCGGGGGGACCTCGTTTGGTTCCAGCAATGGGTGCGTCAGGGGCGAGCCTCTTTCTAGAGAGGGTTTTGGAGTGCAGGATGGGTGCCGCGCAAGGCGACGACCCGCATCAGCCACCGAACCATGTTGATCTCCACTCTCCTTCTCTCCTTGGTCGTCCAATCGGATCTGCTGGGGGAGTGGGTTCTGAACGGCACCAACCTGCAGCGCGTGGCCGGAAACGGCCCCAAGCTGGGTGTCGTTTCTGCGAGGCAACTGCCGTCCAAGGAGCTGGGTGTGGAGGTCATCTGCGCCCCCGATTCAACTGGGCAATGGTGCGCAGTCCTGAGTTCGGTGGAGGACAATGGGTCCTATGAGAGAGGCTGGGTCTTGGGCAATCACGGTGATCACTTCTTCTTTGGTGTGGTCGGTTCGGGGACCAATCAGATCCACTACATCCAGGGCAGAACGCGGTTCGAAGAGGGGACCTGGCACCAGGTCGTCGGAACCTACGACGGTGAGGTGCAGCGGCTCTACGTGGATGGCGTGCTGGACACACAAGCGAGCGTGACCAGCGGCTCAATCAGCTATGCGGACACCCATACCCTCGCGATTGGCTCTTATGTCGACGCCAACGAGCGGCACGACTTTGTGGGGTCCATCCACTCGGTACGTCTCTGGGGTGGTGTGCCCAAGCAGGAGGACTTTGCTGGGCGCTGGCGGCAGGTCCAGCCGGAGCTGCCGGCCAGAACGGTGGGTTTCCCCGAGGAGACACTCGAGGGGTGGCCCACCTTTGGGGGCGATGTCCGGCGCTCAAACGCTACGGAGCAAGAGCTTTCAGGCAAACCACGCCTGACCTGGACCCACACACCGCTCTCGAAACCTTCTCCATCGTGGGGCGATCCAGCCGACGGAAGTCACTGGCAGAAACTGGAGTCCATGACGGCACGGGTCGTGCACGACCGCGCTTTCTTTCCCGTCAGCCGTGCAGGTCGAGTGTTCTACGCATCTTCTTCGGACGATGGTGTGCATGCGCTGGATGCGGCAAGCGGTGAGCGCCTTTGGACGTTCTACACCGAGGGTCCTGTGCGGCTTGCTCCGTTTGTTGGTGAGAACAGGGTCTGGTTTGGCAGCGACGACGGCCAGGTCTACTGCCTCGACGTGGAGTCCGGAGCCCTCATCTGGCGCAAGCCCCTCGCGCCCGAGCAGCGCCGCATCCCCAGCAACGGCAAGCTCATCTCTCCGTGGCCCGTGAGGACGGGCGTAGCCGTAGCCAACGGTGTGCTCTACGCCACTGCCGGGCTCTTTCCCGAGCAGGGCTGTTTCGCTTTTGCTTTGGATGCTGAGAGCGGCGAGACCCTTTGGAAGCAGACCTTGGACAAGAGCGTTTCCCCTCAGGGATACCTGCTTCTCTCACCCACCCGGCTGTACGTTCCGAGCGGGCGGGCGACCCCCTTTGCTCTCGACCGCAAGGATGGGGCCTGGAAAGGCCAGTTCGGTGGTCCGGGTGGAACGTGGGCCCTGCTCACGGACACCGAATTGGTCACGGGCCCCGATGATCAGGGTCAGCTGGCGGTGGCCTCTCGAACGGGCCTGGATCAACTCGCCAGCTTCCAGGGCAAGCACCTCGTCGTCAGTGGGGGCCACTCCTATCTCCAAACGAACGCCGTCCTGATCGCCATGGACCGGGAACGCCGCAAGGCGCTGAGCGCTGAGCGCGATGCCCTGGCTGGATCTCGCTTGGCCGCTCCTGCCGACGCCTCCGATGCGGAGTGCCGCAAGATCGAGCAGGAAGGCGAAGTGCTGGACAAGGCCTTGGAGGAGATTGACCGGATGATGGCCGCCTGCATGACCTGGTCCGTCAGTGAAGAGCTGAGTTCGGCCACCATTGTCGTCGGCAACCAGATCGTCCTTGGCGGAAACGGATTGGTGCGCGGAAGGGACGCCGATACGGGGAAGGAGCGTTGGCGGACAAAGGTGCCCGGAGCCGTCCAAGGACTCGCCTTTGCCGATGGTCGCCTCTTCGTGGCTCTGGACGGTGGAGCGCTGTGCTGCCTGGCGCCCGAGTCCTCTAGGCGCATCGCAGAAACGACCAAACGCCGGAGTCCAAGCGCCGAGTTCACCTTGCCAGACGAGCTCCACGGGCGCCGTGGGTACGCGCTCGTTGTCGAACCCACTCGCTGCGACGCGATTGCCAGCGTCTTGAAGTCCACCGAGCTCAGCGTGGCGGCCCTGGTGCGCACCTGGGAGGAGGCGGCCACGATCCGCGAACAGGTGCACGAGCGCGAGCGCCTGCAGGTCTTTGTGAACGACGGACTGCCCTTCACCGACCATTGCATGGAACTGGTGATCCACGAGGGCTCAGGCGGCTCGGCAGAAATCGAACCCTACCGCCGGCTGCTGCGGCCGGGCACCGGTGTCGCCCTGGTGGGTTCAAAGCAATTCACACGCCCTGCTCTGGAGGGGGCGGGCGCCTGGAGCCATGCACTGGCGGATTCGGGCAACAGCGCCTCGAGCATGGACCGCCACGCCAGTGACGATCTCCAACTACAGTGGTTTGGAGGCCCGGGCCCCGCGGGAGTCGTAGACCGGCACCTGCGCTCCGCCCCGCCCCTGTGCGTCGACGGCATCCTGGTGATCCAGGGCCAGGACCAACTGCGGGCGGTAGACGCCTACCACGGCACCCTCCTGTGGAGCCGCGATTTCGAGGGGCTCTCACGCATGGCCGTTGTCTTGGATGGTGGGTATCAGGCCGCGGACGCTGGAGAGCTCTGGTTGGCCCAGGCCAACGTCCTGCGCTGCGTGGATCTGCGGACGGGTCTCGACCTGCGCGAAGCGCGAGCCCCGGCACGCATGGAGTTCGGCTGGTTGGCCTTGGACGAGGAGCGCGTGCTGGTCAGCATTCAACCCGAGGGCACCTCTCGTCGGGATCAGTCTTACGGGGAGGTCGATCTGCAGTTCAAGAATGAGCAGCCGCTGATCTGCTCCCAGATGCTTGCCGCCTACGACCGCGGCTCCGTGCGTCGCCTCTGGAAGCGTGAGTTCCGGTGTGTACCCAACTCCTCTCTGGCCCTCTCCGGCGGGAAGGTCTTCGGCGTGGAGGCCCGCAAGGCTGCTGGTCCCGGGCGGTTGCTTCCTTCAGTGGTTGGCCAGGCGGGGCCCACGCTATTTGCCCTTGATGCCGAGCGTGGCAGGCCCATCTTCGACGAGGCGCTTGACCTGGCGGACATGAGACACGCCCTGTTCGTCAGCGTGCGGGACGACACCCTGGTCCTGACCTCTTCCCACACCCTCAGCGACGACGTCAGCGGATTCCACTTGCAGGTCCGAAGCGCTTCAGATGGAGCGCTGCGTTGGACCGCCCACACACCCAACAACGGCGCCGGCAGCAGCCACGGCGAGCAGGTCCACCACCCCGTCCTCCTGGAGAACGTCCTGGTGGCCGAGCCACGCGCCTACGATCTGGCGAGCGGTGCAATCCTCTCAGACGGGGAGTGGTGGATGCCCAAGCGCAGGGGTTGCGGGACCCTCTCGGCCTCCGCCGACACCCTCTACTTCCGCGACCACAACCCGCGTGCGCGCAAGATCGACGGCCAAACCGTGCACGTGACATCCGTCAGTAGGCCCGGCTGCTGGATCAACATCCTGCCAGCCGCGGGTCTGGTGCTCTTACCTGAAGCGAGCGCCGGTTGCGTCTGCTCCTTCCCAGTGCAGACCTCCATGGCCTTCCTGCCGCGCTAGATAGCGCGGACGTCTCCGGGGTGTACGGGGCTGCCGCTTTCGGCACTGGCGCAGGCAGCAAAGGCGAGCTCTAGGCTGCGCAGGTTGTTGCGCGCGCTGTGGGTGGGTGTGTCTCCTTCGCGGATCGCGCGGAGCAACTCAAGCATGGTGCCCTCAAATCCCGTCGTGAACCACTCGCCCTGCAAGGGGATTTCGGAGTGGGTGTCTCCCCTCTGCAGGGTGAGGCGCTGCGTCTTGAGGTCGGGGCCTTCGGCCACGAGCGTCCCCCCGCTGCCCGTAACCACGGTCCGGTCCAGAGGGTTGCTCGTGCAGTCACCGTTGAAGCGCAAGTGAACGCTCAGGTCCGGCCCGGTCATGGTGGCCTCTGCCAACATGGGCTGGGGTGAGGCCTGTGTGGGAGTGCGAGCCGTCGTGGCTGTGACCTCCCTCACCTCGCGACCGTCCAGCAGGCAGGCCACGAAATCAAACCAGTGCATGCCGAAGTCGAATAGCACGAGGTTTGGCGTGTGATCGAAAGCCGTACCCACGGTCCAGGAATGGTCCCAGTCGATGGAGACGTCCACGGACTGCAATGAGCCGACCTGTCCTGCGCGCACACTCTCTCGGATGCTTGCGAGGTGCGGTGCCCAGCGGCCGTTCTGGTTCACGGCAAGGAGAACGCCTTCTTCTTCGGCCAATCCGATCAAACGCTCACCTTCATCCAAGTCCAGCACGAACGGCTTCTGGCTGAGGACATGCTTCCCCGCTCGCAGGGCATCGGCAACCAATCCGACGCGCTCAGGGGGGTGGGTCGTGATGTCGACCACCTCCACTTCGGGCAATGCCAGCAATTCGCGGTGATCGTCACAGACGTGAGCTTCGGGGAAATACTCGGCCGCGCGTTCGCGCGCCTTGGAGAGGGTGCGGTTGCAGAGAGCACGGACCGGCAGGCCAAGGCGCTTGTACGCGCCCAAGTGGCTTTCGCTGATGCCTCCGCAGCCGATCAGGCCGATTCCAGGCGTCGCCGTGATCGGCGTCATCCGCACAACTCCACGCTGCGGCCCTCTCTCGCGCTCTGCATGGCTGAGTCCACGATGCGCTGGCCAACCCGCGACAGGGCAGGATCGAGAGGCCCTTCAATGGGCGCACCCGTCTCGATGCAGTGGAGAACGTACTGCACGGGATTCTGCATGGGGGCAGCGAGCTCATCGACCGGCAACACCTGCCCCTGGGGTGACTCTCGCGTCTGGAGGCGGACGGTTTCCTCGAAGTCGTAGCTGGTGATGGTCCCTTCGGTGCCCACTATCTCGAAGCCGCACTTGGGCTGGGGCTGGTGTGTCCAGGGGTCGCTGAACGTGCCCCAGCGGGTTTCGAATCGGCAGAGGCCGAACGCGTACCGTGCGATGGTTATCGAATGCTCGTCTACCTCCAGGCCCTCGGTCTCGTCCGTGACGGTGGTGATGGTCTGGGGTTCGGCTCCGCCAAGAAACCAAGTGGCGAGGGTGGCCCCGTAACCGAGGTAATCCAGCAGCGACCCCCCGCCCAGGTCCTTCTTGTAGAACCAGCTCTCGGCCTTCTGCTCGGTTCGAAAAGCCTCGGTGGTCTCAAGCTTGGCTTCCACGTGGTAGAGCGGGCCACGGTTGCCATCGTAGTAGTTCACGCCGATGAGCTCGCCAATCGCACCTTCACCGATCAGCCGCTTGGCCGTCACGTGGGGCGGATACCAGGCCAGGGGCCAGTTGATGGCCAGACGCCCGCCTCCCGCTTCCATGGCCACGACCATCCGGTCCGCATCGGCGAGGGTCGCGGCGAACGGCTTCTCCACCATCACGTGACAGCCAAAGGGCGCAATGTGCTCAACCCACGTTGCGTGCTCTCCGGTGGGGGGGCACAAGATCACGAGGTCGGGGCGGGTCTCTGCAAGGCAGCGCTGCCAATCGGTGAACACCTGGTCGGGGCCGAGACCAAACGCCTCTATCGCACTCTCCACGCGCGCGGTTTCATCATCGCAGATGCCAACAAGATCAACGTCCGGATGATCGAAGGCAAAGCGCAGGTTGTCGCCCATGTGCATGTGCGCAAAGTTGATGCCTGCGACTCGGTAGCGGGTGGTCATTCCACACTCTCCGATAGGGACTGCCATTGACGCGCACCCGATACCAGCACTTCTTCATCGGGGCAGATGTCGAGAGGTGAGTAGCCAGGGTGATGGTGCTCTTTGACGGGGTCGTTGCTCTTGGTGTTGAAGCAATTGATTACCGAGAGGCGAGGCTCATCAGAGAGGTTTTTCTGTGAACGATGCAGGAGATTGCTGTGAAAGAAAAGGCCATCGCCCGGGTCGACCTCTACGTTACGCACTCCAAGCCGTGAACAAATCTGCTCTACCCGTTCCGGGTCGGCACAGACCTGGCCGTGTTGTTCCACGTGATCGATGCGGCCCAGTCGATGGGAGCCCGGCACAACTTCCAAGCATCCGTTGGCCTTGGTCGCCGCGGTGATGGCGACCATGCAGCTGGCCATGTCTGGCCGGAGGCACCCGTTTTCGTACCAGTAGCCGTAGTCCTGGTGCCACTCCCAGGCTCCGCCCACTTCGGGCTCCTTGATCATGACCTTGTGGTGGTAGTGGTAGATCTCATCACCGAGCAAGGTCTCCATCGTGCGTGCAACCCTCTCGCAGCGAACCAGCGTGCTGTACATGTCGTCGCACAGCTCATTCCGCAGGGAGAGCAAGGTCTGGCGACCCTCGGCGTCGTGACGGTCAAGCCGATGCGGATCGGAGCGCACCACCTGTTCGGTGATCAGCCCAAGCAAGCGAGCCTCCTCCTCCACCAGGAGACCGGGGACGAGGAGAAACCCATCTTCTTCGAAGCGCCGCAGTTGTTCTTGCTGTAGATGGAAGTAGGACATGAAAGACGTGCACCCTTTGGGAGGTTGGATGGCCTTGCCTCCACCAGCCCCCATAACCTAGCGCTTTCCTCATGGCGGGGGCCAAATGCTGTGGGATCGGTGGGCGCCCGTCCCCTCTCGGCGCTACAGTACACCTGTGAGCCCTGACTCCAGTTCCAACCCCAAACCTGCGGATCAGGCCTTGACCGAGCTTGTGGAAACCCAGGGCGATCGGCTCTTCTCGTTGGGCATGCGCTTCTGCGGCAATCGCGACGAGGCCGAGGACTTGGTGCAAGAGACCTTCTTGCAAGCCTATCGCAGCTGGGACCAATTCGAGGAGCGGTCCAACCCAGCGACCTGGCTGTACACCATCGCCTCTCGGGTTTGCCAGCGTTTCCACCGCAAGAAGTCGGGTGAACCCGTTCACATGGAGTCCCTGGATGAACTCCTGCCTATGGGCGCGGGGCCGATGGGTGTCGTTCCCAGTACCGAGGACAGCCCCTTGGACTCGGCCCTTCGCGAAGAGAGCCGACGTGAGGTGGAAGAGGCGATAGCCGAGCTGCCGATCGAATTCCGGATGCCGCTCGTATTGAAGGAGATCGTCGGCTTCAGTCTGGCCGAGATAGCGAAGATCATGGACATTCCTGAGGCCACCGTGAAGACGCGCCTGTATCGCGCACGGCTGCGCCTGCGGCAGGCTCTTGAGCAAGCACTGCCCACGCAGGATGTTCCCGCCCCGGCCTATTCCCAACAGGTCTGCCTCGATCTGCTCCAGGCCAAACAAGAGTCCCTCGATCGCGAGGTTGCCTTTGAGTTCCCTCCGAACATCGTCTGCGAGCGGTGTTCGCACCTGTTCGCGACCATGGACCTGGCTCAGGACGTGTGCCACGACATAGCCAAGGGGGGCATGCCAGGGGCTCTCAGGGCTCAGCTGATGGCCTCCTTTCAGGACGAGAGCTAGATAAGCGCCATACGTAAACCCTGCATTGCCAGGAGTTTACGTGGATCGCATGCCGAGAAGTGTTGGCCTCGGGAACCTCGCTCCAAAGCGTGTCCCTAAGGGGGTGAAGACGATTCCAACCCCCTACCTCAAGGCTGACGCCATGTACCTCAAGCACTTCTACCTCGACTGTCTCTCCCACTCCTCCTACCTCATCGGCGACGAGCAAACCGGTACCGCCGTAGTCATCGATCCCCAGCGGGACATTGACATCTACCTCGACGAGGCGGAGCGCCAGGGGCTGACCATCAAGCACGTGTTCCTGACCCACTCCCATGCGGATTTTGTCGCTGGCCACATTGAGCTGCGCGAACGCGTTGGAGCGACCATTCATCTTGGCGCCAAGGCCACTACCGAATTCAAGTTCACGGCTGCCCATGATGGGGAGTCGATGCAGCTGGGCAATCTGCGCTTGGAGTTCTTGGAGACGCCAGGGCACACCCCCGAGTCGATCTCCATCGTCCTCTACGATGAGGGCCAGGATGGCAATGATCCGGTCGCCGTTTTCACTGGCGATACGCTGTTCGTCGGCGATGTTGGCCGACCTGACTTGCTGGCCTCCGTTGGTGTTTCCGCAAATGAGTTGGGGGCAGCCCTCTACAGCTCGTTGCACGATAAATTGATGACCTTGCCTCCGGCGACGATCGTCTATCCCGCCCATGGTGCGGGGTCCATGTGCGGCAAGGCTCTAAGCGTTGAGCGCAGCTCTACCATCGGGCGGCAGCTCGAAGAGAACGGCGCCCTGCAGCCCATGACCCAGGGCGAGTTCGTTGCAATGGTCACCGCGGATCAACCATCGGCCCCGGCCTACTTTGGATTCAATGCCGGCTTGAACCGCATGGAGCGAGAGACCCTGGAGATAGCAATGATGAGCGGTAAGAAGCCTCTGCTGCAGGATGAGCTCCTCGAGCTGCAGTTGCAGGGGGCGCAGGTTCTGGACGTCCGTGAGCCTGAAGTCTTTGCCGCCGGCCACATCCCCGGCGCCATCAACATTCCTCTCACAAGCCGATTCGCCAGCTGGGCGGGCACGCTCCTGGACAGGGAGCGTCCAGTGATCCTGGTCACTGAGATTGGTGACGAAGGGGATGGCACCTTGCGCCTGGGCCGGATCGGCTACGACATCGTCATCGGCTACCTGGCCTTCGCCTTTGCTTGGGATGCTCAGCGGACCCCGCTGACCACGGTCGCAAGGGTGACACCCGACGAGTTCCGCGCTCAGCGTGAAGGGGACGAGTCAACCCTCGTGCTGGACGTCCGGACCTGTGCAGAGCACGCAGCGGACAAGATCGAAGGTAGCGTGAACATCCCACTCGGAGAGCTGCGTTCGCGGTTGGACGAGGTCCCCATTGACCGCGATCTCGTCCTGCTGTGCAAGACGGGCGAGCGTTCATCCATGGGCATCAGCCTCCTCCAAGGAGAGGGCTTCACACGCCTTACGGACATGGTCGGCGGGTTCGACGCCTGGACGGGTGTCGATTCTGAGTCCGCTCCTACTTGCCAACTCTCCTAGTTCTTCCAAGACCACCTCAACCCCTTCCTACACCTATCCAGTCATGAGCCTCTCACAACTACCTATCGACCGACAGTCTTTCTGGCCGAACGACTCCCTGCACACCGATGTCTTCGTTCTCGACGTGCGCACTCCGGCGGAGTTCATCGAGGCCCACATCCCGGGCTCCATCAACGTTCCTCTTGGCGACCTCGGTGGGCGCGAGGCCGAGATCGCTGAGCACGCCGGTTCCCGAAACGTCGCCATCCTGTGTCGCACGGGCCGCCGGGCGGAGACTGCACGGAAGAAGCTGGCTCAACAGGGTCTCGAAAGTACCGGAGTCATGCAGGGCGGAATAGTCAACTGGCAGTCCAAGGGCTTGCCGGTGAACCGCGGCCCCAAGGCCTTCACCATTGATCGCCAGGTCCGTATCGCAGCGGGCTTCCTGGTCCTGCTCGGCGTAGTCCTGGGAATGACCGTCCACCAGGGATTCGTTGGCCTCTCGGGTTTTGTGGGTGCGGGCCTGATGTTCGCGGGCGTCACGGACACCTGTGGCATGGGTATTGCACTGGGCATGCTTCCTTGGAATCGTGCGGGCGCGACCTGCAAAGTGAGCTGAGCGAGCCATGTTCCTCTCCCTCCTTGGCGCGCTGGCGATCGGACTGACCTTGGGCATTCTGGGGTCGGGCGGGTCCATCCTGACCGTCCCCGTCCTGACCTACCTGGTAGGCCTGGAAGACAAGGTCGCTATTGCGAGCTCTCTGGCCATCGTGGGGGCGATCAGTATGGTCGCGGCGATTCCCCAGGCCCGCCGAGGCTTGGTGGACGCCCGCAGCGTGGTTTTCTTCGGTCTGCCTGGAATGGCGGGCGCCTACCTCGGAGCAGATCTGTCAAGGCACGTCTCGGGCACGGCCCAGCTTTCGGCATTGGCCGGACTGATGCTCCTGGCCGCCGTGCTCATGTTGCGTCCGATCAAACCCAAGACCTCGACGAAGACTCAGGCCGCATGGATGATCGCCCTGGAGGGGGCAATCATCGGTGTACTGACCGGCTTCGTCGGAGTGGGAGGCGGATTCCTGATCGTGCCCTCCTTGGTGTTCCTGGGCGGCTTGTCCATGCAGCGCGCCGTGGCGACCAGCCTGGTCATCATCGCCCTCAAGTCGGCCACGGGGTTTGTGAAGTACGTGGACGTGCTCAATGACCTCGACCTTTCCCTCGACCTGCGAGTCCTGGTTCTCTTCTCTGCCGTTGGCATCCTGGGCAGCCTCTCGGGTACGAAGGTCGGAGCGATGGTGTCCCAGCGCGCCCTTCGTCAGTCATTCGCCGGTCTGCTGGTTGTGATTGGCGGCCTGCTGGTTGTGATCTAGCCACAGCGCCAGGGTCTGAGCGCCGGGGCATCCGTGCTTGAACCGGGTTCCTGACCACTCGACAATGGGGGCGCCATGGCTCCCTCCTGGCTGGGCTTTCTTCCGGCCATGTGGGCCTTCCTTGCGGGCGTTGCGGGTGCCATCCTGGGCGCGTGCTTCGGCGCGCCGAACCCTGTCCCCATCCGCACCCCATCATGATTGACGCCAGCGAAGCCCTGCAGCGACTCCAAGAGGGCAACGAGCGCTACCTCGCTGGTGAAGGGGGCGGTGCGAGTATGCAGGACTTCGCTCCCCTCGCGGCGGACCAGTCTCCTGCCGTGATTCTTCTGGGGTGCAGTGACTCGCGCGTTGTGCCCGAGGTCCTCTTCGACCAGGGCCTGGGCGAATTGTTCGTCGTGCGGGTCGCGGGCAACATGGCTTCCCCCGAGGTGATGGCCAGCATCGAGTTCGCAGTGCTCCGTTTCGGTTCGCCCCTCCTCGTGGTCTTGGGTCACACCGATTGCGGAGCCGTGTCGGCGGCCATGGCCGAGCTGAGTGAGCCTACCGCGGACATCCCGCGCAACATCAAGAGTCTCGTGGACCGCATGACCCCCGCGATCAAGAGTGTCCGGCCCAGGCAGGACGACGACGGCGGTTGGATGGAGAAGGCTGTGCGCGCCAACGTCTCTGCCAGCTTGCGGCACCTTCTCCAGACATCGGGTCCCATCAAGGAGGCCGTCGGGGCGCAGACTCTCACGGTTGTGGGGGCGGAGTACAACCTCTCCACGGGCGCCGTCGAATTCCTCGACTGACGGGCGATTCCGGGCGCTCTGCTCTCAGCTCTTGCGCGACCGCGTGGTCGCGACGATACCGAGGACGCCAAACAGGATCAGGGCCGAACCGGCCGTGCCGCGGGTGGTGCCTCAGCAACCGCCCGTACAGCGCAGCCAGATGCCTGTGGCGGGCAGGGCCAACAGCCCGATGATTGTGATGATGCGCATCATGGTGTGGACCTCATCATAGCACCTTCTCGGTGGGAAGCGGGCTAGCGTTCCGTCAGGACACGCACGCCCTCGACAACCCGCTCGGCCAGCAACCTGGAGCCCTCAGGGGTGAAATGCACGTTTGCCGGGTGTTGGATTTCGCCCAGGCGGGGGAGTGCAAAACCGTGGAGGTCGTTGATCGGTATCCCCAATTCGCTCATCACGCCCCAGGCGGCTGCGTTGTACTTCACCACGTCTTCCGGGTCGCGGAAGGGTCTCACGTCTCCCTTTGGAACCGGCGTCGTGGTGGCAAAGATCACCTGGGCGCCCGAGGCCTGAAGCTCCTGAGCGATGGAGCGCAGCTGTGCGGTGTAGCTTTTTAGTTTCGCCTGATGCGGGTGGATCGGATCGTTGGAGTTCTTGCCGGTATCCGGATCGACGTGCTTCAGGTCGTGCAGACCAAAGTTGAAGTGGATCACATCAAACGCCCCGCCCTCCAGTTGGAGCCAGCGCGCGATCTCGTCCTTGCCGTAGTTCGTCCCGGCGCAATTCTCGGCCTTGTCCCCATTGGCCACCGTGGGCCGCACCACCGTGGCCATGCCCGCGAGCATCTCGCGCACGAAGGGCGTGTACCCGATAGAGATCGAATCTCCCAGGATCAGGACCCTGAAAGGAGCGCTGGGGAGGCTGACGGCTGGGGTAGGCTGGCCGGAACAGCCCAGCAGGGCGAGGAGGGGCAAGAGGTAGGACGGTCTCATGTGGCCAACACAATAGCAGGTCGCGCCCGACCATCACCGCTGGCTGCGGCAGTGGAGAACAGCAGGCCGCCTCCCGCAGGGTTATTTTCCACCAGAGGCCCCGCTATTCTGGACAGAATGGACGCCGTCTCCCTCGCCCGCCATCTGCGACCCCGGTTCCAACTGGACTGGAAGGGCATCCACGGCGCCTCCCATTGGGCCCGGGTGCGAGCCATAGGCCTTCACATGGCGCGGACCACAGGTGCTGATCCGCTGGTGGTCGAGTTGTTCGCCTGGCTGCACGACACCCAGCGCCACAACGACGGCCGCGACCCGCTCCACGGCGACCGCTCGGCGAGGTACGCCCACTCCCTGCAGGGGGAGCTCTTTGACTTGACCTCTCGCCAGCTGGAACTTCTCCAGGAGGCCTGCCGTCACCACAGCGACGGCTTCACGGATGGAGACATCACGGTATGCACCTGCTGGGATGCGGATCGATTGGATCTGGGCCGCGTGGGGATCACTCCTGACCCGGAGCGCCTGTGCACGCCCTTCGCACAGACCGAGGCCACGCGCTCACTGGCACATGGGCGTGCGGTGCGGTGGGCCGGGACTCGTTGGCATTGATCCGGGGAAGAACTCCCGACCCGCGGTGCGAGCCGGGAGCGTCTGCGTCATCGGGTGGCCACCTCGAACTCGACCACGGCGGTTTCCCCGGTTGAATGACGAGTAACGTCGACTTCAAGCGTTGCGTTGTCCGCACCCGCGATGGGCGTGAATTGCAGAAGCACCCACGAATGGCTCATCGGCAGGGACAGGTCTCCGCCCTCAATTCGAGTCAACTTGACGGCCCAATCGTCGGATCGATCCGTGCCGCGGACAAACGGTTTGAAGTCGTACCAGTCGGGCTTGTGGTCACCCACAAGAAAATAGGCCATATTGCTAACCCCGCCATAAGCAAGGCGTCCCGCCGCGCAGTGTTTCTCGCTGTAGGCGCCCCGCACATGAATGTCGACGTTTCCGATCCAGTTGTCACTGCCGGTCAAGCCTGGTGTAGAACTCGCAACAAGGCTCGCCAAGCCCCAGGATCTCCTTGCACGAACAGGACTCTGAGCAAGACTCTGAGCCGCCACCTGCCCAGCATTCCCGGGGATGACAATCGGAATGGACCCGGCAGCGAGAGCGATGTCATCTGCCCTCAGGGTCTGCTCGCCGGAGCCATACCGGGCGTTGACTTTCACAACATGTTCCCCGCCCGGCAGGATCGAGGGCACGCCCACCTCTATCAGGGGAGTCCAGGGCAGGAAAGCCCCCAGGGGGGCGCTTCGCAGGACGGCCTGGGTCGGCTTCGACGAAATATCTCCGCGGTTTCGGATGGTGACTTCGATGAGGACACGGCCCGGCGCCACCGTTTCAAACCGAATATCCTGCCGCGTGACGGTCAGGTCTTCTGTCCCAACGCGCTCTGCGGATGGGTGCCATTGCCGACGGATGCCCTCCCGGTCCAAGTTCACTACACGGCTCTTCACATTGTCGGACGAATTTCGAGTCAATTCTGCGGTCTTCATTGAGACATACCTCTAGCCATTTGGGGACTGACCAATCCCGGCAAAAGCGCCTCATCGTTCCCCCCCCTACTGGGGTTTTCATGGATCAGCCAGTCCGTGTTTCCTGCGGTGATCCACGAACTCCCTGGAGGTGGCCTATCCAAACGGCCCCCCTCCACCAGAGAAAGCTGAACGAAGCGACTCTAGCGATCGCGGCCGCACCATTCAAGGGGGCAGCGGGCGTCGCCCACTCAGGTCATCACCCTGTCG
>DUDB01000033.1 GCA_012959525.1 Planctomycetota bacterium
CCTTCTTCTTGGCGTCAGCCTTCTTCTTGGCGTCGGCCTTCTTCTTGGCGTCAGCCTTCTTCTTGGCGTCAGCCTTCTTCTTGGCGTCAGCCTTCTTCTTGGCGTCGGCCTTCTTGATGGCATCGGCCTTGCGCTTGGCTATGGCCTTCTTCTTGTCCTCCGCCCTCTTCTTGATGTCGGCCTTACGTTTGGCGATGGCCTCCTCCTTCAGGCGGGCAGCCTCCTCGCGCTTGGCTTCTGCCTCGAGACGGCGGGCTTCCCGCTCGGCCTCCTTACGCAGACGCTCGACTTCCTTTTTCTCGGCCGCGATGCGCCGGATCTCCTCCTTCTTCCGGCGCTCCTCCTGGCGCTTGAGAAACACCAGGCGGTCCTTATGGGCCTTCTTGCCGTACGTGCACTTGCGAAGGGTCTCCACCCGCATGTAGATGGGCTCTTCGGGATGCGTCCATCCCTCAAGGATCTCGTGGAAGGTGATGGTGAATTCCAATTCCTTGCCGGAGGGAATCAGACCTTCGAGAGACTCGGTGGCGCGCTTACTCGAGGTCGTGGGCTTCATCAGGTCCAAGCGACTCAGGATCTTGACCAGGCCCTTGTGTGCAGGAACGGCGCCATCGGCAGCCAGCCAGAGGACGTAGGCCCCACCGGTTGTCCCGAGGACGGTCAGGTCGCTCACGATCTCACCCGCGGCCCAAAGATCGTCCCGGAAGATCTCCAGGTCCATCCCGTGGGTCTGCTGGAAGACGTCCTGCAGATAGTCCTTGAGCGCCATGGAGGCGGAGCGAAGCTCGTTGAGGCGATCAACACCCGCCTTGCGGATACTGGTCCTCAGGCAGGAAGCAATCTCCTGTGCCTGGCTCACGCGGGTTTCGTTCCAGTCGCCGTGCGTTCCTCGCAATGACTCCACGGAGGCTTCGGCCTGCTTCTGCGTCATGTGGCGCATGAGCACAATGACCGCCCCCTGTTCGAGCAAGCTCGCGTCCTTGAGGGGGGACGTGGGAAGAGGCGTGCGAATCTCGACGTCGGAGAGCAAGCGGCCAACGAAGTCCGTCTTCTTACTCACGGTAAGGATCCTCTGGCTGGGGTCGGAGAAGCGGCCCACGAAGGACCTTGGAGCAATTGCGGTATGGGCGAACTCGCCGGTCGAACGGGGACCGGGGAACAGCCCGGGTCCTACTCGTCGTCGCTGGACTCAGCCGCAGCCGCAGCCTTGGCGGCGGCACGACGTACGGT
Source organism: Planctomycetota bacterium (assembly GCA_012959525.1). Lineage (GTDB taxonomy): Bacteria > Planctomycetota > UBA1135 > UBA1135. Next base: position 1,231 of record DUDB01000033.1, read on the forward strand.
CACACGCTCGGACCTACGCTGATTCTTGGCCTCTGCGCGCGCGGCCTTGGTGGCCTGCTTGCGGGTTCGCTTGGCTGTTGCCTTGTTGCGACCCTTGCGCTTGCGCGGAGTCTGAGGCTTGAGTTCAAAGTCGCCCTCGTAGACGTCGTGGCGCTTGAACAGGCTACGCACCGTGGGACTGGGCTTGGCACCCACGGAGAGCCAGTGCCGAGCCCGCTCCACGTTGACCGTGTGCTGAGCGTCGGGATTGGGGGAGACTGGGTCATAGAGACCTAGATTCTCCAAGACGTTGCCATCCCGTGGGCAACGCGAGTCAGCGACGGAAATTCGGTAGCACGGCCGGTTGCGGCGACCTGTGCGTTTCATTCGGATGACGACTGCCATGGACGGATCGAGTGAGGGAACTTGCTGGGGAATGCGCTAGGCAAAAAGGACGGCGATCCCGGCTGTCGGACCTCGCCGGAAATGGGGCGGAAGATGACAACACCCCCATCCTGGGCTGTCTACCGCTTCTTGCGGTTTTTGCGCTTCTGCTTGCGCTTGGCCTTGTCCTTCTTGCGCTGTTTGGCGAGGTCCGACTGCCCACGAGTGGGCGAAGAGCCCATGGGACGGGCCATCCCCCCCGGCGCACCCATTCCAGAGGCCCCCATGTCGGGCAGCCCCCCACCAAGCCCCCCACCAAGCCCTGCGCCATCGCCACCACCGCCCAAGAGTCCACCGAGGCCCCCGCTCAGAGCCCCACCCAGACCCCCGAGCATCCCAGGACCCTTGCCGGCCTTGGGATCCACCATCCCCCCGGTGGGCGACATTCCGGCCAGGGCCTCGCGCTTGCCCGCCTTCCCCAACATGGAGCCTAGCCCCATCTTGTTGAGCTGCTTCATGCCCTTCTTCAGGTCCTTGAAGCGCTTGATCAGCTCATTCACCTTGCCGACCTCCTGGCCCGAGCCGCGGGCGATGCGGCGTCTGCGGCTGACGTCCAGGATCTCCGGCTGAATGCGCTCGCCCGGGGTCATGGAGGTGAAGAGTGCTTCGAGACGGTTCATCTCACCCTCATCCACGTCCATGTCACCCAGGCTCCCCATCCCGGGCATCATGCCCATGACCTTCTTCATCGGGCCCATCTTGCGCACCATGCGGATCATGCCGAGCATGTCCTCCAGGGTGAATGAGCCCATGACCATCTTCTCGAAGCCGGCCTGCGCCTCATGCTCGTCAATGTTCTCCTGAGCCGTCTCCACCAGGCCAACGACGTCCCCCATCCCCAGGATACGCCCGGCCATGCGTTCGGCCTGGAAGGGGTCGAGATCCTCAAGCCCCTCGCCCACGCCCAGAAAGAGCAGCGGGCACCCGGTGACACGCTTCAGGCTGATGGCTGCACCACCCCGCGCATCGCCGTCCATCTTGGTCAGGACGACCCCCGTCAGCGTCAGTCGCTCGTGGAAGGCGCGCGCTGACTGGAGCGCATCTTGGCCGGTCATGGCATCCACCACGAGCAGCTGGTTGTGAGGACGGGTGCGGTCGGCGATCTGTGCGACCTCCGCCATCAGCTCGTCGTCGACGTGCATGCGCCCCGCGGTGTCCAGGATCACCACATCCTGGCCCCCGGCTTCGGCAGCAGCCAGCCCGGCTGCGCATACGTCCGGAGGCGCAACGCCCTCCTTGTGGAACACCGGAATCTTGAGGCGCTCGCCCAGCACGCGCAGCTGCTCCACGGCCGCCGGGCGCTTGATGTCGGCTGCGACCAGCAGCGGTCGCTTGGCGTGTTTATCCCGTAGGTGCAGGGCCAGCTTGGCACAGGTCGTGGTCTTGCCCGCGCCCTGCAAGCCCGCCATGAGGATGACCGTCGGCCCACGCTTGGCGAACTCGAGGGTGGCATCCTCGGGTCCCATCAGCTCGACGAGCTCTTCGTGCACGGCGTGCACGAACTGATCGGAGGCGTCCACGCCCTTCACACGCTCGGCACCCAAGGCGCGGGCGGAGACGCGCTCGGTGAACTCCGTTGCCAGCTCGAAGTGCACGTCCGCCTCAAGCAGCGCCGTGCGCACGGCGGAGAGTCCTTCGTCGATATTCTCGGCGGTGAGCTCTCTTCGGCCACGCAGCCCAGCGAAGGACTGGGTCAGGCGTTGGGTCAGTGATTCAAACATTGGAGGCAGGGGCACGCCCTATGGGTGCGTTATAGCAACGCAGCGTGGCCCTGGGCACCCCCACCCGCCCCAGGGAACGAGGCGGCGCTACCCCAAGCGACCCTACTCCCGGCGGGCGCTCAGGGTCGCATGGCCGTCCCGGTCGAACTCGACCGAGATCACCATGGGGTTTCAGCAGACGGGACAGTCCTCCACGACCTCCTGCTTGCTACCCCCGTCCGGGTCTATCCGGACGACCATCGTCTCGCCGCAGGAATCGCACACGCAGCTCGCCTGGGAGTTCATGAGACGTCAGGCGGGGAAGGGGCCAAATGGACGCACCCTCACTCCTTCTCGCGCCGGATGGCCGCCCCTAGGCGCTCAAGACGCTCCTCGATGCGCTCATAGCCCCGGTCAATGTGGTAGACGCGGTGCACTTCGGTGGTTCCCTCGGCCACGAGCCCGGCCAGGACGAGTGCCGCCGAGGCGCGCAGATCCGAGGCCGTCACCGGGGCGCCGGAGAGCCGCTCGGTTCCGCTGACAAGCGCCGCCGTTCCTTGCCGACGCACGCGCGCGCCCAGGCGCTCAAGCTCCGGAATGTGCATGAAGCGGTCCGGATAGATGCACTCGGTCACAATGGACAGGCCAGCCGCGCTGGTCATCAACGTCATCCACTGTGCCTGGAGATCCGTGGGGAATCCCGGGTACGGGTGGGTCGTCACGTCCGTGGACCGGGGTCGCTCGGCCTTGACGTCCCGCGGTTGGGTCTCGATCCAATCCTCGCCCACCTCCACCGACAACTCCGCTTCAGCCAGACGGTCGAGGACGACGGCCAGGTGGTCAGGGCGGCAGCCCTCCACGCGCACACGGCCGCCGGCCAGGCAGCCGCCGATGACGTAGGTACCGGCTTCAATGCGATCAGGAATAACCGAGTGGTCCGCACCACTCAGCTCATCGACCCCTTCAATGGTCAGGAACGGGGAGCCCTGTCCACTGACACGCGCTCCCATGGAGTTCAAGCAGTCGGCTAGATCCACGATCTCGGGCTCGCATGCTGCGCCCTGGATCGTGGTGGTGCCACGGGCCAGGGTGGCTGCCATTAATACGTTGGCGGTTCCCAGCACGGAGGAACCGAAGGCCGAGCCAAGGTACATATCCGCCCCACGCAGACCGCCCTCAGGAGCCTCGGCTACGATGAAACCGTGTTCGATATCGACCCGGGCACCCAGGGCGCGCAGCCCTTTGAGGTGCACGTCGATGGGTCTCACGCCAAAGACGCAGCCGCCGGGCAGGCTCACTTCCACCCGACCCAGGCGCGCCAGTAGGGGTCCGAGAACACACACCGATCCACGCATCTTGCGTACGGATTCCCACCCCGCTCGACCAATGAGGTCGCCAGCGCAGGAGATCGTCAGGCTGCCATCCGAATCGAATTCGCCCTCGGCTCCCAGTTCCCGCAGGACGCCGAGCATCGTGTTCACGTCGCTGAGCTGCGGAACGCCGGTGAGATTCAGAGGCTCACGGCTCAGGATGGAGGCGGCCATGATGGGCAGGACCGCATTCTTGGATCCGGCTGTTCGGACCGTACCCTCTAGGGGTCGACCACCTTCGATTATCAGTTTCTCCAAGCCATGTTCCCCCTCAGAATGGCGCACCGGCGCTCGTTGATTGTGGTGCTGGATCTGGCGGCCCCCGCCGCCCCCCAGCAGATTCAGAGAGGAGCCCTCAAGGCCCCGCTCCACAGGCACCCTAGCGAGACGCAGGGCCCGATTCCCGCCCCAGTCCCGAAGAACTGTGGCACTCTCCCGGGCGAGTTGACGCCAGACCCCGCCCGGACCTATGATCTCCGCCCTTGAATCGGTGGCCAAGGGGCCCCGATCGACCTCCGAGCCGACGTTCCAGAGGGGCCAGCCCCACGGCTCACCCAAAGCCTCACACCTCCCCTCCTCACCCCCGAGGAAGGGACGCCATTCGTTCCACCCACGCACGAGTCTACCGCGAGATGATCGACACCATGGACCTAGAGGCCAGCGCCACGCAAGAAGAAGAGATTTTCCAGCCCACCTTCGATCTGGCCAACGACCCCGTTCCCAGTTTTGCAACGCTCCAACAGCAACGTTCCGGTGTGTACTCCAGACGCCGCGCCTACGATAGCTTCTCGAACAGCGTCGAACGGCTGGGGCAAGACGGCGAGGAGGGTCGCCGACGTGGGTTGGGCCTCTGGATGTTGGGAGACTTCAGCGGAGCCGTTGAGCTCCTCTCCAATCACACCGACGATGACGTGGCTGCCTTCACCCTGGGACACTCCCTTGTGTCCATGGGCAGCTATGCGGAGGCCGCGGTCGTCTTCAGGGCGCTGAGCGTTAAGCACCCCGAAGAGCCCCGCCCGCGCCAGGCCTGGATCGACGCAAGCCTCGAAGCGGAGCTGGCTGCCAGCGGAGCGGACTCTGCGCGAACCAGCCTCATATCGGCTCTGGAAGAAGCACCCAGGTCCTTCCATGAGAGCGCCGAAGCCAAGTACTTGGCCGGCCGACTGTGCGAACTCAGTCACGATCCCCAGAACGCGATCGAAGCCTACATCGGAGCCCGGGATCTGGATCCCACCCATCGTCGCAACCTCTTCCGCCTGGCGCACCTTGCGGAGCGATCGGGTTTGGATGAGTTGGCTCTGGAATGCTACGAGAGCCTCACCACCATGCTGCCCATCGACCGCAACGTGATGATGAACCTGGGCGTTCTCTACGAGGACCTGGGGCGCGATGCCGAGGCGGCCGCGTGTTTTGACACCGTCACGCGCAGCCGACCCACTGACACCAGGGCGCGCCTATTCCTGCAAGACGCCATTGCCGGGATGAACATGTTCTACGACGAGGACATGGAGAAGAAGGAGGATCGCCTGAACCAGATCCTGCGCATCCCGATCACGGACTTCGAGCTCACGGTGCGGGCCCGCAACTGTCTCAACAAGATGGACATCATGACGCTGGGCGACCTCGTCAAGAAGTCTGAGAACGAACTGCTCTCCTACAAGAACTTTGGTGAGACGTCCCTGGCCGAGATCAAGGAGATCCTGGGGTCCAAGGGCCTGCGCCTCGGCATGGCGCGCGAGGAAGCCGTGGCTTCCATCGCCCGCAACCAGACCTTCTCGCCCCAGGAGCTGGACACCAGCGACCCGCTCAACCGCTCGGTCAACGATCTCAAGCTCTCGATCCGGGCGCGCCGGGCCGTGGAGAACATGGGCTGCATGTCCCTGGGCGAGATCGTCTCGCATACCGAAGAGGAGCTCTTGGCTATGCCCAACTTCGGAGTCACCAGCCTGATCGAACTCCGCGACAAGCTGCATGAGTACAACCTCAAGCTGAAAGGCGACGAGTAGGGCACACAGCCTGGGGACCGGGGGCGCACATCAGCATGCGCCCCAGTTCCTCTGGAGGATTCTCGATTACAGGACGGCAGCCTGTCACACTGGCGCGCCCCTGAACCCGACCTCATTGCCTGACCAAGAAGACCGCTCGGGGGGAGCGCATGTTCGAATACCTTCACGGCACAATCCGCGCCAGCGGCCCGACGCACATCACCTTGGATGTGAATGGCGTTGGCTACTGGCTCCTGACCCCCCTGGGATCAAGGTTCCCCGAAGCGGGGGCGGAGGCCACGGCTTGGGTGCACTTCGCCGTTCGTGAAGATGCCCAGACGCTGTACGGTTTCGATCGGCGCGAGCATCGGGACCTGTTTCGCGAACTACTGAAGGTGAAGGGCGTTGGGCCATCCATGGGCCTCGCCCTCCTCTCAGGTCTAGCCCCTGCCGAGCTGGTAGCGGCCATCGCGTCCGCTGACCTGGCAAGCATGACCAGCATCAAGGGCGTGGGCAAGAAGACGGCGGAGCAGATCCTCCTGGACCTCCGCGACCGTGCTCCAGCCTTGGCCTGCAGTTTGGGCGTGGAGACCAAGGACCGATCCGTGCTCACGCCCGCCGCTCCCACACAGACCGCGGTGCGCACCGAAGCCATCTCGGCCCTGGTCCACATGGGCTTCAAACCCAAGCAGGCCGAAGACAACGTAACCAAAGCCGCCCAGGACAACCCCGCGGCCGATGTGGAGGCCCTCGTCCGGGCCGCATTCCAAAAGTAACCGCCCCCTGCGTACCTCGCCTGTCGTGAGCATCCCCCTCAAAGCCCCCCGTGTCATCATCTGCGATGACCTGCATCCCGCCGCCCTCGAACAGTTCCAGGCCCACGGTATCGAAGCCGAGGTCCGAACGGGCATGGACGAGGCCGCCCTCATTCAAGCGGTGCCCGGGGTGAACGCCCTCGTGGTGCGTTCGGCCACGAAGATCACGCGCGCGGTGCTCGAAGCCGCAAGCGACCTGGTGGTCGTGGGACGCGCTGGAGTAGGGGTGGACAACGTCGACGTGGCGGCTGCCACTGAGCGGGGCGTGGTCGTCATGAACACTCCCACGGGGAATACCACCACAACGGGCGAGCTGGCCATCGCCCTGTTGTGCTCCCTCGCGCGCAACGTGCCCCAGGCAGACCGCAGCACGCGCGGTGGGGACTGGAAGAAGAAGAAGCTCATGGGCACGGAAATTACCGGCAAGGTCCTGGGCGTGATCGGGCTGGGCCGCATCGGCCGGGTGGTAGCCCAGCGCGCGATGGGCTTGTGCATGGAGGTCGTGGCCTACGACCCCTACCTGTCCAAGGCGGGCCTGTCCAAGACGGGTGCCGAGAGCGGTCTGGAGGGCATCGAGTTGTTGGAACTGGACGACCTGCTGCAGCGCTCGGATTTCGTCACATTGCACGTGCCTCTCACGGACGAGACCCGAGGCTTGCTGGGAGCTGAGCGCCTGGCACTCATGAAGGACGGAGCGCGACTGATCAACTGCGCCCGTGGCGGCTTGGTGGACGAGGCTGCGCTGGCCGTCGCATTGGACGAAGGGCGTCTTGCCGGAGCCGCCCTGGACGTGCTGAAACAGGAACCTCCGCCCGAAGGACACCCCCTTCTGGGCCGCGACAACGTGATCCTCACCCCCCATCTGGGTGCCTCCTCCCACGAAGCCCAGCGCAACGTGGCCGTGGACGTGGCCAAACAGATCGCGACCTTTTTAGAAGACGACGTGGCGCGCAATGCAGTCAACGCACCCGCGCTGCCGGCCAGCATGCGTCACGAGTTGGCCCCCTACCTGCTATTGGCCGAACGCATGGGAAGCTACCTGGCCCAACGGATGGACGAGCCCATCCGCAAGGTCGAGTTCACGCTGGCGGGCGAGGTGGCGAGCAAGGACCAAGTGGGTGCCCTGCGCCTAGGGTTCCTCGTGGCCCTCCTGCAGCGATCCATGGAGGGCAGCGTGAACTTCGTCAACGCGCCCATGCTGGCGGGTGAACGGGGCATGCACATTCTGGAAGACAGCGAGGGTTCGGCGGGCAACTACACCAACCTGATCAAGGCGCGGGTGTCGAGCGAGGACGGGCAAGCATCCCACGTGGTCGCGGGCACGGTCTTCGGCAACGGGCCTCGGTTCGTGCGCGTGGACGATCTGCATGTGGACCTCACGCCCAAGGGTCACCTGTTGCTCACCCGCCACACAGACCAGCCCGGCGTCCTCGGTCAGATCGGTACGCTTCTGGGCGCAGAGGGCGTCAACGTGAGCCGGGTGGAGTTGGAGCCCCACGGCGCCGACCGGGAAGGCCAGGCAACGGCTTTCTTCTCGCTCTACGACACGCCCAGCGAAGATGCCATCGAGAGGGTGCGTGGCCTGGATGCCGTCCACAGCGCGCGCCGCATCGACCTGGGAGCCTAAGCCGTGCAGCGCACCCCCACGCCGCCCCCCTACGGGACGATCGTGTTCGACTGCGACTCGACCCTCTCCACCATCGAGGGTATTGAGTTCCTGGCTCGCGATCACAAGGAGCAGATCCAGGCGCTCACCCGACGGGCCATGGACGGCGAGCTGCCCCTAGAGGAGGTGTTCGGCGCACGACTCGACTTGGTACGGCCGAGCGCCAAGGACCTGGATCGCGCGGGTCAGGCCTACGTGGAGACGGCTCTGCCCCATGGCTCTGAGCTCTGCGCGGCCCTACTCGCTCTGGGGAAACAGGTGTGGATCCTGTCGGGAGGCCTGCGCCCAGCCGTATTGCACCTGGCTCGGGCTCTGGGCGTCGCCGACACGGATGTGCATGCCGTCGGGGTCCGGTTCGATGCTGCAGGTGAATATGCAGGGTTCGACACCGACAGCCCTCTGGCCCGCTCCGGTGGCAAGCTGGACCTCCTGCGCTCCCTGGCACGGGCCGACACCGGCCCCATCGCTCTGGTAGGAGACGGGGCCACGGATCTGGAGGCCGCCCCCGCCTGTGCGCGCTTCGTCGCCTTCGGCGGAGCTGAGCGCCGTGAGCAAGTCTTCGCCGAAGCCGACGCTTGCTGCGAGATCCCGGATCTGGCCGCCTTGCTGCCCCTCTTGACCTCCGCTGCCGAACGCGACGAACTCTCCTCCCTCCCGGCCCACGCGGCCCTCCTCGAGGCGTCCAGCGCCTGCCACCCCTGATTCTCCATGGTTCAACTCTGGATCCCCGGCCCCACCGAAGTCCGCCCCGAACTCCTAGCCGCCTGCGCACGCCCCATGATCGGCCACCGAAGCGGGACAATGACCGAGACCATCGAGCGCATGGACCCGCACCTGCGACTGGCCTTCGGCGCAGCCGAGGGCGGCGGCGCCAGCGTGGCCGTGCACTCCGCAAGCGCCTCGGCCATGATGGAAGCGGCCCTGATCGGAGCGGGACGCGGCAAGGTCCTGTGCCTAGTGAACGGCGCCTTCTCCAAGCGCTGGTACAACATCGCGCTGCAGTTGGGCCGTGATGCCCGAGCCATCGAAGTGCCCATGGGCGAGGTAGTGGATCTGAAAGAGGTGCAGCGGGTCTTGGACGAGGAAGGCCCCTTCGACGCGCTGACCGTCGTATCGAGCGAAACCTCCACGGGGACCGCCACACCACTCGCGCCCCTGGGCAAGCTGCTCGCGGGCTATCCGGGCACCCTCTTCATGGCCGATCTGGTCAGCTGGATCGCTGGGGCGCCCGTGGACTTTGATGCGAACCGCATGGACTTCGGGCTCGCCGGGGTTCAAAAGGCCTTCGCCCTGCCGCCGGGAGTCGCTGTGGTCTGCGCCTCGGCCGCGTTCATGGAGCGTGCGCGGGCCCAGACAGAGCGCGGGTTCTATCTGGACCCGGTGCGCTTCATCGATGGCCACCTAGCACGCAAGACGCCGGCGACCCCCGCCATCTCCCTGTACTTCGCCCTCGCCCAACAGCTCGAGGACATCAGCGCGGGAGTGGCCCTGCCCGAGAGCGCGGGCGACTGCTCGGGGGCGGCGGCCTGGCAGGCGCGGTTCGACAAGCACAGTCGAATGCAGGCCCGAACGGTGGCCTGGGCTGCGGGGCATGGCCTCTCCCTCCTGCCGGCACCCGAGCACGCCTCCCCCACGGTTTCCTGCATCCGCGCAGGGGACCTGGACGTGGGAGCCCTGGTCGGAGGGCTCGCGGAACGCGGCTATGCCATCTCCAATGGATACGGCGACCTCAAGGGCAAAACCTTCCGGATCGGCCACATGGGAGACCACAGCGAGGACGGCCTGGAAGCGGTTCTTAGCGCGGCGGACGACGTCCTGAGTTAGGGCCGCGAGGAGCACGAGCCAGGCTCCCACTTGCCCTCCCCGGGACGCTCCCCATACTGGAGCCCATGTCCTCCGAAGCACGCAGACGATTGCGAACGACGCGCCTCTCGGCTCTCCTGGCTTTATGCCTCATGAGCGGCCTCATGCTGACCCCCCAGGGCCGGACACAAGCAGTCCGATGGATTCCCGACGGGACTGAAGGCCCCGCGTGGTTCCACGGCAAGCTCTCCGAGGCCCAGGTTGAAGCCAAGGAGCGCAACGTACCTCTCGTTGTGTGCTGCGTCCTCGAAGGCGAAGAAGCCAGCGGCCGATTGCAGGAGGCCTTGAGCGAGGATAAGTCGTTCGCAAGCCTTACCGAGGGGGTGATATTGCTCCTGGCCAACAACGGAGACCATGAACAGAAGGAGATCCGGATCAAGGATGCGGACGGCAAGCGCATCAAGAAGAGTGTCTGCTCCGCCTTCGGCACTGATGATTGCGACGCCCACAAGCTCCACTGGGACACGGTCTACAGGGACTATGTTATGCCCGACGGAGGCGAGTGGTTGCTGCCGGATATCTATCTGATTCGGCCCAACGGCAAGCTGGAGCGGCGCTTCCTCAAAGGAAGCTACGGTGACAGCGGAGGCGCCCCGTCAATCTCCACGGTGGCGCGCGAAGTGGAGGTTTTTCAGAAGATCCTCGGGCCCGGCGTCCGAACGGAAGACCTCGCAGACCTGCGGCGAGAGACAACCATGGCCCAGGCCATGTCTCGGGCCAAGCTGTGGGCCGACAGCTGGCGGTCCTGGGCAAACGTCAGCGGCTTGGCCCCGGGCGGCCCCCACGCCGAGGCCGCCAAGTCCGGCATGGAGCTGGCTGTGAAAGAAATGAAATTGTCCCTGGAGATCCAAGCCAAGCGCATGGTTCCGGAGACCTTGGAAGACGCTTACCGCCGCATCCGCGCCATGGACTTCGATGACTCGCCCATCGAACGTGAGGTGGGCAAGGTCCTGGGAGCCGCTCGGCGCAATCCCAAACTCAAGCCGCGCCTGACGGAGATCGATCTGATCCTGGAAGCAGAGGAGCTGCTCGAGGACATCGAGGAGGCCCTGCGGGCCAAGAACAAGGGCCTCGCCAAGCGCCTGCTACGCAAGCTGGCGAGCAAGAAGCTGGGCCAGACACCCGCCGCCGAGCTGGCCAAGGATCGCTACAAGGACCTGTAGCCCTGGAGCGGCACCGCCGTCTCAGCGGACGATGAAGGCCTCGAGCACGGAATCGGGGCCACACTCTCCATCGCGCCTCGAACCCAGTTTCGCCGGCTGCAGACGGGCCCCGAGACTCTCCCCGCGCCCCCCGCGCACGGGCCCGGTGACGACTCGGACCTGATCCACGAATCCGGCTTCAAAGCAGGCCTCCAACAAGGTCGGTCCAGATTCCAGCAGGACCCGGCGGTAGCCCATGTCCCACATCCAGGTCATGATCCCGCGCAGGTTGAGGAAGCGCCGGTCATCCCCGCGCAGTCCATGGACTCCGGCGCCCGCCACAATGAGCCCCTTCTCTCGCGCGCGGTCCGGACCGGTCGCACACAGAATGCGGATGGGTCCAGCGGACTCTCCTGCCTCCGGAGCGTCGAATAGGCGCGCATCGGGAGAGGTACGCAACCCGCTATCCAAGATGATCCGGTCCGGTGCCTGGGGCGTGCGAGCGGGAGCCCGCACCGTCAGGCGCGGGTCATCCGCCACCACCGTTCCCACCCCGGTCAGGATGGCATCCACTGAAGCACGCAAGTGCTGAACCTGCTCCAAGGCCTCGGGACTGGAGATCGTGCGGCCATCTCCGTGTCCCTTGGGAGGCGATAGCTGTCCCGTGGCAGTCTGGGCCCACTTGGCCACGATCCAGGGGTAGGGTCGACGCAGGCGATCCTGGCAGGTCCAGTCCAGGAAATGTGGGGTCACCTCATCGAGAGGTGCTGCTCCCGTGAGAAACCTGGCCTCCAAGCCCGCGTCTTCCAGAAAACGAATCCCCTGGCCCTGATGGCGTGGGTCCGGATCCACGGACCCGATGACCACCGATTCTATTCCGGCTTCCATGATGGCCTGGGTACACGGCCCCGTCTTGCCGCGAGTGCTGCAGGGTTCCAGCGTGACGACCAGGGTGTCCCACTCGGCCCGCGGCACACCGCTGCGCGTAGCAACCTCCAGGGCCTCCACCTCAGCGTGGTCGCCGCCCCAACGTTCGTGGAAGCCACGGGCGATCACCTTGCCACGGGACAGAATGGCCGCCCCGACGCAGGGGTTGGGAGCCACGTCGAATCGGAAGCGGGCCGCCTCCGCGCCCAGTTCGTGGAGCAGGCTACGGAGCTCGGTGTCTTCGAGGGGTATGGACAGGGCGGTCATGGCGGCCCCTACCTTACCTGCTCACCCAACCTCGTTCCCGGAGCAAGATCCGAGTTACCCGCTTGCCGGTGTGCGGCCCTGGGATTCCAAGCGTCGCTGGAAGGTGTGCCTTCCAAACAGTATCTGGAGCCCTCCCCTTTCGGCCGCCCGTCTGGTGTGGAGAATGGCCCGCCCTAGGCAACCCTGCATCCCCCTCCCCTACAAGACCAGACCCATGAGCAAGGCCCCCATCCGCGTGGCTGTCACCGGCGCTGCCGGGCAGATCGGCTATTCCCTCCTCCCCCGCATCGCCAGTGGTCAGATGTTTGGCGCCGATCAACCGGTCATCCTGCAGATGGTCGAGATCCCCTTGGAGAAGGCGATGGAGGCTCTGAAGGGGGTCGCCATGGAGCTGGAGGACTGTGCCTTTCCGCTCTTGAAAGACATGGTGCTGACCAGCGATCCCAGCGAGGGGTTCAAGGACGCCAACTGGTGCCTATTGGTGGGCTCCAAACCACGAGGCCCGGGAATGGAGCGCGGAGATCTGATCCGCGAAAATGGTCCGATCTTCACGGGACAAGGGCGAGCCATCAACGACCATGCCGCCTCGGACGTGCGCGTGGCCGTGGTGGGCAACCCCTGTAACACCAATTGCCTGATCGCCATGAACTCCGCACCGGACGTTCCCGACGACCGCTTCAGCGCCATGACACGCCTCGACCAGAACCGGGCCCAGGCCCAGCTGGCCTGCAAGGCCGGCGTGGATGTCGGGGGAGTCAAGAACACGCTGATCTGGGGCAATCACTCCGCCACCCAGGTGCCCGACTTCTACCACGCCACCATCGAGGGTCCGTCCTGGCGCACCTCGTCCGAGATCTCCAAGGCCTCGGCCGACGTAGTCATCAACGACGACGAGTGGCTCAAGGGTGAGTTCATCTCGACTGTGCAGAAGCGTGGTGCCGCGATCATTGCAGCTCGCGGACTATCCTCTGCAGCCTCAGCGGCCAACGGCCTCGTGGATCACGTGCGGGACCTGTGTCACGCCACGCCCGAGGGCGAGTGGCGCTCGGTTTGTGTCTGCTCTGATGGCAGCTACGGAATCGATAAGGGGCTGATCAGCTCGTTCCCTGTGCGCTCCGATGGACAGGGTGGCTGGGAAATCGTGCAGGGGCTCGAACTGAACGAGTTCCTGACCGAGAAGATCGCCGCCACGCACGAAGAGCTGCAGGGCGAGCGGGATCTGGTAGCCGACCTGCTGGCCTGAGCGCCGGACTCAAGCCGGAGCAGGCACGTCGAACCCCGCCACTCCGAAGGGAGTGGCGGTATCCAAGCGCACGATGCGCTGGCTGTTCACCCAGTCAGTGGGACCAGGGCAGGAGACGGGCATCCCACTCAAAGTGCGGCCCAAAAGCAGCCCGGGGTCGCGCTCGGAGACCCGTTCCAGCCAGGCCGGAACATCCTGCCCGACGACACGTTCACAGCGGCCACGCTGAACCCTCTCGGCGGCGGCGAGCAAGCGCTGGTTGCGCTCCTTCTTGATCGCATCGCTGACGCTATTCGCCAACCGCTCATCGGCATGGGTGCCAGGTCTGGGGTCGTACTTGAAGACGTAGTTCACGAGAAACTGCTGCTCCTCGAGGAAGTCGAGGGTTCCCTGAAAGTCCGCCTCCTCCTCACCGGGAAAGCCCACGATCCAATCACTACCCAACTCGATGTCCGGCACGATCTCGCGCAGGATGTCAGCCCGTCGACGGTAGAGGTCCAGGTTGTAGCCCCGCTTCATCCCGCGCAGTATGGCATCGGACCCCGCCTGGGCCGGAAGAGGCAGAAAACGTTCCACCTTGTCGCAGTCCCGGATGGCCTCCGCAAAAGCGCGTGTCACGTAGGATGGGTGCAAGGTGATCAGACGAATGCGGGCCAGGCCCTCGACCTCCTGGAGATGGCGCAGAAGGTCTGCGAGGGAAGGGCGCCCCTGACGACCGGTCCCGCGGGACTCATCCCCTGTCGGCGGATCGAAGTCCTCGCCGTAGCTGTTGACCGTCTGACCCAGGAGGGTGATCACGCGCACGCCACCGGCCACCATCCAGCGAACCTCCCGAAGCAGGTCCTCGAGGTTGCGCGAGCGCACACGACCGCGAGTTGTAGGAACGATACAGTAGGTACAGGAGAGGTCACACCCACGCATCACAGCCAAGTAGGCGTGGCTCCCGCCCTCGAAGGGCACGTCCGTGCGGTCCACATGGACGTCGTCGGAGGTCTCCGTCGCGACCAGACGCGAGGTGGCCTGTGTGGCGCCCTGAGCCGCGCGTCGTTCACGCACCTGGTCCACCATGTGTGGCAGGTTCTGGAACTGGCGTGTGCCGGCAACAAGATCGACGTGACCCGCGCGCTTGAACACTTCTTCCTCCACGCGCTGGGCCATGCAACCCATGATTCCGATGACCAGATCCGGACGCCGCTCCTTGGCGCGCTTGAGCTCTCCGACCCAACTCCAGGTGCGCTCTTCCGCATGGTCGCGAACGCTGCAGGTATTGAAGAGCAGCACGTCGGCGTCATCCATGGACTCCGTGGTGGCATACCCGCGGCGGCGGAAGCGTCCCTCCACTAGCTCCGAGTCGTACTTGTTCATCTGGCACCCGAAGGTCACGACGTGGACCTTGGGCGCGCCCGCGGATGCGGGAGAATCCGGAGCGGATCGGGTTTGGTGGCGGGTGATGGACATACGCAGTTCGAACGCGGCCACAGTCTGCCAGAACGACAAGGGCGCGGGGAGAGGGGCACCTCGCGCATCCAAAACAACCACTGGCAACAACCGGGCGAACGTGAGCCACAAAATCAGCATTCCTTGCGATACCAGGGGTACGCCCGAGCGTTGAACGAGACCTCGTGGCCCAAATGGACCGTTATCCCCGGCTGCTACAAATAGCCTCCCACATGCTTCAGACATCCACAATGAGACTCCTATCCACTTCACTCCTGGCCTTGTGCGCCAGCAGCCTTCTCTCGAGCCCCCTTCAGGGCCAGACCCCAGACAAGCAGGACGGCCGCCCACGCGCTGCGATCATTGAGCGCCTGGACACCAACGGTGATGGGGACATCAGTGCCGAGGAAGCCCAGGCGGGTCGCCGGGCATTCCAGGACCGCGGCGGGATCCAGTCCCTGCCCGAGCCCATGCGCACAGCCATCCTCAAGCGCTTGGACACGAACGGCGACGGCAAGATCAGTGCAGAGGAGGGCCAAGCGGGACGCAAGGCCCTGGCTGATGGCGGACGTCTCCGCAGGAACTCGTTTGATCAGGGCTCCGAGCAGCGCAAGCGACCCGACGGGAAGGGCAAGGGTTCCGAGAAAAGCGACAGGCGACCCGACGGGAAGGGCAAGGGTTCCGAGAAAAGCGACAGGCGACCCGACGGGAAAGGCAAGGGTTCCGAGAAAAGCGACAGGCGACCCGATGGGAAAGGCAAGGGTTCCGAGAAAAGCGACAGGCGACCCGATGGGAAAGGCAAGCAGCCTACGGAGCAGGGCTCCGGTCTCGGTCACCTCGCGCGCTTTGACACGAACGGGGACGGTGTAATCGACGCTGAGGAAGCACAGAGCGCGCGCGCACTCATCCAGCGCTTCCGCAACGTGGACGGAGCCGGCCGGGACGCTGACGGCCCGAAGCAGCGTCCGAACTCGAGCCAGCGACGCCCTCTCGGTGATTCGGGGCCCGCTCGCGGAGTGGGACCTGGAAGCAGGGGCCCGGATGGTCCGGGCGCTCGGGGCTCCCAAGAAGGTCGTGACCAACGCCGCAACGTACGAGGAGGGGGCGGTCAACCCCAACGCCACGTACGGGGGCGTGGCCCAGGGCAGGACCAGGACGCTGGACGGCCGCGCCCCACCCGCGAGGACTTCCGGCGGCGGATCCAGTCCATGAGGGACAGGGCTGGACGCAATGGAGATGACCGTCGCCCGCAGAGTCGCCCGCAGAGTCGCCGCTAGAGTCGCCGCTAGCCCTAAAGGGCAGCGATCAAAGAGGCCACCTCGCGCCCCATGGGCCGAGGTGGCCTCTTCAGTGTGGGCCGGCGACCTGAAGCAAGGAGAGGACAGCGCTCCCCGTGGGAGTGCACGGTCCCCAATCCAAACCCAATGGGAGGCTCCCAGGGGGCACACCGACTCCGCGGCACGGTGCTTGCATGGTGAAGGCTGTTCTTGTGACCGGTGAAGCCGTGGGCCAGCCCCACCCCTCACCCCAACCCAAGGGAGCCCCCCCATGCGCCACCTCCTCCCCACCAGCACCCTGATCTACCTGAGCCTGACCCTCGGCTGCGCACCCGCCATCTACGTACCCAGTGGTGGCGGGGCAACCGTCTACCAGGAACTAGAGCCCAATGACTCTCCTTTCCAACCCGACTCCATCAGTGGCGTGGATATCTTCAGCTATCTCGTGGTGCAAGGTCACGTGCAGCCCCCGGGCTACTTCGACGTGTACGACCACTTCGAGTTCATCGCCTTGGAGCCCGCTACCTTCGACCTGGAGTTGACCGGATTGGCTCCCTACTCGGACATGGACGTCTCCCTGTGGGATCCGGATCTACAGCAGATCGTCGCTGTGTGGGATAGCCCCTGGGATCCCGAACTGGGTACGTTCACCGTGACCCAGCCGGGCAAGGTCTTCGTTCTGGTCGTGGAGGCCTACGGCACGGCGAGTTCCTATGACCTGACCCTGATGGGGCGCCCCATCACCTATGGGGCAAGCGAGGGAGGAGACCAGAGTGCCTACGCCAGCCCCTCTGCGTTCATCTTCGAGGATGGCCCTCCCAGACGGCACAAGAAAGAGTCTCCCTAGCCCCGTTCCAAGCCCCCCCCCCCGACTCAGGTCGGGGGGGGGGCACCTGATTCGGGAGGAATGGGAAGGTAGAGTGGTAGCATCCATGCCTTCCGCCCCTCCTTGGAGAACCGTCGCCCCGCTGGGGGTCGGCCTATTGGCCCTCGCCCTGGGAGCCGCATGCACAGGGAGCGACGAAGCCCACGTGGACCGTCGAGGCGAGAGGGTCTTGCCGAGTACGCTTCGCCCCAACCTGGAGCCCTTGCTCTATCCGGGGGAGACCATCCCCGAGGAGACCCGGACCTGGATCCCCTTCCCGGAAGACATCCTCTCCTGGTCCCCGAAGGGAAAGCCGTGCCGGACTGTCGAAGAAGATGGTCGGCGCGTCCTGAAGGCAGATCGAGGGGAAGAGGGGTTGTTGCTCGACATCCGCGGCGAATTCCACTCGGCACACGTCAACCGTATACAGGTTCGCGGTGTATTCCGAAGCGCACACAAGGTCACGATTCGACTGGAGGGGCCGGATGGCTTCTTCCACCGGGATCCGACCTTGCGCACGCGGGGTCAAGAGAAGGAGCAGACGGTCTCGTTCGACCTGCCGAAGTTGGTGGGCCGTAACATCCCCTTCGACCGGTTGCTTGTCCACGTCGGTGGCACCACGGGCAGCAGGTTCCAACTCAACGCCATCGACCTTGTGCGCAAGCCGCGGCACTCGTTCCTCCCCGCTCCGGGAGAGGAGCCCGCCGCGACTGACGCAGCGGGCCATTCGCGGCGAGCGGTGGGACTGGTGCCCGCACGCGGGGCGCGATGCGAATTCGACGCCGTCCGGGGTGCGCAATTCTCATGTGCCCTCCTCTCCCCGAGGCACCTGGGTCCCAAGAGCGGACAGCCGTTGGTGTCGATCATCCTGAGCAGTCAGGACGGACCCACCCAGACCCTTGAGGCCCAGTTGACTCTTCACCCTCCCACCTGGACGGTGCCCAGTTGCTCTCTGGATCCCTGGGCGGGATCGCGGGTGCAAGTCGATTTCCAATACACATCTAATCTGAAAAACCCGGGGGTGATAGCCCTCGCGGAGGTCGAGGTCTGGCACCCTTTGGATTCACCACCGTGCGTCCTGCTGGTCTCCTCCGACACCCACCGCTCCGATCACGTGGGCGCGGCCCAAGCAGGGGTAGACATTCAGACGCCAAGCCTGGACGGGCTGGCACGGAAGGGACTGCTCTTTGAGGACTGCTGGGCCTCCACAAACGTCACCTCGCCTTCCCACGTGGCCCTCATGACGGGTCGCCACCCTCGGGACACGCGTCTGATCAACAACATCGATCGCCT
This sequence comes from Planctomycetota bacterium, assembly GCA_012959525.1. Taxonomy (GTDB): domain Bacteria; phylum Planctomycetota; class UBA1135; order UBA1135. The sequence goes on from DUDB01000033.1 coordinate 19,504, forward strand.
CAGCCTCGATGCGGCGACTCTGGCCGAGGTCTACCAGAGGGCTGGCTGGAAGACCCTCGCCGTTGTGAGCGTACGCCACCTGGGGCCCCTGGGAACCGACCTGGGCCAGGGCTTTGACCAGCTCGTCTACCCCCAAGCGGATCCATGGCCGGCTGTCCATGCGGTCGATCTGATCGAGGAGTGGTTCGAGGCCTATCCCGACCGCCCGCTGTTCGTCTTCTTGCACCTGTTTGACGCGCATCATCCCTACGCGCCGCCGAAATCTCACGACCGTATGTACTACCCCACCGGAGTGGACCCGGCTGATCCATCGCTGCCGGCGCTAAAAGTACGGCCCCCCTACATCCCGGGCGACATCCTGAGTGCTGGCATTCGCGACCTTGATTTCCCCCGCGCGCAGTACCGCGCCGAGATTTCTTACCTGGACAATCAGTTGGGGCGACTGCTCAAGAGGGAGCGCATCCAAGCAGGTCTGATTGCCGTCACGGCCGACCACGGCGAGATCCTGGAGAAGGCCGGCAGCTACTTCAATCACGGTGAGCTCTTCCCAGACACATTGCACGTGCCCCTGATCTTGGCGGGTGATCTGGTGCCAGAGGAATACAGGGGCGAACGAGTCGGCATTCCGGTAGATCACCTCAACTTGGGTCGCACCCTCCTGGACCTATCGGGACTTGGTGGCGCGGACTTCCCGGGCTCCAACTTCCTGCGGGCAGCGAAATCCGGATCCGCCGGCAACAAAGCCCTGGACCTCTTTGCCATCTCGGCCCACGGGTATTCTGCCTCGATCAGGCGCGGACGCTGGTTCCTCCTGCTTCACATGCAAACCCACAAGGGCAACCTCGTGGTCGAACGGGTCAAGCACACCATCGAACTCTACGACCTGGAGTCCGATCCCGAGTGTCTTGAGGACGTGGCAGGCGAACAGGCAGAGCAGGCCAAGATCCTGCGTGCGACACTCGTCGGGTGGCTGGCGGAGGCCAGCACCGAGCACCTCTCCGAGCAGAAACAGACCTCGGAGGCAGAAATCGCTCAGCTGGAGGCCATGGGGTACGCTACGGAAGCGACCGTGGTGACCGACGAGCCTTGGTATACCCCCGATGAGAAGTGACCCCAAAGCAACCCACTTCAGGCTAGTGATTGCGGACCGAGCGCGCCTGTGGACTTGCTTGGGCCTGATTCTAGGAGCGTGCGGAGGGCCGGATCCCAGCCCGCAGGCCAGCAGCGGTCCTGCGGTCTTCGTGCGGTTGCCTCTCGAGCGGGCGGCAGAACCGCAGGCTACCTCCGTGGTTCGCAAGGCCCACTTCCCCTTCAAGTCGGATGGCCCTAAAGACTTGGGCGACTGGATTGCTGGCGCTGACTCGGAAATTGCATGCGTGCCAAAGTACATTCCTCCTGAGGACGCACGGATTCAAGAGGCAAGGCAGGCGGGAGTAAAGCCGAAACGTGTGCGAGCCGCCTTGCTGACCGGAGAGGGTCCCAAGGCTCTGATGGTCCCTTGCGAGTTTGAAACAGGATCCTTCAATCGCGTCGTAGTGAACGTGCGCAACTACGGAGGAAGCGCAGAGCTTCTGTCGGTCGTCCTGCGGAAGGCCGGTAAGGTCGTGGCACGCTCTCCCTGGACGGCTTTCAAGGCGCGCGGTGGGCTGCGGCCCTTCCGTGCAGACTTCCCCCAACTGCGGTTCCTCAAGGGCGGCATCGACGAAGTCGGAATCGAGATGAAGGGAGAGAGCAACGCCATTGCGGTCACCTACTTCGACCTGATCGCTGCGCCCGTAGAGGAGTTCCTTCCCGCACTCGAAGGGTTGGGTGCAATGGTGGGAATTGGAGAAGAAGACCGCTGTTGCGTAGCGCTGTCCTCCCTCTCTGCCCTGGAAAGCGAGTTGCTCATCCCGGACCACGCCGAACTCTCTTACACCTACGGAACTCTGGCGACCCTTATCGGTTCGGGTTCGAAGACCCATCTGCGGGTCAGCGTGGAAGCGGAGGGAGTTCCGGCTCTGAAGGCCCGGTTCCCCATCAAAGTCCAGAACTCTCGCTCCTGGAGCGAAGCCAAGATGGATTTGGCCGCCTTTGCCGACAAGCGGGCGCTGATTCGGTTCGAACTAGAAACCCAATCCGAATTGGAACTCTTCTGCCTGGTGGGCGAGGCAGCGATCTCCCGGCGGGCACTGAACGCCCCCACCGTTCTCCTCGTCACCTCGGACACCCACCGAGCGGATCACATGGGTCAGGCGGACCCGGATGCCGAGACTGCTCTGGTACGGACTCCCCATCTAGACGCGCTTGGAAATCGGGGCATCTACTTCACCCAGGCCTACGCTTCAACGAACGTCACCAACCCGTCACACGTGGCGTTGATGACGGGCACCTCCCCACGGGATACGCGCATCCTGAACAACTCCACGCGCCTGGTGAGCCAAGCGCCCACCTTGGCAGAGGCCTTTCAGGCTGGCGGCTATCGCACCATGGCTGTGCTCTCCGCCTATCACCTGCTGGACACCGAGAGTGGCCTGGGCCAGGGCTTTGATCGCGTCAACGGCCCCCGCCGCAACGACCGCGATGGGGCGCTCAGCATGGACGTCCTGGAGCAATGGGTAGAGGAGGCCGAGGGCCAGCCCCTGTTTGTCTGGTTACACCTGTTCGATGCCCACTCGCCCTACGGAGCTCCGGCCCCTCACAACGGGACCTACTGGGACGGGCCTCGCCCTTTCGACAAGCAGGCGCCGCCCCCCCTGCCGGAACCACTTATCCCCTACTTCCTGACCGGGCTCACGGACGTGGACTACCCCAAGCAGCAGTACCGCGGTGAGGTGGACTACGTGGACGTACAGATGGGGCGCGTCCTGGCTCTAGAGCGCATGAATTCCGCTGTAATCGCTTTCACGGCGGATCACGGGGAGTCCTTCGGCGAGCACGGGGTTTGGTGGGATCACGCCGACCTCTATCCCCAGACGGTACACGTGCCGTTGATCCTCTCCTGGCCAGGTAGCCCCGTGGGAGTGCGAAGTACTGAACTCGTGCGGCAGATCGACGTCGGCCGCACCCTGCTCGATCTCGCGAAGCTGGATCTTGAGGCCTTCCCAGGCCGCAACCTGGGCTGGGCCCTCGATGAGTTCCCGGCGGCTGACGCGCTCTTCGAACTCTCGGCCCACGGCAACGTGGCCTGTGTCCAGACTTCCAGCTGGCGGCTGTGTGTCCACCTACGCAACCACCATGAAGCGGCCCTGGCGAAGGCGCGCCAAAAGCACGAAGTGGAATTCTACGACATGCAAGCAGATCCTCTGTGCAACAAGAACCTGGCCCGCGAACCCGAACACTTCGCACGGGCCAAGCGTATGCGTGAGCAGCTACTCCAATGGCTCGCCGCAGCCAACCCCACTGGTTGGGGCGAGAGCCAAGCGCTTACCCTGGAAGCCATCCAGAGCCTTGAGGCCATGGGATACGGGGGAGACGAAACCGGAGCCATGCCCGCTGGGAGCCTCTACGAAGAGGATCCAGCGAACGACTGGTGTGCCCGCTTCGCACGCTGACCGGCGTCCCAGAATGAGCCGCGTCAGGGGCGGGGAGGTGCTTCAGGACCATCCGCCACTGGGCCATTCTTACCCTGTCCCGGACACACCCACGCCCAGCCCTTCTGCGGGGTACGGTTTGGGGTGGACTTTCGTTTTAAACGCACCGGCGCAAGGCACGCCCGCACCGCCCTCTTTTGCGCCCTCTTAGGTGCCTGCCAGGCCACGGCGCCCAAGGCCAGCATGGTGACCGCCCGGACGACCGTGCGCGGGGATACCCTGCGCGAGGCAAGCGGGGTTGTGGAAGCCCTCGACCGCATCCAACCCGAGCTGGAAGCCCTCCTGCCTGGGGTGGCCCTGGAGGAACTGGAAATCTGGATCCAGGACCAGCCCCACGTCTACACCTTCCCGAGCGACATGGACTACGACGCGGAAGGGCTCTACGCGCCCGACCTGAAACGCATCCTGCTCGCACGCGGAACCCGTGACATGGAGCGCGTCCTCGCCCATGAATTGACCCACGCCGCCCTTCAGAGCCCCTGGGATCGCCTTCCGGGGACCCTCGAGGAGGGTCTGTGCGACTGCGTCTCGGCCTACCTGGCCCCGGAGGGCGCGGCCCGACTGCGCGCTGGACGCCTGAGCGGGGCCGCTCTGGCCTGCGGTGGAATCCAACTTGCCCTGCGTGTCACCCCTTTCGGCAAGGGACCCAAAGATGAGAGCAGCGAGGTCTGGGAGACCCAAATCCTGCTCTCCAACCCCCCCATGGAACCCGCGGCCCAGAGGGCCGTGTTTGCCGTGTCAGCAGGCCTCTCCTCCTCCAAGCTAAGCACGGAGTCCAAGCGCGCCTTCTATGGTCTGTCGTTTCTCGTCATAGAGCGCATCGTCAATCGCAACGGCTTCTCCAGAGTCTTCGAGCTGTGCCAACGGGCTGAAGAAGCCGGGCTTGAAGTCGTACCGGAGGACTGGATTCTCGAGGCTGCGGGCTTGGAGGCAACGCAGTCTTCCTGGCGCAGAGCCGCCGTCGAGGCCCTCGGCGAAGAGGAGCTGATGCACTTGATGTGCATGTACCCAAGCGGCCTGGCAGGGGCACTAGCCAACCACATCCACTCACTCGGCATCGACACTCAGCACGAACGTTGGTGGGAAGTGCTGGATGTGGAGTGCGCTCTCGTAGAAGGAACCACGAGTACGAGCCTCAACGACCTCTGGCCCATGCGGGTCGCCGTGGCTCAGCGCCTACGCCGCTGATTCACTCCGCGGGTAGGGTCCACTCCCACCGGCCGCGTTGACCGCTGGTCTCCTCCACAGCCACGAGGACGCGGGCCAGGCTGACGCTGGGAAATTGCTGGTGCAGCTCATCCATCAGGCGGCGACCCAGGAAACAGGCCAGGTTCTCCGAACTCGTATTGTTGATCGGAAGCACAATCACGTCCTCGGTCGGAGCCGCGTAGTAGCGATCGGCGTAGCGGACCTCCGTGACTCCATCCCCGCGCTCGGTGGCCCTAAGTCCGGGGTGCTCCCCAGGGAGCAGCAGATGCTCATCAAGCTCATCCACCAGGCACTTGACGATGGGCTTGATCTTCTTGAAGTCGATTACCAGTCCGTGCTCGGTGATGCCCGCATCAACTTGGGTGAAGACCCGGTAGTTGTGCCCGTGCAGCCGCTCGCAGGTCCCGTCAGGGAAGATCAGAAAATGGGCGGCCGAGAACTTGAAGGCTTGCTTCGATAGGTCGATTCCCCAGGTTTCCATGGCCTCCAGGATACCCCGAGTCTCAATTTCAGTCACGGGCCCCACCTGCCGATAAGTGAACCATGGCCTACGGAAAGAAACCCACTACCTGCGCACACCAGGTCGTCCTCGGCCTGTGTGTGATGTCCTGCCTGGCCTTCGGAGCCCGGCCCCGCCACGGGCAGGGGCTCGGTGAGCTGCAGGCCACACGGCTTGCCCAGCGCGTAGCCTTGGCCCTGGTTCTCCAGGTGCCCGGCATGCGTTCAGTGCCCGATCCGGATCAAGGGGCTCAGTTGACCACCGCAGTGTCCACCCGAGGCTCTTGGCCGCGCAGGATGCTGCTGTCGCCGAACAACTGACTCTGGTCCACCTGGGGTTTTTCCTCCAGGGCGGCCACGTCGATCTGTCCCGATTGGGCGTAGACGTCGAGGGCGTTCTGCCAGCAGGTCTGCTCGACCCAGCTCGGGTCCACACCCTGCTCCAACATCAGAGCGGCTGTACGCGGGACGGCCAGAGGATCGCTCACCCCCCAGTCCGCTGAGCTGTCCACGATCATCCGCTCGGGTCCGTACTGCTTGACCAGCTCGACCATGCGCTGCGAGCCCATCTTCGTGTGCGGGTAGATGGTGAACGCCGCCCAGGCGCCGCGGTCCAGAACGCTCTGCACGGTCTCCTCGTTGTTGTGATCAATCACGAGTTTGCCCATGGGAATGCCCACCTCTGCCGCCACGTCCATGGAGCGTAGGATGCCGTTCTTCTTGTCCCTGTGGGGAGAGTGCACCATGACCACCATGTCATGCTCCAAGGCGAACTCAAGCTGCGCCTGATAGGCACGCTCCTCGGCGTCCGTGATCTCGTCGTAGCCGATCTCCCCCACCGCCACGACACCCTCCTTCAAGGCGTACAGGGGAAGGAGCTCGAGCACCTCTCGAGCCAGTCCCTCGTTATTGGCCTCTTTGGAATTGAGGCCGATGGCGCAGTAGTGACTGATGCCGAACTGGGAGGCCCGGAAGCGCTCCCATCCCACGAGGGTGGAGAAGTAGTCCACGAACGAGCCCACAGTGGTGCGCGGCTGCCCAAGCCAGAAAGCCGGTTCGATGACGGCACGCACGCCCGCGTCAGCCATGGCCTGGTAGTCGTCGGTCGTGCGACTGGTCATGTGGATGTGGGGATCGAAGAAGCGCATGGGAGGGAATGGGTCTGAGGTGATGGAAAGCGAGAGGTCAGTCCTCAAGCAGAGTGAAGCTGCGGCGGCCGATGTCGCCTGCGAGGGTACGCTCGTGGACCCGGGAAAGTTGGGGGTCGGGCTCGGGAAGCCCCTCATGTCCGGCGCGCGCCAGCCCCAGATAGGCCGCACGGCGACCCGCGGTGTGATCGCTGGCGAGCTCGTGCTGGAGCGAATCCAGGGCACGCTGTCCACCGTGGGTCCCCAGGCACATCCACAGCTCGGGCTGCACCGGGCGCCCCGCCGACCGGCGTTCATCAGCCAGGTCAAGAGCCATGCGTGCCAGTTCAGGATTCAGCCGTCGATCCAGGCCGACGATGCGGACCAATGGCGCGCCGATGAACAGCCCTTTGATCAGCATCTGATTCCAGGCCAGGTCGTCAAAGTGGGCAAATGGAAAGGGGGTATCACAGGCGACCGACTCAAACACGGGGACGATGTTCGTGCGGCATCCCTCGGCAGCACGCGTGCTGAAGCGGCCGGCCTCGGGTAGAAGGGCAAGGCTCTTGTAGATAGCTCGGAGCTCGCCCTCATCCGCATGCTGACTGAGGGTCTCAAGGTCGGAGGCAAATGAGTCCTCCTCCAGATCTGGTCGGGCCAGGAGCAGGCGCGCACGCGTGGCCTCCAGCACGTCCCAGCGCTCCGGGTTCCAACCCGGCAGGATCTCATGGGCCCGGTCCAGGGCATCCGCACCAGGATCGAGGTCCACTCGCGGGGCATGGCGACTCGCTACGGAGAGCGTGGCCCCGAAGGCGGAGCCGCTGAGTCCCCCTCCCACGCGCTCCAGAGCCCGGGTCCACCAGGCCG
>DUDB01000034.1 GCA_012959525.1 Planctomycetota bacterium
GCTAAGACTTCGATGACCACCATCGTAATTACCAGCGCAATAAGGGCGACTCAGCTCGTCAGTGAGGCATATCGGATTGCCCGAAAGCTAGCCCCAACATTAGTAATTCTCGAAGACATTGACGCCGCTGGAGGTATTTCTAGGCAACTTTGTGATCACCCGATTCTCGGTGAGGTGCTTCAAGCGATGGTTTGCAAGCGACGTCGCCTGCTATACGACCTACATCATGGTCACCGTCGTGTTGCTGACCCTCATTCAAATAAGTGTGCGTCTTGCGCCCTCAGTAGGGACCGAGCTGACAGAGAACCTTATCGCCAAGGCGCAGGACATCTTGACCGAGTCCCTCTTGAGCTCGTGGCCCCTGGTCTGCACCATGGGCTTGTGCATCGCGATGGCGAAGTGGGTGAGTAGAGGAAAGGATTTGATCGTTGCGAGTGCTGGCCTGCCTTTTAGGGGCATCATGAGTCCGGGGCTCTTGTTGGCGCTGACAATCCTCGTAGCGGGGAGTTCGGCTCTTTCCGTGTTTGCTCCAGTCGAGAATGCTCAGCGAGCCACTTGGGCAGATAGAGACTCCTGGGGCGCGGTCCTCAAACCAAGAGACCGCGGCTGGCACTGGGTCGAGTTTCGAGAACGGGGAGGAGACATCACGGTTCAGCGTGGAATGGCGGAGAGTTCCTCAGATTTACCTGACTTCGTGAGTACTGCCCTCGCGGCTGGCGCGAGACCCCTGATAGGTAATTGGGAACGAGGGCTGTTCTTACTTTTCGCCGCGGGTTTGATGTTGAGTGTCCTGCCGTTGGGAGCAGCGAGAGCGGGACTGTTCGCATACGGGATTCCATTGGTGGGCTGGCTTGCTTGGGTCAAAATTCTGGGCAGTACTGCTGCCATGTTCGGGAGCAGGCTGAGCGGAGGTCTGATTGCTGCGGCCCTGACCTTCTTGGTCCTCGGAGCCGTGGGCTTCGGGGCATTGCAACTCGCCAAGAAGTGACATTGCTCCGGCCACATATCGTTTCACTTCGAATGCGGAAGGACGTTGATTCTTCCTTCCGTGATCGTGAAGAAACCTCTGTGATCGTCGAGAATTTGGACCTTGCCATCATGGTGCGTACATCGCGCGGGCTCAAACCACTCATATGGCCCTCGTTCACTTCGGATCTGGATGCGTCCGAAGTGCCACTCTGGAAAGGCCATATCCAGCGGTCGGACGATTGCGTCATGGGCAACAACGGCCTTGCTGGCTGATACCATCTTCCCCGTGTTCGCGGCCTCAAGGCGTAACAAGCTCGCTGTAAGGCGAACACATGAAGAATCCTCACCGACCAAGGTGACTTCCGCGCCACGAAACTCCATGCCCCGGAATAGGGGAAGAAGGGGCTGCAGTACAGGTTCTGGAGGATGACGTAGGCCAAGTCCCACCAGAATGGGTAGGCCAACTATGAAGGCCAGTAACAGGACGTTCCTCGCCGTTCCTAGTACTGTTCGATCGGCCACGAGCAGGAGGGAGACGCAAGGGGTTCGCATGTGATGGACCGAACTTTGAACAGGCTTACCCAAACTCCACTGAGAGCAAGATGGCGGAGGCGGGAGGATTCGAACCCCCGGTAGCTTGCGCCACGCTGGTTTTCAAAACCAGTGCATTCGGCCGCTCTGCCACGCCTCCGTTGGGTTGAGGCTAGCGGGGAGGAGGCCGGGGCGCAACGCATGGGAGCGAGGACGCCGGAGGGAGCTGCAGATTTCCTACGGCCGCTTCGCGACCACGCTGTAGCCGTGGCAGAAAGTGGTGTCAGAAGTCAGCTTCGAGATCAGGTGAAATTTGATCTGGATCAGGGCCAGAAGGGGCAGCAAGAGCGTGCTGCGCCAACGGGACAGGATCACCGAACCATCCGACTGGCGCGATTTCGCTCCAAGCCAGCGCAAGAAGAACTGTGACAGGCTCGCGCCCATGGCCGAGGCGAAGTTGCCGCGCGGGGTGATCGACTCCACCTGTAATCCCGCTCCGTCCAGGAGATGCTCCAAGGCACTGGGCGTGAAGCGGTAGTAGTCACCGGGCAGCTCGTGCAGCGGTTGACTGAAGGGCACCGTGGCCAAGAGGCGGCCACCGGGCTTCAGCACGCGCGCGATCTCGCCCAGCACCACACTCGGCTCAGGTAGGTGTTCAAGCACCTCCGTACACAGAACCGTGTCGAAGCTCGCATCTTCGAAGGGCAGGCGGTTGCCGTCGCCGAATACGTCCACGGATTTCTTGGCCCGGTCCAGGATCTTCCACAGGTCGGGCTGCTTGTCGAGGATCGAGGGCGGGTACTCAAGACCCACGTAGCGATCGACCACGGGTTCAAACACGCCGCGGTAAGGACCCTCGGAGACGCCCACGTCCAAGAGCACACCGCTCGCCTGCTCGCTCAGGTCGATCACCGACTGGCGCAGCTTGCTCCAGTCGAGCCAGTAAGGATTCAGGGGCGTGCGCTTGCGCCAGGCGTTCAGGCTCTGGCCACGGCTGCCGCGGTAGTTCACCACACCCACACGCTTGGGTTCGGTCAACGCCATGAGCGTTGCACCTCCTGGGCGGGGTGGGACAGGGTGGGGGAGAACATGGGGCTACTCATCCTATCGGTCTAGGGCCGCTCCTCTGGCAAACGGAATAGCTCCAACTTGGGGCCGGGCCGCTTCAGGTCCCAAATTTGCGTGAGAGGAAAGGAGAGCTCGGCCGGCAGGTTGGCATCGGCGACGCTGCCTGTATCTCCAGCGGGGTGGATGGTAAAGAGCGGACTTCCCTGCACGGCCACAGGTTTCAGCTTCGGACGAGGCTGCCCGTCGGAGTCCAGGGTGGCGGGTGCCGGGTCCAGGAGGATCGGGGCCACGCCATTGTCAGGCGTGCGGTCCACTACCAGGACATAGCGCATGCCGAGCTCGCGCAGCAGCGCGTTGGGATCGGTACCCAGTCGTCCGGCCTCCTCCTCTTCGACCCACGAGCTACGCGTGCGCAGGTCGTAGTCCAAGACTGACTCCAGCGGCAGAACGTCGATGCCTTCCCCGGTCGGCGGAACGGCGTCCGCTTCGAAGTACATCACCCGCCGCGCTTCCCGCCCGCCAAGCTCGCGATGTTGAGCCAGTCGGGTCAGAGCCCGGGCGTTCATGGGCACCTCGGGACCGTAGCAGTCCACGCCGATGGGGCCGTCGAGATCCAGGGCTAGTAGCGCGCGTTCCGCCTCCGCGCGCGTGTCCTCCTGACGCATGACCCAGACCAGGCGTGTGGCTTGGACCAGGGGCAGGGCTAACAACATCAAGAGCAAAGGGCGCGCGGGCCGCCGTTCCCAGAGCCACTGCCCGGCAGCGGCCGCAGGCAAAGCGAGCAGGACGGACAGGGGCAGGAGATAGCGCGTGTGGTCCCCCTGGTTGGTCATGAAGAACGCGGCCCAAAGCAGAGCCATGCCCGTGACCGGTCGTGCGGCCCGGGTGCGTAGGCCCCAGACCAGGCCGCCGAGGGCCAGGATCACCAGTACCGGGTCGTAGCCCACCAGCGCGCGGCTCAGCTTGTGCCAGGTCTCCGCCCGGAAGGCGAAGACGAGCGCCTGACCGCCGATGGAGATGGAGTTCGAGCCCAGGGCCTCGCTGGCCGCCACCGCGCTCTTGTCCACGGCGCCGTGCATCACGTAGTAGGGGTGTCCCAGGGCCAGAGCCGTTACGGCGAACAGAGCGACGGCCTTAAAGCCAAGGCCGAACGCGGCTTTCCCATCGGCACTAGCGCGGCGCGCGCACGTGAGCCAGGCGAGTCCGGTGATGCCAAGGGCCGCGGCACCGGCCTGGTGTGTGGCGAAGGCCAGGCCCGCGGCGACGGCCGAGGCCAGCAGGTGCACACGACGGCCGCTGTTCACGAAAGCCGTCGCGCCCCACCCTGCAAGGGCCATGAACGAGACCAGGGGTGCCCAGGGGCGTTCTTGAATGGAGAACTGCAGGTGCAGCAGTCCAGTGCCTACAAGGTAGGCGGCGATCCACGCGCCACTCTTCAGACCCGCACTCCGCGCGGCACCAAACATTGCCAGCGGCGCAAGGCACGCCAACAGCGCACAGAGATAACGCGCGGGCCGATGGGCCAGGTCCGGTTCGGCAAAGAGGCGTTCAGCAAACTCGCCCTTACCCGACCACTCGCCCAGGACACGTCCCGCGCCATACTCCACCGCGTAGATGGGCAGCAGCGCGTAGGACAAGAGATAGGGATAGGTCGAGTAGCGACCCATGGGCGGGACCGGGTCCAGATCGCGCGCCATGCCGAGGGCGTTCTTGACGATGTGCGTGTCCGCCACGTGGTTGCGCGGCATCCCGTGCTCGATGGGGGCCAGGCGCAGGGCCAGGGGCAGGATCAGCAATAGGATCCAGCCCAGGGCGCGCGGGCTGCGGGCCTTGGGGTGGGTCGGCGCCGCGGATACGGAGGTGGGCGTCGGGGGTGATTGGGGAGGGGCAGAGATGGCTTGGCTCCGGTGGTCCGTGGAAGGAATAGAGGGATTCCGACCCTGGGGCTGAACTTATCGGCAATAAACCCGTTCAGGGCTCCGTTCAATCACCTGAGAATCCCGTTCGGGGCCCCCTCAGCCTCCATTTGAACCCCCTACACTCGCTCTACTATGCCCTTCCTAAAGCCCTCCGGTGTGACCTTGACGGTCAATTCCAGCTTCTCCAGTTCGTCCAAGACCCGCAGTTCGCGACTTCTTCCCCTGCCCCTCAGCCTGGTGGCGATCGCCGGTTTCCTGGTCGCCTGTCGGACAGAGCCTGCAGATAAAGAGGGTCTGATTGTGGCTTCGACGGATTCGCGTGGTGTCCCCGAGTCATCTTTCGACAGCCAGAGCTTCAACAACGTCATCGGTATTGCCGGCGGTGCGGGTGGCGCTGCGGCTGGTCCGGGATCGGTGGGGGGCAAGTACGGCGGCCGCCTGCGCAGCTTGGGCTATCAGGGTGGTGGCCGGCCGGGACTGTACGGGATGTCCGCCGATGGGGCAGGTGGAGAGGTGTACGGAGAGTTGGACCTGCGCGGGTTCATCCCCACCCAGGCCGATCCGCGGCGTACCTTCGCCGTGGACGTGGACACGGCGGGCTATTCCAACGTGCGCCGCATTCTGCGTGACGGAGGACTGCCGCCCGTTGACGCGGTCCGTCTTGAGGAGATGCTCAACTACTTCAGGTATCAGGATGCGCCCGAGCAGGGTAGCGACCCATTCGGCGTGACGATTGAGCTTGCGGATTGTCCATGGAACCCCGTGCACCGGCTGGCGCGTGTCGGGATCTCCTCCCAGGCCATCCCACAGGGTTATCGCCAATCCGCCAACCTGGTGTTCCTGCTCGACGTCTCGGGCTCCATGAGCTCGGCCGACAAGCTGCCCCTGCTCAAGCAATCCCTGCACATGCTCTGCCAGAACCTGAATGGTCGCGACTCGGTGGCCATTGTTGTTTACGCCGGAGCCGCGGGCCTGGTCCTGCCGGCCACCTCGTGCGCGAACAGCGATGCCATCCTGGCCGCGCTGTCACGCCTGCAAGCTGGCGGATCCACGGCCGGCGCCGCTGGCATTCAGCTGGCCTACGCCCAGGCGCGCGAGCACTTCATCCCGGGAGGCATCAACCGTGTCATCCTTGCGACCGATGGCGACTTCAACGTGGGTATCAGCAACCGCGATGAGCTCATCAAGATGATCCAAAAGGAAGCCGAAAGCGGAGTCTCCCTGACGGCCCTCGGATTCGGGACCGGCAACCTGAAGGACGCCACTCTTGAGCAGCTGGCTGACAAGGGCAACGGCAACTACGCCTACATCGACAGCATTTCCGAGGCGCGCAAGGTGCTGGTCGAGGAGCTGGGTGCCACCCTCGAGACTGTGGCCAAGGACGTGAAGATCCAGGTCACCTTCGACCCGACGCGCATTCTCGCTCACCGGTTGCTGGGCTACGAGAACCGCATGCTGGCGCACGCCGACTTCGAGGACGACAAGAAGGACGCGGGTGAGATCGGAGCGGGCCACGGAGTCACGGCACTCTTCGAGTTGGTGCCCGTGGGAGTGGAGATGCCTGGGCTTGAAGACCGGGAAGACGACCCCGATGCGGCCCAAGGCCACTTTGAGGGGCCGGGCATGATGCGCGTGGACTTGCGCTATAAGCGGCCCGCGGGCGGCGACGAGTCCAGCCTCCTGACGTCATTCCACGCGGAGGACACGGGTTCAGTCATGATGACGGCTACCGACGACCTGCGCTTCGCCGCGGCCGTCGCTTGGTTCGCCGAGGAGCTGCGCTCCAGCAACCCCGACCCCGAAGTGTTTGCGACGTTGCGCCTCTTGGCCGCATCGAGCCTGGGTGAGGACTCTGGCGGCTGGCGCGCCGGCTTCCTGGAGATGGTGGACATGGCTCAGGGCGCCGCTCAGCGCAAGCTGGAAGAGGCAGAGGCCCGAGTGGAAGAGGCGGAGAGTGCAGACGCGCCAAGCATTCAGCAAAACATGCACTGCACGCGCCCCGAGGTAGCCTCGGACCTCTTGGGACTGAAGTAGCGGCTAGAGCAGGTCTTCGTTCGGCGGGTCGGGTTCTCCCGGCTCGCCGGAATCGTCCGGACTGGGTCCCGCACCCTCATCGGGGTTCGGAAGGGAGTCGGGTCCCGATGTGTCCGAGCGTGCCTGTTCCAGAACCGACTCCGCCACGTGGATGGGGCAACCCGCACGCATGGCTAGGGCCAGCGCGTCGCTAGGCCGTGCGTCCACCCGAATATCCTCTTCAGAGGCAGTCGTGGTCAGCACTAGGCGCGCGAAGAAGGTGTTCTCACGCAGGTCCACGATCTCCACCCGGGCCAGCTTGGCACCCAGGGCCGCGATGGCGTCGAAGGCTAGCTGGTGGGTGAGGGGGCGCGGATGCTCCTCGTTCGCGAGGATGCGCTGGATCTCGGAAGCCTCGGGGTTGCCGATCACGATGGGGAACGTGCGCTCCCCGTCGCGTTCCGTCAGGAACAGCCACTGCTGGTCACTGTCGTCCCGCAGGACAAGGCGCGACAGGCGCACGGGCGTCATCGGTTCATCGCTCATGAGGACAAGATTATGGGCGATGGGCGGTCCGCTTTCACGAATTGCTCCGATGTCTCTTGGCGATCACCTCGTCCAGGGCGCCTTCCTCCTCTGCCAGGAACCAACCGCTGGCTTCGGCATCCGTGTGTCCGCATGCGGTGCACATTAGACCCCTTGTCGTGGCAGGATCCATGCGCCGTAGCCCCTCCGCTCCGCACTCCGGGCATGTGCGGTCCGCCCGGGAAGGCCAGAGGGTTGTGCACAGTATCCAGACCAACGCCAGGCCGCCGGCTCCCCCCAACACCCAGACGGCCAGCCCATCCGGGGACTTCAAGACCAGACCGAGGCCTACGGCCGTGGCGGCCATAAGCAGTGGCCCAATCAACCAGGGATGACGCGCGAGAAAGTGGGGGCGGACGGCGGGTGCCATGGGATGGGGAGATCGAGTCTCTTGTCACTCGGTTCCGCGTCGCACCATATCATCAACTCTCGGGTCGTGTGCACACCCGTGGGCAGGACGTTGAGCCGCCCACCACTGCCGGAATCGATTCGTTGACCGGACGGGATTACTGACAGAAGCTGATCTCCACCGCGTCGCTGAAGTTGTATCCGGCGGGCCCCCCGGTCTTGTCCCGGTACCAGAATTGGAAGTCCCAGGACTCACCCGGGCTGATCGGGCCCGAAGGGGGAAGGTTGTTGAGGTCCAGGGGGTGGAACACCTGGCCAAACAGGTCCGTTTGAACCACCGGCAGCCGCACAAAGCCGCTGGAGATGCACAAGAACCCGTCACCCATGGGTTTCTGCGTCTGTCCCATGCCGTAGAAGAAAATCCCGAACTGGTTGGCGGGGCAGTTGATGGCCATCAAGGTCAGGTTGTTGTCCGAGATGGACGTCGATCCGGTAGCGGAGATCTTGGCTGCGTTGCCTGTGGAGTTGGGATTGGCCGTGCAGTAGCTCTGGATCGATCCATCGCAGGTCGTGAGCTTGGCCACGAGCGTGTTCCACGAGGAGTTCGATGGCCGATGCTCGTGGTGGCCCCAGAAGACGCCGGGGTCGGCTGGGTCATCGTTGGTGGCGCTGTAGTCTCCCCAGCGTCCCGACGTATTGGTGCCCTGACCGGCTTGGACCATCTCAGGTGCGCGCAGCGTTCCCAAGGGGTCGCTGGCCATCCTGTAGGCCATGTTCATGCTGATGTACTCATTTGATGCTGAGCGCGCGAAGGTCATGGCCATGTTCTGGTCCGCGTCGGCCCAGATGCTGGGGAAGAAGGTCCAGATACCCGCACCAAGATCCACGTCGCCGGACTGGACGAGGGAGGGGGATCCCGAAGTGGGCCAGCCACCGAGATCGATCTGATACCAGCGCGCCCTGGCCCTGCTGGACCCCTGGTGGTGGGTGGCCCACAACTGTCCGTCCCGCATCATCGTGCTCCAAAAGCGCGCCTCGAACAGCTCGGGTCGCGATGACGTGCCCTTCTGGGGCGGGTCGGCTGGGTGGCTGTAGCTCGGGACGCTGAGGGTGGTGAATTGGGTCGTGGGCGTGCCCAACGGGTCGGTGATGGCGTAGAGCCGCACGCTGGAGGACGTGGTGAACTCGTTGGCCCAGAGTAGATACTGGATCGGTGCCCCCGTGTCGTAGTTGACGGGCATACCGAAGGACTGCCGGCCGCTGATCACGGTGCTGGTGAAGGACTTCTTGCCTCCATTGATGACCGAGGCCTTGTCGACCATCACAACCAGGTACTTGTCGGGCCCGAAGTAGTCCGCACCCATGTAGATGACGGAGGCATCCACGGAGATGTTGGGAGAGTCGATGTCGGTGTCGTTCACGAGCGGGCCACCATTGATGAAGTAGGTGTGCCAGGTGCCCGAAGGGTCCCCATCGTCGGATATGGCGAACAGGAAGCGGCCCTTGCCGTTGTTGCGTTCATTGGCGAAGGCGATGAAGCGGTCCGTATGGGGATCCCAGATCACCTCGGGGTCGAAGACGAAAGTGCCCGCGCCTACGGAGCCGAAGAACCCACCTGAGCCGTTGATGTCCTGCTGGAAGACCAGCGTTCCGTCCTTGGTAAACCCGGCGATTCCGCCGTTGACCATGCAGACGATGTGACTCATGCCCACAGCCATCTCCGGGTCCGGCGGGGTCCACCCCGTATTGGGGAAGGCCAGGAAGTAGTCGTCCACACCGTAGGTCGGCGGGCCGTCGGGGCGATCCTCGACGTTGCGCGCGTCGAAGGAGGGTGGATCATGGGGACGAGCACCTTCATCCAGGTCGACGAGGCTCTCCTGCGCGATCTGTGTCGAGGCGTCCTCAAGGGAGGCGAATGCATAGCCTCGGGGTGCCAGGAGTGTCAGGTTCGCACCACTACCATCCCCCTGGCCCGCGTCCCCGTGCCAGGCGAAGCCCATCAATCCGGTATCCTCCAGGAACACGCGAGTCGCGCCATGGGCGACCGCGATGGATTGGGTTCCCAGCTCCTTGGCCGTGACACGGAACGGCTCATCCAATGCCTCGCCGGTCTTGGTCAGGCGGCTGGCGAACAGACCCGACTCCAGCTTGGGTCCGTCCGCATGACGGTTCCAGGCCGCCAGGCCCAGGCCTTGTTCTGACAGGGCGACTGCCAGACCACTCAGGTATCCCGGACCACTCTGCTCGAGGATCTGTATAGCCTGCG
This sequence comes from Planctomycetota bacterium, assembly GCA_012959525.1. Classification (GTDB taxonomy): domain Bacteria; phylum Planctomycetota; class UBA1135; order UBA1135. Next base: position 9,700 of record DUDB01000034.1, read on the forward strand.
CCTTGAGCTGATCTCCCCCTCGGCTGTAGCGTCGCAATCGGATTCCATAGCCATCGCCCTCAACCTCAAGCCACCCGATCAGGATCTCACCCGATGGGCTGGCAGCGACCGAGGGTTCGATGGGTTGAGCATCCTGGCCGGAGTCCACGCGCCACTCTTTACCGACCAGGGCGTCCCCGTCCAAGCGTCGGGCAAACACACCGACGGGGCGGCCATTCACGTCCACTCGGGAGTAGGCGACGATCACTTCGTCGCCGGAGGTGCATGCCATGCTGGGGGGGCCATGGCCCAGGGCTTCTCCGCTGTCCACCCGGAAAGCGTCACCGGCCGGGAGCCCGTCGGAGCCGAGCCGCCTGGCCAGGATCTGGGGGCGACCCTGCTCACCCGGAGAGAGCCAGGCGACAAGGGCGTCACCGTCGCTGAGGGCCACGATCACCGGCTCGGTCTGGTGTCCGCGTTTCTCCTGATTGACCAGAACCTCGGGCGAGGCCTTGTCCAGGTCGGGAGCGAAGCGCCGAGCCATGATCGCGCCGCGGTCCCCGTCGTGACCGAAAGAGCGCCAGGCAAACCAGGCGTGGCCCGAGGAGTCGAGAGACACCGCTGGCTGCATCTGCATACTGCGCGCGTTGGCGTTGATCTGAACCTCGTCACCCAGGGGGCGCCCCTGGCCATCGAACCGGCGCCCGTAGATTCCGTAGGTTCCTTCCTGTTGGCGTCGGCTCTGCCAGGTGAGTAGCGTGCCGCCGGTGTCATCGTGAGCCACGGCCACCCCGTCCTGGGCACTGCGCTCGAACTGGTTCGCTCTGCGCTCAACCCGCAAGGGGCCCGGCACGTTCGCGGGTCGTGACTCGGTCTCCTGGGCTGCACTGGGGATGGACAGCAACGCGGTCAGGACAGGAACAAGAACCGATCGGATGGACTGCAGCATGGTTGGGCCTTGGGATTGGTGCCTCTTTGATCTCGATGCGGATAGCGATCCCGATCAGGAACCGGTCGGAATCCTCACAGCGGAGGACAGCTGGACCTCCTCCGTACCAGTATCGCCTTCTCTTTCCCAGTCGCAACGCTCCACCGCCAGAGGGGCTTTCCCGGGTGCTCTACTGACCGTCAATCCGTTCCAGGACGTGGTGCGGAAGGCGACGCCAGCAAAAGAACGGCTCCCGAAATACAGACCCGGCAGCCAGATCCCCGGGCTCGGTTGAGGCGCCGTCAGCTCGAGATCAGTTGATCGTGGCCGCGATGCCCTTGGAAAAGCGCGAGGGATTCATGCCGTCGCGGTGCCACCACTGGAAGCGCCAGGTGTTGCCGTTGCACAGGGATCCGCCGATCGTGGGCACCGAACCTCCAGGAGCCGAGAGCGCGTTGAGCAGGTCCATGCTGGCCAGTCCGCCGGTGATGGCCCTGGCGTCCATGTTGTAGCGGCCGATGGCGGAGCCCGCGAGGCACAGCTCGGACGTACCGGTTGGATTCACGGGTGTCGTTCCGAGGCCAACCAGGGGGTAGGTGAACTGGCCCTCGAAGGCGCCCGAGGTGTCCAGGGTCAAGATGATGGAGCCCATTGAACAGTCACAGGTGGAGAGGCTCGCGTCGCCGACGTTTCCTGGGTGACTGTCGCAGAAGACCATCGTGCAGGACGGATCCCCGCAGATGCTGGATGCGTTGGTGTACATCCGCATGAAGAACTGCCCCCCGGGATTGACTGGTGCTCCCGCGCATCCATTGCCGTTGACGTACCCTCCAAACCAATAGCACCCGGGGCTGACGGTCGGATTGGCGTCGATGGCGAATAAATCCTGGCTTCCTAGACCCGTGGCGTAGCCCCACCCGCAGTTGTTGGTGAAGGCGGGCTGGTACACCGTCCCTTCTCCTTCGGGGAACCAGACAGGATCGTGTCCGGAAACAAAGGGACCGGCAACGCCCCCCCCAGTGGAGGACCATGAGTGGCTCCAGCCGAACCCGTCCAGACCCAAGCCACCGCCGTCGTAGCCGGCGGCACAGATGCCGCCATCTGCTTCCATGCAGAACTCGTATCCAGCCAAATTAAGATCGAACGTGGCGAGCCAGCAAAAACCAGCCCCTGGCAAAGTGAGTGAAGGCAGAGCGCGCGCCAGGTTTGTACACGAACTAGGCGCGGACGGCAGATCGCAGGCAACGTAGCTGTCGTAGAACTTGAAATCCCAATCGATTGTGGACATCGATGTGGCGCAATAGCCGAACTGGAAACCATCTATGAAGTAGGAGTCATTCGGCCCGACATTTCCAGTCTTGTTGGGGTTGCCTGTCCCGGGGAGAATGCCCTCGTCGACCACCTCGGCGTTCGCGGGGAGAGTCGAGAAATAACCCATCCCTGTGTCGGCGTTGAAGATGACGTCGGGGCCCAGGTTGGCTTTGGCACCTGAGCCTCTGGTCCAGGTTCCCGTGCCCACGTGGTAGATGCCCGCATCACGCACCGGCCCCGTAATGGGTTGGATAAAGGCCGCGCCATTGTCGGGGCCCTGCGCGAACATGGGGGCACAGAAGAACAAGGCTAGGGGCCCGAGCAGTTGGGTTCGGCGCATGGACAAAGAGATTAGGGAAGGGGTGTCGATGGAACTGCCAGAGATAGTGGGTATCCGATCATCCATTGGACAGGATTCCGCCTTCTTTTAGGGTGACTCACCGTGAGAGGGGCGAGCCCTGAACGGCTCAGGGCCTTAGGATGGAGCGGTGGCTCAATTTGTTCCCATTCCTGTCTCCCTTCCGGACCTTGAGGCCTGCGCCCACAAGGGACAGGCGGGGCGTCTGTTGTGTCTATGCGGAAGCGTGACCATGCCCGGAGCGGCCCAGCTCGTTCTGCGATCGGCCCAGCGGGCGGGCGCGGGGTTGGTGACCCTCGCGGTGTTTCATCCCGATGTCATCAAGAGCGTGAGTCCGAGCGCACCTGAAGCTACCTACCTCGACCTTTCGCGCAGCAAGGACTTGTTTGCCGGCCGCCTTCCTCAGGAGATCGACGCTCACCCCCACGACGTGCGCGTGGCGGGGCCGGGACTGGGAACGGGGGGCAGCACGCGAGCACTGACGGCGGCGCTGGTGAGCTCGGCTTTCGAGGGACCGCTGGTCCTCGATGCCGACGCCTTGACCGTGTCCGCCACGGAACCGGCCGAACTGACGGCCTGTCGGGGGCCACTGGTGATCACACCCCATCCGGGAGAGGCGACACGCCTGCTGGGTCGCCCCGTGCCTCAAGATGATGCGGGCCGGGAGGAGGTCGCAAAGGAGTTGGCCGCAACCACCGGATCGATTTGCGTGCTCAAGGGTGCCGGCACGGTCATCAGCGATGGCGAGGTCGTTTTCCGCAACGGAACGGGCAACGCGGGTATGGCGACGGCGGGATCAGGGGACGTGCTGGCGGGAATCCTGGCCGCCTACCTCTGCTGTTGCACACAGGGCTTCACGCCCATGGATGCCGCCTGTGCCGCAGTGTTCGTGCACGGCTTGGCGGGGGACCTGGCTTGTGATGAGAAGGGTGTGCGGGGGGTCGTGGCCACGGATCTGATCGACTTCCTTCCCGCAGCACAGAAAGCACACGTCGAAGGGGCGCGGGATTGATTCGAGCCCTCGCTGTGGCGACGGGGTTTCTGGCATCGGCCACCGTCCTCAACGCGATGGGGCCATCACCCGTTCAGGTCTCAGATGGTCTAGCGGTTGAGTGGCGCGCCCGTCGCTGGGCCCTCGAGCCTGAAGTCCACCGCGAGACCATCATGGAGGCCCTGAGTTCCAAAGATTGGAGCGTGATCTACGTCGCCCTCGATGCCTTGGCTCGAGATGAACAGAGTGCGCGCTGGGGACTCTCCCAGTTGGTCGAGGGCGGCGGGATGCCCACTGATCTCCTCAGCCATCCACACCCCAACGTGCGCGCCAGAACCCTCGACCTGTGCACCCTCGCGCAGTGCGGTCTGGATCCTGGAACGCCTCTGGCCAGCGCTCTGGCTGGAGATACCTTGGAGCGCGTGCGCCATGCCCTGGTGCGGCACTTGGCCTGGACGGCCGAACCGGAAGAGCGCTCGGATCTGCTCCTGATCGTGGCCCAAGGAAATGGTGCAGCCGCACAGGCAGCCCGGCGAGTGCTCTACTCCTCGGGACCACGGGCATGGTCTCAGCAACTGAAGGGTTTGGCTGCCCAGAGTGATGGACTGGAGTCGGCCCTGCTCGAGCACCTTGAGGATCTTCAGCGAGCTCCGATTTCGGTGGACCTCATTGCCGGATTGCGTGTGCTGGCGAGAGAAGAGTCCGCCAGCGGCGTGCTCGTAGAGGGACTGGCCTTGCATGCCGAACTCGATGGTGCGGCAGTTCTCGCGGACCGGGAGCGGATGGTACGGGGCTGGTTCCGACTGGGGCCGGCTCCACATGGAGATCTGGATGGCTCCTTGCGCCGCGATTGGCGTCGACAAACCCATTCTCTGCGGGCCGGTTGGGCTCGGGAAGGGGACGGACCGTTGGGCCGGGTCCTGTTCCGCGCGGGCGTCGAGTTGGCTCAACTGGAGAGCAGGCCCCGTGGTGCAGGCGATCCCCCTCCGGAATTCGGAGATCATCTCGCGGGTGCGGAGGAGTTTTTGGGCGCGCCGGGGCAGGGTGCTTCGTTCTTGCTTGAGTGCGCAGCACAATCCCTGCCCGTTGGTGAAGCCCTCCACTCTTCCGCTCTGTTGCCGGATGAGCTGGCCGAAGAGGTCTGGTCCCTGGCGAGCGCGCGGACCGACTCCATGAACGCGGATTCCGATTGGGAGGGATTGCAGTGGGCGCTGGATGCGGAGCGCTCGCGCTCCCTGCGCTGGACCGCCGCCTCCGTGGTGGCCGAGTCCTGGATTGGGGCGGGCAGGAGCGGAGTGGTGGAAGAGATGCTCCTCGGCCTGCTCGATGATCCGGACAGGGATATGCGCAGGAGGGTGTTCCGCTGGCTCTGCGATGCGCCCGGGTTTGCCCGACGCGTGCCGCGTCTGCACGCGAGTTGGGTGGGGCTCGACCCAGAGGAGAGACGACTTCACCTTCGATCCCTGCCCCGCAAGGAGGCGGCGGGCCCCTTTCTCCCGGACCTCCTGGCTCTGTGCGTTCTTCCTTCAGGGCGAACGACTCCAAACCTTGAGCTGCTGGGGCTCTTCCGTGAACGGGAGGAGGTGCGTGCCACTCTGGAGTCCTGGCATGAGGAGGCCTTGGTGGAGTTGGAGCAGGCGGACAGCGGGCCGTCCTACCGCGCCGCCCAGTGGCGCGGCAAGGCCCTGGCATTGGCGCTCGGGTCACGTTCGGTAAAGCCGTTGGCAAAGGGGTTGGCCAGAGTTGTCGCCCATCCGCCTCAGCAGGGCTTCTTCGCCGAAGCCACTGTGCCCTACGATCCTGAGTGGTCCAAGACTCTCGCGGGGTTGCTCGCGCACAGTGCCGAGGGCCGCCACGAGTTGGTGCGCTTCCTTGGACCGGCTACTCCGCGTCGTGTGCGCATCGAGGCCGCCATCGGGCTCGTCCGCAACGGCGGTAAGAATCGGATTGCCGAAGGTGTGCTCTTAGAGGACTACTCGGGCTGTGACGTGGACCTAGGCATACGCGTCCTCGAGGCGCTTGGGGCGTCAGACTCCGCTGTCGCACGTAGGTTTCTGGTGGGCGTAGTGCTGAATTCCGGTGATGCGATGGAGCGCCGGCTGGCCGCTTTGGATGCACTTGAGTGGACGGGGGGCCTGCAGGAAGTTTTACGGCGTGCTCAGCAACCGGAGTTGATTTTGAATGCGGTCTCAGCTCTGGGAGTCCGAGCCGAAGCCGGGGAGACCGAGGTGGGGGAGTCGTTAGCTGCTGCACTGTCGCAGGTGGAGGGGCGGGTGGGGTCGGATCGCGAGCGCGTGAGTGATGGTCAGGTGGCCGGAGAGCTGCTGCTGGCCTGCATCCGCTCGGGGGCCGGTGGCCGCGCACTGGAGCGGCGCTGTTTTGCCGGGGCGCTGGAGGCCAGCGGTGCGGATCTGTTGGAGCGCTTCCGCGGGTTGCGCCCGGCGGCGACCGAATTTCGTTTCCGCATGGAGCTGACGGCTGCCGGGGCGCTGGCGAAACGCGGGCGACTGGGCGGAGCCCTGACCGACGCGGGAGCCTGGGAGCGCTTGGACGGCCGCTTGCTGTTTGAGTTGGCGCAAGTGGACGCCCGCAGTGAGTGGGGTCTTGAGCTCTTGCGTGCGGCGCGGGTCGCTCTGCAAGGAGAGCCACTCGGTACGGACATGGCGGGGCTCCTGGATCGGGTGGTGTGGCTGCGATACAGGCTGGGCGTGGAGCGTGGCGATTGGGCGGAGGTGCGGAGCAGCGTGTCTTGGCTGTTGCTTGAGACACTGCTGCGTGGGACGAGAAGCCAGGGATTCGAGGAGCGCTTCGGGCGGTTTGACCGGCGGGCGGGGGTGGATCCGTTTGCGGATCTGGGTGCAGTCGCGCTCCAGGCACGTGGTTGGGAAGCGCTGACCCGGAGCGACAAGGAGGGCGCGCGCGCCCTGGCGGCTGAAGCAGAGGCGTGGCTGGGGGGATCGGACCACGCTCGGGCGGGGCAGGCGGAGTTGATGGAGGCCGTGGCAGAGTAGAGGCGAATTAGGTCCGTGGCCGGGGCGACCCTTCCCGACGGGGAGCGTCGGGATCTCGCCACCCGACCCGAAATCCTCTTCACCCTCTGGCCTTCCGCCTCGGTAAGATACCTCTGTCCCGTCCGTTCAACCCGCAAGCCACAGCCTCATGAGCATTCTAGAAGTCGCCATTCCCGAAGGTTCCATCGAGGCCCTCGACGACGGCATTGGCTTTGTGGGCTTGGTTGATCGGATGCAGCAGGACGCCGCCCTCAAGGTCGTCAACTCTGCGCGTATCTCCTACGACAAGCAGAAGACCTCCGTGGGTGAAGGTGATCGCAAGCTCTCGGGTTTTCTCTGGGAGCACGGGCACACCTCTCCGTTCCGGCACAGCTTCTTCACCTTCCACTGGAAGGCGCCCCTGTTCGTTTTCCGGCAGGCGTTCAAGTACCAGGTCGGTTCCGGTTGGCGCACCTACGACATTGATGGCAACGAGGTGGCTCTCGAGGTCTTCGACGTCATGTACGACACGGACAAGGGTTGCTCCTGGAATGAGATCTCGGGCCGCTACGTGAAGTGGACGCCGGAGTTCTACGTTCCCTCCGTCATGCGCGCCAATCCTTCCCACGGGAACAAGCAGGCTTCGGTCTCTCTTCCTCCCGAGTTTGACCACGCCGGTGAGCGGGAGACCATGATGGCCGAGTGCCATGCACAGTACCGCCTCTACGAGGATCGCATCGAGCGCGGGGTCGCCAAGGAGATCGCACGCATGTGCTTGCCCCAGACCTTGTACTCCCAGGCCTACTGGACCGTCTCGCTCCAGGGTGTCCTGCACTTCCTGGACCAGCGACTGAAAGCCGACGCCCAGTACGAGATTCGCCGCTACGCCCAGGCCATCCGCGACCTCCTGGCTCCCGAGCTCGAGCAGCTGGGTATCGATCTGGCCGGAGACGAGTAGACGAGTAGGGTAAAAAGCCCGTAGGGAATACAGATTCTCCGTTGAACCCCCTTTGTTCGGGATCGTTACAGGCTAGGCCTCCGGCCCTCTACACTGGATCCCATGCAACTTCCCAGTCACCTGCACCTCGCGTCCTTCCTGGGCTGCCTGAGCCTGTTCGGCACGGGTGCGTATCTGTCAGGCGTCCAAGGGGAAACCCCGCTGCAAGACCCTCGTCCCGAGGATCCCCGCGCGGCCCTCAGCAAGACCCTGGCCCAGTCCGGCATCCACCTGGACTTCGACCATCAGGCTGTCTCGACTCTCGCCCGGATTGAGGTCACCGACCAACTCCTCGAGTACCTCGCGGTTCTACCCCACGGCGCCGCCCACGAGGCCATGCTGGTCCTCGGCGGGCAACGCTCCCCGGAGGACTCCGTGGTCTGGGCCGAGTTCCTGAACACGGCCATCCTGGCCCTCGGGCTCGAGCCCGGCCAGAACGCGCGCTGGGTCGAGAAGGACCCCGCCCCTAGCCAGGAAGAGCTGCGCCAGGGCGTCAGCGCCTACGACGTCTTCCCACCGGAAGGCGACGGCCTGTATCTCTACCTCGCTTGGCGCGTAGGGGACGAGCGCTACGTCTACCGTCTCGAAGACCTGATCCGGGACCTAGAGCGCGGGCGCGCTATGCGGCGCCATCCCTGGGTCTACTTGGGATCGCGCATGGTGGACCGCGGGCCGGACGAGCCCCAGGCATTCGCCGCGGGCCTCGAGGGCAACCTGATCAACATCTCTTTCTTCGCCCAGGGCAACACCCTGATCACGGGCGCATTGGCCGAATGTGTGAACCAGACCACCTGGCTACCCAATGCCTGGATTCTGCCGTCGCCGGGTAGCGACGTCCTGATGATTTTCGCCCGCAAGCGCCTCGACTCTCTACCGCAGTCCATCGACATACTTCTCCCAGGAGGAGAATGAGCTCGGCATCCCACGCGAACACCCCACGCGTGACACCGCTGGTCCGCCGCGTCTGGACGGCCACCCGGCTCGCGTGCACGGCTGAAGCTCTGCTCCTCGGCTCCGGTATTTCCCTGCTGACCCTGGCTGCCGCCTGGGGTTCAGGCGCCGGCGGGGGCTGGACTGCCCTCGGCCTGGCTCTCATGGCCGGGGTGATATTCGGTATTAGCTGGCGCATTGAGCAGCGTCCGCATTTGCAAGGCGTGGCTCAAGGGGTGGACGAGGGGTTGCGGTTGGGCGGAGCCCTGGTGACCGCCTTCGAGTCCGAACAGGCCGGTGAGGATGGTCCCCTGCTTCGCCTGCTCTCCTTGCGTGTGCGCTCGCGCGTGCGTGTTGTCCAGGCTCTGCGTGCGGCTCTGCCCAACTCCCTGCCCTTCCTCGCGGCGCCACTTCTGGGGACGGTCGTACTCTTGAGCGTGCGCGGTGGAGGGGAGGAACCGGACCGACCCGTTGCATTTCTCGCGCCGGCGCTAGGGGCCATGGCGGATGCGCTGGGCGAGGCCAAGCGCATGGGCTTCGAGGACGTCGCCGCCGGACTCACCTCACAAGAGAGGGTCTCGCTCTTGGCGAATCTGGAACGCGAGGCCAGGGCTCTGGCTGAGAAGGGCGAGCGCTCCATGCCCACCCAGGGGCCGGGCTCGCCACAGGCCAAGGACCTCTCGGAGCAACTCGATCGGATGGAGGAGAAGCTGGAGGGTCACCTCGAGCAACTGGATTCAGACTTCGTAGTGGACGTTCCAGAGGGCACCGAGACGCAGAAGCGCGAGGCCCCCCGGCGCGCCATCGAGCGTGCCCTGGCGCACCTGGATAGCGCCCGCCATGCCCTGAGTCAGGCCTCATCGGGGTTCTCTTCGGGGGTGGACCCCGAGCAGGGCAGCGGGGGCCTAGGGGCAGAGCACGAGGGGATGGGCGGCGCTGGCGGGGACAACTCCCCCGGCTCTCTGGCGTCAGGCGACGAGTCCGGCACAATGGTGCCCCCTCCAATCACCCCCGAATCCCATCCGGGCTCCACCCCTGAAGCCCAGCCCCAGCGCGGCGGCCTGAGCGGCGCCGGAATCTGGCCTGCTCGCCACCGAGAGCTCGTGGGATCCTGGGCGCGGACCCTGGCAGAGCAGGACCTCGAAGCGGTCGACCATTGATGCCAAACCCTATGTCTCAGTCCCAACCCGATAGTTCGGCGCCCTCATCGGCGAACGCTGCGTGCCCTGCGGGGATGTGGCTCGTGGGAGCGCGTGGGGCGATCTCCACCTGTCTGCTCTACGGGTTGCACGGCCTGCGTCAAGGCTTGCTTGAGCCCGTGGGGTTGGTGACGGAGAGCGAGCCCTTCCGCGACCTGTCCATGGTGCCTCTGGAGAACCTCGTACTGGGAGGTCACGACGTCTGCGACCGTGACGTCTCTTCGGCGGCGGGGGAGCTGGTCCGAGCGGGCATACTCGATGTGGATCTGGTGACCAGCGGCGCGGCAGAGGCGGCGGCCTATGAAGCGCGTCTGCGACCCGGCCCCCTCGATGGGCCGGACGTAGGCGTGGCCGATCTGGACGCGCGAAGTTCTGAGTTGGGCGCACGGCCGCCCCGGGATCAGATCGCCGCGCTTAATGGTGACTGGGACGCCTTCGAGAAGGACAACGGCATCGAGCGTACGGTCGTGGTGTTCGTGGCCTCGACCGAAGCGGTACGCGAGCCTCAGGAAGAGTGGGCCGACCTCGCCAGCTTCGAAGCGGCCCTCGACCGCGGCGACCCTCAGCCCGCCTCGGTGATCTACGCCTACGCGGCGCTCTCCTCGGGCCGCCCCCTCGTCAACTTCACACCATCGCTTGCCTCCAGTGTGCCGGCCCTGCGTCAGCTGGCCGAAGAGCGCGGCGTTCCCCACTGCGGGGCCGATGGCAAGACCGGCGAGACCCTCGTGAAGACCGTGCTGGCGCCCATGTTCGCGGCACGCGGTCTGAAGGTGCACGCCTGGCAGGGCTACAACATGTTGGGCAACCGTGACGGCGAGGTGCTGCGTGACCCCAACCATGCGGCCGCCAAGATCCAGCACAAGGACGACGTGCTGCGTGGGATTCTGGGCCCGAATTCGAACCATCACTCCAAGGTGGGCATCGACTACGTGCCCTCCCTTGGGGATTGGAAGACCGCCATGGACTTCATTCACTTCGAGGGTTTCCTGGGAGCGTGCATGAGTCTGCAGTTCACCTGGGCGGGTTGCGACTCCGCCCTGGCAGCGCCTCTCGTGCTCGACCTGGTGCGCCTGGCCCACCTTTCCGCCGAGCGCGGGGAGGGAGGCGTGATGGATCACACGGCGTGCTTCTTCAAGGCTCCCCTCGCTGGTGGAAGCCATGACTTCCATGAGCAGCACGCACGACTCTTGGCCTACGTTGCCTCCTGTCAGCGCTGACGGATTCACGCCTCGCCATGCTTCTTGTTCCTCCCCGTGGAGGCACAGCCCTTCTCCCGATCACACCCTACCCGGACAGACTCCCGAGACTCTTCGTTAGCAACCCCACGCCGCCCTGTGGGCCCGATGGCGCACAACCTGCGCTGATTAGATTCACCGGAAATATCCCATGACTCAGCAAGCGACCAGCACGAACCCTCTCTTCGCTCACGGCACTCCTCCCCGCTTCGAGGAGATCACCCCGACTCACGCCAAAGAGGCCGTCCCGGAACTCTTGGAGCGGGCGAGCGCGGAGTTCAGCGCTTTCGAGGAGGGCATCGAGCCGACCTGGGAGGGCATCTTTGGGCGCCTGCGCGAGATCGTCGAGCCCTTGGAGTTCGCCTGGCACGTGACTGGTCACTTGATGGGCGTGCAGAACTCAGATGAGTTGCGTGAGGTCCACGAGAGCCTTCAGCCAGATGTAGTCGAGTTCTTCACCCGGATGGGGCAGAGCGGGGCGACCTACGCCGCGCTCGAGGCTCTCGTCGCCGGTGAGAGTTGGGCCGATCTGGGCGCGACTCGCCAGCGCCTCGTAAAGAAGGAGCTCTTGGGAATGAAGCTCTCCGGAATCTCACTTGAGGGCGAGGCCAAAGGGCGCTTCAACGAAATCCAAAAGGAACTCGCTGAACTCGCGACAGGCTTCTCCAACGCGGTCCTCGACAGCCGCAAGGCGTACGAGTTGGTTATCACGGACGCGGCTGATGCAGAGGGGTTGCCGGAGACCATGCGTCAGACTGCGGCGGCCTCTGCGCAGGCGGCAGGTCATGAGGACGCGACCCCGGAGGCAGGTCCGTGGCGGATCACCTTGGACGGGCCCTCAGCTGGGCCCTTCCTGATGCACAGCAGGAACCGCGCGCAGCGCGAGGCGGTGTATCGCGCACTCGTCACAGTTGCTTCGGACGGTGAGCACGACAACAAGCCCCGCATCGACCGCATCCTCGCCATGCGCAGGGAGAGGGCTGAGCTCCTAGGCTACGGCACGCACGCCGAGATTTCCCTCGCCACCAAGATGGCAGAGGATGTCTCGGCTGTGGACCAGCTGACGGCCGAGCTGCGTGACGCCGCTATGCCGAAGGCGAAGCAAGACCACGCTGACCTCGTCGAGTTCGCTCGAAGTGAGACCGGGGACCCCGAGCTCGAACTTGCCCACTGGGACATTGGCTTTTGGGCAGAGCGCATGCGAGAGACGAAGTACGAGCTCTCTGACGAAGAGCTGCGCCCCTACTATCCGTTCCCCAAGGTGCTCGAGGGCCTCTTCGCGGTGACGAAGCGCCTCTTCGACGTTGAGGTCGTCGCGGCGGATGGTGAGGTCCAGGTCTGGCACGAGGACGTGCGCTACTTCCGCATCAAGAGCGCCGCAGGCGAGGATATAGCCTCCTTCTATCTCGACCCCTACTCGAGGCCCGAGGACAAGCGCGGTGGCGCTTGGATGGACAACCTGATCGGTCGTGCGCCGACATCGGACGGGGGCATGAGGCTTCCCACTGCGGTTCTCGTTTGCAACCAGACGCCACCAGCGGGGGGGCGTCCATCTCTCATGACCCACCGGGAGGTGGAGACGCTCTTCCACGAGTTTGGTCACGGCCTCCAGCACATGCTTACGAAGGTGGATGTGCCCGAGGCCGCCGGGATCGAGGGCGTCGAGTGGGACGCTGTGGAGTTGCCGAGCCAGTTCATGGAGAACTGGACCTATCACGAGGAGACCGTGATGAGCTTCGCGAGCCATTTCGAGACGGGTGAGCCGCTCCGCAAGGAGCTCTTCGATCGTCTTGTCGCGGCAAAGAACTACCGCTCAGGTTCGACGGTCTTGCGCCAGCTCTACTTCGGACACCTCGACATGGAGTTGCATCACCACTTTGACCCGGCGGGCGAAGAGACCGTCGCCGAGGTAAAAGAGCGCGTGGTCGCCGTCTCTACCATCATTCCGCCGCTCGCTGAGGATCACTTTGAGTGCTCTTTCAGTCACATCTTCGCGGGTGGCTACTCGGCTGGGTACTACAGCTACAAGTGGGCGGAGGTCCTCTCGGCGGACGCCTTCAGCGCCTTCGAGGAGGCCGGCCTTGATGACGATGCGGCTATCGTGGAGATGGGCCACAAGTTCCGGGACACCGTCCTCGCGCAAGGTGGCAGCCGTCACCCGATGGAGGTCTTCCAGGAGTTCCGTGGACGCGGACCGTCGACCGACGCCCTCAAGCGTCACACGGACCTCGTTTAGCATCAGAGACCGGGGTTCTTTGCCGTCAGTTTCTGGCCCAGCGGCCCCAGGTACGTAGGTACTCGGGAAGGATCAGCTCGCCATTGCCATTGGCATCCAAGGCGTGGAACACGGCTGCGCTTAAATTCTCGTCCTTCAGGATGCCACTGCCGACCAGTTCTTCGGAGGTCAGGCGGCCGTTGCGGTCCGCGTCCATGCGCTCGAAGATCCGCTTGGCTTCATCGGTGATAATCCGATTCTCAACGTATTCATCCCGCGTGACAAAGCCATCGTCATCTGAGTCCGCAGCATTGAAGATGCCTTGTCGCGCCTGCCGGGTCATGTAGACGCCCTCGTCGACGTACTCCTTCATGGAGTGACGTCCGTCACCGTCCCTGTCCCCGAATCCGAAGACGCGACGGTAGCCCACAAGCTCACGGTCGGTGACACCGTCCCTCAACCGCGCACCGAACAAGGCGATAATCTGCCGCGGGTGAACGCCGCCTACCATCCCGCTCGACGATGAAACCACCTGCTCCATTCGGGCTTGTGGTCCGGTGGCACCCGGTTCCGCTTCCTGTGGCGGAGGGGCGGAGCAACCCAGAACGGCCAGGGCTGCGAGACTTGTGGCGAGGGTGAGTTTCACGGTCTGGGCGCTCCTCGGAGTAGATCCCTCTCTCGCCCCATCAGAGTCCTGATGCCTTCTTCGCTCGCTGAATTTCCGCGGCTGGCAGATGCCAGTCGTCGGCTGTGGGCGAGCTCCGTACGAGGATCAGGTTATTCAGGCTGGCGCTCGCTTCCAGATAGTCCACGTGCACGATCCTGATCTCCACGGGTCCGGACAAGTGGGCTCTCAACGAGTCTGCGTCGGTGGGCTGCAGGGCCGGTGCGGCTACCTGCGTTGAGAAGGGCCTCTCGCCGGAGGCATCCCAGAGCTCACTTGTCGTACTCGTGTCGTCGGCATCGAAATGGGTCTCCAGGACGATCACCTCTGCTTGATGGATTTCCAAGGTCAGCAGTTTCTGTCCCGGTGGCAGGCCACAGCCGACGAAGAAGACGGTGCAGGTGCACAAAATGAGCCAGGCGGATTTCATCCACATACCCTAGCTGTCGGCTGTCGGGCCGACCAGTAAGGAATCCGATGGCCCTGTGAGCGGCCTTCTCTCGGGAGCCTCAGTCCCGAAGGTAGAGAAAGCGCATGTCCGGTTTCTCGACCGCGAAGTAGTGCACCCAGATGTACGGGTGACTAAATGCAACCACGACCAGCGCGGCCGAGGAATCGAAACCGATGGCGATGGCCCAGAACATCAGGAACGCAAAGAGGTACATCCCGTTGTTCGTGAACCGGAAGATCCCATCCTTCACCAGGGGCAGCTCGCGGTAGCTTTGGATGAAGTGATCGGCGCCGGCGGCCCGCCTCAACCCGAAGTAGCGGTGTACGCTGTACAGCGCATAGGCCGCAGGGAGCCCGAGGAGAGTAGTCAAGGCGACGCGGGCCGCGGGATCCATCGCCAGGCTGCCCGTATCGAGCCATGCGAGCGCGGCCAAGGAGAGGAAACGGCCACCGAAGAGCGCGAAGAAGATGCACAGGTAGGCCCCGAATCCGAACACTCGGCTCGTTGCGCCGGAGTTCAGTTCAAGGCGCCACGCGAGCCAGACAAAGAGCTGGTGGGCGATAGGGAAAGCGACCGCGGTCCAGAACGCGAAGGGCAGAGGCTGATCCAATCGGTTCCAAGCCAATCCGACCAGCATCAAGAGGCCCACCAGGCACGGAAGGTGGAGGCCCTGGCCAGACCAGAGAGTGGGAGGGGACTTGGCTTGCATGAAAGTCGGGGCCCCTGAGGTCGCTGGCCCGAGCGCCCGCGTGCGGCGAAGCCCTTGCGGTGGTCTAGTGCCCGTGGGTGTGACCGTGGTCGTGGTTGTGGCTGCCAACAACACCCGTCAGTTGGATCATGATTCGCGTCACGTCGTCCTCGGAGTCACTGACCTGCTGGCTGGCTGCCAGGCGGACGCGCAGGAACCCTGCGGCCTGCCAGCTCCAGGCGGCTGCGAATTCGGTCTCGTGATCGGCTCCGGCATCAAGATGCTCGAAGTCGGAGAGGGTCAACCCAAGAGAGGTTTTCTCACTCAGTGGGCGATCATAGGACAGTAGCCAGCCGGCGCGGCTCCCGGCGACGAGGTCGATCAGTCCGCTGCCCGTGTCATCACTACCCCCCAGGTCCCCGTTCATTTGGAGATACTCGAGTCCGAGCGTCCACTCAGCGGCAGTCGGGGAAAACTCGGCATCCAACCCGAGGATTCGGTTAGAGAGGCCTGCGGCCGCAGCTGCTCCCCGAACTGTCAACGTGTAGTCAGGGAGCGTCCGCCATGACGCCCCTAGTCGAAGATCCCCAGAACCTGCGGAGATGCCGGTTCCTACGAGGCGTGCACTGAGGCCAACCGCCTCGAGTTCCTGATTTCCTACGGAGTGGTCATGGCGTCGCCCGTGAACCTCCGAGTCCATGGATCCGAACGCGCCGGCAAATAAGCGCAGGGACTTAACGGGCCCCTCGATTAGGAACGAGTCATAGTGGACGCCGGTCGTGGTGAGGGTGGTTCCCAGGTACTCCTCCAGGACTCGTGGGCGGCTGGCCGTCGAGAGTTCATGCACATGCTGGTGCATCTGGCGGCCAAAGCGAATGGGCATGCGCCCGAAGTGCAGGGAGCCATCTCCGGGCAGATAGGTGTAGGCCACGGTGAGGTGATCCAGTTCCACGTGTCGCCTGGTGGCGTGCAGCGACATGTGGGTCTCCAGGGCTTCGCTGATATTGCCGTTGAGAGTGACCTCTGCTGACCGCAGATTGGCTTTTGTGCGGTCACTTCCGCCTCGCGCACGCCAACCGAGCGTCCCATCAACGGCCAATCCGCCTTCCCAATCCCACGGGAGTGCCGAGAAGAGGTCGGCCAGCAGATCCCCGGCAAAGTCGGTGGCCCAGGAACCCAGAGCGCTGCTGTCATCGTCTGCGCCGTCTTTTGCAATCCCTGACACGGTGCCAAGATCCTGGGACGGGGCAGAAAGGACCAACAGGCAGACTTGTGGAAGTATGGTCAGCATGCTCAACAGTAGACCTTCTTCATAGGCAATGGGTAAGGGGGTTCCGAGCGCCCCCTTGCACTCATCCCAGTATCAACTCCTGCGCAGCGGGGTCGGCTGTGTTAGACAGAGGCCCATGCGATTCACCATTCAGAGCGCCTTGATAGCCGCTTGCCTTTCCACTTCCCTGTCCTGGGCCGGGGATGAGCGCGCCCCGAACATTGTCTACGTCATGTCCGATGAGCTCGCCTACTACGAGCTCGGCCACATGGGCAATCCCTACATCAAGACCCCGCGCATCGACGCGATGGCTGCCGAGGGCATCCGTTTCACCGCGGCCTACGCGGGCTCGCCAGTGTGCGCCCCGCTGCGCTGCAATCTGATGACGGGCAAGCACGCGGGTCACGCGTCGGTGCGGGCGAACGACGGTGGCACACCCTTGCGTGCAGGCGAGATCACCATCGCGAGCATTCTCAAGACCAAGGGCTACGCGACGGGTGGCTTCGGCAAGTGGGGCTGTGGGGGACGGGACTCCACAGGGGTGCCCGAGGAGCACGGATTCGACGACTTCTTCGGCTACTACGATCAGGTCCACGCCCACAGCTTCTATCCGCCCTATCTGGTGAGGAACAGCGAAGAGGTCACGCTGAAAGGCAACGTGGGTGGACGCTCGGGCGAGACCTACTCGCACTACGAGATCATAAAGGCCGGGCTGGAGTTCATCCGCATCAACAAGAACAAGCCCTTCTTCTGCTACCTGCCCATCACCCCCCCGCACGGGATGTACGACATCCCCGCTGATGATCCGGCCTGGAAGCTCTACACGGACG
>DUDB01000035.1 GCA_012959525.1 Planctomycetota bacterium
CGTTGGTCCCGCGCGTCAAGGCCGGGGACGATGTTGCGCACGGCCGGGCTGCGGTCCGCCCGAACGATCGAGGCCTGATGATGCGCGGGCAGGAAGCCGCTGTTGAAGAGACCCACCCCACCGTGAGGCGCCACCGCGCCACCGGACTGCAGCACCACAAACCCCGGCAGGTTCTCGTTCTCGCTGCCCAGCCCGTAGTTCATCCAGGCCCCCGCGCTAGGGTGCCCCATAAACGGAAACCCCGTGTGCATGAGGTAGTTCCCCTGGGCGTGCTCGTTGACCGAGCTCGTCATCGAACGCACGACCGCGAGTTCATCGGCCACGCTCCCGATCTCCGGGAACATCGAGCTGACGGGGATCCCGCTCTCCCCGTAGCGACGGAACGTGAAGGGCGAGGCCATCACATTGCCGTTCTGATTGAACTGCGTGCGTTCAACCTTGACGGGCATGGGCTTGCCGTGCAGTCGCTCCAGTTCCGGCTTGGGATCGAAGGAGTCGACCTGGGACACGCCGCCGGACATAAAGCAAAAGATCACGTGCTTCGCTCTTGGCAGGTGATGCGCCACCGGTCGTCCATCCAACAGACCGGTATCACCCATCAGACCTCTCAAGGCCATGAGGCCGAAGCCGTTGGACGTCTGGCGCAGGAGCTCACGCCGTGAGAAATGGGGTCTAGTCATCGCCTACCTCACGTAGAGGAACTCCTTCAGGTTGTAGAGCACGTGGGCCACACGGGCCCAGGACTCTTCCTTTGGAATGGGCGGCCCCAACTCTTCCAAGGTGCGGCGGCCGAGTTCAATCGCCGCATCCAGTTCGAGCACGCTGGCCCTGGCAGCCGGATCCAGGGCCGCAAGCACCTCCGTGCGTCCCACGAAGCCTGTTCCGGATGCCGAAGCCATGACCTCCTCCGCGGTCAGAGCCCTCTGGTGGAGCCGCGCCTCGAAGAGCACGCCCTTGAGCAGACGATTCCCGGAGGGTGTGCCGTGGCGCAATCCGAAGAGGAGCTGGCTCTCGCCCGGCTTGAACGTCGCTCGCCCCCCCTTCCTGTAAGGGGTCCCATAGAGCGCTCCATTCCGGTAGCACCGGATGAGCCCATCCGCATCGTAGGCGATGGCGAGGTGCACGAGTTCGGGAGCGGTAGCGGACTGCACCTCGGCAGCAAAGCTCTGGGTGCGCTGGAAGTTATTCGAGCCGGCTATCCACTGGCCGGGGGAATGCTCTCCGTAGACGATCGAGTCGAAGACGCCCCCGCCAAGATCCTGCACCGTGAGCACCCCGCCGCCGCGCTGGTTGAGGTCCGAGAGCTGTACCCAGGCCTCCAGTGTCTTCTCGCTGACCTGGGCCGATATGGCGGGCGTCGAGACGTGGCCTCCCCCATCGAGCAGCAGCCCCCCACCCTCAAGTCGCGCTGTCCCGTGCAGTTGACCATGGAGCTCACCGACGGTGTCTTGCACGCTTTCGCGGAAGTCCCAGCGTGCGAACGGGGTGGGACCGCTCGGGGCTTCCCTCCCCTCAAGCGCCTCCAGCAATCGCAGGCGTACCGGATTCAGAATGGAGTCGCGCTGCGCCACCTTGCTTGTGAGTTCCACCCCCAGCACTCCGCGGCGTTCTTGGTCTGTGTGCAGGGCAGATCGACAGCTCTCGGCGTAGGCGCTCAGCGCCGCGAGCTCTTCAGCCTCAGCTTCACGGCCGGTGGCGGACTCGAACATGTAGGCGAGGACCGCGCTCTCGCTCGACCCGGCGGCGCGGGAACGCATGCTCCCCCCCCAGGCCCGCGCAAGATCGCGCACCAGGGGATCGTTCAACAGGGTCAGCGCCTGGGCCGGAACGTTGGTCACATGGCGCGATCCCACCGGGGCGAACGGCACGGGCGCGTCGAAGCCCTGGAGGAAGGCGTCCAGTGCATTGCGCCGCGACTCGGCATAGACGCTGCGCCTCGGCGTGGCGGAGTTCGGGCCGAAGCCGGGGCCGAACATGCGCTCGTCCAATCGCCCCGCGACCGCAAAGAGCGAGTCGCGGATCGCCTCGGCGTCCAACCGGCGGGTGTTGGCGTGGGAGAGCCACCTGTTTTCAGGATCCAGGGCCAAGGCCGCCGGTGATGCCGTGGAGCTTAGCCGCCAGGTCTTGGAGAGGACCAGGAAGCGAACCATCTCCTTGATGGACCAGCCCTTCTCCACCATGCGCGCCGAGAGGAAGTCCAGCAGCTCGGGATGGGAGGGCTCCGTGCCCAACCGGCCGAAGTTGTCCGGGGTCGTCACGAGCCCCTGGCCAAAGAGGTGGTGCCAGATCCTGTTGGTGATCACCCGCGCCGTGAGGGGGTTGTCCGCTCGCAGAAGATCCTCTGCCAACTCCAGGCGGCCTCCCGTTCCTGGCTCATAGGGCTGGGGGTCAATCGCCTCGAGGAATCGACGCGGGATGACCTCCCCGGGGTTGCGGTGATCCCCAC
The DNA here is from genome assembly GCA_012959525.1 of Planctomycetota bacterium. Taxonomy (GTDB): domain Bacteria; phylum Planctomycetota; class UBA1135; order UBA1135. The sequence continues at coordinate 2,447 of DUDB01000035.1, forward strand.
GCACGAAGAGCGCCTGGTCGGCAGCGTCGGCCTCGACGATGCCAGGTACCCGGGTCGGGAGAGGCACGGCGGCCTCCAGCGCGCGATACTCCCCCACCAGCTTGGCCACCTCTGGAAGCTGAACGAGGTCGTTGGCGAGCAGACCGCCTCGCAGGCAGGCGTCGAGCAACAGAGCCTGTTGGTCGGTGGCCTCTGAACGCTTCCAGCTCTCGATGGCTTCGTTGATCCGATGTGCGATCTGCTCGGAGAGTTCATCCATGGACCGAGGCGCGTCCGTGAAGGCCAGGGTCGAACAAACGTCCAGGATCGGGTCGGAGGGTCGGCCCGCTCCCTTCTTGGACATCCGGACTTCACGCACGCCAAACCACGAGCGGTCGCCCCCGCCGACCTCAATGGGAGCGTCCTGGCCCGTGTAGAGATCCAGATGGACGCGGTCCCCATCCCAATAGGACAGGTCCAAGCGCGACCACGACCATGTATCACTCTTGATCTCGCTGATGGGAAAGACCGTGCCTGAGCGCGGGTAGTCCTGCACCGCATAGCGCAGCTTGGCCCCTCCTCCGCCCAGGACCCGGAACCAGAGTTCGTACTCGCCCTCGAGGGAAAAGTGTGCGGACTGCAGGACTCCGCGGTGCCGACTGGAGAGGAGATGGGTGTAGATCCCTGCGGGGTAGATCCCGCTCAGCACCTGTTCACCCGCCGGAGCGACCGCGAACTCACCCGCAGGTGACGCGTCTCCACCAAGCCCGTTCCCCGAGGAATACCACTCGCCCATTCCCGTGGCGCCCGTGAGGTCCCAGCGTCTCTCAAACTCCGTGGACGGCCCACTCTCCTGCTCGGCGGCGCGCGTCGCCTCCCAGGCCGCATCGAAAGAGAGCCCCTCGCCCAGCCGTTGCTCCAGGTCCCACAGCAGGTGCAGAGGATGGTCAGAGCTCTCGGCTTTTTTTTGCACGTCAGCGGACAATTCCAGCCAACCGTTCTCCCACGCACTCCAAGCTTCAGCTAGGGCCGAGCGGATCGCGGCCTTGATCTCCACGAGCTCCCCCTTGTGCCGCTGCTGGACTTCGGCCGTATTGACGTCCAGCATGGCCGGCCGGGACGAACCCAGAATGCCGAAGAGCGCGTAGTAGTCCGCCTGGCTGATCGCGTCGAACTTGTGGTTGTGGCAGCGCGCGCAGGAGACGGTCTGGGCCAGGAAGGTCTTGCTGAAGACGTTGATCTGGTCGTCGGTGAAGCGCACCTTCTCGTCGAGCGCGTCGGTGGGCGCGAACCCATGGAACACGAGGCGCCAGTGCGCCGTTCCGATCGCGGACTCGTTGATCCCCAGGTCGGCATTCACGCGCGGCTCGCTGAGCAGGTCGCCGGCGATCTGCTCGCGCACGAACTGGTCGTAGGGCAGGTCCTGGTTGAAAGCCCGGATCAGGTAGTCGCGATAGCGGTAGGCGTGAGGGATGCGAGGATCACCCTCCGAGCCGTGTGAGTCAGCGTAGCGCACGAGGTCCATCCAGTGCCGCGCCCACCGCTCGCCGTAGCGCGGTGAGTCGAGCAGTCGATCGACGAGGTGCGCCAGCGCCTCGGGATCCTTGTCCGCCAGGAACTCGCGGATTTCCTCCGGCGTCGGGGGCAAGCCGATGAGGGCGTAGTACAGGCGCCGGACCAGGGTCCGGCGGTCCGCCTCGGGGCCTGGCTCCAGACCATGCCGCTCAAGGCTTCCCTGGACTAACCGATCAACGGGGTGGTTGGACCACCACTTGTATGTGACCGGCAAGGTGGGAACCACGATAGGCCGCAGACTCCACCAGTTCTTGCGCCGCTCAAATTTCGCGGCCCACGAGGTCAGCGCCTCAAGCTGCTGGTTGGAGGGCGGTGCATCCCGAGGGTCGTAGGCGCCCTTGCGGATCCACTCCTCGAAATCTGCGACCACGGAAGCATCCAGTTTCCCTCCGTCCTTGGGCATCTCCACCCCGTCGATCTCATGGCGCATGACCCTCAGGATGAGGCTTTGATCCGGGTCACCGGGTACCACGGCAAACCCCGAGACGGACGCCATGCGCGTCCGCTCCCGAACGTCCAGAGCCAGGCCACCGCGGGCCCTGTCCACGCTATTGTGACAGGCGTAGCAATGCTCGATCAGGACGGGACGAATGCGAGCCTCGAAGTGCTCTGCCTGCTGCGCCGTGGTGTTCATCACCTGCGCCCCAAGGACACTGGCCCCGGTCGCCACCATGAGTAGGAAGGTGAACAAGTAGCGGTGGGAGCTCATGGTCTGCGGTACAGGCTCTCGCCCGTACGGAAATTGTAACCGCGCTGCGCGTTTCCTCGCAGGTATCGCTCGTTCGGCGGGCCAACCGGACACGGGCCACATGCGGTATCCTGCGTCACTCCGATCTCCAGCCAGCCCCTCCCCACCGCATGGGGCACAATCCCCCCGCACGCTTTCGCGTAGTCCTGACAGTCATCTCGCCAGGCATCACTCCATGAAATCCTCACTGCTACTGCACACACTCCTGATCGCCCCCTTGCCGCTGGTCTCCGCCCATTTGGTGGACGACGAGGGCTATCGACTTCCACCCCCGGAGGTGGTCGAGCTGGTGGACGCCGCGTCGCCGCCCTCCTTGAGCATCAGCCCCGACGGCCGCTGGGCCCTCGGCGTGGAGCCGGACACTCTTCCTTCGATTGCTGACGTCTCGCGGCCCATGCTGCGCCTCGCAGGACTGCGCATCGACCCCACAGCCAATGCCCGCCACCGCAGCTCGTTCAACCGCGGGCTCTTCGTGCGAGACCTCACGAGCGGCGCGGAGACGCACGTACTCCTCCCCATGGGCTCGCGCCTGGTGGGAGCGCGTTGGTCACACACCTCGCGCCACTTCGCCTACACCACTCTCTCGGCTTCCGGAACTTCTCTGTGGGTGGCCCGCGTCACCGCACCCCGGGCCGCGTTCGAGGCCAGCGGTAGGGTCTCCTCGGTGCTGGGCTCCGGCTATCAATGGAGCCCCGACGGGACGAGCCTGATCGTCACCGAGGTACCTGCTAAACGCGGGGCGCCCCCCGTCAAGCCCCTGGTGCCCACCGGCCCCAACGTGCGCGAGACCAGTGGCTCCAGCTCACCCCTGCGCACCTACCAGGATCTGCTCTCCAGCGCACACGACGAGGCGCTGTTTGAGCACTACGCCACGAGCGAGCTCAACCGCATCGACCTCTCCAGCGGCCTGCGCACTCCCATCGGGCCCCCGGCTCTTTACGGCTCAGTCTCCTCGTCACCCGACAGCGGACACCTGTTGGTAACCACCATCCAGCGCCCCTTCTCCTATCTCATGCCCGCCTATCTCTTCGGCCACAACGTCGAGGTCTGGGACGCGGACGGCCAGATCGAGAAGCGAGTCGCCAGCGTCCCCATCGCGGAGGGCATTCCCCTGCACGGCGTCCGCACGGGACCGCGCAGCATCGGCTGGCGCCCGGGACACCCGGCGACCCTGGTCTGGACCGAGGCACTGGACGGAGGCGACCCCAAGAAGGAGGGCCCCCACCGCGATCGTTGCATGCTGGCGGACCCCTTTGACGGAGAAGTGCGCGAGGCGTTCCGGAGCGAGTTCCGGTTGCGTGGGATTAGCTGGCTGCAGGACGGCCACCGCGCCCTGGCCAGAGAATACGACCGCGACCGCCGCTGGAACCTGACCTGGCTGCGAGACATCGACAACCCTGCCGCCAAGCCACGCCTGATCGAAGACCGCAGCAGCAACGACCGCTATGGAGACCCCGGATCTCCTCTCACCCTGGTCGACGCCAGCGGCGATCGACTGGTGCGCGTGGATGGACCCTGGATCCACCGCAGCGGCCAAGGTGCTGGGCCCGCGGGCGCGCGCCCGTTCCTGGACCGACAGAACCTGGAGACCCTGAAGAGCGAACGCCTCTGGCAGTGCGAGGAGAAGACGTATGAATCCGTGGCGGCCCTCATCGACGTGACGGCCTCCGGACCGGTCTTCATGACACGCTACGAGACCGCCAGCGAGCCGCCCAACTACCGCCTCCACAGCGGCGAAAAGGTCCAAGCCCTGACGGATTACGCCGACCCGACGCCGCAGCTGCGGGGAATCACCAAGCAGCTCGTCACCTACGAGCGCGCCGATGGGGTCGCCTTGTCTTCGATCCTCTACCTCCCTGCGGGCTATGAGGAGGGCACGCGCCTGCCGCTGGTGGTGTGGGCCTACCCCCGTGAGTTCAGTGACCCCAAGACCGCCGGCCAGGTGGGTGGCAGCCCCCATCGCTTCACGCGCATCGGCGGCTCCTCGCACCTGTTCTTCCTGACCCAGGGCTACGCCATCATGGACGCCGCGACGATGCCGGTGATCGGTGATGCCGAGACCATGAACGACACGTTCATCGAGCAGATCGTGGCGGCGGCCCAGGCGGCCATCGACAAGGCCGTGGAAATGGGGGTCGCCGACCCCACGCGCGTGGGCGTCGGGGGGCACAGCTACGGGGCCTTCATGACGGCCAACCTGCTCGCCCACTGCGACCTCTTCAGCGCTGGCGTGGCACGCAGCGGCGCCTACAACCGGACCCTGACGCCCTTCGGCTTCCAGTCGGAGCGGCGCACCCTGTGGGAGGCGCCCGAGATCTACTTCGCCATCTCGCCCTTCATGCACGCCGACAAGATCAACGAGCCGATCCTGCTCCTGCACGGCGAGATCGACAACAACTCGGGCACCTTCCCGGTGCAGTCGTCACGGCTGTACCAGGGCATCAAGGGCAACGGTGGAACGGCGCGACTTGTCTACCTGCCTAACGAGAGCCATGGGTACCGCGCCCGCGAGTCGGTGCTCCACACCTTGGCCGAGATGATCGACTGGTTCGACAAGCACGTGAAGAATGCCAGCCCCAAGTCCTCAAGCAGTGACGTCCTCGACAAATAGAACTCGGCACCCGGTGATGAGCGCTCAGCGGGCGCGGTAGCGCACCTCTCCCCCTACGAGGGTCAACTCGACCCGGGCCTCGCCCAGCTCCTCGGCGGGCATGGTGAGGATGTCGTGGGACAGGACTACCATGTCCGCCAGTTTGCCGGGTTCAAGGGAGCCCTTGATCTTGTCCTCGAAGGCGGCGTAGGCCGCGTTCACAGTGGCCGCGCGCAGGGCCTGCTCGCGCGTCATGCGCTGGCCCGGTTCGAAGATCTCGCCGTTGTTCATGCGACGGGTCACCGCGGCCCGGAAGTTGGCCAGGGGATCCACGTCCTCCACGGGCGCGTCGGTGCCCTGGGTGACCACGGCTCCCGAGCGCAGCAGGTCGAGGGCGCGGTACGCCCCGCTCGTGCTGCGCTCGGGACCGATGCGGCTGGGCACCCAGGGCCCATCCGACACGCAGTGGATAGCCTGCATGGAGGCAATCACCCCCATGCGCACAAAGCGCGGCAGGTCGTCGGGGTGCAGGTGCTGGGCATGCTCGATCCGCCAGCGCCGGTCGGCGCCTCGGTTCTCTCCTCCCTGGAGGGAAGAGAAAGCGCGCTGGTAGACGTCCAGCACCTCCCGATTGCCACGATCTCCAATGGCGTGCACGCACAGCTGAAGGTCGTGCTTGAGCGCCAGGCTGGCAACGGCCTCCATTTGATCAGGTGAGAGCAATCGCAAGCCGTGGGTGTCGGGCAGGTCCGTGTAGGGTTCGAGCAACCAGGCACCGTGGGAGCCCAAGGCCCCGTCGATGGTGCGCTTGATCGCGGCCACGGTCAGGTGGTGATCTCCCACGCCGACGACCCTGGCCTCCGGCATGGCGCGTGCCAGAACCTCCACCGGTTCGTTGAGCATCACCCACAGGCGCACGCGCAACTCGCCCGCCAGAGCCATGTCCTTGAAGGCGCTCGCCGTCCGCAGGCTGGTGCCCGCGATCTGGAAGCTGGTAACACCCTTCGCCAGACATTCATCCATGGCCTGCTCAGCCTTATCCTTCAGCGGAATGGGCCGCGCGCGAGCCTCCGCCCCCGCCACCAGACCCGCCGCTGACTCGCGCAGGGCCCCGGTCGGGTTCCCCTCCGAGTCCCTCACGACAGTTCCGCCCGACGGGTCGGGCGTCTCAGAACTCAGGCCGCACAGGTCCATGGCCTTCTGGTTGGCAAACACCATGTGTCCGCTCGCATGGCGCAGGAGAACCGGGTGCATTGGGGAGGCAGCGGAGAGCGAGGTATGCACAGGCAAGCCCTCCACGGCTCCTGGGGGAGTGCGCTCCCACTTCTCCTGGTGCCAGCCCCGCCCGCGGATGAGTGTGCCCTCGGGGATACGCTTGGCTGCCTCGGCCACCTGGGTCACGACATCCTCCCAAGAGGTGGCGGTGCGCAGGTCCAGCTGCATGCGCGCCTCACCGACTCCAAGGAAGTGGCCATGCCCCTCAATGAACCCCGGGACAACCCGCCGGCCTTCAAGGGCGATGACCTCCGTGTCCGCTCCAATCCACTTGGCAATCTCCGCCTCGCTGCCGACGGCCGTGATGCGTCCATCCGTGATGGCCAGAGCGCGAACCTCCGGCGCGGAAGTCGAGAGGGTGCTGATCGGTCCACCGGTCAGGACCGTGTCCGCCACGGGTGCTTGTGAACCATGGGCATGCCCCGCCATGGAGCACATCAGCAGGACAAAGAGATGGACGGCGGATTGGAGGGTCTTCATGCCCGCCATGAGAAACATTCGCCCCTCAAAGCACAATCAGGGCCTCCCATCCCGTGCAGGATTGCAGTCAGTGATGGATTTGTGAGACTGGATGGGCCCCACGCCTTGGTGCAACCCCATGCAAGCCCCCAACCGCTACCTGGTCTCGATCGTCTCCGCAGTGGTGTCCGTGACCGTAGCGCACGGCCAGGACTTCGGGCCAAGGCAGACCATCACCCAGATGGCACGTCACGCAATCTCGGTCTACGCCACCGACCTGGATGGTGACGGTGACCCGGACGTGGTCTCGGCCTCCTTGTACGACGGCAAGATCGCCTGGTACAAGAATCTGACGGCCAACACCTTCCAGGCCCGCACGGTAGGCGGACACAGGTTTGGCCGCCAGCGCAGGCTCAACACAGGGAAACTCCTGGCAGAAGACGTGTTCGCGGCGGACCTGGATGGAGACGGTGACGGTGACATCCTGTCCGCGACTTCAAAAAACAACACCATCTCCTGGTACGAGAATCTGGGAAGCGACAAGTACGGACCGGAGCAGGTCATCACCACGGCCGCCAACAACCCCGAGTCCATCTTCGCCACGGACCTCGATGGCGACGGAGACGCGGATCTGCTCTCGGCCTCCAGTTACGACGACAAGATTGCTTGGTACGAAAACATGGGCGACGGCTCATTCGGACCGCAGCAGGTCCTCACGTACAACGCCGACGGCGCCAAATGTGTCTACGCCACGGACCTGGATGGCGATGGCGACGCGGACGTGCTCTCGGCGTCACGTTGGGGCGGAATCGACTGGTTCAAGAACAAGGGTGGCGGGAACTTCAGTTCCAAGAGATTCATCTACAACACGAACGGCGCCACTTCCATCTTCGCCACGGATCTGGATGGAGACGGCGACGCGGACGTCATCGCATCGGAGGGGCTCGGAGACAAGATCGGTTGGTATGAGAACCAGGACGGGTTGGGGACCTTCAGCAACCGCAAGATCATCACGACAGCCGTTGATTCCCCGAATGCGGTCTACGCCACGGACCTCGATGGTGATGGAGACGCGGACCTGCTCTCAGCGTCGGTTTGGGACGACAAGATCGCCTGGTACGAGAACCGTCTGGATACGCCCACAAAGGACTTCGGGCCCCAGAAGGTGATTACGGACAAGGCCGACAATGCGACGGATGTCTACGCCGCGGATATCGATGGCGACGGGGTCACGGACGTGCTCTCGGCGTCCGCCTATGACAAGAAGATCTCGTGGTACAGGAATCTGATGGGAGCCCCCACTTGCAACGTTGTGTTCTGTGACACCGACATGAACAACGTGGGCGACGTGGCCCTCAGCACCTGCAACTGCTCGGGTGGTTCCATCAACCTCAGGTTGGTCACCCCCTTTGCCAAGCAGTTCACCTATCCCCTCGTGGGTCTCGGCACCTCGGCCGTGAGTCCGACCGGTGTCTCTGAGTTGTGCCTGGCGGGCTCCACCATCGGCCGCTACTCGCTGGACGCCGGGGCCATCAGTGCCGCGGGGATCTTCAGCATCGACCTCCTGAACGCCAACTCGGCCCCCGGCGGTGGTGTGCCCACGATCGGCGGTGCCCTGTGCAACGGAAACACCTGGCGTTTCCAATACTGGCACCGCGATGGCATGAACCCGTCGCGTTTTTCGAAGGGCATTTCCGGCCTGATCAACTGATTCTGGACCGGCGGGACTCTGAAGAATACACCTTGAATGAGCGGTTGGTCCCGGCTCATACTCAGGGCGATGAGGGCGCACGGTTGAAGTCTTGGATCCTGAGAGTGGGCTCTATGGTGCTGCTCGGCCTGATCCTCGGTCCCATCATCGGTATGCTCATCGCGGAGTACCTATCCGGAGATCCCGGGTCGTTCGGAGCCAAAGAAGACGGGTTTGTCGGCTTCCTCTACGGACTCAGGGTGGGCCCCTGCGTGGGCCTGGTGCTGGGTCTGCTACTGGCTTTCCGCAAGAAGAACGACACAGAAGGGGAGTAACCCCGTGGGCGGAACCTCATTCCTCACTGGATCTGTCAGGGTCTGCCTGTAGCCCGCGCTGGCTCCGCCAGAGCCACAGATTCTGAACGACCGTCCCGACCGTGACTGAGATGAGTGTGGCCTGAACCCCGGGCAGCTCACCGAATCTCACACTAAGGAACAGACCGGTCGCCGTTACGAGGAGGAAGAGGGCGACGGATTCTGGAACCGCGCGTGTTTTGTGGGCGTTGACGAGGTAGCCCGTGTGCAGGCTCTGGTACACGGTCGCGGCCGGTAGCAGGATCCCTAGCGGAACGGCGAGGCGTGCGATCTCCACCAGATCCGGCGCGAGTCCCGAGACCCTCTCGAACCACACCGAAGAGAGAGGCGTCAGGGAAATCAGAGCGAGGAATGAGCTCAGCCCGAGGGCGAGCCAGAAAGCGAAGCGCCCCAGGGCACGCTGGGCTCCCAGGCGGCCCGAGAGGCTGACGACCACCTCGTTGAAGGCGATACCCATGGACCGGGACATAAAGACCAGACCGATGACAGGTGGCCAGGCCGCGAGATTCTCAAGAGGAAAAGCCATGCGTGAGATACTCGCCGATCCCAGCGGCTGGACGAGGAGGTTCAGGAGTGGCGTCAGCGCAAGGGGAATGTAGAAGTGCAGCAACCTTGAGAGGGTCAGAGGGGCCGCTAGGGCGGCCGCCGCGAGCGGGCCGCGGATGACCACTCTCGAGAGGAAGCGCGCGGAGATCATCTCGGCGGTCACTCCAACGCTGAGAGCGCCCGCGGCGACGGCGATGCCCGGGATTCCGCCGTGGGCGATCCCCACCAGCAACAGGGAGCAGGTGACGATCACCCGCACCATGGTCCCCATGCCCACCGCCTTGGACTTCCCGAAGCGGATCAGGAGTCCCTGGTGAAAGCGCCGGTCCGCGATGGCCCAGCTCCACGGTGTCATCAGCATCAGCCCGAGACGACCGGGTTCGATCGCCTCCACCGGAGGATTGATGAGGGGAATGAGCAGGACGTCGTAGAGCGGCGTGAACGCGACGAGCGCGTGCAGGACCGAGAGCGCCACGCCAGAGAAGGTCGTGAAGCGCTTCAGGCGCCTGAAGGACTCGCGGTCCGTGGAGAGCGCGGTCGAGGCCGCGAGCATCATGATGATGGGCGCCTCGATCAATAATGAGATCGGGAACACAATGCCACCGAAGGCGGCGAGGTGGTGCTTCGCATCGGCCATCCGCGCAACGGCGGCGCTCACCAACGACATCTCCGCCCCCATGAGCAGCCAGCTGGCTGCCAAGGGCCACCAGGCGCTGAAGATCTGACGGTTGGTGAGGGGGGTGCGTCCAGCGGAGTCCATGAAGCCGGGGGTTGTACCGCACGGGAGGGCTCGACGACTCCTCCATCCCGATTATCTGGAGCCCCGGCCTGAAGCCGCCGGAGCAAGGCGGGGCCTACAAGAACACCGCGGCATGCAGCTTCCCCAGCACGGGGTTCGTTTTCTGTATTGAGCCACACCTACGGGAGGGCAGCGTTAGGGTGGGGCCCACCGCATCCCCTAGGAGACCATCCCATGCGCACATCCATTGCACCCCTCGCCCTCTCCCTGTCCCTGCTCGTCGCCCTCGCTCCGGCCCAGGAGGGTCGCCGAGGTTCCGACCGGGGTGAAGACAAGTCCAGCGCGAAAGAAGGCGCCAAGGACGACATCAAGCCCTATGACGAGGTCATTCCCGAAGAGGCCGAGACCTCTCGTGGCCTGTTCACCGTGCACCGCGTGGACGAGAAGCTGCTGTACGAAATCCCCGCTGACGGCCTGAACCGCGACATGCTGTGGGTCAGCCACATCGCCGCCACCCAGGCCGGCCACGGCTATGGTGGAACACCCGCCGGCAGGCGCGTCGTGCGCTGGGAGTTGCGTGGCAAGAACGTCCTCTTGCGCGACGTCAAGTACACCATCCGGGCCGAAGGCGATGACGCGGTAACGAACGCCGTGGACGCCACCTCCGTGGCGCCCATCCTGGCCAGCTTCCCCATCAAGGCCTGGGGCAAGGACAAGACGCCGGTGATCGACGTGACCGAGTTCGTCGCGGGCGACCCCGACGCCTTCAGCCCCAAGAGTCGACTGAACGCCTCGAGCTTCGACTCCAAGCGCTCCTTCCTGGACGAGGTCAAGGCCTTCCCCACCAACATCGAAGTCAAGGTCCTGAAGACCTTCAAGCTCTCAGACAATCCGCCCTCCTCCGGTGGCGGACGGCCGTCGAGCGGCCGCCGTGGGGGCCGTGGCGGGGGCAGTCTGACCGTCCTGCAGCACCACTCCATGACCGCACTACCGGAGAATCCGATGACCCCGCGCCTGTCCGACGAGCGCGTGGGCTACTTCGACGTGTCCTTCGAGGACTACGCGTCCGAGGAGCACGCGGTCGAAGAGGTGAGCTACATCACCCGCTGGCGCCTGGAGAAGAAGGACCCTGAGGCCGAAATCTCCGAGCCCGTGAAGCCCATCGTGTTTCACGTGGGGCGAGGCGTCCCGGACAAGTGGCGTCCCTTCGTGCACCAGGGCATCGAGTACTGGCAGCCCGCTTTTGAGGCCGCCGGCTTCAAGAACGCCATCATCGCCAAGGACGCGCCGACCAAGCGCGAAGATCCCGACTGGGACGCCGAGGACGCGCGCTACTCCAGCATCCGCTGGCTGCCCTCCACGGTCGAAAACGCCATGGGCCCGCACGTCAACGACCCGCGCACCGGTGAGATCCTGGAGTCCGATATCCTGGTCTACCACAACGTGCTGAAGCTGTGCCGCGACTGGTACTTCGTGCAGGCGTCCCCCAACGACCCGCGCGCCCAGCAGCTGCCCATGCCCGACGATCTGTTGGGTGAGCTCCTGGCCTACGTGATCGCCCACGAAGTGGGCCACACGCTGGGTTTCCCCCACAACATGAAAGCCAGCTCCTCGTTCACGGTGGCGCAGCTGCGGGATGCGGACTTCACCGCCAAGAACGGCGTCGAGGCCTCCATCATGGACTATGGTCGCTTCAACTACGTCGCCCAGCCCGGAGACGGTGCGCGCCTGATCCCCAAGGTCGGGCCCTATGACTACTTCGCCGTCGATTGGGGTTACCGCCAGTACGCCGACGCCGCGGCCGAAGAGGCCGGACTGGACGCTCTGTTGGCCAAGCAGGTAGCGGACGTCACTCTGCGCTTCGGCAGCCCGAACTCCAGCGAAGATCCCTCGCAGCAGACCGAGGATCTGGGCTCCGACCCGGTGGCCGCCACGGCCATGGGCCTGGCCAACCTGGATCGTGTGGCGGGCTACCTGATCTCAGCTACCTGTAAAGAGGGCGAGAACTACGACCTGCTGCGCAACATGTACGACCAGCTTCACAGCCAGCGCGGCCGCGAGCTGCGCCACGTGGCGAACATGGTCGGAGGGTTCTACAAGACGAACCTGTTCTTCGGCGACGCCGAACGCATGTGGGAACCGCTACCCGCGGATCGCCAGCGGGGGGCCATGGCATTCTTGACCGCCAACGCCTTCACGACCCCCGCGGCCCTCGTCGATCCCTCCCTCCTGGCGCGCCTGGAGACCAACGGCGCCGCTGACAAGTTGGTGGGTGGACAGAGCTCAATCTTGCGTACCCTCATGTCCGAGAGTCGCATCAAGCGCATGGCGGAAGAAGCCGCCCATGACCCGGAAGGCGCCTATGCGCCGGTCGAGATGGTGCGAGATCTGTCCGAGGCCGCCTGGCAGGACCTGCTGGGCGAGTCCACGGCGCTGGACCTCTACGCCCGCAACCTGCAGCGCGCGCACGTGGAGATTCTCGCCGCGGCGGCCAAGGAGGAAGCCCCCAAGAGCGACCTGGCCGGGCTGGCTCGGGGAGAGCTGCAATGGATCCTGGAGTTGGCAACCGAGCGCCTGGATGGAGCCAGCGATGAGAGTACCCGGCGCCACCTGGTGGACGTGATTGCGCGGGTGAAGGCCGACCTGGACCCGACCGGCTCTTCGAAGGACGCCCGCGCGGTTCGCACGTCGACCTCTGGTCAGTAGATCCTCTCGAACGCGACGGAGGCAACGAAGCGCCACCGCGGGCCCGGGCTCGCGGTGGCGCTCTGCATCGGGACGCGCTGAATCCCCAAGGCGGATCAAGCGCCAACATCTTCGCCCCATCTGGGCGCAGATCCCTATACGCTGTGCGCCATGCCCACTCTGACCGGAAGCCGGGCCGCACGGACGACCACTCTTTGTGTGCTGTACGCAGCACAGGGGATGCCATGGGGGTTTGTGACGATCGCGCTGCTCTCCTATCTGGCGGGCCAGGGGGCCGGGCTCGCGGAGACGGCCAAGATCTCCTCGCTCGCGACGCTCCCCTGGACCTTCAAGCTCTTCTGGGGACCGATAATCGACCGCTTTACGCTGCGCTCCATGGGTCGCCGCAGGCCGTGGATCATTCTGGCCCAGCTCGCCATGAGCGTGACCCTCCTCGCGATGATCCTCATCGGGGATCTGACCGCGGAGTTCGAGACCCTGGCCTGGATGGTCTTCCTGCACAACTGCTTCGTTTCCCTGCAGGACGTCGCGTCCGACGCCCTGGCCGTGGACGTTCTGCTTGACAGCGAGCGCGGATCCGTCAATGGGTTGATGTGGGCGTCCAACTACGCTGGCACGGCGATTGGCGGAGCGGGCATGGGCACCGTGATCGCGAATTACGGCCTGCGCCCCGCCTTCTGCCTTCAAGCGGCCGTACTGCTCGGGATCCTCTTTCTGCCGCTCCTGTTCAGGGAGCGCTCCGGGGAGAAGCTCCTGCCCTGGTCCAAGGGGGCCGCCAACATGGAACCCGGCGAGGAGAGAGCCGAGAGCATCGTGGGGCTGGTCCGCGGTCTGGCCGGCGCGTTCAAGGCCTGGCCCGCCATCCTGGGTGCTCTGTTTGCCTACAGCGCATCCATCACGATCGGCATGCGCGTCGCCGTCATGCCGGTCTTCTACACCCAACAGATCGGCTGGACCGATGCGCGCTTCGCCCAGGTCGAGGGTGGCATCGGTTCGGCGGCCGGGGTCCTCGGCGCACTCCTCGGTGGTTTTCTTGCCGACCGTCTCGGCGTGAAGGCCGTCATCACCCTGGGCGTGCTCGGTATCTGCAGTCTGTGCGTTGCCATGGGACTCTCCGACGAGCTGCGCGTGAGTCCGTTGTTCCCGCTCGTGTTCCTCTTGGGCACGACCTTCTGCATCTCCCTGATGACGGTCGCGGGCTTCGCCATGTTCATGCGCCTGTGCACGGCAACGGTCGCGGGCACCCAGTACACCTTCTACATGGCGCTCGCCAACGTGGCACGCATCTCCGGCGCCGCCGTCGCGGCTTACCTTGAGGACAGCGGCTACCGCATGATCTTCCTCGTGATGGCAATCGCGATCCTCATCCCTCTGCCGTTCCTTTACCTGATCCGAGGGGGCGATGGTCCGACCCGGGGCGGGGCACACGAGCCCGCTTGACGGGCGAATGCCTGACTTCGAGTCATCTTTCCCCGTGTTCCTTTGGCATTCCTGACCCCTCGCATCCAAGCGTTGCGCTTATGGAGGGATGTGCGAAGCTGGAGGAACCCAGGCTGCCGGTGCACGGATCCGGCGCAGCCCCATGACCCACCTTCAAATTCCACGCTCCCCGGCCCTGGGCCTGCTCGTCATGATCCTCGCAGCGGGGGCTGCGGCCCAGACGGAGAGGGCCAAGGTCCTCCCCGATGACGGGGCGGCGGGCGATCAATTTGGCACATCCGTCGCCATCAGTGGGTCGACGGCGATCATCGGAGCCTCCTTTGATGACGATAAGGGCATCAACTCCGGCTCCGCCTACATCTTCGACACCACGACTTCTGTCCAGCTCCTGAAGCTCGTGGCCGCAGATGGAGAGGCTGGCGATTTCTTCGGGCAGTCGGTCGCAATCGATGGCACCCTCGCCATCGTCGGTTCCATGTGGGACGACCCCAAGGGCAAGGACTCCGGCTCCGCCTACCTCTTCGACAACACGACCGGTGTTGAGGTCGCGAAACTCGTGCCAGGCGATGGTGAGGCGGGCGATGGGTTCGGCAGATCCGTCGCGATCAGTGGCGCCATCGCGATCGTCGGAGCCCCCATGGATGACGAGTTGGGCACCAACTCCGGCTCCGCCTACCTCTTCGACACGACAACCGGCGCCCAGATCGCGAAACTCATACCCGGCGATGGTGCAGCCGGCGATCAGGTCGGCTGGTCCGTCGCGATCAGCGGCGGCACCGCCATCGTCGGGGCCAGATTTGACGACGACAAGGGCACCGACTCCGGTTCCGTCTACCTGTTCGACACGGCGACCGGCGCCCAGATCGCGAAACTGGTGCCCAGCGATGGTGCGGCAGGCGACTGGTTCGGCTTCTCCGTGGCGCTGGATGGCACCAGCGCCATCATTGGGGCCATATGGGACGACGTGAAGGGCCCCGACTCCGGTTCCGCCTACCTGTTCGATATCGCGACCGGCACCCAGATCGCGAAGCTCCTACCCGGCGATAATGCGGCGGGCGATTGGTTCGGATGTTCCGTAGGAATCAGGGGCACCACCGCCATCGGCGGAGCAATGCTCCACAACGAAACGGGCAAAGACTCCGGCGCCGCCTACCTCTTCGACGCGACGACCGGCACCCAGACCGCCAAGCTCCTGCCCAGCGACGGAGAAGAGGGAGACCTATTTGGCAGATCCGTTGCGATCGGCGGCGGCACCGCCATCGTCGGGGCCGTGCAGGATGACGACATGGGCGGCGACTCTGGCGCGGCCTATCTCTTCGACACACCTTCAGCGCCCTGCAACGTTGTGTTCTGTGACACCGACGCAGGCAACCTGGGCGACGTCACCCTGAGCACCTGTGACTGCTCGGGTGGTTCCATCCTGCTCAGCCTGAGTACGAGCTTCCCGAACCAGTTCACCTACCCGCTCGTGGGACTGGGCACCACGGCCGTGAGTCCCACAGGCACTTCTGAGCTGTGCCTGGCAGGTTCGACCATTGGCCGCTACACCAACGATGCCGGTGCGATCAGCGCCTCGGGCACCTTCAGTATTGACCTGTTGAATGCCAACTCCGCTCCCGGCGGCGGCGTGCCCACCATCGGTGGCGCGCTGTGCAACGGCAACACCTGGCGTTTCCAGTACTGGCACCGTGATGGCATGAATCCCTCGCGCTTCTCGAAGGGGATTTCGGGCCTGATCAACTGATGTTCAGGTAGAGCCGAAGGCCCCCTACCTGCCAGGGCCGCTTTTGACTCAGGACTCGCGGTAGTTCGCCGGGTGGCCGGTCTGGAAGACGACCACGCGTTGTCCCGGGACGATGTGGTCGGCGGCGCGCAGGTCCTCGAGCGCCAGAAGACAGGCCGCTCCCTCAGGACCGACGTCGAGACCTTCGAGGCGCGAGGCGCGGCCCATCATCTCCGCGATGCGATCCTCCTCCACCGCGACGGCCTGGCCGTCGCTCTCGCGCAGGGCGTCGAGGATGAGGAAGTCCCCCACGGCCTGGGGTACCCGCAGGCCCCACACCCGGGTGCTGGGATTCTCCCAGGGCTGCGCCGAAGTCTGGCCCTCTTCGAAAGCGCGCACGATGGGCGCGCAGCCCGCCATCTGGACCACGGCGAATCGGGGCCGCTCGCTCCCGATCAACCCGAGCGCCTCCAGTTCGTCGAAGGCCTTGTGCATGCCGATGATCCCCGTACCCCCGCCTGTTGGGTAGAGAATCCAGTCGGGGAGCCGCCAGTCGAGCTGTTCCGCCAGTTCGAGCCCCATGGTCTTCTTGCCCTCGACGCGATAGGGCTCCTTGAGGGTCGAGAGCATCCAGAAGCCATCGTCGATCTCGGCCAAGCGGGCTCCGGCCTCGACCAGGGTGCCCGCCACCGAGTGGATCTCCGCACCGAGTTGCCGGCAGCGTTCGAACAGGAAAGGCGGCGTGTCTTCCGGCATGGCCACCCTGCACGGCAGCCCGCCCGCCGCAGCGTAGGTGGCCAGGGCCAGGGCCGCGTTGCCCGCGCTCGGTAGCTGAACCCCGGGCGCGCCCAACTCACGGGCGCGGTTGACGGCCAGGGACAGCCCTCGGGCCTTGAACGAGCCGGAGGGGTTGCCGCCCTCCTCCTTGACCAGCACCTCGACTCCCTCCGGTCCCAGGCGCTGCAGGCGAATAAGCGGCGTGCCTCCCTCCCCTAGGTCAATGCGCCCCTCGAAGTCGCGCACGGGCAGGAGTTCGCGGTAGCGCCACAGGGTCCACGGCCGCAGCAGCAGGGATTCTCGCCACGCCTGCCCCTTGGCGGGATCGAGGTCGTAGCGCACCAGCCAGGGTTTACCCGCCGGAGACAGGAAGGCCGGCGCATCCAATTCCGCACTCTCACCCGTCCCCGAGCATTCGAGCGATCTTGCCCAGCGTTCGTTGGTCATCTCTGTCACTTGGATCCGTCGGAGCCCTGCGCCGCTTGGGCGCCCGTGCATCGCGAGCCTAGGTCATCCATGCTCGCTGATCCAGCGACGCAGGCAAAGGGCGGGCAGGATCTGAGCTGTTCCCCGCCGCTGAGATCGCGGTGATGCTCCGGTAGGGCCGCAGGGCAGCCCCTCCCCCAGCGCCCCTCTGTATCCCTTATCCCCCCATCTTGTAGAACTGCTCCCAACCGGCGCGCGGCGGCGGGCCGTCCAGCAGAGCATTGGCCCTATCATTGCCGACGAAGCGCTCGGTCTCGCGGTCGAAATGCAGCTCTTCGTTGAGGTGCTGACAGATGACGCCGAGCATCAGGGTCTTGGTCAGATCGCCTCCGATTCGGAAGGGCGAACGCGTCTTGCCTTCATCCATGCACGCCGCGGTGAAGCTGGGCGCGTGGCCGAGGGGCGGGTTCTCCACCTCGAGCGCCTGCGCGTGCTCCTCGGCCTGGTCACCGGGAATCACGTGCGACCTTCCGGAATGGGATCCGCGTGTGACCGCGAACTTCCCGTCCGCGCGATACAGGACCGTGCCGGCTCCGCCCAGCTTGGGAGCCTCGAGGCTACCGTCCGGCTGCTTCTCGTGGAACTGCTCGGGAATTTGGGGGAGGCAGTCGGCCCCATCGCGCCAGGTCAGTTCCAACGGTGGGTGTTCGCCTCGCCGGGGGAACTGCATCCTCAGGTGCGAGCTCAGCGGAAAGAGGACGTCATTATGGTCGTCGATACGGAGCGGCGTGATCCTGGTGGGCTGTCCCAACTGGAGGGACTCGTGCACGAAGTCGATGATGTGCGCACCCCAGTCACCCAGCATGCCGTTCCCGTAGAGCCAGAAAGCGCGCCAATCGAAAGGGTGGTACCTGGCACTGAACGGCTTCTTCTCCGCCGGCCCGCACCACAGGTCCCAGTCCAAGGCTTCGGGGGTCTTCTCCTCCTTGGGGTACGCCGAGAAGCGTCCCGCGGCATCCATGAAGAACATGTTCGCAGACTTCCAGGCCTCGACCTTGGTAATGTCGCGCACGACACCGTGCTCCACCATTCGCTGGAACTGGGCCGATGCCCCCGAGGTGTGCCCCTGGTTGCCCATCTGCGTGACGACGTTGAACCTCTTCTCGGCCCGCATCAGCATGTCCGCCTCGCGGTAGGAATGAGTCAGCGGCTTCTCGACATAGACGTGCTTGCCCATCGACATGGCGAGAATTGCCGCAGGGAAATGCGTGTGATCCGGCGTCACCACGCTGACGGCGTCGATGTCCTTGTCCATCTCCTCGAGCATCACGCGGAAGTCCTTGAACTGCCGTACGCCCGGGTACGTCTTCAGGTTGTCCGCGACACGCTTCGCGCTGAAGTCGACATCGCAAAACGCCACTGGATGCGCCTTGCCGCCGGCGCAGATCTCGGGAACGACGCGCGCAGCCCGACCGCCCACACCGATCACGGCCAGGTTGATCCGCTTGCTCGGCGGTAGTTTGCCATCCTGTGCCCGGGCTCCGGAAACGAGATAGGAGGGGAGGATCGTGAAACCGGCTGCTACCGCGGCCGACTTCTTCACGAAGTCACGGCGATTGCTTCGAGTCTTGGGGGACATGGGCTAGGTGATGGTGAGGAAGGGAGGTGAACCTCAGCGGCGCAGGACATGCGGCCCCGTCAAGGGCTGGGACACTCGTTTCATGGGCCACGGTAGTATAGAGACCCTGCCCAAATACCCTCCCAGCCCAGCGTTGCGGCTTTGGGGAGATGTGCGAGGATGGGGGGCATGCAGTTTGCCCGTTCTGCTGCCATTCTCGCTCTGGCAGGCCTCTTGGCCCCTTCCCTAATCGCGCAGGGGTCGGTCGTTTCCTGGGGCTATGACGGCTACGGTCAGGTCTCGAACACCCCACCGGGCACGGGGTTCGTCCAGGTAGCCGGGGGGAGGCACCACTCGCTGGCGCTACACCAGGACGGGTCCATCGCTTCCTGGGGTTGGGACTTCTACGACCAGGTCACGGACACCCCACCGGGAACGGGGTTCGTTGCCGTGGCTGCGGGGTGGCACCACTCGCTGGCGCTGCGCGCCGACAAGTCGATCGTCTCCTGGGGACGGAACCCCGACAAACAACCTTCGAACACCCCATCCGGCAATTGGTTCATTCAGGTTGCCGGAGGGGAGTATCACTCGCTTGCGCTGCGCGTCGACGGGTCCATCGCTTCCTGGGGACGGGACTTCGACAACCAGGTCACAGACACCCCAACCGGACCGGGGTTCATTGAGGTGGCCGGGGGGCAGGCTCATTCGCTAGCCCTTCGCGCCGACGGGTCGATTGCCTCCTGGGGAAGGGATAACTTCAAGCAGGTCACGGACACGCCATCCGGCACGGGATTCGTTCAGGTGTCCGGCGGGGCGCTCCACTCGCTGGCGTTACGTAGCGATGGATCCATTATCTCCTGGGGATGGGACAAGTACGGCCAGGTTTCGAACACCCCTCCCGGACCGGGGTTCTTGCAGGTGGCCGGGGGATTTTGGCACTCGCTGGCACTGCGCACCGATGGGTCGATCGTCTCCTGGGGACGGGACTTGGAAGCCCAGGTCACGGACAGCCCAGATGGAACGGGGTTCGTTCAGCTGACCGGAGGAGGACACAATTCGCATGCTATTTCCGTCATGGCCTGCAACGTCGTGTTCTGTGATACCGACGCGAACAACATCGGCGACGTCACCTTGAGCACCTGCGATTGCTCGGGCGGCTCCATCACCCTTGACCTGAGCACGCCCTTCACTAATCAGTTCACCTATCCACTGGTGGGGCTGGGAACGACGGCCGTGAGTCCCACAGGAGTGTCCGAGCTGTGTCTGGCTGGCTCAACGGTCGGCCGCTACAGCAAGGATGCAGGCGCCATCAGCGCCTCGGGCACGTTTGGAGTCGACCTCTTGAACGCGGTCTCCGCCCCCGGCGGCGGCGTGCCGACCATCGGTGGTTCGCTGTGTAACGGCAACACCTGGCGCTTCCAGTACTGGCACCGCGACGGCATGAACTCCTCGCGGTTCTCGAAGGGAATCTCAGGCCTGATCAACTGATCATCATGTGGAGCCCCCAGGAAGCCCCCTCCCCCAGCCCAGCGTTGCGGCTTTGGGGGGAAGTGCGAGGATGGGGAGCATGAGGATCTCTCGCTCCGCTGTAGCCCTCGCTCTGTTCAGTCTCCTGTCCCCATCCCTACTGGCCCAGGCCCCGATCGTAGCTTGGGGACGGGATCAAGCTGGCCAAGTCTCCAACGCCCCATCCGGAACGGGGTTCGTACAGGTTGCCACAGGGGTAAGCCACTGTTTGGCGCTGCACGCCGACGGGTCGATCGCCTCCTGGGGAGCGGACAATTTAGGTCAGGTCTCGAATACGCCCACCGGAAATTGGTTCGTCCAGGTGGCAACGGGGGGCGGGCACGCGATGGCGCTACGCGCCAAAGGTTCGATCAAGTCCTGGGGATATGACTTCTATAATCAGGTCAGTGACACCCCACCCGGAACGGGGTTCGTACAGGTGGCCGTGGGGCTGGTCCACTCGCTGGCGCTGCGTTCTGGCGGGCCGATAGTCTCCTGGGGAGATGACTCCTATGATCAGGTTACTGACACCCCACGCGCAGCGTTGTTCAAGCAGGTGGCCGCGGGGTCGTATCACTCGCTGGCGCTGCGCGGTGACGGGTCGATCGTCTCCTGGGGCAAGGACAACTACGGCCAGGTCCATTGGACCCCTCCCGGAACGGGCTTTGTCCAGGTGGCGGCGGGGACGGACCACTCGCTAGCGCTGAGGGCCGATGGGTCGATCGCCTCCTGGGGAAGAGATTCTGAAAACCAAGTCGTGGACACCCCACCTGGGACAGGGTTTGTCCATATCGACGGAGGGTGGCAGCACTCGGTGGCGGTGCACGGTGACGGCTGGATCGTCTCCTGGGGATATGACGGCTACAGCCAGGTTTCGAACACCCCACCTGGAACGGGGTTCCTCCAGGTGACGGCAGGGTCGAACCACTCGCTGGCGCTGATGGACGGCATGGCCTGCAACACCTTGTTCTGTGGTACCGACGCCAACAACATCGGCGACGTCACGTTGAGCACTTGCGACTGTTCGGTCGGTTCCATCACTCTCGACCTGAGTACGAGCTACACAAACCAGTTCACCTACCCCCTCGTGGGGCTGGGGACGACGGCCGTGAGCCCGACCGGTGTCTCCGAGCTGTGTCTGGCGGGTTCAACGATCGGCCGCTATACCAAAGATGCCGGAGCCATCAGCGCCGCAGGGACCTATAGCATTGACCTTTTGAACGCGGCCTCTGCCCCCGGTGGTGGCGTGCCCACCATTGGTGGTGCGCTGTGCAACGGCAACACCTGGCGCTTCCAGTACTGGCACCGTGATGGCATGAATCCCTCGCGCTTCTCGAAGGGGATCTCAGGCTTGATCAACTGATCTTCTGTTAGGGCCGCCAGGAAACCCCTCCCTCAACCCAGCCCAGCATTGCGGCTTTGGGGGGCACAGGGGAGACGAATCCCTGTCCCTGGTGACTCAGTCCTGGCGGGCAATCTCCCTTTGCGCCTTGTGGATCGAATCCAGTGATCTCAGCTCAGGCCATTTCGGAGGAAATGTCATGATTGAACGGAACTCGGGTTCCGGTAGATGACTCATAACTCCTAGTGGCGTTGAATGCCGACGCTCGCTGTCATCGCCTCCATCCCCGACTCCTCGGCAACACCTCCTTCAGAATCCAACTCGTGCGCAAATCTCTTCTAGCCATCATCTCCCTCGCTGCCCTCATGCCCTTGACTGTTGCGCAGACCCGTCAGGATATGGATCGGGACCTGCTCCTCGCTTCCCATCGGTCACTGTCTCCCGACTACGGCCAGGAGTCCGAGGTCCGCCTGACCCGGCCGGTCGAGGTGCGCATCGACCTGCTCTTCGAAACGGCTGAGAGCGGTGATGGCCTGCTGCGCATGAGCCTCTTTGGGGATGAGGCCATCGAGGTTCAGCACGAGTCTTCCGGCAGTACCCTCCAGGGTGGCCTCACCTGGGTGGGCAAGGTCGTCGGCGACCCCCATGGCGAGGTGTGTATGGTCGTTCACGGGGACAAGGTAGCGGCCAGCATCCGCCACGCCGGCAAGCTGCTGCGCATCGGCCCGGGATCGAACGGCGTGCACGGCCTGACCCTGGTCGACGAGAATAACTACCTGCCCTGCGGTACGGATCACAGCCACCAGGTCCACACACCAGATGACCTGAGTGAGTCCTCCGCCGCGGGTACGCTGTACGCAGACATTCTGGTCGCCTACTCGCCACAAGCTCGTTCCACAAATGGTGGCCCGAACGGCATCCTGTCGCTGATCAACCTTGCGGTGCTGGAGACCAACCAGGCCTACAACAGCTCAATCGTGGCCCATGATCTGCGACTGGTCCTAGCTCTCGAGACGGTACAGGACGAGACGAGCGACATGGGCCAGGTGCTCGGTCGCCTGCGGTCCACATCGGACGGCTGGTACGACGAGGTCCATGCTGCACGCAACCTGGTAGGAGCGGACTTCGTGGCCATGATCACGAGTGCTGGACAATACTGTGGCATCGCGTACCTCATGACCAACGTCAGTCAGGGTTTTGCCAGCAGCGCCTTCAGTGTCACGCTGGATAGCTGCTCTACGGGATACTATTCGTTCGGGCACGAAATCGGCCACAACATGGGCTGCACCCACGATCGCGACAATGCGAGCGGAGGGGCCTACGCCTACTCCTACGGGTACCGTACGCCAAACAACCAGTACCGCACGGTCATGGCGTATTCCCCGGGCTCCCGCATCAAGTATTTCTCGACGCCCCTTGTCACCTATAACGGGTGGGTTCTGGGCGTACCTCATCCAAACTCGGATTCAGCTGACAATTCCCGTAGCCTCGACACTGCAGCGCCCACGTTCACGAACTTCCGTTCTGAGAAACAGGTCTTGCTCTCTGAAGATTTTGAGAGCGGCAACTTTGCGGCTGGTGGCTGGACGGTTTCTGATGCGAACCGCTGCAAGGTCAAGACCAAGGCCTCCTATGGTGGGAATTTCGGGGGCCGCCTGAAAAAAGGAGGGGTCGGTACGGGCGCATGCACCGTCGGCACTGAAGCGACGTGGATTGAGTCTCCTTCCATCAGCACCGTTGGCTACTCCTCCGTCCAGATCAACCTGGCCGCCCACTTCCGCAACAATACGCTGAGCTGTGAATACCTAGACTTCCAGTGGTGGAACGGCTCGACCTGGAAGTCCTACGCCACCGTCGAGAAGCACGCCTGGGACAAGTACACCTTCTCCCTGCCTGCCGGCGCAGCCAACAATCCTGACCTGCGCCTGCGCTTCGTGACCAACGCGAAGGGCCTGAAGGAACGCGGGGAAGTGGACGACATCCTCGTCATCGGCACCCCCTGACCCTCCCCTAGCCCAGCGTTGCCCTGGGGCGGGGAATGTGCGAGAATGAGAGGATGAAGTACTCCGCCTGCCTGTTGTCGATTGCTCCACTCGGTCTCTGTATCTCAGCCGCCGGACAGAACTTCGGGGGCCAGCGGGCGATCACGACTTCAGCGGATGGTGCCGTTTCCGTCTATGCCACCGACCTGGATGGGGACGGAGATGCGGACGTGCTGTCGGCGTCCGTTTTCGAAAACAAGATCGCCTGGTACGAGAACCAGGGCGGCGGGGTGTTCGGCCCTCAGCAGGTGATCACAACTTCAGCGCCCTGGGCCCAGTCCGTCTACGCCACCGACCTGGATGGGGACGGAGATGCAGACGTGCTGTCGGCGTCCTACAACTACCCCAACATTGCCTGGTACGAGAATCAGGGCGGCGGGGTATTCGGGGCCCAGCAGACGATCACGACTGAAGCGGATGGTGCCCATTCCATCTACGCCACCGACCTGGATGGGGACGGAGATGCGGACGTGCTGTCGGCGTCCGCATACG
>DUDB01000036.1:0-1078 GCA_012959525.1 Planctomycetota bacterium
GTCCTGGACGACGAGCGCGTTCTTCAAGACGTCGGGATCTATCGCTACCACCATCCGCTGGAGAATGCTGTCGCCTACAAGGAGCGCCTCACCGAGCTCAACGGGCGCATCGCAACGATGGTGAAGTCCAAGTCGGCGATCGAGATGTCGAACATGTTCACGTTCGACAACTCGCTCGCGAAGGGTCGCAAGATGACGAACGACCTCGCCAAGCTCATGCTGCGTGCTTACAACGCCGAGGCTGACAACTCGATCCGGTCTCTGCGTGCCGGCAACGTCGTAACCGCCAAGAAGCGAATCGAGGCTTCGCGCACGGCCATCGCGAAACTGGGCCGGATGATGGAAATGCACATCAGCGACGCTTACCACGCGCTGCGCCTCGAGGAGATCGAGCTCACCGCGGACTACCTCATCAAGAAGCAGGAAGAACGCGAGGCCGCGCGCGAGGAGCGGGCTCGGCTGCGAGAAGAGCGCAAGGTCGCGGCGGAGCTGGCAGCCGCGCGAGAGCACTTAGACAAGGAGCGGAACCACCTCGTCAACGCACTCGAAGCACTCCGTGCGAAGGGCGTGTCAGACACGGACCTGGAACACAAACTGGCGGAAATCGATGAAGCGATCACCCAGAACGACTACCGCGCGGCCAACATCCGCGCCGGCTACGTCTATGTGATCTCGAACCGGGGCGCATTCGGGGAAGGCGTGGTCAAGATCGGACTAACCCGTCGCCTCGAACCCCAAGATCGAGTCAACGAACTCGGCGGCGCCTCGGTACCGTTCCGATTCGACGTCCACGGACTTTTCTTTTCGGAAGACGCAGTCACCCTGGAAACCGACCTCCACCACCACTTCTCAGACCGGCGCGTAAACCGCGCAAACATGCGCAAGGAGTTCTTCTTCGCGACCCCTTCTGAGGTGCGGGAAGTCCTGATCACGAAGATCGGGAACCTCCTGGAGTTCACGGAGCATGCCGAATCAATGGAGTACCTGCAGAGCGTTGGGGACTGGCCGGGCGACCGGGGAAGCCATGTTTAGGAAGCCAACGCTCCGGAGCACACCCTGGCTACCTGATCGGACCCTG
>DUDB01000036.1:1136-38823 GCA_012959525.1 Planctomycetota bacterium
CAAGCTCGCGTAAGTTCTTGATTCTTGGGGACTTGCGCCAGCTCAGATTGGAAGGTGCATCGGATTTCTAATCCGATGGGTTTGGCGATCTAGCGCTTTTCCGAACCGAAGATCTCTTGGACTTCTCCGACCACCCACATGTAATGGTCGCCACCGAGCCCGTGGCCGCTGTCTTCATAGATGCGGTAGTCGTGGGGCGCGGTGATCCGATTGAAGGTGGCGAAACTTGTGGAGGGGGGGCAGATCGAGTCCTGCAATCCCACCCCCATGATCGTTGTGCACTGAATGCGATCGGCCAAGTTCATCGTGTCGAAGTAGCTTAGCGTCCGTAGCACCGACGCCTCGGTCCGAGTCTCCTTTGCGGCGAGCCAGTTGATCATGGCGTCGTCCTTGGGAACCAACCTGGAGTAGTTGATCCAGTCGCAGAGCCAGGGGATGTCGGCGACGCACAGGTCAATGCGCGGATCCAGCGCGGCGGTTGCGAAGGCCAGGCCTCCACCCTGGCTCCCACCCCAGATCGCGATCTTGTCCGGATCGACGTCCTCCCGGGAAGTCAGATAGTCCACGGCACGCACGCAGTCCAGGTAGGCTCCCCGATAGTAGTAGGTCTCCTTGAGATCCAGGCCGCGGATCCAGAAGTCGGTGGGCTGGCCCGGCACGTCATCGACGCTGTTGCCGTGACCACGGACGTTCAAAGAGAGCACGATCATGCCGCGGGTGTTGTTCACCGGCCGCATGTTTTGGCTGTAGCCGGGGACTCTCAGGAGTGCGGCATGGGGACCCTCGGATGAGGGAACCTCCAGCCATCCACGCACTCGAACTCCGCCATGGCTGCGCATGATGACCTCATAGCGCCGCGCGCCTGCTCCCTTTTTCCTCGGGATCTCCTTGAGCTCGTATTCGGGTTGCACCTTGCTGAGTTCGTCAAGTGACGTGTTCCAGAACTCCCCGAAGTCGGGTTCGCGGGTGAGTTCTGATTGGATGGCTGTCGGCTCGCAACCGATCCGGCGGTGACGCTTCACCTCCCGCTCCTCTCCATCCTCGCTCACGAAGCAAGAGACGCGCACGAATCCGGGTACCTTCATTTCGAGTATGTAGTGGTAGCTCGCCGTCCCGCGCCCTTCCACCTCGATCGGGACCGGCTCGACAACCGGCGCGTCGAAGGCCAGCGTCTCAAGCTCCCAACGGAGCTTGCCATGCAGTTCATCACCGGAGGTGTTCACCACCTGTGCCGTGAAGGTGACGGTCTGTCCCAGCTCGCACATCCCACCAGGAGCGTCCGCGCTCAAGGAGAGCCGCGGCCGAACCGCCACATCAGGCGCCATCAAGCCCACGCCATGGGCAAGACCCATGAGCAGGACGGCGGGTATTGCCAGTTGAGGGGCGGCCAGGCGGACCCGCCTTCTTGCTGAGTCCAGCATGGGTTTACTTGTCGCCCTTGTGCCTTGCCCGATAGCGTGTCTGCCACTCGGCGAAGGCCGCCGACTTGACGAACTCGGCCATGCTGGTGTCCTCCAGCGTCTCCTCGGGAGTGAACTCGAACCCGAAGTAGCCCCCGAAGTCATCTAGGTGCTGGGCGAGGGCGGGCCAGTCCTCCAGGGCTTTCAAGGCGTTCAAGAGACCCCACCAGCTCTCCTGGAACTCGGGCTCCAGAGCCATGGCCTGTACAAAGAAGGGGCGTGCCAGGGCGGGTTGCTCGGCAAACGTCGAGTGCATGCCCCGAAGGAATGTGGGGTAGGTGGCGTCCCCCGTCATGGCCACCAGAGCATCGAGCGACTCGGCCAATTCGGCGGGTTCGGGATCCCAGCCGTGGGTGTCGCACACGGCCCAGACAACTGCACCCCGGGCCTCGGGGAAGGTGGCTTCAAAGCGGCCCCGGGCGACGGCCCATTCCGTGCGCCGCGGGCCCCAGGTGTAGAGCATGGCCATGCGAAGATAGTCGCGCTCCATGGAGAGGCTCTCGGGCAGTCCATCAAGCAGGCCCATTCCCCGGACCAGATCGGGATCGTCGTAGTGCACGTGCAGGCCACTCAAGGGAGCCAGGCAGCGGGGCGAGCGGCCCGCCCGCAGATCCGCGAGAGAATCAGGGTGACTGGACAGCAGCGCGTGGTGCCGAGCCAAGGTGTCACTGGCCCACTCGTCCAGGGAGAGGGCGTGCACATCGATGACCCGGATGGCCTGGGTGCTGTCCCGGTCCAGGAGCAGCCTGTGGTAGTCGAAGTCGGTCTCTCGCGCCAGCCGCATGACTAACTCGCAACGCTCGGGTTGGTCGTCCGTAGCCGACAGGTGACTGACGCGCAGCAGGCTGTACTGCCCATCGTCGGTGCATAGCTCGACGGCCCGGCGCCAGAGACGCTCCACCTCCGCCGCCTGTTCCAGCCAGCCTCGCTCGGCGCGGGATGCCGGCACCTCGGACTGGCTCAGTGCACGCTGCACCAGCGCTTGGCGGTCGAGGGCGTTGAGAAAGAAAGATGACTCTCCGCTGTCTGCTGCGGCGATGAGGTCCATGCCGAACAGCATGGCATCGTCCGAATCAGGTGGACCCGGTCCGTCACCGTTCGCCACCGAGGGGCCGCGGGGCAAGCCCAGCAGCTCCCCATCCAAACGCTCAAGGAGACGCAGGGTCGTACGAGCCACCTTCTTGACCGAGTCGGCGTGGACCTTGTCCCGTGTGTCGCTGGCGAGATGCGTGTCCTCGTCGGCACCCGAGCTCAGGCTGAGAACGGGCAGGCCCGCCATGGCGAAGACCCGCGTATCCAGGCGCGACCACTGGTCATCCATGGAGGCGAGCAGCAGCGCCTCTTCGGCGGCTGGGGCGGCAATGGCTGCGGCCAGGGGGCTGTAGTTGGGGTGGGTAGGGCTGGGGGTGGCGTAGAGGAGGTCGTTTTCCAGGCGCCCGACGCGATCCAGGTTGATCAGGGCCACGCCCTGGGCGCCCTTAGGCAGGGAAGGGTCCGCCAGGAAGGCCTTGGCACCCCAGGAGCCCTTCTCCATTCCCACCAGGAACAGGAGGGCCAGGCCACGGCGGCCGGGACCGCGCGCGGCCAGGGCATCAGCTACGGAGAGGAGCGCGGCCACCCCCGATGCATTGTCGTTGGCGCCGGCGTGGACCTCCTCGCGGATCTCGCCCAGGTGGTCCACGTGTGCCGTGAGAAGGATGACCTCGCGTCCCAGTTCCGGGTCACTACCCGGCATCCAGGCGATCACGTTGGCGGTCTTCGTTTCAGGCTCTACGAGGGCGCGCTTGTCGTGAAACTGAGCTCCCAACTGCACACCGCTGGGAGGAAGGGCTCCTTCGGCTTTCCCGGACCAATCAGCAGTTGCCAGGGATAGTAACCGTGCGGTGGCCTTCTCCGTGATCATGACCACCGCCGGGTCATTGTGCCGTCCACCACGAGCAGGGGCTTGCGTGACGATCCCGCGAACCATGGCGCTCGCAACGGACGCGAAGCGCTCATCATACTCGCGCCAACGACAGTCGGTCCCCGGAGTCACGAGCATGCCGATGGCTCCCGCTTCGCGGGCACGCAGGACCGCGCCCCGAACCGAGGCCGGACCTTCTTGGATCAATGCCCAGGCTCCAGTCAATTCAGCCTTGGCGATGTCTGCTTCTTCGCCGGCACCTACGGAGACCAGGGGCCCTTTCAGGTTCCATGCGCGCAGCTGACCCATACGCTCGGGGAGGATCTGCTCACCAAAGGAAAATTCCAGAGCCGTGTCACCAGCGGTGACCTTTGCTCCGCTGCGTTCGGCATCCACACGGAGCGTGAAAAGAGGGAAGGGTGAGCGCCAACCATCGGACCCCCCGGGCGTCCAACCCGACGCTTCCAAGCGTTGGACCACGTGTGCCATGGCCTCGTCCAGACCCGCGCTGGGCGTGGCCCGGCCTCCGCGCTCAGAGCTGGCCAGATAATCCAGGTCGGCTTCGATGGACTCCAGCTTGATGGCACCCAGGCCACGGCCCAGGGCCGCTGAGTCTTGGGTCGGGGCGGGTGAGGCTCCGTGGGCGAGAGGGTTGAGGAGTCCCAAAAAAGCCAGAGGGAGGGCGCGCAGAAGGCTCATGATGGGGTCAGGGTAGCAGGGAAGGGCGGTTCTGTAGCACCTCGCATTGACAGGTCTTGGGCCCCCAATCACCCTTCCTGCCCCCCTCAGCATCGGCGGCAACCGATGCACCCCTCTCGGCCCGTGGGGGAGGCCTCCGTTCGCAGACGGAAGAGTCCTCCCTGTTTCCGCGGCTCGGGCAGGACTTCTCAACTGAACCTAGCACGGCACCCGTGACCCGGAATGGGATTCCCCCTCCGGGGTCATTGGGCCGGGATAGAGTTCCTTGAGTCGTACTGCCTAGACGCCCCGGTCACCGCCCGCGAGGAGTGCCTCGGCTGCGATACGGCCCTCAACCCATTTGAATCTGTTTTGACCAAACCCGGCATCCCCAACGAACTCGTCCTCTCGACGTCCTGCTATGGCCCTCGGCTGTGCAACATCGAGGATCAGGCCTTCAGCGCGGTTGCCATGGGCTTCCGTTGTCTCGAACTGGGGCTCTCCGACCAGCCGGTCAACCTGCTGGGTTGGGAGGACAGTGCCCGCGAGACGGGCATTGTCGTGGCGTCCGTAGTGGTTGGGTCTCTCAAGCCCCGCTCGGAGAACATGTCCGGAAGCTTGCTCGGGAGTACGAGCAGCGAGGCACGTGAGCAGGCGCTGAACTCGAGCCGTCGCCACATCCGCCTCGCCCAGCAGATGAAAGCTCCCACGGTCATCGTGCGCGGGTGTGCGGTGGAAGATTCCAGGATCTGTGCCGAGGCTACCCAATTTGAGGAGCAATTGGTGGAAGCCAGCGATGACGAGCGAGAGGGTGTGCAAGAGCAGATCCGCGAGTTCGTGCACCGGGTACAGCTCAAGGGACAGAAGCAACTCGAGCACTTCTGCCGCTCGATTTTCACCCTGCGGCGCGAGTTCCCCGACATTCAACTGGCCATCGAGCCCGGCCAGCAGCTCAACGATCTTCTGAATTTCGAGGCCGTTCAGTGGACCCTCGAGGACCTCGCCGGCCAGCAGGTCGGCTATTGGCACGATACGGGTCGGATTCACCAGCGCAGCAACATGGGCCTGCCCGACCAGGGCGCCTGGCTCGATGCTTTCTCGAATCGCATGCTGGGCTGCCACCTTCAGGATGCGACCCGGGACCAATCTGAACTGCCCCCCGGGCAGGGTGAGGTTGATTTCCAGCTCGTTTCCGAATACGTGCCCCGCGAGGCGGCCCGGGTCGTGGAGGTCCATCCCCGCCACGGTCGGGCGGAAGTGCTTCTTGCCGTCCAGTACCTGTTGGATCGCGGCCTCTGATTCCTTGGGGCGGAAATGCTCCATAAAATCTGTCGCAGAGACGAATAATAGGAACGTGGATTCCAGCTGATCCTGGAGAGCCCAGGGAAACAGAGGGAATCTGCCAAGCATCCCCCCGCCTGTCCGATAGTGGAGGGCAACCACGAACCTCAGCATGCAACAGCCCGCCCGATCGCTCTTCCACGGCTCCGGCCGTCCAGGTCCCGTCCCGGCCGGCGGCTTGCTACCCGTGCAGCACCTGCGTGGCGTGCTTGAGGGGGCCGTCGTGCAAGGACGCGCTCGCTCAGCGGAGCGCATCCTGATTCTCACTCACCGTGGTCCGGACCCGGATGCACTGGGAGCTTGCGAGGGCCTGCGGCATCTGATTCAGGTTGGGTTTGGCCTGCAGGCTACGGTGGCCACCCTTGGCCGCATCCACCGCGCGGAGAATCTGGCCCTCGTGCGCGCCCTGGAATTGGATCTGGAAGAATACGAGGGAATCGACACCCGGGAGTTTGCGGGCGTGGCACTCGTGGACACCCAGCCGGAGTTCGGTCACACGGTGCTGCCAGAGGACTTGCCGGTCCTGGCCGTCTTCGACCACCACGTGCCGCCGGTGGTTGAGGGCCGTGAGCCAGTTGGGGTGGCGCACCGGGACGTGCGCCTCAACCTGGGCGCAACCGCCTCCATGATCTACGAGTACCTGCGTGATGCGGAGGTGTCCCTGGACACCCGCACGGCGTCCGCACTCTTCTGCGGAGTCCGCTACGACACCGCCGACCTCTCGCGAAGCAACTCGGACCTGGACGAGGAGGCCTACTACGAGACCTTCCGTTACGCGGACCGGGCCGCTATCGCCGAGATTCATCACCCGCCCCTACCGCGCAGCTACTACGTGGAGCTCTCCAACGCGCTGTCGTTGGCTCGCCAGCACGGCCCTCTCGTCCTAGCCCTGCTCGGTGAGATAGAAAACCCCGAGACCGTTGCGGAGATGGCAGATTTTCTCCTGCGGATGAAGGGGGTCAGCTGGGTCGTGGTCGGTGGGGCGTTTGAGGGCGAGTACGTGCTCTCATTGCGTACCGACTATGCCTTTGGAAAGGCCTATCCCCTGATGGAGCGGGTCCTGGCCGGGGAGGGCTCGTTCGGCGGGCACGGCCATATCGCCGGAGGCCATCTGATCCTCGAGGACTCTGGAGAGAGCACCATCAAGGAAGTGGAGCGAACGCTGCGCTCCAACGCCCTCGCCGTGATCGCGACCCCTCCCGAAGGGGATGAAGAGACGATTCCCACCGAAGGCCGCCTGCTCTCGGAATGAGCGCGGACGCCACTCTGCTCTGTATTGGTGGCGTGGACTCCAGCGGGGCTGCGGGGCTGGACGCTGACCGGGAGGCGGCTGAGTCCGCCGGCGTGAAGCCGACCCTGGTGCCCACGGCCCATACGGAACAAGACGAGCAGGCCGTGCATGCCCTCGGTGCGCGCAAACCGGCGGAATGGCTGGCGGAGGCCCGGGCCGCGCTGCCCTATTGCGACGGCGTGAAGATCGGGCTGCTTCCCGGACCCGAACATATTTTGGCGGCCGGTGAGCTTCTCGGTGACCTCGGCGACCGGCACTGGGTCCTCGACCCGGTCATCGAGTCCTCGAGCGGGTTCAGGTTCTTGAACACCAGGGCCCTGTGGCTTCTCCGCGAGGAGTTGCTTCCCTTGGGGCCCGTCCTGACTCCCAACCTGAATGAGGCGGCCCTGTTGGCGGGCGTGGAGCTCATTGCCTTGGGCTCGCGTAACAAGCGTGTGGCTGCGGCTCGGAACCTGGTTTCCGGAGGGGCCGAGTCCGTCGTGCTCAAAGGGGGGCATGGCGGCGAGGTCCCCCTTGTGGACCTGGTGGCGCGGGCCGGCCATGAGCCCTTCTGGATCGAGCGAGAGCGCATCGAGGGATCCCGACGTGGGACGGGGTGTCGCTTTGCCACGGTCCTCGCCGCCCACATGGCACAGGGCGTGGGCGTGACACAAGCGGCAGAGCGTGCCGGGGCTTGGGTGGCCAGCTACGTGGCCAGGGGAGCAGGGGCCTAGAATTGCATCTGTTTGGGACCCGCCAGAGAGCATGATTTTGGAGCGATCCCTTGCCAGAGCGTCAGGTCAGGCTATCCTCGCAATCCGGACGCGGCTGTAGCTCAGTGGTAGAGCGCAACCTTGCCAAGGTTGATGTCGAGGGTTCAAGTCCCTTCAGCCGCTCCACATTTCACCGTCCAGGGGGTGCTAGGACGGGGTGAGCCACAGGTGACCGTGGGCTCCCACCGTGGCCTGATGGCGAGGAGGAATGAGTGTGGTGGCGCTGTACTCCTGTATGAGCGCCGGCCCCGACACAACGTGACCCGGGGAGAGATCCGCGCGCTGGTAAAGAGCGGTGCGGTGCCAGCGTCCGAACCAGGCGCGCCGGGTTCCCAGCACGACGCTCTTGGGGGCGGGCCGCTTGCGAGGCCGGGTAACCGCTGGCCGTGGTCCGTTGATCGCGGGAGCGAATGCGCGCGCCCGCAGGGCGACCAGTTCAATCTCGGTCCCGGGCAGATTCCAGCCGTAGCGCTCCCGGTGCAGGTCCGCAAAGCGCTGAGTCAGGTGGCCGCCTTCAGGCAGGTTCAACTCGAAGGACTGACCGCGATAGCGCAGCGCCAGGTTGCGCTCGAAGCGGATGCTGCGGGCGGAATGGCCAGCGGACTGCAACTCAGCCTGGCCCTGGCCTGTCAGTTCAGAGAAGGCGCGCTTGCGCATGGATGCCGACCACTTGGCGAGGGGCGCGAGGACCGTGCGCTCGTTGTCGCACAGGGCGTCCGCGCTGGCCATGCCCAGGGCGGAGAGCACCCCCGGGTGGGCAGGGATGAGAGCCCCCGGCATGTTCAAGCTCCTCGCCAGAGCCGCAGCGTGCAGTCCGCCACCGCCGCCGAACGCGACCAGAGGCAAGACGGCGGGATCTTGACCGCGCTGCATTGTCATGACTCCCAGCGCCCGGCGCATGGCCGCGTGGGCAAGGTCGAGCACGGCCTCGGCTGCGAGTACGGAGTCCACCCCGATGCGCTTGCCAAGCGCCTCGAAGGCGCTGGCGACACCCTCGACGTTCAAGTCCAATTGTCCGCCCAAGAACCCTTGCGCCTCGATGTATCCCAGGTGGACGCAGGCATCGGTGACCGTCGGTTCCGTTCCTCGCCCATGGCAGATGGGTCCCGGATCTGCACCAGCGCTTCCTGGCCCCACGTGCAGGACACCTCCGGCATCCACCCGAACCAGCGAACCTCCGCCGCAGCCGATGGTGTGAATATCGAGTGCCGGCACGGCGATTGGATGGCCGGCAACCGCCGCATCGTGCACCGTGTTGGATAGGCCGGCCTCTGGTGAGTGGAAGGCCACATCGGTGCTCGTGCCTCCCATGTCCAAAGTCACGATGTCTCCCAGTTCCGCCTGGCGTGCTGCGTGCGCTGCGCCGATAACTCCGCCCGCGGGGCCGCTGAAGAGCACGCGCACGGGTTCAGTGGCGGCCCGTTCGGCGGGCAGGGTCCCGCCGGAACTCTGCAGGATTGAGAGCCGCTCAGGAGGCAGGAGTCTCCCGAGTCGCGAGAGGTAGTCGGCCATGATGGGGATCAGGGCAGCATTGGCGCAGGCGGTGGAGAAGCGCTCGACCTCGCGGTGCGCTCCGAGCAAGGTGCCGGAGCATGTGATGGGCAGGCCCAGCTTCTCCAGCGCGCGCGCGAGGCGCGTCTCGATAGCGGGGTCGGCGTAGGAGTGCAGAAGACAAAGAGCCAGGCTGCGCGCGCCGCTGCTGCGGAGCGTCTTCTTGAGGCGTGCCACCTCGCTGGCCTTGGGGCGTGCCACCTCAACCAGATCTCCCTCTTCCGAAGGCCAGGTGCGTTGGTCTATTTCGTACCGCAGGTGGCGAGGGACCAGCGGCGTGGGTCGCCGCGGTTGCAGGTCGTACAAGACCGGGCGTTCCCCGCGACCGATCTCAAGCAGGTCCCGGAAGCCGCGGTTGGTGATCAGGGCGGTGGGCGCGGTGCGCCCCGTGAGCAGGGCGTTCAGGGCGACGGTCGTGCCGTGGATGACGTCACAATTCTCCATGGCATCGGGAGCCTGGACGCTCATGGCCTGCATCCCCGCTTCCAGGGCCAACGACGGATCCTCCGGCGTGGAGGGCACCTTGCACGTGGTCAGGGTGCCGTCGGAGGCGAGTAGCGCCAGATCCGTGAAGGTGCCGCCCGTGTCCACGCCCAACGTGGCGGCACGGGTGGGTGGCCGTCGTCGTTTGGGGGAAGGGGGGGCCATGGGCGGTGTGGGGGCGGGAGGTCCGCCGCGGACTGGTTGCACGGGGTAGCCGCAGAGTACCCTTTGATCGCCCGCCCGTCCCGCGCGCACTGCTCCCATGGCCCCCCTCTCCCTGATCCCCCAGACCGGTATTCCCGGTCCCCTGCTCTTGGCGGTACTGGCGAGTTACCTGCTCGGGTCCGTGCCCTTCGGATTGCTGCTCACTCGCGCGCTCAAAGGGGAAGACCTGCGTCAGCTGGGCAGCGGCAATATCGGGGCCACCAACACCATGCGTGCCCTGGGTCGCGGTTGGGGTCTGGTGTCCTTCGCTCTCGACTGCGCAAAGGGCTGGGTTTCCGTGGACGTGATAGCTCCTGCCCTCGTGATGGCCGCGGGCGATTCCCAACTCGTCATGTGCGGCGCGGCGGCCGTGCTGGGCCACTGTTTCCCCGTCTACCTGGGCTTCAAGGGGGGTAAGGGTGTAGCGACGGCTTGCGGAGCGATCGCGGCAATAGACCCCCTCGTGGTACTCACCGCGGGTCTCATCTGGGTCTTCACGATCAGGCTGACCCGCTACGTGGGGTTGGCGTCCATTCTGATGGGCATCGGCTTCCCGGTGGCGGCCTGGCTGCGCCCGTCGAATGACACGTCGCTCTTGGTGGGTTGCACTCTGCTTGCTCTACTGGTGCTCGTGCGTCACCGCCAGAATATCTCCCGCATGCTGCAAGGCACCGAGCCCCGTGCAGGGCAGGGGCCCAAGGAGTCACCGGGAGACCCGAACCATGAGTGACAGATCCATTCAAAAGGCACTGGTGATCGGGGACGGAGGCTGGGGTACCACGCTGGCTCTGATCCTCGCCAACAACGGCATCGAGACGGTGCTCTGGAGCGCCTTCCCCGAACAGGCCGAGCGCCTCAACAGCGAGCGGTGCAATGAGCGCTTCTTGCCGGGAGTGCCTTTCCCTGATGCGTTGAAAGTAGACGCCGATCCGTTTCACGCTGCAGAAGGTGCCGAGCTTGCAGTGAGCGTGGTGCCTACCCAGTACCTGCGGCAGGTCGCCGCGCGCTTTGAAGACGCGCTACCAGGTGCTCTGCCCCTGGTCACCGCGAGCAAGGGCCTGGAGATCGAGACCTTCAAGACCCCCGGGCAGATCCTGGCCCAGGTCCTGGGTGAGCGATCCATCGGAGTGCTGACGGGGCCCAGTCACGCCGAGGAAGTCGCACGCGGTCTGCCCGCATCTCTCGTGGTGGGCTGTAATGACGAGGACCACGGCAAGCTCGTGCAGGAGGCCTTCTCTTGCGAGAGCTTTCGGGTCTACACCCACGGCGACGCCTACGGCGCGGAGCTGGCGGGCGCTCTCAAGAACGTGATCGCCCTCGCGGCGGGCATGTGCGATGGGCTCGAGCTCGGCGACAACGCCAAGAGCGCCCTCATGACCCGCGGAATCGTGGAGATGGCGCGCTTTGGAAAGTCTCGTGGGGCCGAGGTCGGCACGTTCTTCGGGCTTGCCGGCATTGGGGATCTCATCACCACCTGCACCTCGAAGCACTCGCGCAACCGCGGTGTGGGGGAGCGCCTTGGCCGCGGCCAGACCCTGGAGCAGATCCTAGAGGAGATGGACATGGTGGCCGAGGGCATCTGGACCACCAAGGCCCTCTTCGGTCCCGAGAGCGCCCTGGGTTCCGTGTCCATGCCGATTGCTGAACAGGTCCACGCGGTCTTGTTCGAGGGGAAGGATCCCCGGACAGTTGTGACTGACTTGATGACCCGAGAACCCGCCGCCGAAATGGACGGCTTAGCCCAACCGACAGGATGAACAACCAATGACCGCAGCTACTGGCTTTATCCTGTTTCTTGTCATTACCCTCGGCCTGCTGGGAGCCGTTGTCGTTACAGGCAAGAAATCACTGCGTCGCAAGCACTTGACCTTTGTCGTGCTCGCGTACATCGGGTTGGGGGTGGCGATCTACTACGCCGAGCTGTTGGGGAAGGAGTACGACCTCGACTCCGCAGGCCGTATCTATCCCGTGCACCTGGTCTTTGCCAAGGCCACGGTCTATGCCTACCTCCTGCCGGTCATTACTGGGATCATGACCATCAAGGCCAAGTGCAAACGCACGACCCACGGGCGCGTGGCTGTTGCCGTCATCCTGCTCACGGTGGTCACCGCGGTGACGGGCTTGTGGTTGGTCTTGGCTGCGACCCCGCTCTAGTCGAGGGCGTCCGTCTGTGTCGGCCCAGGGCTAGTGGGGAGCGAGGTGTCCTGTGGACCCAGCACGTCCCGGTCCAGCACCCAGGGCAAGGCGAGAAGGGACAGGTTGGAGCAAATGGGTACCGCGGCGAGGAGAATCCAGATCTTGCGCGCCCGGATCGTGAAGATCGCCAGCAGAAGCCCTGCCGCCGCAGGCACGCAAGCTACCCAGTAGGTCACCGCGAACCCGGGGAACAGGCCCGGGAAGAACCGACGCGCAAACAAGCTGAACCACCAGGCGCCCCAGCCAATGGTGGCCAGGATCATGGCGTACATCCAGGTGCGGTGGCGGCGGCGCACTCGGATGCGCACGATCTCTTGGGGTCTCTGGGGTCTGGCCACGGCTCGATTCTCCGTGCCCATTCTCCCCAATGGGCCGCGGGGGTCCAGTTCTTCCCCAAATCGCTACTTCCGAGCGGTTGACCCCCCTCCGGTCCCTCCCTACGATCCCTGCCCCTCGGTCGGGGCGTGGCGCAGCCTGGTAGCGCGCTGCAATGGGGTTGCAGAGGTCGGAGGTTCAAATCCTCTCGCCCCGACCATTCCAAGGGGCATCTTTGCGGGCGGCGTGGATGTCTGGAATTCACCCCCCCACGAGCTCCGGCAGGTTGAGATTGATCTCCAACTGCACCGGATCGGGATCTCTAGCCGCGTGTGAGCTCTGAATTCCTGTCCCAAAGAAGGAACCTTGCTCTGCGGCAGCCGTCCAGAGCGATCTGGTCCTGTATTTGCCGTGCGTGCGATAGGATGATGACAGGTCTCATCACTGTTCCCGGGATTGCCGGTCACGTCTGGTAGACCACCAGTCTTCCCCTCACCTATTTTTGTTTCCTGGACGCAAGTGCTGATCCGATGGGCCTGCCCCCGCTGCTCTGCATAACTCCCTTCGGTCGCCCCGACCCTCATCTGGCGGCGGCCCTTGCACGGGCCGGTGTGCCCTGTGCTATCGATCTAGGTGCCGATCCCTCCGCCGGAGCACAGTGTCTGTGGACCGCCCTGGACGGAGCAGGGTCCGCAGCCAGCCAGGTGGGTGTGCATCTGCAGCGGGACGTGGATCCCGCTCTCCTCGCCGGAGCGGCCTTCTTGATATTGGCGCCCGGGATGGATGCGGAACCGTACAGAGGACTCGGGGAGATTCATGCTCAGGTGCGCGATCTGTCCGAAGCACGAGCCGCCCTGGACTCGGGTGCCACCGCTCTGATCGCGAAGGGCAGCGAGAGTGGCGGTCGAGTGGGGACCCGCAGCACCTTCATCCTCCTGCAACAACTCTTGGAGAGCGGGGCGTTGCCCGCTTCCGTTCCCATCCGCGGCCAAGGCGGGATCGGGGCGCATACGGCCGCGGGCTGCCTTGCTGGAGGCGCCGCGGGTTTCGTTCTCGATAGCGCGCTGGCCCTGGCCAATGAGTCCCGTCTGCCCGCAGGCCTGAGGGAGCGCCTCGCCACGCTGGATGGGAGTGAGACGGTCGTGGTGGGAGAACACAGGGTCCTGCGCCGGCCCGACGTGACCCTGGCGGATGCACTCAAAGAGGCTTCTGTGGAGGAGGTGGCGGCCCGCATCGGGGCGGAGGATCTCGACGAGCAGCTCCTTCCCGTGGGGGAGGACATCGGCCTGGCAACGATTCTCGCCGAGCGCTATCGCACGGCAGGGGGTATCGCACACGCCGTCGAGGCCCAGGCTCTGGACGCCGTGGGGCAGGCCAATAGGCAAGCCGCTCTGGGGCCGGAGGCGGCTCTGGCACGGGAACACGGCTGCCGCTTCCCTGTGGTCCAAGGTCCCATGACGCGCGTCAGCGACGGGGCCGAGTTCGCGGCTGCGGTAGCAGAAGGCGGCGGCCTCCCGTTCCTGGCTCTCTCGCTCATGGATGGCGAGCAGGTGCGCTCCCTGGTCCAGACCACCCGCGAGCGGCTGGGCACCCTGCCCTTCGGCGTTGGGCTGCTCGGCTTCCTGCCCGTTGAATTACGGGAGAAGCAGCTCGAGGTGCTGCGTGACCTGCGCCCGCCCTTCGCGTTGATTGCGGGGGGACGGCCTTCCCAAGCGCGCGCACTCGAGGACCTGGGCACGCCAACCTACCTGCACGTCCCCTCTCCCGGTCTGCTCGACCTCTTCCTGGATCAGGGCGCCCGGCGCTTCGTATTCGAAGGACGCGAGTGCGGCGGCCACGTGGGTCCTCGTTCGAGCTTCTCCCTCTGGGAAGCCCAACTGCAGCGGCTCGCAGGATTCGAACACCCCGAGGAGTTGCGCATCCTCTTCGCCGGAGGGATCCACGACGAGCGCTCCGCGGCCATGGTCGCCGCGCTCGCTGCACCCTTGGTAGAGCGCGGGGCGCGCGTGGGCGTGCTCATGGGCAGCGCCTACATCTTCACCGACGAGGCCGTTTCCTCCGGAGCCATCGATGAGGGCTATCGGCAGACGGCCGTGGCCTGCAAGGGAACCGAGCTGGTCGAGACGGCCCCCGGTCACGCCACCCGGTGCGCCGCGACGCCCTTCGTTGAGGCCTTCCGCGATGAGCGTGCGCGCCTGGAGGAGACAGGGGCAGAGTCACGCGACATGTGGGCGACCCTCGAGCGGATGAACCTCGGGCGCCTGCGAATCGCTTCCAAGGGCCTTCGCCGCGATGCTGGGGAGCTCGTCCCGGTGGGGGATGAAGAGCGCGCGCGGACGGGCATGTTCATGCTGGGCGAAGTCGCCGCCCTGCGCGCCGAGGCTGTGTCGGTCTTGGATCTGCACAGGCAGGTCAGCGAAGGCGCCTGCGAATTCCTGGTGGAGCGCGCTCAGGAGTTGTTTCCGAGCGAGGACACCGCCGAAAGCTCTCCCATGGAGATCGCCATCATCGGCATGGCGGGGATTTTTCCCGGAGCCGGTGATCTCGACAGTTTCTGGTCCAACGTGGTGCGCGGGGTGGATTCGTTGCGGGACGTGGATCCCGTGCGCTGGAACCCCGAGATCTACTGCGACCCGGATGGCGCGCCGGGAGAGACCATTCCCTCCCCGCGCGGGGGCTTCTTGGACCCGGTCGTCCTCGATCCCACCAAGGAGGGCATCCCGCCCAAGTCCATGGCCTCCATCGAGCCGGTGCAACTGCTCAGCCTTGAGATCGCGCGTCGTGCCCTCAGCGACGCGGGCTATGCGACGCGCGAGTTCGATCGCGCCAGCACCTCGGTCATCTTCGGGGCCGAGGGAGGCAACGATCTGGCCGGGGCCCTCGGTTTCCGAGTGCTCTACAAGCAACTGGTGGGCGAAGTCCCCAGCGAGCTGGAAGCGTGTCTGCCACAACACACCGAGGACACGTTCCCCGGTGTGCTGGCCAACGTGATCGCCGGACGTATCGCCAACCGTCTGGACCTGGGGGGGTTCAACTACACGGTGGATGCCGCCTGTGCGTCGTCCCTGGCGGCGCTGGAGTGCGGCGTGCAGTCCCTGTTGGCGGGGACCAGCTCCATGGTGCTCGTGGGTGGAGCCGACCTGCACAACTCCGTCAACGACTACATGATGTTCTCCAGCGTCCAGGCCCTCTCGGCCACGGGACGCTCGCGACCCTTCGATGCCGAAGCGGACGGCATCGTTCTGGGCGAGGCTGTGGGCACCGTGGTGCTCAAGCGGCGCGCGGACGCCGAGCGCGACGGGGACCGGATCTACGCTCTGATTCAGAGCAGTGCGGGTTCCAGCGACGGCAAGAGTCTGGGCATGACCGCACCGCGCCTCGAAGGCCAGGTGCGGGCCATGAACAGGGCCTACGAACGCTTGCCCTACGGCCCCGCGCAGGTGGGCCTAGTTGAGGCCCACGGGACCGGCACAGTGGTGGGGGATCGCACGGAGCTGGCCTCCATGACCCAGGTGTTCCGAGCGGACGGTGCGGCTACCGCGGGGTGCACCCTGGGGTCCGTCAAGTCGCAGATCGGTCACACCAAGTGTGCCGCAGGGATCGCCTCCCTCATCAAAGGCGCACTCTCGCTGCATCACCGCGTCC
This sequence comes from Planctomycetota bacterium, assembly GCA_012959525.1. Classification (GTDB taxonomy): domain Bacteria; phylum Planctomycetota; class UBA1135; order UBA1135. The sequence continues at coordinate 16,956 of DUDB01000036.1, forward strand.
TGCCTTCGACCCTCGGGATCAAGCGGCCCAATCGTGGCTATCAGGCGGAAGAGAGCCCGTTCGAATTCCGCAAGGCAAGCGCCCCCTGGCCCCAGCCCCAAGGTGGTCCCCGGGTGGCCGGAGTCTCCTCCTTCGGATTCGGAGGCACCAACTTCCACGTGGTGCTTGAGGAGTACGAAGGCCTGGACGATCCCGATTCGCACCTGCCCGTGTGGCCCGAGGAGTTGTTCCTCCTGCGCGGCGTGGAGCGTGGCGAAGCGGAGGCGGGAATGGACGCGCTGGTCGAGTGTCTCAACGCCGAGGACCCTTGGAGCCTGCGGGAGCTGGCACACGCCACGTCGCTCCGTGGCACGGGGCCGGTGCAGGTGGCCTTGCTCGCCAAGGACACGGATCAGCTGGCCGAACGCTTGCGTCTCGCGCGGACCTTTGAGGCCGCAGAGGGGATCTGGGTACGCGCAGCGGATGCGCCCGAGTCCGCCCCGAGGGTGGCCTTCCTCGTCCCAGGCCAGGGCAGCCAGTACCCCGGCATGTTGCAGCAGCTGTTCCTGGCCTTCCCACAGTTGTCTGACCTCCTCGCCCAGGCGGGCCCCCTGGTTTCTGATCTCTTTCCGTCCGAGCCCTTCGACCACGTCCAACTCCTGGCCCAAAGAAACCATCTGGCTCAGACCGAGCGGGCCCAGCCCGCCCTCGGCCTGTGTGGATTGGCCATGGGGCGCTTACTTCAGCGCGTGGGAGTGGAGCCCGACTGGCTGGGAGGGCATAGCTACGGAGAGCTGGTGGCTCTCGCCCTGGCCGGCGCCCTGCCTGAAGAGCGGCTTCTTGAGCTGAGCAGCGCTCGTGCGGAGGCCATTCTCTCGGCCGTGGGCGATGACCCGGGGACCATGGCCGCGGTGGCCGCTTCAGAGGAGGAGACTGCCGCCGCCCTGCATGGGGTGGATGACGTGGTCCTGGCGAACCTGAACGGTCCGCGTCAGACCGTCATCTCCGGTCCCACTGGCGCCGTGAACAAGGCGCTCGATCGTCTCGATGACTGTGGCTTCGCCGCGCGCTCCATTCCCGTGGCCTGTGCCTTCCACAGTGGCGTGGTGGCCGATGCCAAGGCGACTTTCGGCGAGTACCTGCGCGCCTTCCCCATCGCGCCCCCCTCTGTGCCCGTCTTCTCCAACACAACTGCGGCACCTCACGCGGCCGATCCCGAGTTGATCCGCTCGGCCCTGAGCGACCAGATCGTGCAGCCCGTGCGCTTCGCCGATCAGGTGCAGGCCATGGTCGACGCGGGAGCGCGGATCTTCGTGGAGGTGGGGCCGGGCCGCGTGTTGACGGGTCTGGTGAGCAAGATCCTGGCGGAGCAACAGGTGCACGTGATCTCCACCAACGAGTCGGGCTGCGAGGACTTGTCCTCGTTCCTCTCCGCTCTGGCGCAGCTGTCCGTGCTAGGAGTCGACCTGGATCCGGCGATCCTCTTCGAAGGGCGCACCGATGGGGGCTTTGACCTGGATGCCCCTCCCGAGCGTGCGCTCGCTCCCCTGGCATGGAAGGTCGATGGCTTCCGCGCCATTCCGGTGTCGGGCATCTTCCCGCCTGAGTCCCTGCGACCCTGTGCAACACCTCCGGTTGAAATGGTCCCCCGTGGTTCAGAGGCGGCGATCGTCCCGGAGGTGAGCGCGACGCCCGAGGACGATGCGCAGGCCACGGTCCTGGAGTACCTGAAGAACGTCAGCGATACCCTCGAGGCCCAGAGGCAGGTCGTCCTGGCCTACCTGGGAAGCGCTGCACCCGACCTGGTGCGGCAGGTGGAAGCTGCGCAGCTCCCGGCAACTGCATCGCGTCCGGATGTGAAGGCGGAAGCCGCGGCCCCGCCCGGGCCACCGCCCCCGGTCGAGTCCGTGGACGAAGCGGCAGAGGAGCCGACTCTGGCGTTGGATCAGGAGCTCCTGCGCATCGTCAGCGAGCGTACGGGCTATCCCGAAGACATGCTCGACCTCGACCTTGATCTGGAAGCCGACCTGGGCATCGACTCCATCAAGCGCATCGAGATCCTCGGCGCGTTGAACAACTCGTCGTCCATGGATGTGGGTACTGAAGAGGAGAGGGACGCGCTGGTGGAGCAGCTGGCCTCCATCAAGACTTTGCGAGGCATCCTGGAGTGGATAGAAACCCAGACCGGCGAGATGGAGAGCTCTGAGCCGACAGCTGCGCAAGGTGAAGAGCACACCGAACCGTCCCCGGCCACGGCTGTGAACCCAGAACAACCCCTACGCCGCTATGCCCCGACCCTGGTCGATGTTCCAGCCCTGAACGGCAATCGCATGGACGTGAGCGGTCGGCACTTCGCCCTGACTGACGATCGTGGCGGGGTGGCCCGGGCCTTGGCGAGTGGGCTCGAAAATCTCGGTGCCCGTGTGCGTCTGATGGAGGACGGCGCGCGCATGAACGGAGACGGGCACTTGATTCACCTGGCGCCCCTGGCCTCCGATGGGGGACCCGACGACGTGCGGGCTCTCTTCGCCTTGACTCAAGCAGCCGCGCCTACCGGCTTGGAGAGCCTGTGCACGGCGACCCGTTCCAGTGGTATGGCCGGGGGGGCGGCTGGATTCGCCAAGAGCTACGCCAAGGAACACCCGAACTCGCGCGTCCGCATCGTGCACCTTGATCCCGATTCCGATCCTGGCGTGCAAGCGGAACTTCTGCTGGCCGAAATCTGCGCCACGGACGACACCCTGGAGATCTCCTACTCGGGCGGCTGTCGGCAAGCCGTTCAGGCTGCCCCCCTGCTCTGGAGTGGGCCGGATGAGGAGGGAGACTCGCCTCTGGATTCGGATTCGGTTGTCTTGATCACGGGCGGAGCACGCGGAATCGCGGGATGCGTGACCACGGGGCTCGCCCAGCGCTTTGGGTGTCACTTCGAAGTCGTTGGACGCTCGGCTCTTCCCGAAGGGGATGAGGAAGCGCGTTTCAACTCTGCGACGAGCATTGTGGATTTGCGCCGGCTGCTCATCGAAGCCCGGTCCGGTGCTGCACCGGCCGAAATCGATGCTGCCGCACGCGAGATCCTGGGTGCGCGCGAGATCCGCGCCACCCTGAAAGCCGTCCGCAGCGCGGGGGGAACTGTCCGCTACCAGTCCGTGGATGTGCGCGCCCGACGCGCCTTTGGTAAGTACATCGATCAGATCTACGACGAGCGCGGACGGTTGGACGGTGTGATACACGCTGCAGGTGTAATCGAGGACAAGCTGCTCACTCAGAAGACCCAAGAATCCTTCGACCGTGTCTTTGACACCAAGGTCCTCGGCGCCCACACCATCGCGCAGCACGTCCGAGACGACCTGCGCTTCCTGGTCTTCTTCTCGAGCATCAGCGGCGCCTTCGGCAACCGCGGCCAGGCGGACTACGCCGCGGCCAATGATCACCTCGACCAGCTGGCTCACTCTCTGGCAAAGACCCATCCGGGCCGCATCCTCTCGATCAACTGGGGACCATGGGAAGGTGCAGGGATGGTCGGCCCGGATCTGCAGTCAGAGTACGAACGCCGGGGGATTGGTCTGATTCCTTTGGAGGGGGGTGTCCAGGCGCTCGTGCGCGAACTGGGTGTTCGGGGCGCTGGCCCCTCCCAGGTCATGCTCATGAATGCCGATCCCGAGCAGCTGCGGTAAGGCGGTATGGGTTCGGCCGAGACCAAGGGAATTGCCGTCGTGGGGATGGCGTGCATCTTCCCCGGTGCCCGGGACGTGCGCACCTTCTGGGACAACATTCGCAGGGGCCACGATGCCATCGGTCCCGTGCCCGAAGCGCGTTGGGAGAAGGTCTTTCTCGATCGTGACTCCACGCGCGTTGACCGGGTCTACTGCGACCGGGGCGGTTTCATCGATGATCTGGCGGACTTCGATGCGGCGGAATTCGGGGTCATGCCCGTTGCGGCGCGTTCGAGCGAACCCGACCAACTGTTGACCCTCAAGGTGGCGGCTGCGGCCCTTGAGGACGCGGGTTACGGCGACCAGGAGTTTCCCCGCGAGCGATGTGGCGTGATCCTGGGCCGCGGTGGCTACGTGAACTCGGGCATGGCGCGCTTGATCCAGAAGGTGAAGGTTAGCCAGGAGCTAGTGGGTTGTCTGGAAGACCTGATCCCGGGGATCAGCACCGAACAGCTTGAGGCCGTCCGCGAGGCCTATCAAGCCAAGCTTGGCCACATCGGGCCTGACACGGTCATCGGCCTCGTTCCCAACCTCGCTGCGTCGCGTGTGGCCAACCGCTTGGACTTGCGCGGCCCGGCCTACTGCGTGGACGCGGCCTGCGCCTCTTCCCTTCTGGCGGTGGATCACGCTGTTCGGTCCCTGCGGAGTGGGGAGTGTGACATGGTGCTCGCCGGTGGCGTGCACTTGACCCAGGACGTGGTCTTCTGGAGCGTGTTCAGTCAGCTGGGCGCCCTGAGCCGCAAAGGTGAGATCCGACCCTTTGACAAGGACGCCGATGGCCTCCTGATGGGGGAGGGCTTGGGAACGATCGTGCTAAAGCGGCTGGAAGATGCGGAGCGCGACGGAGATCGCATACACGCGGTCCTGACCGGTACCGGGGTTTCCAGCGATGGGCGCGCTTCAACCTTGATGAGCCCGGGCACGGACGGCCAGCTGTTGGCCCTGGAGCGAGCCTGGGCGGATCTGGATCTCGACCCCAAGGCGCCCGGAGTCGTGGGGTTGATCGAAGCTCACGGCACGGCGACACCAGCGGGCGATGGTGCGGAGCTCGAGACTCTGGCGCGTTTCTTCGGAGGCCCCAGCAACTTGGATCAGCCCGGCATCGGATCGATCAAGTCGATGATCGGGCACACCATGCCTGCGGCAGGGATCGCGGGCCTGATCAAGGCCGTCTGTGCCGTGCGGGATGGGGTCTTGCCGCCGACCTTGAACTGCAGCGAGCCGCACCCCGCTCTCAGGCGCACGCGCTTTCGAATCCTGCAGGAGGCCGAACCCTGGGAGTCGAATGGTTCGCCGCGCCGCGCCGGGGTCAATGCCTTCGGTTTCGGTGGCATCAACGCTCACGTGGTGGTCGAGGAACACCGTTCACCAAACACACCAGCCATCCCCGCGGAATTACCCTTGCCCACGGCAGTGTTGTTGGCAGGAGAATCGCCCTCTGAGCTTCTGGCCGCCCTATCGAGCCCCCTGCCCAGCAGTGAGCCGGGCGTGGGTCCGTGCCGGTTGGCCGTGATGGATCCCACGCCGGAGAGGATGGCCAAGGCGCGTGCCATTGTTCAGCGCGGCAAGGACTTCCGGGGGCGCAACGGGATCTGGTTCACCAACAAGGGGCTCCTGCACGAGGGCAAGCTGGCCTTCCTCTTCCCCGGAGTGGATGCGGATTTCCGCCCGCGGATTAGGGCCCTGGCGAGCCTCTTCGGGCGGCCCCTGCCCAAGCGCGTGGGTGCCGAACTCGCACGCCTATCGAGCGCCAGCGAGACCTCCGCGGACTTGGAGCGGACGGGCGTCGCCATCATCCTCGTCAATCGGTTGCTCTCTGAGATCCTCGGGGACTTGGGCCTCAAGCCCGACATGGTTGCCGGGCATTCCATCGGAGAGTGGAGTGCCATGTTGGCCGCAGGCTCTCTGGCAGACGACAACGTGGACGGCTTCATCGCTGGACTTGAGGGCGGCTCCTTGCAGGTGCCTGGTGTTGGCTTTGTCTCGGTGGCCTGTGAGCGCGAGCGGGCAGAGGCGGTGCTTGCTGGGCTCGAGGGTCTGCACGTTAGCCATGAGAACTGCCCGCACCAGCACATCCTGTGCGGGAGGGACGTGGCCATCGATGCGGCGCTTGAGCGGCTGGCGAAAGACGGCATCCTCTGTCACAAGCTGCCCTTCCGCTCCGGGTTCCACTCTCCGGCCTTCGAGCCCCACTTGGAGGGGATGCGCAAGTCTCTGAAGCACTTCAATGTCCAGGCGCCGGAGCTCCAGCTCTGGTCGGCCACCACGGCGGAGCCCTATCCCAGTGCGCCCGATCAGATCGAGGGCCTGTTCCTCAAGCATCTCGTAGAGCCCGTCCGCTTCCAGGGTCTGATCCGCAACATGCACCGCGACGGAGCACGGGTCTTCGTTCAGGTGGGAACCGGGAGCCTGACGGGCTTCGTGGATGACACCCTCAAGGGGGAGGAGTTCTGCTCCATCCAGATGAATACGGCCAGGCGCTCGGGCCCTGAGCAGTTGGCCCGCGCAGCCACGGCCTTGTGGGTCGAGGGCGCTGCAGTCCGATTGGGTCGGATACTCGCATCGGCACCCTCGATGGCCGAAGAGAAGTCGCCATCCGGCACTGTGCGGCTCGCCCTGGGATCCCCCCTCGTGCGTCTCGATGAGCCGCTGGAAGGGCTTTCGGTGCAAGGCGGGGAGGCCCACGGAGCCGAGAACCTCGGGGGGTCAGCCTCGCCACTCCTGGAGCAGCTTCAATTCAACCTGCGACGCGCCGGGGAGGTGGGGCGCGAGGTGCTGGACGCCTACCGCGATGCACGCAGCCCCGAACAGTTGACCCGCAAGCGCCTGGTCTCGCTTGAGACCTGCCCCTATCTGATCGATCACGCGTTCTTCCCCCAGCCCGAGGGCTGGCCTGACCCGGCGGACAGGTTCCCCTTGGTGCCCATGACCATGTCCCTGGAGATGATTGTCTCTACCGCTGCGGAGCTTGTTGCGCCGCGCGTGGTGATCGGCTTGGAGCGTGTTCGGGCCTGGCGTTGGATGGCCGTTGAAGAGCCTCAGGAGCTGACCATTGATGCGCGCAGGGTGGCTGGGGATCCCGACCGCGTGCACGTGGCCATCGGGGACTACATCGAAGGCACGGCCCTGGTGGCTGACGCCTACCCCGAGCCCCCTGCCCCGGACACAAGCAGCGGTCCGGGGGAGCATGAGTTGGGCATGGATGCTGCCACCATGTACGCGAGACGGTGGATGTTCCACGGCCCCGCCTACCAGGCCGTAGCCGACTTGGGGGCGATCGGCGAGAGGACTCTGCACGGTAAGGTGAAGCGCCTGAAGGCAGAGGGCTCGCTCTTGGATGGCGCCGGGCAGATGTTCGGCCTCTGGATCTCCCTGAGCATGGAGACCGACCGCATGGCGCTGCCCGTGCGTGTGGAGACGGTGAGGTTCTTCGAACCTCCGCCAGCGGTGGGGACCGAGTTCAACTGCACGACCTGGATCCGTTCATGCGGGGAGCGGCAGGTCATCGGTGACATTGAACTGGTCCGTGACGGTCGCGTGCACGCGCGCCTGGAGGGCTGGGAGGATCGGCGCTTTGAGAGCAACCCGCGCGAGTGGCCCGTGATCCGCTACCCCGAACGCAACCTGCTTGCCATTCCCAGAGAGGACGTGCCCGGCTGCGTCTGGTTGCCCGAGGGCTATCGCTCCACCGCCACCCGCGACTACTACGCGCGTCGCTTCCTGGATGGTCCGGGGCTGGAGTACTACCGAGGCCTCATGCCCAAGCGTCAGATTGACTGGCTCTCGGGTCGCATCGTGGCCATCGATGCCGTGAGGCAGCTCCTGTTCGCCCAGGGCCGGGAGTCGCTATTCCCCGTAGAGGTGCGCGTGACGAATGACAACCAGGGCCGGCCCGAGGTTCAGGTGGACGGGGAGCGGGATCTGCGGATCTCCCTGGCCCACTCAGGCGGTGCAGCCGTGGCACTGGCCACACGTGGAGAGAAAGTGGGCGTGGATTTAGAGCCGGTGACGGAACGGGACGAGGGCTTCGAGTCCACGGCCTTCACGGCGGGTGAGCAGAGCCTCTTGATGGGGGCGGTAGGGTCGCTGGAGCGCGCGGCCTGGGTGGCGCGGCTTTGGACGGCCAAGGAAGCGCTGGGCAAGTGGCTCGGCACGGGCCTCGTCGGTGGCCCACGCCAGCTCCTAGCTCAAGAGCTGGACGGGGAGCGGGTGCTGGTCGCTGGTCGCTGGATCGAGACCTTGCGGACTGGAGACTGGATCATCGCCTGGGTGATTGGCGAGGATGATGGGCAATGAGCGATACCCTTCAAACCGTCGGACGCATGATTCAAGAGGTGATTGGTGACGATTGGGATCTGGATCAAGCCATCACCACGGAGACGTCCTTCGGAGACGACCTTGAGTTGGAGAGCATTGAGTTTGTCTCCCTGGCCGAGGCTCTCAAGGAGGAGTATGGGGCCGAGGTGGACTTCGTCGGCTGGCTCTCCACCAAGGAACTGGACGAGATCATCAAGCTGAAGGTGGGCGACGTAGTGGAGTTCATCGACCTGTGTCGTTCCTCGAACTGAACCAGGTCCGCTTCCACGTCCAGGAGCTCGGCCCAGGGGCTGAGTTGGGCGAGAGCACTCCAGCCTTCATGGCCCACGGGTTGCTCGTGGACAATCTGGCCTCTTGGTACTTTGGAGCCGCTCCGCGTGTCGCTCGGGACCGCCGGGTCGTGCTCTACGACTTGCGAGGACACGGGCGTAGTGAGGCCGTGCCAACAGGCTACGACGTAGCGACCGGGGCTGCGGATCTTGCGGCCCTGGTGGAAGCGACCTCGGAGGGTCCGGTGCACCTGATCGGCCACAGCTACGGCGCGCTTGTTGCTCTGCGGTGCGCCCTTGATCATCCCCATCTCGTAAGGAGCCTGGGGCTTGTCGAGGCCCCCCTGCCGCCTTCACGGCTGGAGGAGATGCGCTCGATCGCAACGTCCGATCCCAAGAAGCTCCTCGCGGCTCTGCCCGAGGGCCTGCGAGGCGCCCTGCTGAGTGGCCGCCGTCGAGCCGCCCGCGCGCGCAAGAGCCTGGAGTTCTTGCTGAGAGAGAGCAGCCTCGTAGCGGATCTGGCGGCCGAAGGGGATGTCGCCGATGATCAACTCGCCCGCCTCGACGTCCCCGTGCAGTTGATCTACGGAGAGCGTTCGAGCTGCAGGCCTGTGGGCGATCGCCTGCTCGCGGCCCTCCCCCAAGCACGCTTGGAGGTGCTTGATGGCGGGCACTACCTGAGCGTCGAGCGGTCCGCCGAGGTCGGCGAGATACTTGCGGGGTTCCTTCATGGCTGAGGTCACCGTGGGTGGATTGCGCTTTCACGTGCAGAGACTTGGTCCCGAGGGAGGAGTGCCGGTCGTCTTCCTGCACGGCTTGATCATGGACAACCTGTCCAGTTGGTTCTTCACTGCCGCGCCCAAGGTGGCCGCCCAGCAGCCGGTGTTGCTCTACGATCTGCGCGGACACGGCAAGAGCGAGCGGCCGGCGACGGGATACGGAGTCCCGGACATGGTCGCAGACCTGTGCGGGATTTTGGACGAGAGCCTGCCCGCCGACCAGCGCGTCGAGCTCGTGGGCAATAGCTTTGGAGGGCTCTTGGCCCTGGCCTTTGCTCTGGCTCGGCCCGAGCGGGTGCGGGGCCTTTGCCTGGTGGATGGGCAGGTACACGACGAGGCGTTTGGTCCCGAGATGGAGGCCAGCTTGGGCCTTGAGGGTCGCGAGCGAGACGAGATGATCGCCCGCTCATTCAAGGACTGGTTGGGCCGGCACAGCGAGCGCAAGCGGAACCGCTTGGCACGCAACGCCTCCGAATTGGTCCACGGTACAAGCCTCGTGAGGGACATTGCCCACTCGGCGCCACCCTCGGCCGAGGATGTGGGGCGCGTGAGCTGTCCGGTGCTGGCCCTCTATGGTGAGCACTCGGACGTTCGCGAGCGTGGCGAGGATCTGGCCGCCCGGCTGCCCAACGCCCAACTGGAGATCATCGAGGGGTGTACGCACTCCCTGCTCTGGGAGCAGACCGCGCAGCTGGAGCAGCGGGTTCTGGCTTGGGTTGGGCGAGAGCCCGGGCCTGGAGAGGAGGACTGATTCATGGCCCGCATCCTCTTTGTTGTGCCACCCATGACGGGGCACGTCCAACCTACGCTCGCCGTGGGGGACGCACTCACCAGCAGAGGCCACGAATGTGCATGGGTCGGGCACGAGGAGGTCCTGGGGCGCGTCCTTCCCCGTGACCTGCGGGTTCTCCCCCTGGGCGCCGCGCCGGATGGGGGACCCTGGCGCGAGGAGTTGGAGCGCATTCGCGACCGAGCCCAAGAGGTGCGCGGCTTGGCTGGGCTCAAGTTCCTTTGGGAGGAGGTGTTGGTTCCCCTGGCCCAATCCATGCTGCCTGGAGTGCGCGCCGCCGTGGAGGCGTTCGAACCCGACGTGGTGGCGGTGGATCAACAGGCTTTTGCAGGCGCTTTTGCTGCCCGCGAGAGGGGTCTTCCCTGGGCCACGTTGGCGACCACCTCCGCCGACCGACAGCGATCCCTGGCGGATCTACCTCGCGTTCTCGAATGGACCGAAGAGCGTCTGGCGCAGCTGCAATTAGACCTAGGCTTGGAGCCCCTGCTCGCCCCGGAGAACTCACCAGACTGCGTGCTTGTGTTCTCCACGGCAGCTCTCACAGGTGCGAGCGAGGCGCCACCGGAGAGCACGCACTTCGTGGGGCCCGCCCTGAGCGAACGCAGGCCTGCCGTGGTCTTTCCCACAGACCTGCTGGCTCCGGGCACCCGTGTTCTGGCCACCTTGGGTACCCTCAACGGAGAGCGCGGGGGTCGTTTCTTTCAAGCCATGGCGGAAGGCCTGGGGAAGATGGATCTGCAAGTGATCCTGGCCGCGCCGCCCGACCTGGGCCCCTTCCCCTCCAATTTTATCGTGCGTCCCTTCCTTCCCATCCTTGACCTCTTGCCGCACGTATCGGCGGTCGTGTGCCACGCTGGACACAACACGGTCTGTGAGTCGCTGTCCTTTGCGCGACCCCTGGTCGTGGCGCCCATCAAAGACGATCAGCCTGTGGTGGCGGGCCAGGTGGTCGATTGCGGTGCAGGCTTGAGGGTGTCTTTCGGTCGACCCCGAGCGGCGCACTTGATGCAGGCGTTGGGGCGTGTCTTGGAGGAGCCTGATTTCGAGGAGGCCGCCACCCGGATCCAGGCATCCTTCCATCGGGCAGGAGGGGCGGCGCGAGCTGCGGACCACTTGGAGGATCTCCTCCCGTGATTTTCTGGATTCTCGCCCTGCTGCTGGTGCTCGGAGCCCTTCGCTTGCGCGGGCGCGTGGGCCATTACCCGCTCCTCCCCGACACCGATCGCGAAGTCCACGAGAGTCACGTCTTTCTGACGGCACAAGGCGTCGAGCTCAGCCCAGCCACCCGACGGGCCGCGAGTGCATACGCGCGAGCGGCGGGCCTCGACCTCCTGCATCTCGTTCCGGGCAACTGGTCGGTGAATGAGTGGATGGGGTTCTCGGAGCTCTGCGACCCGCTGGAGTACCTTACGCGCCCCCTGCACGTGGGCTGCAGCGCCGGACACGCCATGCTGGTCGAGCGGTCGGTGCTTCAGCGCGGCGGGAAGGCTCTGGATGAGCTGGGTCAAGGGCTGCCGGTGGGGATGGCGGCGTTCGTGGGTGCTGCCATGGAGCTGCGGCGCTGTGCGCCGCATTCATCGGGAATAGCCGTTGCTCCGGGCCTGATCGCCCGTTCCACCCGCGGTGAGGACAGGGCTGCAGCCCTGCGTACGATTCTCGGAGATTTGGGCCCGGCGGTGATGCTCGTCCAAGGCGCCGTGTTTGCCTTCCTGATCGCATCGCTGCTCGTTGCCCCGTCTTTCGGGTGGCCTCTCGTGGTTCTCTACCACTTGCAAGTACCCCTGGCTCTGGGTGGGCAGGACAGGACGTCGCGCGCACTGTGGCCATTCATCCTGGCGCGGCTGCCCTTGGACGTTTTGGTCTGGGCCGACACCGTGTTGCACTTGCATATGCGTGACAGTGGTGGAGCGAGTGAAGGCCTGCGCGCGGAGTACACACGCCTGCTCGCCCAGGACTGGCGGACACGTTTCGATGCTCGTCGCAGCGACTGCCCCTCGTGCGGTTCACAAGAGCTGGCCTTCACCCGGGAGCACGCGGATTTCTTCCAGCACAAGCCCGGACGTTTCCGCATGGAGACCTGCCAGTCCTGTGGTCTTGTGTTTCAAAACCCTCGTCTGACGTCTGAGGGTTTGGAGTTCTACTACAAAGACTTCTACGACGGTCTGGGAGCAGAGAAGCTCGACTTCATTTTTTCATTCGAGCCTGACGGCTACGAACATCGGGCACGGATGGTGGAGGGTCACCTCCACGATCGCCTGGCGCCACGCCGCTGGCTGGATGTGGGTGGCGGGCACGGCCATTTTTGCCTGTCGGCCGCGGGACACTGGCCGCAGACGCGGTTCGAAGTTCTGGACCTGGCGGATTCGGTCTTGGATGCGGATCGCAGGGGCTGGGTGGCTGCGGGGCATCGTGCGCTCTTTCCGGATTGGGCCCAGCGGCCAGAGGCGGCGGATCCAGGCCAGCGCTTCGACGTGGTCAGCATGAGCCACTACCTCGAGCACACCCTCGACCCGCGTGTGGAAATTGCTGCCGCCCACTCCATCCTGGAACCCGGTGGCTTGCTCTTGATTGAACTTCCGGACCCCGAATGTCCATTTGGTCGTTGGCTTGGCTGGGCTTGGCTACCCTGGTTTCAACCTCAGCACCTGAACATGTTGCCGCTGCGGCGATTGGAGCACGAGCTGGCAACAGCTGGATTCGATATCCTCGAACGGGAGCGCGGTGCGGCACACCAACGGGTGGATCTGCACTATGCCCTGCTCGTTCTCATGGGTCGGCTGGCACCCGAACCCGATCGCCCCTGGCTGCCACCGACGCGTCCGCTGGGACGCTTGCGCCACGCCGCTGTCTGGTTGGTGGGGCTGCCTCTCCTGTTGCCGGCCAAGCTCATTGACCAGTTCCTTATCGGGCCCTTTGCCGGTCACTTGGGACTCTCCAACACCTACCGTGTACTTGGACGGGCACGATGAAGGGCTCTCTGTTCACCACTGCCCTGTACACGGGGCAGGTCTGGGTTCGGGCTGGTGTGCCCTGCGCGGGCCTCTTCGATTGCAGCGAGGCGCGTATGGTCCACGGGGCTTCGACGTTTCTGATGGCTGCGGGGCAGATGTTCAAGTCGGATGGACCCCAGCTGGAGCCGGCGCTTCTTCAGCGCCACAGGATGTTCGATGCCCTTGTCGAGGAATTCGAGGGCAAGGTCGTGTTGGAGTTGGCTGCTGGGCTCTCGCCCCGCGGATCCCGGTTCAGTTCAAACGAGGCCCTGCATTACGTCGAGGTGGATCTGGCGCCGGTGCTTTCCGTCAAGCGGGCTCTCATGGCTCGGACGGTCGAGGGGCAAGAGGTGGCCCTGCGCGAGAACCTGGAGTTCGTGGCGGGAGATCTGCGCAGCATGGATCTTGCCCAACTTGTGCCAGCCAAGGAGCCCGTCCTCGTAATCGGAGAGGGGCTGTTCATGTACTTGACCGCGGCCGAGCAGCGTAGCTTGTGGCAGCGTATTGCAGCACTGGTCGCGGGGCGTGCAGGTAGCCGATTGGCGTTCGATCTGGTCCCTGCCTGCGAGCAGGCTAAGGGCGGCGCGGCCGGGCATCTGTTGGGAAAGGTCATGGGAGCGTTTACTGGCGGAAGAGGCTTCGCTCTTGATGATCGGACGCGCGAGGACCTGTGTGACGATCTTCAGCAGTGCGGCTTCGTGTCGCCTAGGGCGCTCGCGCCTCGCGATGCTCCAGAGTCCTGGCGCGTCCCTCACCTGGATCTGCCGCCTGAGCAGCTGCTGTTTCTGGCCGAGGCTGACCTCTAGCGCGGGTTCTCGGTCTCATTCCCATCCACCAGTGCCCAGGCCCAGGTCTCGTCTGTCCGAGGTTGGCGCTTCAACTGCACTGTGATCTGGAATTCCGAATGCGGGGCGGCGATCAAGTTGCGGTCAAAGAAATCGTCTCCGCGGACCTTCTTTCCCTTTGTCACGACCAACCGCAGGGTCACCTTGCCCAGTGGATGAGCGAGGTGGTTGTTCATGCGAGCGTAGAGGATACGGCCTTCGTAGAAAGCTACCCCGGTGCTACTCATCCTATCCAAGTCGGCTGCGGGAATGGTCCCCGTCTGCACATGGGCCTTTTGGGCCATCTCATTCAGGGTGGCCACTGCAGATCCCTGCGCCCTTAGTCCCGCGGGTTCCTCAAAGAAACAACCAGCCAAGAGCAGGGTGCAGACCATGACGATAGGGGCGAAGAGTCTTCTCCAGTACTCTTCCCCTGTGAAAGCTGGGCACATGATCGGAATCTTACCCGACTCGCCACAGATGTCGAATCGACTTTCCAACACCCCGCTTAAGGGAGGCCGTGGCATGCCTCCTGTTGCATCACTCTTGCTTCCACGCTGCGCCTGCTGCGAGGACGGCGGGATCCCGGGAGAATACCCGCACCCACCTATCCTCGTAGATTGTCTGAAGGGTCTCATCCTGAAGGCAGTAGTCCAAGATCGCAGCGGCGCGTTCCGATAATTGAGAATCGGCCACCATGGTCCGTGGCTTGTCGCTGGCTTGTCGCATTTCCATTCCCCGTGGGTCGTTCAGCGGCTGGGCAATGCGTATCCGGTGCATGTAATCGCGCTCTCCCACGAAGTCCTTGTGGAGCACCAGAAGCGAGGCATCTCCAAGGGACAGTTCGCCCTTTCGGTCACTCGCGATCGTGGACTCCAGCTCCATGTTCACGTGGCGGAAGGGTCCGCGCCTGTTCATGAGTAGAACGCGCCGACCATGCAACCGTTGGTAGCTGGCGTAGGGCATGATGGAGGTTTTATTTGTGGAGACCGATGGCGCTTCCATGATGGCCAAGTCACCGGGAAAGTTGATCAGAGCATTGTAGAAGAAGGGCCAGGCGGGCCGCTTTTCAGAGCCGTAGGACGCAGGTAATTTCACGGTCGTGGGCCAGAAATTCGTAAACGAGTTGTGCGAGCGGAATATTCCGGGAAGGGGTCCCATGAACAAGAGCAGGAGCAGGGCCACGGAGGTGAACCCCAATTGCACCCGATCCCTTGAGACCCCGCGCACCAGTTGGCTCCCGATCAGACCCGCGATTGCACTCATGCCGACAGCAGTCCAAGTCAGTAGTCCTGGGAGCAGCACCATGCAGTAGCGCGCGATGCTGAACGTGCGATCTCCCCACTGCACCAGCGTGATGATCGCAAGGGTCTGTACGACGATCATCACCGTCAAGACCCATGCAAGAGGGCGGGCACGGAGCCAGGTCCGTATGGCGCCGATGATGGCCAATCCTGCTACTGCGAAGACCATCCATCGATGGCTTGTTCCGATCAGGTGCATGCCTACAGCAGGCCAATGAGTCGCCTGTCCACGCTCTCGGACGGACTGTGCTAGACCGAGGACCGTAGTACCTAGCTGCCAAGTCTGACGTAGTGTCAGGGTGGCGATCACTCCGGCGATGGCCAAGAGAACTAGGGTTCCCCGGAGGCTTTCCCTTGAGGTTTCACCTGTGTCCCGGGACTTACCGACATTGCGCTTCTGAAAGTAGCGCAACGCGAGCGCCGTAACCGCAAGGCTCCCGAGGGCGGGAAGGCAAATTGGCGTGAGGGCCGCACCCAGAGTTGTGGCGAGGACCGCTCCACCCCACGCAAGACGCTTTCCCTCAATGTGGCGCAGCCAAAAATGAAGGGCCAGTAAGGAGAGCAGCGTGACGGGCATATACGGTCTGGCAAAGCGGCTGAACAGGATCAGAATTGGTGAGAGAGAAGCCAGGGCCGTAGCGGTGAAGGCGCATCCCTGCCCAAGCTGCCGGTGGACGAGGCGATGTAGAAGGAGGAGAAATAAAATCCCCGAGGCGAGCATCGGGAGTCGGATCCCCCATTCCGACAGACCCACGGTGTTCAGAAGAAGGTAGTCCCAAAGTGCAAGTGGAATGGAGACATCCGGAAACCCCTTCTCGGCCAGGATCGTGCCCAGGGTCGCGGTCTTTGCTGCCGCACTCTTCAGGGCATGCATCTCATCGCCGAGAATCGGCTGCTGCCCAAGCTCCCACAAGCGAAACCAGATGCCCAAGAAGGCGAAGGCCAGTGAACCCCAAGCGAGAACTCCCCAAGTGGCAGCCTTGGGCACTTCTCCGCGATCTTCCGTCGAGCCCTGATTAATGGCGTCCACTATCCCAATCCCTGAAAGCTTCTAGCGCGCCGGGTGCTAGGGCAAAAATTGCCACCAGCTCGTTGCGGAAAACGGGTAAGTAGGCGTTGTCGCCGTCGAATTCTTCAATGAGCTGTGCCGCCTTCTTCGCGAGCTCACGTTCGGTCTTGGTTCCGACTAACGGGTTGCGCGAAGTGTCTTCGCCCAGACTTAGCATCGCGCGGCGCTCCTCAATAAAGTCACGGTGGACGATGATGTAGTCAATCCCCTTCAACCCGTGTCCCCCCGACGGCTTGAGACGTCGGATGGAAGTCAAGTTGATGCCCTCTGACTTGCCCTGGTATGCCGGTCGCCGATTCAGAAGGACGACCCGTTGGTGGTGCATCTCTTGGTGCCTCGCATAGTGCATCAAGCTGGCAGGGCTGGTGGAGATGCTCGGGGCTTCTATGATCGTGAGGTCATCGTTGGTCTCGGCCAGAAACCTGTAGAAGGTTGGCACGGCGGGGTAGGCGGTGTGGGCGAAGTTGGGGAGGGGCGTGACGCGTTCGGGCCACATGCCCGTGAACGAGTTGGACGCCTGATACAGATTCGGCAGGGGGCCTGTGTTCAGAACGCTGGCGGCGATTGTGATGAGGGCCGCCGGGGCCCAGAGTCCTCCCCAGCGAGCCTTGCCGCCGAGGACCCGTCGGATGAGGGAAATCTGGAGGTCGATACCTGTTGCCGTCAGCAGCAGGGCAAGGGGATAGAGCACGAGGAGGTAGCGCATGATGCTGAAGGCGCGGCCACCCCAGGGGACGAACAGGACAATGCACCCGACTTGAACGACGGCCATCACCGTCAGCGTGAACCCGAGCGCGCGGACTCCGGGCCTGGGACTCAGCAATCCGATGATCAGGCTGATGCCGAACCAGATTCGCAGACCCTGGTGTTGCGTGAAGGAGATGTACTCGAGGACCACAGGCCAATCCACAGGTGTTCCCTTCCAGCGGGTACGCAGCATGAAATTGCGGGCCTCAGGCAGCATGCGAAGGGCCTGGGCAAGGCCTGCAATCAACACAGCAGTAACGACTGCAATCAAGACGGGGCCGAGCACGCGGCCCTTGTGCAGGGATCTTGGAGGGCGCAGTGCGCTCCATCCGTCCTGCTTGATCAGGAGCAACAAGCCGCATCCGTTTGCAGCGGCCAATGCGGGAGCGCATGTTGGGCTCAGGCTGATCGCGAAGAGCGTACTGATGATGGCGTACCAGCCACGTCGGCGCTTGCCCGCCAACTGTTGCTGCCAGAACACAACCGTCAGCAAACTCAGGAGCATGATCGGCATGTAGGGCCGTGCGAAGCGGCTGAACATGACCATCTGAGGCGAGAGGGCTGCGAGCCAGGCCACCAGAACTCCGGCCAAGGGGCTGATTTGCCTCCAGGCAAAGACCGTCAAGATGGCGAGGGCGAGTAGTCCCGCTAGCAGGACCGGGAAGCGAAGACCCCACTCCGAGAGGCCCACGGTCTGGATCAAGAGGTGATCCCAGAGGGCCATGGGGATCGATTTATCCGGAAGACCATTCAGCGTCAGAATCGTGCCCACCGTTCCCGAACCGGCGCTCTTGAGTGCGTGGACTTCGTCTCCGACGACGATCTGCTGGCCCAGCTGCCATAGTCGCAGGTAGGCACCTGCCAGCCAGGCTCCGCCCACTGCCCAGAGCATCCATGGGGAAGAACCCCTGGAATCGCCCACCCTTTCGCCCGAGTGATCGGGGAAGGAGTCCGCATTTGCTGTTGTATGACCCACCTTATGTAGAGAGTACCTCGGCACGTGCGCGGGAATCAGTACATGTAGCACACCAGAAGCAGGGGGCCAAGCGCGGGGGGGGGAGGAAAAAATTGCTCCTATTCGCCCGCGGAATAGGCGTTCCCGACGTCAGAACGACCATCCAAAGCCGACAGTCAAGTTGCGTCCAGGCCGGTTGAGGCCCGAGCCATGGATGCGGTAGTCCTCATCCGTGAGGTTCTCCAGGCCCACATGCAAGGTGGCGTTCGACTGAACCTCCCAGCCCAGGCGCAGGTCCAGGGTCGTGAATGCGGGCGTACCACCGCCTGGGATGCGGGTCGTATCGTTCGCATCGCGGGTCGAGAGCCTGTCGGCCCTGCCCGCATGGGTGATCAGTCCCTCCAGCCAGAGTGCGTTGGACGGGTCCTCCCACCGCAGGCCCGCCTGAGCTGTGAACGGCATCAGTCTGTCCAGGTACTCGTCTTCGACCACCGGGTCCGAGGTGGGGTAGGTACTCTGCTTGCCGTGCATGTAGGTCGCATTGCCAAAGGCCGTCCACTGATCGGTGACCCGGTAGGCCAGGCCCAGTTCGAGGCCTTCGACGCTGCCGTTTCCCACGTTGTCCTTGGTGATTTCCAGTTCCCCGGACGAGTTTGTATTCCCCGTGGGGAAGCGCAGAATTTTGTCGCGGATGAGCGTGTGGAAAAGCACCACCTGAGTGGACCAGAGATCGCTGCGCTTTTTCACCCCCAGCTCGAAGTTGGTGTAGTACTCGGGATCGAGGTCGGGCGCGGGGATCTCGAACTCGTTGCTGCGCGCGCTGTCGAAGCGCGAGAGGTCGGAGAGGTTGGGAGCGCGGAAACCCTGGGAAACTCCCCCGAACAGGTTGGTGGTTTCCGGTGTGATTTCATACAGAAACCGTGCGCTGCCCACGACGGCGTTCCACGAGTCATCAATAGAGATGCGTGTATTGGTGGCAGGGTCGCGCACGCTCTTAGCGTCAGCTGCGGCCAGGTTCCAGCGCGCACCCAAGATCGCGTCGAGCCTCTCGCTCAACGGGAACTCGTCTTGCACGAAGACGCCGAGGGTGTCGTATGTGGCATCGTCGGCTACAGGCCCTTGGATATCGTCAGCAGCGCTATTGCCTGAGACTTTGGTCAGATAGGAGTCGACGTTGTCGCGGTAATACTCCGCACCCCAGGTCCAACGCCCGGCGTCTGTCCCCTTGTGGAAATGCGCGAACAGGCCGAGGGTGCCTACGTCGAAGCCCTGGAAGTCCCGGGAGCCATTGGACTTGATGCGATCGCGTTCTTCGGCTTGGGTCTGCCAGGAGAGACTGGTTCTGATCTCGTCTGCGATTCCGTCGAGGCCACGCATGTGGGCTTGGAAGTAGGTCAGTTCGCGACGTTGGTCGAGGTCCCGCTTCAGATCACTCCCAGGGGAGAGCCCCTCCCAATTGATCCCGTCGGTCGTCTTGTGGGTTCGTGGAACGTCGGTCTGGTCAACCACCTGATGCGCGAGGGTGATGCGTGTGTTGGGGTCGGGGAAGTGCTCGAGCTTTAGATCGCCATCAAACTCGTCGTAGCCCGTGCCGGGTTGCGTGCCGACTTCCGATCCACCATGGACGTCCCCGAAGGACTTGCTTGTGAGCCCGATCAGGACGCCGCCGTCCATGCCGTAGGTGGCGGAGATATCGATCCGAGCCTGGTCGAAGTTGGCGGCGTCGGCCCAGCGGTAGCGCAACTCACCGGCGACCGTGGGCTCGTCGGAGTGCCCCCAGGGCGAGCGGGTCAGGGCATTGACGGTACCGCCGATGGCATCGGACCCGTAGAGGACGGAGCTCGGCCCCTTGACGACCTCCAGGCTGTCGATGGAGAACGGGTCGATCGTGTTCCAGTACTGGTTGGGACCGGAGCGAAACACGGAGTTGTTGAGACGGATTCCATCCACCAGCGCCAGGGTGCGAAAGCCGGTGAACCCCCGGATGTAGGGCGAGCCGTGGCCGAGGGCCGTTTCCTGGACGAGGATGCCAGGGATGTTGCGCAGGGCCTGGGGGAGTGTCCGGTAGCCCTTGGCGTCGAACTCGGCTTGGTCGACCACGCTGGTCGCGTAAGGCGCGTCGAACTCGTCCCCGGGACTGAGTGTGGGGGTGACGACCGTCGTACCCAGGTCGGTGGCCAGGGGCTCCTGCGGGGGTTGGGGGAGGAGAAGGGCGAGGAACAGCATGCGGGAGGAACGGGAGAGGCCCGGGAGAGTTCAGAGGTTGCCTGATTTGTGGGGCGGGGAGGGTTGGGCGGCGTGGATTTTCTTAGGTGGATCCTGAGGCTCGGAGTTGGGACTTGGCCAACGGGGCCTTCTTCCTTCCCGTTCATCTTGCAAATCCTCGTCACTTCCATTCCTCCGCTACAGTATCCTCGCAACCATCCAACCCATGAGCCCCATGACACGTCCCACTCTCCTCGTGCTTCTCTCCATCCTGCCGCTTCTTACATGCTGCAATGAGGGGGACGACGAAGACACCATTGACTACTACACCCTCCGGACCCTTCCGCACCCGGTTGCTCCCACCTCCAAGCTCCTGACCTCGGGCAAGTGGCTGGTCTACCTCGCTTCCGAGGCCAACTACACCCCGGCTGGGACCGACATGAATGGTGATGGGGATGTCATTGACGAAATCGCCGTACGGATCGACGTGTTCACCAATAAGCGTAAGGAGCTTGATACAGCCGTGCAGGACATGGCACTTGTGAATGGGACCCTTTTCCTCGTCGTGCTTGAGGCCAGCGATGGCCGGGATTGGAACGCGGATGGAGACACGAGTGACCGGGTGATTGTGTACCAGACGCCTGCCGAGACGCTCCCCACATTCTTTGCTGAGGTGGACCTCACCTCTGGAATGGTGATGCTGGGTCTCCAGACCCAGGTGTTCTTCACTTCGGCCGTGGCTCCCACCATTGCAGGGGACACCAATCTCTTCGTGGCTTCCGTGTCGAGCAATGGCTCTATCCCCGCTCCGGCGACGCGCATTACCACCGCCGTGGTCGCGGATGGCGACGGTGCCTCGGTACGCATCCTCGGTGAGGCCGAGGATGTCCTCTTTCTCGGCATGGATGAGAATCTCGATGGCGATCTGAACGGGGATGCCGACGGAGTGGATTCATCGGTTCTGTCCGTCCTCGACGCGTCCTCCCTCGGCTCTGTCATCCAAGGCACCTCGCTGGCTCTGGGCTCGACATACTCCCTCACGGCGGCCACCTCCGGAGCGGATCGCATTGTCGCCTTCCTGGTGAACGAGACCGCCCAAGGGGACAACCTGAATGACGAGTCCGATTTCAGCGGAACTTGGCAGCCGCCGGGGTGCACGGCACTCGGCGACGTTGACTTTGATGACGATGTCCTGCACTGGATGCTGATGGCGGACTTCGAGGCTGGTGGGACAATCCAGAATACGGGCCTCGTGGGGACCGCTGGAGAGCGCCTGTATGCACACCCCACGGGCTTTGTGGGTTGCGCGTCCCTTGAGGCCGATGAGGGTTTGGGTGCGGGTTGCGACATGAACGGTGACGGCGATACCGACGATCGCATCTTTCGCTGGACCAGCGCCGTCAATCCAGGGCTGCCCGTGCTGCCCGAGACCGATCCCTCACGCTTGATGGCACTCGTCACCAGCGTGCCCGGAGCGGTGGGGGATTCGACTGGCGGTGTGTTGGTGGCCGGGAAGCTCTGGGTGCTCCTGGTGGACGAGGCGGCCGATGGCCGCGACCACGATGGAGATCCCGGGACGGACAACGACCTCGTCGGCGCTAAGGACCCGAGCCTGGTGGGTCAGGGCTGGAACTTTTTTCACAGCAAGAGCCAGGACGTGCCCGCGGGCGTCCCGGTGGGAGCGACCTGGATGGCGACTGACATCCAGACGGCCAACCGAAACCTCATAGCCATCGAGGAGTCCGTGACGGGCATTGACCAGAACGGGGACGGGGATCTTGTCGACAGCTTCCCCACCTTCCCCAAGGTGCAGAGCGGCTCAGCGCTGACATTCCCGGGTATCGCTCTGGCCGTATCCAGTACCAATGCGGGGATCGTCACAGCCGCTGGGGTCGGCTACTTCAGGGTCTCCGAAGCGGCAGAGGGT
>DUDB01000036.1:38849-114243 GCA_012959525.1 Planctomycetota bacterium
ATGTGAACGACTTCATCCTCAGTCGGGTGGGTGTGACCAACTCCGAGCCCCTTGTCCATATGGCCACCCTGAACAACCTCGATCGTCCGGCGGTGCAGTTTGATTCAAAGTCTGCGCCCAAGTTTGGTGTGATCTTGTTCCAGGAGTCCATGCAGGGACCCTCTGGAAAGGACCTGAACAACGACGGCGATGCCAACGACTTCGTTCCGCGTTACTTCCGCATCGACAACTGAGGGTCAGCCAAGAGTCCGGTGCCACGCCAGGAACGCTAGCTTGGTAGGCAGATCGGCCTACCACGCTTGACCCGCTCTGATCGAGTCTGGAGGATGCCCTCGGTCCTTGAGCTCATGCGGAACATCTCTCCCTCTGTAGCGCGCACCTCGTTTGGAGGAGCCGTGCGCCTGCCCTCTCCGCTGGAGAGTTCATGAACCGCACGTTTCAGGCCTGTCTGGCGCTGGCGATCGGTGGCGCCGTGCTGCACGCCCTGAGCTTTGCGGACTCCGGGCCCATCGACGACGACTTCATCTGCTTCCGCTATGCCCGCAACCTGCTGCAGGGCGATGGGTTGGTGTTCAACCCCGGCGAGCGCATTGAGGGATTCACTGCTCCCCTCTGGGTGCTCGTTATCGCTGCCGGACTCGCGCTCGGCTGGAATCCCGTCACGCTTTCGCTGACGCTCTCTGCCCTGGCTTGTGGGTTGGCGGCGTGGGCCGTGGGTTCTGCCTGGCGCACCCTGCGGCCCGAGAGCTCCTGGCCCGTGCCCGCTCTGCTCGTGGCCACCTCTCCGGCCCTGGCCTTCCATGGAGCCGCAGGTTTGGGCACCACCTTGCTGGCCGCTCTTCTGGTGACTTGGTTGGCTTTGGGCTTGCGCGCAGAGGCGCGACAGGATTCGGCATGGGGAGCGGGAATCGCCCTGGCCCTCGCTTGCTTGTTGCGACAGGAAGCCGCGCTCTTCGCCATTCCCTACTTCCTCGGTCCGGGCCGTAGGCGCGGTGCGGCCTGGCTGCCGTTGGCCGCCCTGGCTTCGTGGACGTGCTTTCGCTGGCTGTACTACGGCCAGGTGCTGCCCACGACCTACACCGTCAAGAAGCTCCCGGTTGGAGAGGACCTCGCACGGGGGCTGGAGTACTTCATGCTCTCGACTGTGATGGCTGGGGTGGGCGTGTACCTCTTGATTGCCGTGTTGGGGCACTTGCGTTCAAGCCGCGAGTCCTCATGGCTGCGCTGCGCGATCGTCGGTCTGGTCCTGCATACTGCCTACGTGATCTGGGTGGGTGGCGACTACGTGGCGCTGGCCCGCTTCTTCGTGCCGACCCTGCCTCTAGCGATGCTCATGGCCTGCTTGGGATGGCCGGATGCACTGGGTCGCGGGCGGGGGTTGGGATGCGTGGCCCTCGGAGCGGCCTTGGTCCTGCCCCAGGTCCTGCAGGTCAAGTTGGCCCAGGGGTTGGTGGATAGGATTCCCCAGGTGGGGATCCTGGATGACCACTGTCGCCCCTACTTGGCCCTCTTGCATGAGTTCGACGAGCAACGCTGGGAATCCCTCGGCCGCTACTTTGGCGAGGTTGTGCCCGAATATCGGACGGTGGCCCTCTCGCCCATCGGTGCCTTTGGCTGGTATTCGGGCCTGAAGATCGTGGACGTGCTGGGGCTCACGAACGCCTCCTCCGCCAGACGCGAACCGGACCTGCGCATCGCCCTCAAGGGGCACCACCGGAGCGACGGCGCCTGGGTTCTCTCCCAAGAACCCGACTACGTGATCCTCGGGAACGGGATCCGCGATCACGAGGGCCGCCTCGTGGTGAACCCCTGGGAGAGGGGTCTCGTGAATGACGAGCGCTTCCCAAAGGAGTACCTGCGGGAATCCGTGCCTATTCCAGGCGGGGCCGACCTCGATCTGTACCGGCGTCGCTCCGCTCCCCCTTTGCCCGGGGCCCGGTCTGCTCGCTAGGGTAGGGCGCTCCATGTTCGCACCTGCTCAGCCCTTGCGCGCCGCCCTCGCCGTCAGCCTGGGAGTCTGGGTAGCCGCTGGATGCGCGCCCAAGGTGAACGGGCAGGCAGGTATGGGTTCGGGGCTCAACGTGCTCATCGTTCTCCTGGATGGGGCGCGTGCGGATCACCTGGGTTGCTACGGCTATCCGTTGGAGACCACACCGCACATCGACACGTTGGCCGGTGACGGGCTGCGATTCAGCGATGTGGTGACGCCTTCACCCTGGAGTCGCCCAGCCTTTGCTTCACTGATCACAGGACGCTACCCCAGTTCCATCGGCATGAGTGGGGAGGCCGAGCAGCTTGTGGGCGGTGCGCACGGGATCGCGGCCTTCCTGCAATCCGAGGGATACGCAACTTGGGCGATACTCAGTCATCCCTTCCTAAACCCCGCCAGCGGGCTGGGGGAGGGCTTCGATGAGTTTCGTCTTGTGGTGGACCGAACCGCCTGGCCCAAGGGCCTCAGCGCGTCACTCGTTACGGATGCGGCGCTTGAGCAACTCGATGAAGTCGACGGCCGTCCCTTCTTCTTGATCGCTCACTACGCAGACCCCTTGCACGACTGGGCCCCCGTTCAGGGCTTCGAGTTCGGGGATCCTGACTACAGGGGCGCCCTGGAGGGCGGCCTGGGCATGAGCGACCTGCTCCGTGGACGCCAAAATTGGACACAGGCGGATCTCACTGAGCTACGCGCTCACTACGACGCGGAACTGGCGTACGTAGACACGCAGGTCGGACGCCTCCTGGCGGGCCTGACGGATACCGGCCTGCGTGCGAACACCTTGATCGTCTTGACCTCCACCCACGGCATGCAACTCTTCGACCACGGCGGGCTCGGCGACAGCCAGACCCTGCACGATGAGCTGATTCACGTGCCCTTGTTGTTGGTGGGTCCCGGTGTAGAGCCGGGCCTCAACGAGGTGGGGGCGAACCTGATTGACCTGGCGCCGACCCTGTGCGATTACCTGAGCCTGAACGTCCCGAAGGCGATGGAGGGGACTCCCGTGCAAGCTCTCAGCGTTGAGAGGCGCAGGATCCTCTTCAGTGAGACGGATAGGCTCCGCCGCCGCCGGGCAGCCATGGACGAACGCTACAAGGTGATCCTGGATCTGGAGTCAGGTGAGCTCAGAATGTTCGACTTGATCGAGGATCCCCACGAAGCTCATAACTTAGCGGACGCCCCCGAATTGCGAGGGCATCGGGCCCTGCTTGAGGCGGCCCTTGAGAGGTTCATGGATTCCAATGAGTAGTCGCCTTCCCATGCTCGTGGCGCTGTGGATCCTGGGCGCCTGCGCTTCAGAGAGTCGCACCCCGGCGCGTCCCAACGTGTTGCTGATCTTCACGGACGACCAGCGCTACGACAGCCTGTCCATCACGGGCAACCCCTATATCCAGACACCCGCCCTCGACCGCATCGCGGCCGAGGGCGCTCTCTTTCGCCGCGCCTACGTCAGCACCTCCCGCTGCTGCCCTGGGCGCGCGGCCTTGCTGACGGGCAAGCACGCCACCCTCCATGGGGTGTGGAACAACCACCCCGAGCCAGGCGGCCTTGCCGCGCACGATTCCGTCGCCGATCACCTCGACCGGGCTGGTTACCGCACGGCTTGGATCGGCAAGTGGCACCTGCCCAATCCTGGCGGTGGCCCTGTGCGGGGGTTCGATCGCTGGGTCAGCTATGAGGGCCCTGGCAGCCACTTCGATCAGGTTCTGAACGTGGACGGCGAGAGCCTGCAGAGCGAAGGATTCCAAGCCGATCGCCTGACGGACCATGCCCTGGAGTTCCTGGGAGAGGCTCGGGACTCCGATGAGCCGTTCTTCCTCACCCTGGCGTTCAAGAACCCGCACGTGCCCATGACTCCGGCCCCGCGCCACGCGGGAACCCTGGATGACGTGCCTGTGGCCCTACCGGTCAGCGCGCGCGATCTTGTGAGCAGCCTGCCGGCCTTCTATCGTGTGTTGCGCAACGCCTCGGGACGCCACGCCATCGACGACGAAGAGGCTTATGCCCGCGACCTGCGCGCCTATTGGGAGTTGATGCTCTCGGTGGATGACAACGTCCAGCGCGTGCTCGACGCCCTGACGGTGAGTGGCGAGTTGGATGACACCCTGATCCTCGTTACCACCGACAACGGCCAGCTGCTGGGGGAGCATGGGCTGCAGCAAAAGGGCCTGTCCTACGAGCCATCGATCCAGGTGCCTCTGCTCATGCGCTTTCCTGAGCGTATTCAGGCGGGCCGCACGATGGACCAGTTGGTCTTGACTGAGGACCTCCTACCCACGGTGCTCGACGTCTGCGGCCTCGATGTTCCCGCGGACGTTCAGGGCAAGAGCCTGGTCCCCATCCTGGAGGATCCCTCTGCTCCTTGGCGCGAGAGGTTTCTGTACCTTGCCCCAGCCTTCGGTGGGGAAGAGGGCATGGTCGAGCGGGCGGTGGTGGAGGAACGCTTCAAGTACGTCTCCTTCGAGGCGGCCGGAACCCGTGAGGAGATCTTGTTCGATCGTCTGAGCGATCCGGATGAGCGCGTCAATCTGGCCACTCAACCAGACCAGGCCAGCACCTTGGCACGCATGCGCCGGTGGATGGAAGACGAGCGCCGGCGATTGGGTGATCTGTAGCGCCGCTCTCTACTTCACGTAGCCGATCGCTTTCAGCCGGTCCAGCAGGTCCTGGTCGATGTCCACCTGGGTGCGCATGGACTGCGGGTTGGAGCCACGCCCGCGGTGCTCGTCGAGGAGGGCGATGAGTTGCTGCACTAGGGCCCGGTGGGTGTCTGCCAGGTTGTCGTGCTCGCCTGGATCCGTCTCCAGGTTGTAGAGCAGGACCCCCAGGTGCGATTGAATCAGCTTCCAGTTCTCCAGGATTACGCCCCACAGGTGATCCCCATCCTCAAAGCGGTGCAGGATCAGGGGGCGTTGGACCAGTGCCGTACTCTCTGACAGCAGTCCCTGGCGCTTGTCCTCGCTGCGGCAGAAGGACGCCAGGGAGCTGCCATCCAGGTCGACCGGGGCGTCCTGCCCGATCAGGTCAAAGATGGTTGGTACCACGTCGATCAAGGACACGTTCTCCCATACGCGGCCCGGCTTCACGCGTAGGCCAGGAGCCCTGACCAAAAACGGGATGCGGTTCAACTCCACGTGCAGTGTGAACTCGTGGTAGAGCTGACCGTGCTCGCGGAATTCCTCTCCGTGGTCGGCCATCACCACAATGAGGGTGTCGTCATCGAAGCCCATGGCCTGGTGGATGCGAGCCAAGAAACTATCCAGATAGCCTAGCTCGCTCTTGTAGCGCTCCAGGTATTCCTCGGTCTCTTCGCGCTCTTCATCGGGCCGGTAGAATCGAGGGTGCTGCTGATAGGGCTTGTGAACGTCGTTGAAGTGCAGGTACAGAAAGCTCGGGGCTCCGCTGGCTTCGATGCGCGTGCGCATGGCCAAGAGACGCTCAGTCAGGACCTTGGCGGGCTTCATGTCGTGGCGTTCAAACTCATCGAAGCCTCGATCAAATGCCATCTCCGGCCCGATGTTGACATTGGACGCCAGGGCGTAAGTGCCGTAGCCCGCTTGCTTGAAGCGCTCGGCGAGGGTGGGGACGTCCGAGGAGATGGCCAGGAGCTCCATCTGCTCCAGTGCCCCCTCTTCGACGGCCTCACCTTCACGGAACTGAGCCAGGAAGCCGCGTGTGACCCCGTGCCGGTCGGGATACATGCCGGTCAACATGGATGCCGTGGAGGGCGCGGTCCAGGTCGAGGTGGAGAAGGCGTTCTCGAAGACCGTTCCTCCGGCCGCCAGCTTGGCGAGGTAGGGGGCCCGCTCCTCCTCGGCACCGTAGAAGCTGAGGACGTCCGGTCTCAGCGTGTCCAGCAGGATGACCACCACGTTGGGGGGGCTTACCGTGCGGCCTGGCTGGTCCTGACCGACCGATCCATCCCCGCAGCTGGGCAGGAGGCCCAGGAGGGCCAGAGCCGACAGCCAGGGATGGGAAGGACGGGGGTGGGGGGACATGGGCGGGGGCGTGGATTGCGCGGCCAATTATTCCTACTTGACCGACAGAACCTGCACTCCTTTTCGGTCCCTCTGGATCATCTCCTGCAGCTTTCCTCCCCGTTCGCCCTGGATGGCTCTGTTCATGCCCATCACGTTGGAGAAGTAAGCGGCGCCTTCTTGCTGCTCGAAGATCATGTTTTCGGCCTGCCCACGCGTCTGAGCTTGAGGACGCTGAGGCTGGGCGGGTTCCTGGGCCAGGAGCTCCGTACCGCGGTGGAAGGCGTAGTGGGCTTCCCCGTGGCGTGCAATGACCGTGGCCGACCCCCGCACTCCGTCGGCTACGAAAATCCCGCGCGGGTCGGTCTCACCCGAGGTGAAGGAGTTGTTGGCCGACCCGATCACGCGCACGTCCACCTCACGCAGGTAGCGCTGGTCCTCGGTACTCGTGGCCTGCACTCGCATACGACCTGATTGCGGATCGGAGTGCACGTCCAGCTCAAGCTGAGTGATCAGGACCAGCCCTGACGTGTGCAGGCTGCCCCCGCGACAGATCACCAGATAGGCGCCGGGCCGGGTCAGATCCAGGCTGGCTTCGGTCTGCTCGGCGCGCAGAGAACGGCTCGCGCTCAACTCCACCGTCTGGCGCAGGGTCGGGGAGATCCCTGCCAGGTTGATGGAGGTGACGTTGGTCAGGTTCTTCTCCCGCAGGTAGAGCGTCATCAGGTCCACCTCGTACACCAGGATCTCGACCTCCTCCAGGTTCTTGTGGCGCATGGTCAGGATCACCGGTTGGCCAGGCTGGGCCGTGGTGATCTCGTCCAGGGCCAGTCGCCGCTCGGCAAATCCCGCCAGGGCCTCAGCCGCGTCGGAGAAGAGGTCCTTCACCCGCTCGTAGTACTCGCTGGCATGCTTCGGGTCGCGGCGGGCGTGATAGATCTGCCCCAGGATGTAGAGGGACAGGTCGCGGTTCTCCGAGTGGGAGACGTTCCCGCGCTTGTCGGTGTATTCGGCCTCCACGATCTGCTGCAGCAGTCGAATGGACTCCTCTTCACGCCCCAGGTGCCACTCGGCCACGGCGCGTGTGTACAAGAAGGCGTCGGCGTAGCGGGGATCGCTGAACAGCGTCGCCATGTCCCCCGCCAGCGCCGAGGTGGTCTCGCGGTCTTCCAACGCCAGGTACGCGCTGACCAGGTTCAGCCCCGCGGCCGGAGTGGAGGGTCCGGTGGGGTGCATGGCCAGCAGGCGGCGTAGGAGCAGGATGCCGTCCTGGGTCAGGCTGGCGCGGGTGTGTCCGGCCTTCTTCAGGCTGGGATCCCGATGGGCGTCCATGGCCGCCAGTAGCATCTCATCCGAGAGAGCCAGCCAGGTGTCGATCACGTTGGACGTGTCCGGATACTCGCGACAGAGTTGTTCCAGGGTGTCGAGCGCGCCGGCGCGCTCCCCCTGATCGCGCAGGGCGCCCGCCACCTTGAGGTCCTTGCCAAAGGTCTCCTCGATGGTGGCCACGAAGATCAACAGGGCCCGCTCAAACTCGCCCAGGTCCCGATAGGCCTGGCCGATGGCCACGACCTTGTCGAAGGGAATGAACAGCTCGGGGTCTTTTTCCTTGATCACCTCGAAGTACTTGACGATGGCACTCGAGTCGCCGCGTCCGATGGACAGATACAGCAGCATGTTGGCCGTTTCCTTGAGTTGGCTGTCGTGGAGTAGCGGTGCGAACTCCTCGTACAGGGCGCTGAGCTTGGCGTGCGCCAGATTGGAAGCACCAGCGCGGTAGAGGCCGCGTCCGTGGTTGAACAGCTCGTCGGGGGTCGAGCGGTATACATCTGGCGATGCGTCTCCCCGTTGCAGCACGCTCAGCGTGCGTGCAGTGCCGATGGCGAAGCGTTCGGGTTCGTAGGCGCTGCGCAGGACCGGCGGCAGGACCCGATAGTCGCCGGCGACGGCTCCCACCAGATCGAATTCGATCGCGCTGACTCCGCGCATGGGACCGATGGGAACGAATATGGAACCGCCACGGATCTCATGGGTTCCCAGCCCCCCTTGCAGACTGCCCTCCACGAGGTGCGCGCCCGCGGGCAGGGGTACTTCCAGCACGAGGTGGTCCACGTCCTCTTCCGCTTGGCGGTCGTCCCGCTGGACATACAGGCGTACGCGCGTCAGGGCGCCGCTCTCTAGGTTCTGCACCTTGTTGTTCCACTGCTTCTCGTAGCTGCGCAGAACACTGAAGCCCGTGGGCAGGGGGCGTCCGTCGAACAGGGGCGCCTTGGCCAGATAGTCCTCCAGGCTCAAACGGAAGACCTGCTCGCCCCTGCGGGTCTTGCCCAGGGTGGAGGTAAAGCCCGTCAAGACGACGCTGAACTGGGGTTCCCCGCCGCCTGCGTGCTGCAGGTCGACACGCACCCGGCGCTCGCGCACCTCATCCAGGGGAATCGACAGGAACTTGCCCAATCCGAGGGCTTCCAATTCGACCAGCTGCGGTTCCAGGCCGGCGATCTCTACGCGCACCTGCGCGTCATTCTGGGGCCGGTCTGAGTTGCGCGTCTGTTTCGCCATGGCGACTACGGCCAGACCGCGACCTGTGTCCGCCGCCCAGGGGCGGTGGGAGAGGAGGTAGTTGGCGGCCTGGCCGATCTTGGGTGAGTTGGGCAGGGAGCGCTGGAGGGCGTTGAGGGCCAGCGCCGTCATACCCAGTCGCGAGCGGCTCCAACCCTTGTTGCCGCGAACCGAACAGAACACCTCGGGGGAGGTTGAATTGGGATTGCTGGTCAATTCCATCTCAGCTTCCAGGAGGCGCGCCACCTCGGCCGCCATGGGATCGCGCTCCATGTGGACGAAGGCCAGGCACAGATGTGCCAGTGCGGCAGAAGAGAGTTGGTTGCGCTCACGAAAGAGGCGGTTGGCCGCGCCGAAATTTCCCTTACCCACCGCGGCAAGGGCGTGGGTCAGGGTGGCCTTCAGCTCATTCGTCGGTCCCGACAGGGCGGCGAAAGACTTCTGCAGGTAGGAGGTGGCCGCCTCGAGGGTGCTGGGAGGCAACTCCAGGCCCGCATCGCGAGCCGCACCCAGTGCGATCACCACGTCGGCGCTGGTCTGGGGCGTCGAGCGCCCACCCTGTCCAAGCCACCGCCAGCCACCGTCCTTGCGCTGAGAGGCCACGAGGCTCGCCGCCAGACCCTGGGCGCGTGAATGCAGCGCCGCATACTCAGGATGTCCCCTCCGTCCGCTGGTGCCCAGGTTGGCAAGGACCGCAAGGGCACCGCGGAGGTCGGCCGCCGTGGCTGACTGGGAGACGCCGCCCAGGTGCAGGTTTGACTGCAGGAACCCTAGGCGACCAAACGCCTCGTCGATGAGCCAGCGGTTCAGACTGGGGCCCACGTACAGATCCAACTTGCGACCGGTGTAGTCGCGTCCCTCCGGGAGCTCAAGCCAGAACGTGGTTGTGTCCGCGATGGGACCACTGTGCGAGGAGGAAAACTCCAGGCCCCACGGGCGTACCGGGAGCTCCTCGCTCGACCGGCTCTCAATGCGCTCACCGTCTTCAAGGCGCACGTCGGCCAAGAGGTCCAGGCGGTGGGTGAGAGCGGGCAGGGCCTTGAGGGACGGGAACGTGTAATCCACCAGAGCCTCGGATCCCAGCTCGACTTCAGCAGGGACCACTCGGATTCCCTCATCTGTGCTGACACGCAGGGACAGGCGCGCCGTTCCCGGTTTGCCTGTCAGGTTATGCACCCGGGCGCGGATGCGCGGCTGGTCGCCTTCCACGCAGGACGCCGGGGCGATCAGCTCTACGAAGAACTGGGAGCGGGTGATGAACGTGGAGCTCGTCTCGCCCACCAGGGTTGAGGTGCTCACTCCGCGGCCTGTGATCCGCCAGCGCGTGGCCTTGTCCGGCAGGGTGAGGTCCAGGCTGGCCTTGCCGTTCACGCCTGTCACGACCGCGGGAGACCAGAACGCCGTGTCCGCGTCGTACATGGCGGGAGCCGTTCCTCGAAGACCAAAGCGGACACCTTTTTCTTTGTCACGCCTCCCGTATTTACCTCCGGAACCGCCAGCGATGCCTATGGCACGATTGAAGCTGTTGTCGTCAAAGGGAGACGAGCCGGCAACATCCTGTTGGCCGCCCCCGCCGCCTCCACCGCTCACATAGCCGAGCGCAGAGAGGGACTCGAGCCCCGCTGTGCTCAACTGACGGCGCCCGGCGTCTTTGAACGCCCTCCCGTTCGAGATTTCGTCGCGCACGCCCTTCCTCATGGACTCCTGGACGTCCATCTCGGCATCCGCGTACCCGAGGGACCGCAGGCGGTCCACAATGGCGCCCCGGTCTTCGGCCCACATGGTCTGGCCTTCACGGCGCAGGTCTTCGGCCAAGATGTCGCCGTCGATGCGAACGGTCCGGCCCTGATAGCGGAAGGTGCATGAGGTCGCCGTGCGCAAGCCCGCGTCACGCCGGGCACCCTCTTCGAAGAACGCCACCATGGCCGGAGCAGTGTCAGGGAAGCGCTGGAACAGGGCGGCATCCACGATGGCCAGGCACAGCTCCGCCTCCACAGGGCGGCCCAGTTGATCGGTGACCTCCACGTCAACGCGCAAGGTCCCGCCCGGTTCGACGGTTTCGGCCGCGGGCTTCACGCGGACTGTGAGGGCTCGTTCCACCTCCAGATCGGTACTCGCCTCGAAGAACTCGTTGTCACGCATGAATGCCGCAGAGACACGGAAGTTGGGGAAGTGCTCATGGTCCACTTTCAGCTCGATCGCGTTGTGATCTGGAGTGAGCTGAACCAGTCGATAGGCCAGAATGGATTCACCTTCGAAAGTGATCAGGGCCAAGCCCGGTCCGGCGCGGTTGAGAAGATCCAGGGAGAGGGTCTCGCCCACCTCGATCTGAGTGGACTCGGTCAGCATGCGCAGCCGCACCGAATCGTCGGTGCCGGAGACAAAGAGGGCGTGCTCCGCGGTAATGGTGTTTCCGAAGCGGTCCTCGCCGGTGGCGCGCAGCGCGTACGTGCCGCCCTCCTCCAAGGCCAGCGTCCACTGGCCCTTGCCATCCTCGCCCGTTCGCAGCGTGTGTTCCACGACGACCTGCTCCGCAAACGTCCCTCCCCAGCGGGACTGCCGCTGAAGGACTGAGAGGTGCAGGTCCCGAGCACTCCCTTTTCCGTCCGGGGTCGTGGTGCTCACGTTCACCGCGAAGCTGTCCCCTGCCAGGACCACGTCCTTGTCGGTCTTCAGGTCCGTTGTGAACCCGCGCGTGGCCAGGTAGACCTGCCCTGTGCTGGTGACGTTCTCGGCACGCAGATGGGCGCGAAACACGAGGGGGCCTTCGTTTGGGAAGTCCCGGGTCTCGATGGTGAACTGCGCCTCGCCCTTCGCATCGGTTTCCAATTGAACCTGCCGGCCATCGGGAAGTGTGACCATCAAGGGGCTCGAGGCCACGGGCTCCCCGTAGTAGAACCTGGCCCGAGCCGTGATCTCTATGGACTCTCCCCGGTAGAACACCGACCGCTCGTGTTCGAAGTCCAGCTCGACCTTCTGCAGCTGGTAGACGTCGACCTGGAAGGTCCCCACGCTGCGCGGCAGAGTGGGCCCCTCCACCTGCACCGCATAGCGCCCCAGGGCGGCTTGGGCGGGCAGGACGAACGCGTGGTTCAGGGTGCCGAAGGCGGACAGGGGTAGGCTCTTGTTGAACAGGGGCCGACCGCGGGAGTCCGTCACGCTGACGTGGTACAGGTCACCTTCGTGGAACGTGTACGACCCTTCCTGGACTTCCCGCACCACGGCCCGCAGGCGCACACTGTCGCCGGGTTGGTAGGCGGTGCGATCGGTTGTGACGTGCGCCCGTGGCTGCAATCCGCTGGAAACCGTCAGCCCTCCCAGGGTGAGGCCGTTGGAGGCAAAGTGCCCCTCGCGTAGGGCCAGTACGCGCAACTCGTCCGCTCCTTTGAGAGCATCCAGTTCGAGCCGCGCGATTCCGTTCTCGTCGGTTGTCAGCTGTTCGAGAGTGGACTGACCGTCCCCCTGGGGGATACCCAGCAAGATCTGGACACCCTGGGCGGGCTCGCCCAGGCGCATGTCCTGCGCGAAGACGAAGACCTCGCGTCGTGAGCTCTTGACGATGACCTCCACGTCGCTGCGCACGACCAGGGTCGTGGACCGCAGCTCGCCCGCGGTGATGGACAGCGCCCAGACGCCCGGGCCCTCAAAGTCGAGGTCCACGTGCCGTTCCAGGGGTGCGTATTCGCGGTAGCCCTCAACGCTCTCTTCACGCCTCTCGTCCGGAGCGATGAGGTCCAGGTCCAGGTCTTCGATCCGGCGGTGCGTCAGGTGCTTGCGGAAATAGGCCTCCAGATCGAGGCGGTAGAGCTTGACCTCGTACTCTTCGACGTTCCGCAGGCGCAATAGCACTTGGGGCGTCTCGTGGCTGCGCCAGATGCGTTCGGTGATGAGCTCAAGGCTGGGCTCGGTCATGCCCGCCAGACGGGCCTGGGCGGCGTTCGTTCTGGAGCCGAAGTTGCAGCGCCGGTAGACCTCTATGGCACGCGTGAGCTCATCCAATTCCAACTCCAACTGCAGCCCGCTCATGTAGAGGGCTTGGCTCGCGTGGTGGCTGCCGGGGTACTTGTCCGCCATACGCAACCAATGAGCAACGGCGGCGTTCAGGGACTCGCTCACGTCGGCTTCCTCATCTGACTGCCGCCTCAACGCGGCCTCCTCCACGAACAGGGAGCCAAGGTCGAACTGAACCTGCATCACGCGATCGTCAAGCGGGTGGTCCGTGAGGAAAGTCTCCCAGGCCTCACGAGCCCCGTCGAACAATTCGCGCTTGCGCATGGCGGCGCCCCGCTGGTAGGCGCAGTCCACGATACCGCGCTGGCAATCGCTCCAATTGGGACCGCTCGGATACCTGCGCGTGTACTCGGCGTAATCGCTGACCGCCTCGTCGAAGCGCTCCTGGCTCTGCAGCACGATGCCGCGGCTGTAGAGCGCCAGGGTCGTCAGCCGTGCGTGTTCTTCGAGCACGTCGGTGGATGCGTGCTCGGGACGCGGGCGCTCGGCGACGCCGCGGTAGCCCTCAAGGGCCTCATCCCAGAACCCGATGGACTTGTACTTGGTGGGCAATTCGAAGGCCGCACGCGTGGCCCAATCATGGGTGGGGAAGTCCGCCAGGAAGCCCTTGAGGTTTGTAATGGCCAACAGAGCCGAGTTGCGGTCGCCGCCATAGGTCCCGGCCACGCGGTAGCGCGCCTGACCGTGCATATCCGTCAGGACCTCGCGCCGCTCGTCGTCCAGGTCCGTCCCCTCCAGGTAGGTGCCCAGGTCCGCGCACAGGTCTTCAAGGGTGCGGCGTGCTCCGGCCGCCTGCCCACTGGCCTGCTCATTGACTCCCAACTGCAGTCGCGCCTTCCATACCTGTTCGCCGGCCATGAACTCCGCCGTCAGCGGATGTTGCCTCTGGGGGTCAAACCTCTCGAGGTAGGCGTCATACGCGTGCATGGCGCCGTTCGGATCTCCCAGCTGCTCCAGGCACCAGGCTACCCGGAACGTGGCACGGTCCTGGCGATCTCTTGGGGTCTCTAGCTCGAGCACCTTGCTGTACAGCTCACCGGCACGGCGGTAATCCAGCCCGCCCTCATCAGGCCGCGCCGTCCTCGAAGGTGTCGACAGGTTATCGGCAAACTCCAGGTAGATGTCTCCAAGCTCTCCCTGACGCTCGTTGGAGCGCAGGCGCGCCAAGGCTTCTTCGTAAATGCGCTCGGCACCTTCAAAGTCCTTGCGATCGCGCAGGATCTCGGCCTGTCGGAAGCGTGCCTTGTGGATCCAGTCGCTGTCTGGGTGATCCCGCTCGATGGAGCGCAAGAGGGCCAGGGCGGCCTCGTCCTGCCCGGCCCGGTCCTGCGCCACGGCCGAGAGGTAGGTCCAAAGGTCCGCATCCAGGGGCTGGCTGGTCCGAAGGCCGTCGAGCTTCTCGAGTGCCGCGCTCCAGCGCTCGTGCATCAGGTCGGCCCGCAGCACCTCGGGAACGGCGCCCCGCAGGTCATCTTCACCCCCTGAGTGTGCGCTGGTGGTGAGGGCGATGAAGGTGAGGGCGATTCCTGAGAGCTGACGCGAGAAGGAGACCATGGGAGTCCTGAGTGTGCTGTGAATCGGGGCGGCGCGGTTCATACCTGCTGGCCACAGGGCGGGGGCCAGGTGGATCCCGGCACGATGGGTTCTCAACGGCACCGGGGGCGTGGTTGTTGCGGTTTTGGGTGGGGTAGGAAGAGGGTACGGGCTCGAGGCGTGTCTGCTAGCGCCGCCTGCGTTCCCTGATAGGGGTGTGCTCCAGCCCCAGGAGGACGGCCTTACACGGATCGCGGTCTCGATTGTCTCCTCCAAACCCCTGCAGACACCCCCAAACGGGGTTTGATGGGATTTTTACCTCTCGTCGGCCCCGCATCCCACCCGGGACCGGAGTGGTACCCGGGGGCCAAACCAGACCCCCTGCCGACAGCCCCAACCTGTCACTAAAGGAGGAACAGTCATGAGGGATCTCTACAACCCCTACAGCACGTCCGAGCCCTGCAATCCCCTGTCCGGAATTGGTCCTGCCGTCGAGCTTTTCGGCACGACCTTGGTGCCCAGCCTACGCCCCTTGGAACCGGCTCTGCCTGCGGGCTTCCACTCCCAACTCAAGGCCGAAACGCTCAGAGGTGCCAACCCGCATCCGTTCCAGCGCGTGATTGTGGGGATCTTGGCCGGAGGGATGGCCCTCGCTCTGTGGATCGGAAAAGGCGCGGAGTCTGTCCAGGCCGAAACGCCCGGATCCACAGCCCTCGCAAGTGACTGAGACCCGGGAAGTCGCGTATCCGATTCCGAGTCAGTTGAATCTAACTGACAGGGCTTGCGAGAACTTTGAGGGGTTCATACCCGCACGGTGCCAGTACTGGAAATTCCAGGTCTGACCAGCGGGAGCACAGAGGTTGCCTCCCGGAGGGTTCGGAAGATTGCCCCCTCCTCCACCGGATGCTGCGTTCAGGAGGTCCGTACTGAAAGAGCCGGAACCGTCGATGACTCCGGCATCCGATGTGTAGCGACCGATCTGGGAGCCGCCCAGGCACAGATCGCCCTGGGCACCCGGCGGGTTGGTGATGGTGCCGGTGCCCGCGCCGACCAGCAGGTAGGTGAATTGATTGGGAGGTGCTCCTGTCATGCAGAGGTTGATGCTTCCCGAAGCGCAGGACACGGTGTCGATACAGATGCCCGAGGAGTTATCTGGATTTGAGTCACAGTAGACGGTCCCGAGTCCGCAGGATCCGAGCGTCCCATCCGCATTGACATTCTGGCCTTGGATGTCGCCGGAGTCGTTACGCTTGTCGCTCCAGGCAAGGAGTGCTTGCCCCGTGGCGCCCATGGCGGTATCCAGTCGCGACTTGCCGCTAGGCGTTGATGCGACGCTGAAGATGCCGATATCGATGGCGCCTGCCGTATCCACGTGAGCTCCCTCCAGTGTGTCAGTGCCAAAGCTGGGGATGTGGGTCCAAAAGACAAATGCTCCCGCTCCGCTGACCTCTGCCTTCACCTGCTGTATCCCCGGCGAACCGATAGGGACGAGTGTTGCCCCCTGGTTGGTCCACTGGCGAATTCCTGCGGCATCAAACTTCTGGCCCCAAAGTCCCGACTGTGACTGTCCAGAGTTTTGCTCTGTCCAGAAAAGATAGGTCGATCCGCTGGCACCGTCATAGCTCACGGATGGACTTACGCGGACTCGGCTTGTGTTAGTCGAACCAGCCACGCCGTTGTGGGGGAATGCTTCCGTCCCATCCGCTAACACGTGTTGAGCATACACCTGAAGTGGGCTGACGCCGTACCAGGCGAATAGGGCTCCCCCGCTCCCGTCCGGAGTGAACGGCGGGTAGTTCCCGAATTGAAGCGAGCCGGAGTCGAAGATGCTCAAGACGGTCGACCCCCAGAGTGGGTTTCCGGCAGCATCGAATTTTTGGGCAACGATATGCTTGGGTGAGGTGAACGAGCCGGTCTGGTGCACCATCGAGAGGATGACGTCGGTGCCCGAGTCATGCAGATCACCGACGGAATACGACCCCGATGACGGAGTCAGATTGATGCCTGCTCCCCAGAGTGTCGCTCCATTGCCGTCGAGTTTCTGGAGCAGGACGGAGCTGTTTTGCAACCAAGCGACGACCACTCCGCCATCGGCAGTTCCTGCGATCTTTGGGGCGGCTACGAATGAACTCGTGTTTGTCAGCTGTACGCCCGTAGGTCCCCAGAGGAGCACACCACTGGGCGAGACCTTGGAGGCTGTGATCTGTACCCCGGTTCCGCTGTCGTCACGAGCAACAAGGAGCGCATTGTCCCCCGAATCCACATCAAACCCGTAATCCTGAGTCGAACTGAACCCTCTATCCAGAACAAGGACTCCGTTGTGAGACCAGAGCTCATTGCCTTGCTCATCGAGCTTCTGCAGTCGCACGTCGAAGCCGTTGGCGATGCTGTCAAACCAACTGACGTAGCACCCGCCGTCCGAGGTAGGAGCAATCTTGGGTTGGACCTGATCCCCGGCCGCATTGGCTATGGGCAAGTTTATCGCTGGGTCGCAGGACCACTGTGCGCTTGCTACTGGAGCACAGAGGAGGGATGGAATGGCGGCTCCGATCAAAGAAAGTCGTCTCAGATACATATCCATACCTTCAAGCGTAAGTGGGCGAGGGCGAAGAGTGGGGGGGCTCCTGGCTAAAGGGCTATCGCATGGCCCAGTTCCATCATTATGCCCGGGGGTTGGGCGCACCTGCGTGGAGGCGTAGACTCACCCACCCCACGGTCCTCTCATGAATGCCCTTCCGATTCGAACAGTCGCCTGCTTGGCCTTGGCTCTGCTGGCGGCCTGCAGCTACTGCTCGCCTGGCGATCCCCAGCCCGGTCCTCAGGGGGGGGATCCGAACGGATCCGGGGACGTTGTCCCTCCCAGCGACACGGGGGCCCCGGTACATGGCTATTCCATCGTCGCCACCTATCCTCACGAGCGTGCCTCCTACACCCAGGGTCTGATCATCCACGAGGGAGTTCTGTACGAGAGCACCGGCCGCTATCAGGAATCCAACCTGATGACGATCGACCTGCAAACCGGCAAGGCTCTGCTGCGTCATCGGTTGGAGCCCATCTACTTTGGCGAGGGCATAGCCATCTGGAAAGGCCTGCTGGTTCAGGTCACCTGGAAAGAGGGTGTGGCATTCATCTACGACCGGCGCAATTTTCAAGAGCAGTACCGCCTGACCT
The DNA here is from genome assembly GCA_012959525.1 of Planctomycetota bacterium. Lineage (GTDB taxonomy): Bacteria > Planctomycetota > UBA1135 > UBA1135. The sequence continues at coordinate 56,094 of DUDB01000036.1, forward strand.
ATTCGGGCGAGGGCTGGGGCCTGTGTACAGACGACGAGTCCCTGATCATGAGCGACGGCACGGACACTCTGCGCTTCGTGGGTCCTACAGACCTGAAGGTGAAGCGCTTGCTGCCCGTTACGCTGGACGGGCAGTCCCTCTGGAACCTGAACGAGCTGGAGTTCATTCGCGGCGAGATCTGGGCCAACGTCTACCAGCGCGAGATCATTGTGCGCATCGATCCCGAAACCGGGAAGGTGAACTCAGTCATCGACTTGCGCGGATTACAAGCCAAGCAGCGGGTGCCGGATCTGGCACAGGATGTGCTCAATGGCATCGCCTATGACGCGCAGGAGAACAAGATCTACATCACCGGCAAGCACTGGCCCAACCTCTATGAGATCCGGGTCGACGAGTAGGTGACGGACTCCGATTCCACCGGGGAGGAAGTGTCCGAAGGCGCACCCACCCGAATGTCCTTCCCGGCGCGCGTCTACCTCACGGGCGCTGCCCTGACGGGTGCGGCTCACACCGTGGTCTACATCCTGCTGGTGCGCTACCTGGATGCCATTGGGCTCTCGAGCTCAGAGATCGGCTGGATCCAATCCGCTGACGCCTGGGGCAAGGTGGCCGTGGCGCTGCCCGCCGCCGCGATCCTGGCCCGCCGACCGGCACGCGGAGTCTTCGTCCTGTCGGCGGCGGTAGGTGGCCTCGCTTATGCGGTTCTGCCTTGGGTCGGGAGGGATTTGCGCCTCTTGTACGCCATCAATCTCGTGGCCGGTTTTGCGCTGACCCTGCAGTACGTTGCGATCGCTCCCTTCCTGTTTCGGCACAGCACCTCGCGGGACAGGGCGCGGCTCTTCGGATTGGCCGAGGCTCTCCCCACGCTCGCGGCCGTCGCCGCTGCTGTCGTGGCGGGGCGTTTGGTGACTCACTGGGAGGGACCCCTCGGCAGCGAAGCCGCTGCCACGGGCCGAGTGATCTTGGGGGGAGGACTGCTGAGCATGTGCGCGGCCGTGGTTTTCGCGCGCATTCCCATGGAGCGACCTGCCGTGGCAAAGAGCAGAGGGTTGTGGCCCGTGTTCCTTGAGAACCGCGGCGTGTTGGCACGCTTTGCCATGCCCCAGTTCCTGATCGCCTGCGGTTCGGGGCTCTGCATTCCGTTCCTGCCCCTGTACTTCAAGGACCGTTTCGAAATGGGGGCCGGTGACTGGGGCAACCTGTTCGCCTCGGGCCAGGTCCTCTTCGCCGCCGGCTTCATGCTGACGCCGCTTGTGATCAGGCGCCTGGGCTACGTGCGCGGCATCGTCTCCATTGAGCTCGCCTCCATCCCGTTCTTCTTGTTGCTGGCCTTTACGTGGAGTCTGCCTTGGGCGATTGTGGCCTTCCTCGTCCGCGGTGCACTGATGAATTCGGCCTACCCGATCCTGAAAAACCTGATGATGCAGGCGACCCCGCCCGGGGCTCGGGAGATGCAGACGGGTATGAACGCGGCCCTGTGGGGCGTGGGATGGGTCGTCGGGCCCCTAACGGCGGGACACATCCTGGAGGCCACAGGGGGGGACTACACGGTCCTGATGGTGGCCACCGTCGTGCTCTACGTGGCGGCAGCGGTCCTGTCGAGCCTGCTACTCACTCCGGTGGAGCGCCGCCTGGCCCAAGCCAAGCTCCAAGAATCAGCATCCGAGGCGTAACCGCAGCCCGAGTTTGCGCATCGAATGAGGGCATCTGCGCTACATTGCTCCCGTGCCGCAACCCTCCCGATCCTTCTCCCCCCAAGCCCCGGCGTCTTCGGCCTCGGCGGCCCTAGCCGACCTGCCGGGCGTCGGGCCTGCGCGCTGTAAGGCTCTGGCCAAGTTGGGGGTTGCTACACAGAGGGACCTGCTCTTTCTCCTGCCGGCGGGCGTACACCACTGGGTCGAGCCCTGTTCGCTTGAGGAGGCCGTGACGCAGACCTCGGGCCCCGTGCGGGTGCGGGGTGTATTGGAGGAGGTACGGCTGACCCGCTTCGGGGGCCGTCGCTCTGCCGTCCGCGCAGAGCTCGTCCATGGATCCCAGCGCCTGAAGGTTGTCTGGTTCAACCAGCCGTGGGTGCGCGAGCGAATCCCATCCGGGGAGGAGATCGAGCTGGCGGGGGAGATGGCTGCGGGCCGGAGCGGGCCGGTACTCTCCAACCCGCGCATGGGCCGGGACGATAAACCACTTCCAGAACCAGGATCCGTGGAACCCCTGTACCCGGCGGGGGATGGCATGAGTGGTGAGTGGGTGGGCGCGCTCTGCAGAGCCGTGGCCCAAAAGGGAACCTCCTACGTGAACGAGCCCCTCACCGAGGAGGTCCTCGTGGAGCACAACCTCCCGCCCTTGCCGATCGCCCTGCTGCACCTGCACTGTCCACCGGATGCGGGATCATTCAAAGACGCGCGTCGACGCGTCTACCTCGAGTCCCTGCTCGCCGTTCAAGCCCGCCTACAACTGGGGCGCACGGGACGCCAGGCCGGAGGCGCGTGCCGTGCGGAGTTGTCTTTCGAGCAGAAGAAGGAGATCACCCGACGCTTTCCCTTCCAGTTCACGCCTGGCCAGAAGGAGGTCCTGGGTGAATTGTGTGACGACCTCGCCAAGCCCACGCCCATGCGGCGTCTGCTCCAGGGCGACGTGGGCTCAGGCAAGACGGCCATGGCCTTGTACGCGGCCATGGCCGTCATCGAGGCCAACGGTCAGGCGGCGTTGATGGCGCCCACGGAGATCTTGGCGGAACAGCACTACTACGGCTCCCGTGCGATTCTGGCGGAGGTGGGCATCGAGTCAGCTCTGCTGACAGGCTCATTGCCTCCCGGCGAGCGGCGCTATCTCCTGCAGCGCCTGGAGCGGGGGGAGATTCAGGTGCTGTTCGGCACCCACGCGTTGTTCTCGGAAAAAGTGCACTACGCACGCCTGGCGCTGGTCGTGATCGACGAGCAGCACCGCTTCGGGGTGGATCAACGGGCGGCCCTGGCAGAGAAGGGGGTGGACGCGCATCTCCTGCTCATGACGGCCACGCCGATCCCGCGCACCCTGGCCATGACCGTTTACGGGGACTTGGACGTCTCCACCTTGAAGGGGATGCCTCCGGGGCGTGGGAGCTTGACGACGCACTGGCTGCGGGGCCCGGAGCGGCGAGGGCTGTCGAAGAAACTGCTGCCGCGTCTGGAGCGAGGCGAGCAGGTGTTCTGGGTCTGCCCGCGGATCTCGGGTGAGGCGGGCGGGCGAACCGCCGCCGCTGAGCGCAGATACGAGCAGGCACTTGCCTCGGACCTCTCCCGCTTCGGCGTCGAGCTGGCCCACGGCCGGGTCCCTGCCGAAGAGCGCAGCTACCGACTCGATCGGTTCCGGCGCGGTGAGGTGGGGCTGCTCGTGGCGACAACGGTCATTGAGGTTGGGGTCGATGTCCCCGGCGCAACCGTCATGGTGATCGAGAACGCCGAACGGTTGGGCCTCGCACAGTTGCATCAATTGCGCGGGCGCGTGGGGCGGGGTCCCGGAGATTCGGTCTGCTACCTGCTCGGAGACAAGAAGGCTGAGAAGCGCTTGCGATTGCTTGAGAATAGTCGGGATGGATTCGAGCTGGCCGAGGCCGACATGGAAGCGAGAGGCATGGGGGACCTGGCCGGTGTGAGGCAGTCGGGCGTGAATCTTGAAGGTGTGGGAGAGGATGACGTGGGGTTGCTGATCACGGCTCGCGAGCTGATCCGAAAGGTCGAGGGATTGGGTCAGATGTACGTCGCCCACAAGGGGCGGGTCACACCGTGAGCATGTCGGCAGCGGGTTGATCCTGCGCGGGGGGGCTCGCCCATCTTGGTGTCGTGCGGAGAGGGGTCGGAACCACTATCCGGTCGATGGGAGGCTCTCCCGGTGCCAGTTGCGGCCATTTCACGGCCTCGCGATCTCATCCTCTCCCACTCTTCCCGTATCCTCTGAGGTTGCCCAAGGGTAAGTCCACCGCAAGCCACCATGTTCAAACATCAACGCCACACGGGCCGGCTGTTCAGCTCGGCTCTTCTGCTGCTCTCCCTGCTCTGCTCAGAGGCCCATGCTCAGGTCGATCTTCCCCGTGGGAAGGACCTGCCCAAGGTTTCCGGGAGAGCCGGCAAGGGCAAGTCCCGCACGGCGGGTCCGCACCTGGTCTGCACCGTCTGCGGAGAGCCCAATCGCACGACGAGACTCGACCCGCTTGCTCGGGATGGTTTTCAGCAGGCGCAGTGCGAGGTCTGCCACCGGGTCATGCTCCATCGGCAGATGAAGGGCGGGCCTGGGGACGGTTTGGATCTCCCCCTGTCAGGGCAGCCGGAGGACGCCGGTGGCCCAGTGCCCAACGTCAACCCCGGGGGCACGGAGATCCCCGTGAAGGGGGACACTCTTTCCGCCCTCACCAGTCCGGGCATGGCGCGGGCTGCGGCTGATGTCCTCTCCCGGCTTGACCGGATCAAGCGCACCGACGATCCCCAGGCCCTGCAGGCGGTCGAAACCCTTCTCTCTCTTGGGGAACCCGGCTTGGAAGCGGCTCGCCTGGCGCTTGCCAGCGACTGGCCGGCCCGCACGATGACCGGCCTACGGGTGCTACTCCGGGGAGGTCGTGCCCTAGACGCCGAGTTGGTCGTGCGACGCTTGCGGACGCGCATGCCCGGACGAATGGGGGGGAAGGTCCTTGAGGAATTCCTGGCCTTCGATCCGGTACACGCCACACCTGCCTTGCTCTGTGAGTTGCTAGAGCATCCACAGAGCCCCGTGCGCACCGTGGCTCACCGGTCCTTGGCGGATTCGCCAGTCCCTCCCCCACTCGCTGGCCTCACTTTGATCCTGCACTCGCGCAATGGGGATGCTCGGTTCAAGGCGACGGGTCTCCTCAGTTCAATCCCGGGCAGCGAGGCAACGGACCTGCTTCTCAATCTGATCGATGACCCGTATCCGCGGGTTGCCCGTCGATCCGTTGAAGCCCTGGCCCTACGCGAGGATCCGGTCATCACGGACGCACTGCTGGCTCTGGCCTTCGGGGATCGATGGGTCTTACGCCCTGGTGCCTGTGCCTTGTTGGCCATAGTGGAGCGCGAGGACACTCGCCTGGAGACCATTCTGGGGGATGCCCACGCCCCCGCTCTCTTGCGGGGATTGGAATCCACGGACGAGTTCGTGGCCGGTGCCTGTGCAACGGCGTTAGCGGGCATCGGGTTTCGCAGCAACTCCCCCGAGACCAGTGTGTGGCTGGAGAAGTCCGTGCCAGCGCGCCTTGTGCGTGTTGTTTCCGGGTTCACCTATTTTGATGACTACGAGTCACTGAGTGAGCCCGCTCTGCGTCGGCTGAAGCAGATCTCTGGGCTTTCGCACGGTTCTGATGGACCGGCCTGGGCCGCTTGGTGGATCGCCGATGAGAACACCTTCCGTGCGTGCCGTGCCGTGATCCCCGTGCGCGAAGACTCCCACGGAATGCTACAGGTCGTTATTGAAGACCGGCCGGAGGGCAAGGGCTTCACTCTGATCGGTCCGGACCTGGCCTCGGGCGACGTCGTGGCCCGGGATGGCGAGGCCTTCTTCCTCTCCACAGGGCAGGCACGCGACCTCTTGGACCTTCTGGTTGCCGAAGGGGCTCTCGGTGCCGGGCGTCTGCCCGGCGCGCGTGGGGGACAAGCCGAGCTAGCGCGCAGTGTGGAGCTCAGGCTGGATGGTCGCACAAAGTTCTTCGTCCTGGGTCCCGGCATCGAGGAGCCGTGGTTCGACCGGATCATGCTCTTCGCCGAGTCCCTGCGCACCCGGAGCATGTGGCAGCGCTACCCTCATCCTGAGTTGCACGCTTCACGACTTGCCCTGTGGCGGGCCGACGGCACCTGGTGGGGGATGGACCGCAGCGACGCCGAACGGCAGGCACGCCTGGGCCAGCTGATCATGGCGCGTCTGGCCGCCTTGAGCCCCTCCCAGCGTGATGACGACCTCGTGGCCTTGGAGGACCTGTACTCTGCAGGAGGGGGTGATGCCTCCCACTTCATTTCCCTCACCTCAATGTTGGGCGAGGAGCTCTACTTCACAGGCCGGGCCCTACGTCTGGCCTCCCTGGCACATCGAGCCGCGCTCGTGCCAGCGGGTGCCGGGGTGGAAGCGCCGTCCATCGATCGCCTCATCGGTGTACTGCACGACAATTTCGGAGTCGATTCCATGTTGGCTATCAGTGATGTTGTCTCATCAGCTGGGCATGGAGCGGCTCACGCAGCAGCACGCGACCCGCGCTCCTTGATACGCGCAGTGGCAGCTTTCGTTCTGGCCGAGCGCATGGAGGCGGGGGACGAGGCACAGCTGTTGCTCCTCCTCGATGACGATGCCATTGACGTGCAGGTGGCGGCCATCCAAGCCTGCGGAGCCCAATCCCTGCCCTCGGCCCGCGAGCAGGTCTTTCTGGCGGCGTCAGCAGGCAGCCCGGATTTGCGTGTTCCCGCCCTCTTTGCCGCAGGACAGATAGGCGGCAAGGGCGCGCGTGACATTCTGATCACGGCCTTGACCGGAGAAGATCGACGCCTGCATCAGTCCGCGGCTGAGGGCATCGCTGCACTCAGGGACCCCAAGGCCATTCCGATCATGCTTTCCCTTCTGAGGCACGGTGAGCGTAAGGGTGCCTTCCCCACCCTGCGCCAGGGACTGTTGGACCTGGGCGAGGAAGCATGGGATCAACTATTCAGTGCGCTGCGCTCTCCCTCGCCAGTGCTACGCCGTGAAGCGGCCCTGATCTTGGCGCGTCAAACCGTGCCGGAGGCTGCTCCTGCCCTCATGCGTGCCCTGGCGGAGGACCCCGCCGACGTACCCGTAGCCCGGGAATTGTGCGTCTTGACCTGCGTCGACCAGCGTGCGAATGCCGATCCGGCAGAGGCCTGGTTTCGCTGGTGGGATGACGTGATTCACGATGATCCCCGTGCGTGGCTGCGCGCAGCGGGCGAGGTGCGTCGCTTGAATGCTCCACCCTCCGAAGCTTTTGCCGGGAGGGGTACTCGCGCCGCCGTGGTCTTCTTGGTGGAGATCATGGGTGAGGGAGCGGATTGGCTCGTGGAGCGCGCACGGCGCGAACTCGAGCGCATGGGGGGTGAGTCCATCGGCCCACCTCCGCCGTTGGGCTCCGAGCGTGATGCGTGGTTACTCACTCTCCTGGAGAATTTCTTCGCTGATCGCTGATCGCTGATCCTGCTTTCTGCCTCCCACTATTCCCTGCGGAGAGAGATCATCCCCAAGCCGCTGCGCACCGTCTTGCTCCTGCTCTTGTTGCTGGGAGTTGTAGGGTTCTCGATCTATGGGTGGGGACCTGCTCGCGCCTTGGGTGTCAGCGTGCGCGATTACTTGGGAGTGCGATTGGTAGAAGGTCACGCTCAGCTTCTGTGCCAGGCCGCGGAAGAGTCGGGCGTGGATGTGGCCCTGTTGGGGGGGATTATGTACATGGAGAGTCGCGGCCGCCCAGGGCAGCGATCCCCGGCGGGTGCTCTGGGGCTGATGCAGTTGGTGCCGGCCGCCGCCGAGGATGCCGCGCGGCGCCTGGGATTGCCTGAGCCAAGCGAGGAGCAACTGCTGGGAGACGACGAGCTCAACGTGCGGCTGGGGGCTGCGCATCTTGCCTGGCTGCTCGAGCATCGTGGCCCGTGGAATTTGGAGCAGGTGCTCGTGTCCTATAATGCGGGCCGCTCGCGCTTGATGGGGTGGATTGAGGAAGCAGGTGGGTATGCGCCTTGGCGTGCGGAGCAGGAGCGGGCCTGGGGATCGGGCGAGCCCACCTCGGGTGCCCTGCTCTACGCCAAGGGCGTACTGGAGGCCTCCCGCACGCTTGGGGCGCGTGGCCAGCTCGTTCCGGCAGCGGGCGGCTGACCTCTCCGATCGTGATCTGGGCTCCTGGGGGGCGGTAGGAGGAAGCGCCGCGCGTGCCTACAATCTGCGCCCGCAGAATCGCTGCCAGGCCTCGCTCAGGCCAACCGCCCCCTAGTTTCCATCTCAAGATCCATGAGCCCTTCATCGCCCCAGAATCCCGCCATGGCTTCCATGAACACCGACGGCATTCTCTTGGAAGAGACCGCAGTCCAGGCCAACCCGGGAGTGGACAGCCTGGCGGAGTACATCACCTCCAAGCTGCCGGAGGGCTCGTGGCTGCTCAAGGAACCTCTGCTTGTGGAGAACTGGCAGTGGTTTGGTCTGCTGGCGCTGATTGCCGTCGCTGTGATCGCGGAACGGGTTGTGGCCTTCGTTTTGCGGCGCATGGTGCGCGGCTCGGCTCGTTCCGAGCGCGTGGATATCGACGAACGCCAGCTGACTCGTTTCGTGCGGCCCTTCGGCGTGATGATCACCTGGTGGCTGTTCCTGGTCATGCTGCCCATGCTGGAGCTGGAGAACGCCGCCCTCAGCCGGGGCCTGGATCTCATTGGCGGCGTGCTCATCTCCGTGGCTGGGGTGCTGGCGGCCTGGCGTCTCGTGGACGTCGTGTGCGACTTCCTGAAGAACAAGGCGCAGCGCACCCACAACACCTTTGACGACATGCTTGTGCCACTCCTCCGGCGCACGCTCAAGATCTTCGTTGTGGTGATTGGCCTGGCCTACTTCTCGTCCAAGGTGACGGAGGATTTCTACAAGGTGATCGCTGGGATCTCCATCGGGGGCGCTGTCCTGGCCTTCGCCTTCAAAGACAGCCTGGAGAACGTCTTTGGTACATTCACCGTCCTACTCGACAAGCCTTTCCAGCTTGGGGATTGGATCACCGTCGGGGAGGTGGACGGATCCGTGGAGAGCGTTGGGTTCCGCTCGACCCGGGTGCGTACCTTCTACAACTCGCTGATCACTGTGCCCAACCGGCACTTCATCAGTGCAAAGGTCGACAATTGGGGGGCCCGTTCCTATCGGCGCATCAAGACCACCTTGGGTGTGACCTACTCCACTCCGCCCGAGACCATCGAGGCCTTCTGCGAGGGCATTCGTGAGCTCATCCGCGTCCACCCGTACACGCGCAAGGACTATTTCCACGTCTACCTCAACGGGTTCGGCCCATCGAGCCTAGACATCATGCTGTACTGCTTCGTCGAGACACCCGACTGGTCCATGGAGTTGCGCGAGAAGCACCGACTCTTCGCGGACATCCTGCGCCTTGCCGATCGACTGGGAGTGGAGTTCGCCTTTCCGACTCAGAGCCTCCACGTGGTGCCCGAGGACGCCGCTTTTGCGGGCGAGCGGCCTGCTAGCGACCAGGCCGGTGCTGACATCGGGCGCCGGGCCGGTCGATCCGTAGCCGAAGAGACACTCAGTGTTTACGGCGGAAGGAAGCCGGGTCGGGTTACCTTTAACGACCCCTCCACGCCCCCCTCGGTTGGCCAAGAGGGTGCGGCGGCGGGAGACGGGGATATGGCCTAGACCCCGTTCAGGTTTCCCCCCGGAACTCTCCAACCCAACCCGATCTTCCCCGTACGCGGCGTGCGCCGCGTAACCAATCGTACCCCTCTCCCCAAGACTCCATGAGTTCGCCCTCCTCTCCCCAGCCCTCTACCTCCTCCGCGCCTACCAGTGACGAAATCGCTGCCGTTGCTGAGTGGATCCCCCAGCTTGAGGAGGCCCTGTCCGAAGTGATCGTCGGCCAGCAGAGTCTCGTCCAGAGCCTGACCCTCGGCCTCCTGACGGGTGGGCACATCCTGCTTGAGGGTGTTCCTGGTCTGGCCAAGTCCCTCGCGGTCTCCTGCATGGCGCAAGCCGTTCACGCGCACTTCAACCGCTTGCAGTTCACCCCGGACCTGCTGCCTTCGGATCTGGTGGGCACTGAGATCTACAACGCCAAATCGGGTGAGTTCACCGTGCGCAAGGGACCCATCTTTGCCAACTTCGTCTTGGCCGATGAGATCAACCGTGCCCCGGCCAAGGTCCAGTCCGCCCTGCTCGAGGGCATGCAGGAACGTCAGGTTTCCATCGGTGGAACCTCCTTTCCCCTGCCGAGCCCCTTCATGGTGCTCGCCACCCAGAACCCCATCGAGCAGGAGGGTACCTACCCACTGCCCGAAGCTCAGCTCGACCGCTTCGCCCTCAAGGTGGTAATCGGCTACCCCGATCGGGACGAAGAGTTGGCCATTCTTGATCGCATGGGGCGAACCGCTCCAAAGATGACGATTGACCCCATTGTGGATCTCGATGCCATTGCGCGCTCGCGTGACATGGTCGATCGCATCGTCATGGACCAGCGTCTGGCCGAGTATGTGGTAGACCTCGTGGGGGCCACTCGAGATCCCGAATCGGCGGGTGCCAGCGAGCTGGCCCATTACGTGGAGTACGGAGCGTCCCCTCGCGCCTGCATTTGGTTGACCCTTGCAGCTCGTGCCCATGCGTTCCAAAAGCAGCGCGGCTACGTCACCCCCGGGGACATCAAGGCCATCGCCATCGAAGTCCTGCGCCACCGTGTGATTCCCACCTACGAGGCCGAGGCTGATGGCCTGGACTCCGATCAGATCGTGGCGCGCTTGCTGGAGACTGTACCGGTGCCCTAGTCGGGGATGTCCCCCGCGTAGCCCCCTCGATCGATGCAAGCCTCTCCCCTGCAACCTGCTTCCTCCGGACGATCAGATCGTCTGGATCCAGGCGTAGCCAAGCGCATCCAGCAGGTTCACCTGCGCACCCATCGCTTGATGAACACGGCGCTTGCCGGCAGCTATCGTTCCACTTTCCGTGGAACGGGAATCGAGTTTGAGGAAGTGCGTCCGTATATCCCCGGCGATGACGTGCGCTCCATTGACTGGAACGTCACGGCGCGGACCGGCGAGCCCTTCGTCAAATTGTTCCGCGAGGAACGCGAACTGACAGTCAACCTGATCGTGGACACCTCCATCACCCTGGACTTTGGGACCCAGCAGTGGAGCAAGCTCGAGGGTGCGGCCCAGTTGACGGCGCTGATCACCATGGTGGCCTTGCACAATCAGGATCGCGTGGGGTTGACCCTCTTTGGTTCTGAGCCCGGCCTGCATCTTCAGCCGAGCAAGGGCCTGCATCACACCCAGCGCGTGATCCGGTCGGTCATGACTGCCCCGGTATCGCACGGTCGGAGCGACTACAGCTCCGTGCTGCAGGCGGCCGAGCGCACCCTGCACCGGCGCTCGCTACTGTTTTTCATCAGCGATTTTCACGCGGCCGCTCATGATCCCGAGTGGGTTCAAATCCTGGCGCGTCTAGAGCGCCGTCACGACGTGATTGCCGTTCGGGTGGTTGATCCACTTGAGGAGTCCCTGCCCGATGTGGGCCGGCTGCGGCTGGGAGCATTGGACGGACCAGGCCAACTTGAGGTCGACACTTCCAGCGCGGCAGTGCGCGATGCCTGGGAGCACGAAGCACAGGAGCGCAGGCGTGTGATTCAGGCCGGGCTGGCTCGCGCGCGCGTGAGCCACTTTGACCTGGACCTGGGGCGGGACCTGGCGGACCCCTTGGTGGCGTTCTTCCGACGGCGCGAGATGTCCCGGGGGAGTGCGTGATGCTGCTTGCCCTGTGCCTGCTGCTGCAGGATCCAACCCTGATGATCAGCCCTTCTCAGGGGGCCATCGGGCAGCCGTTCGAGGTGGTGCTCGAGCTTGACCACGCGATCGGGGCGGGGCTTGCGATGGGCGGACCGGACTTGGCGTTGGATGGGTCGTGGGTTGTACTCGAGGGGCCGGAGGTGACCGCTCCGCTTGGCTCCGCAGGCACCCTTACAAGAGTGCGCTGGTCTGTGATGTCCCTGGAATCCGGAGCGCGCTCTTTCCCTGGTTTGGACCTCATGCTCGCCGACGGGGCGCATCTCAAGGTGGAAGGTGCGACCTTGGCCATTGGTGCCGAGCTGGGTGCCGATGAAGACGCGCCTCGCCCTCTGCCGGCTTTTCAATCCGTCGAAGAACGGGCGGGAGCTCTGCGCCTCGCGCATCTGGGATGGGCCCTTCTTGCCCTGCTACTCGCCGCGGCATGGGGCCTGTGGCTGAAGAAGCGAAGAGGCCCCGCGTCCGAATCTCATGTCCAAGGGGAGTGGGCGCGGTTCATGGCTCTCAGGGAGCTCGCCACGAAGGTGGGAAAAGACACTGCGAATGCACCGGGCGGTGCACAGGATGTCAGTGCCGAATTGGCGGCGCTATTGCGCTCAGCTGCCCAGCACCGGGTGACGGTTCTGCGGCCGGGCCAGGCGGATGAAGAGTGGTTGGCGCGTATGCGCGGCGAGGGCGAGAGCGCCTTGGCCGACGAGCTCACACCGCTGCTGGAGACGTGCGAGCAGATCCGCTTCGGTGGTCTGCGGCCCACGCGCTTCGCCTTGGACGAGCTGTTGCAATCGAGCGAAGAGGTCTTGGCACATCTGGCACCTGACGCTCCTGGCCGCAAGGAGACTGCGGCATGAACCTCCAGGCGATCTCTGACTCCTCACGCAGCAGCGCCCAGATGCGTCTGCCCCTGTGGGGCAATCTGGCCCTCTCGGATCCGGCCTTCCTGATCCTGGTGCCCCTCGCCCTTCTGACCCTCTTTTGGGGTGCCCGCCGACTGGGTCTCGCACGCATCCCCAGCTTGCCAAGCAGCATGCCACGCTCGCCGTTGCAGAGATGGCTCTGGATCCCCACCGCCCTCAAGGCCATTGCCCTGACCCTGGCCGTATTGGCCATGGCGCGCCCCCTGCGCGGTGACGTGCGAACCAGCGACGAGTCAGAGGGCGTCGACATTGCCCTGCTCCTTGACCGCTCCAGCTCCATGGAGGCGCGCGCCACGCCGCGCGCTCCGAGGCGCTTCGACATCGCGCGCGCGGTTCTCGCGGATTTTGCTACTCGGCGCATGACTGACGTCGATGGAGCTGCGGACAACGTGGCCCTCTTCGGATTCTCCGGGTATTGCGATCTCCTCGTGCCCTTCACCCTCGATGCCGGCGCATTTCGCGGTGTGATGGAGGACCTGGACACCAACCGAGAACGGGACCTGGGCGGAACGGGTGTGGGCGTTGCCATTGCGCGGGCTGTAGAGACCTTCAAGGAACTCGAAAGCGATGCACGTATCATCGTCCTGCTTACGGACGGCGAGAACAACATCGACACGATCTCCCCGCGAGTGGCAGGGCTCATGGCACAGGAGTTAGGCATCAAGGTCTATACGATCTTCGTCGGACCGACCGTGGCTCGGTATCCTGGTGGTCTGATCCAACGCGTGCAGACGAGTGACCTCGAACAGGTGGCGGAAGATACCGGGGCACGCTTCTTCCACGCAGAGGATGCCACTGGGCTAGACGAGGTGTACAAGGAGATCGAGAGTCTGGAGCGGCGACCCCGAGAAGAAGAGCGACACGCCGATTCCTACGACCTCTACCCGCGCCTCCTGCGGCCGGCACTACTGCTGTACGTTCTCGCGGGCTTGTGCTCGTTCACGTGGGCCAGGAGGTTGCCATGATCGCTCTCCTGGGATTTGACCTGGCTCGAGCTGGCGCCGCCCCGTGGTTGCTCCTAGCGCCCCTTTGTGCGGCTGCGGGGATCTACTCCCTGAGGCAGAGCGGCCGCGCTCGCCGGCGATTGGTGAGCGCACGCCTGGAGAGCCGCGTGCTGCGCGGGTATTCCGCGGGCCGTTCCCGTTGGCGCGTCATCCTTGCGGGGACGAGCGCGTTGTTCATGGGCTTGGCCCTCTTGGGTCCCGTGCGCGGGTTCACCTTACGTGAGGTCGAGCGCAAGGGCGTCGACATTGTCCTCTGCGTTGACACCTCACGGTCCATGTTGGTCAAGGATCTGGACACCGAAGTGTCCCGCCTGGAGCTGGCTCAGCGCCAGATCCTGTTGCTGCTCGAGGCCCTCGCAGGGGACCGCGCCGCCTTGCTGGCATTCTCCGGTGACGCGCGTGAGGTGGCACCCCTGACCCGTGACAAGAACGCACTGCGTTGGTTCTTGAGCACAATGGGCCCCGAGGACAACCGCCGAGGCGGCACGGACCTGGGTCTGGCATTGGAGACTGCGCTCGAGCTGTTCGATGGGCGTACGGGTGCCCACGAGGCCATCGTCCTCTTGACCGACGGCGAAGATCTAGAGGGTCGCGGCCTGGACATGGCGCACGAGGCGGCGAAGAGAGGCATTCGGGTCTACGTCGTGGGCATGGGGAGTGACGTTGGGGGCAAGATTCCTGACGGCCAGAGTGGTTTCGTCAAGGACTCCCGTGGCCAGGAGGTCGTCTCCAGATTGGACGGCACGACTCTGGAGGCCATCGCCGACGCCACGGGTGGCGTCTATCTCAATGCCCGCACACCCCTGGCGCTCGAACGCATTCACAAGCGGCACATTGCGCAGCTCGAAGGGCGCGCCTATCAGCACGGCAAGGAGAAGATTCCTCACGATCGCTTTCAGTGGCCTTTGGCTCTGGCGCTTCTGTGCATGTTGATGGAAGCAGGCCTTCGCGATCGCACCACGAGAACCCCTGAAGCGGGTACGGATTCCCCGAGGAGCCAGAGCGCATGAGGCTCTCCCTACTCACGTTGGCGCTCTCCAGTGCCGTGGCACTTGGCCAAGACCCGGTGGTCCAGCCGCCTTCCGACTCGTCCATGGGCGAGCAGGTTGCGATGGAGGAGCCCACGCCTGACCCCATCACCCCCTGGCAGGGCACTTTCTCTGAGGGTGTGGAACGGATCCGGGCTCAAGCGGGTGCAGAAGAGTGGGACGCGGCGATCTCAACCTGTGACCAACTCTTGGCTCCGGATACATACGAGCGACTGCGCGGTTCTTCGGATGGAGGGCCCACCACCGTGGTGGATCGCGTCCTCTCTCCGCTGGACGGCGCTCTCCAGAGCTTGGGAGTGGAGCGACTCTCTACAGCGGATCGCGCCCTTGTGCATTATCAGCGGGGATTGATTCAGGTGAACAAGGGGGATCTGGCCGGAGCACTGGAGGACTTGGGCCTGGCTCGAAGCTCGGGGGGGGCGGGTGCCGTTCGCCGCGATGCGGTGTATGCGCTCGGCACCTTGGACCTGATGGTGGGCGAGGTCGTGCGGCAGCAGATTCCGGAGATCTCCGGAGCTCCCCCAACGCCCCCCTCGCCACCAGCCGGCGGACAGGGCGAAGAGGCGCCCGATCCGCTCGTCGTGGCTCGCACGGCCTACAGTCAGGCTCGTGCGCACCTGATTGAGCGCCTCCGGTTGGACTGGCGCGATGGGGATTCACGGGCCAACATGGAACTCGTTCAAAGGCGTTTGCGCGAGCTGGATGAGATTGAACGCCAGCGCGAAGAACAGTCGCAAGAGCAAGAGGACAACCAAGAGGGTGAGCCCTCCGATGAGGAACAAGAAGGTGGAGAGCCCCAGGATTCCGATCAGGAATCGGAGTCCGGCGACCCGAACAAGGATCCCAACGAGGAGTCCGAGACCGAGGAACCCGAAGAGCCCGGTGAGCCACAGGAGCCGGAATCGGCGGAGGACGGTGAGGGCAGCGCGGAGGAGAGTGAGACCATGGCGGAGCCTGAGGAGCTGCAGTTGACCCAGGAAGAGCTCGATCGTCTGTTGCGGATCCTGAGAGAACACGAAGAGGAGGGGGAGCGCCTCCGCGAGGCCCTACTGCGCCAACGGCGTGTACAAGTGGAGAGGGATTGGTGATGCACTCTCGAGTACTGCAGGGATTCCTCTGGGCCTTGGCGCTCATTGCACCGGTGAGCGGCGCACAGCAGGGCATTTCGGTGGAGGTGAGCCTCTCGCGCCCCCTCGTCAAGTTGGGAGACGAGCTGCGCCTTCAGATTCACGTGGACGGCACGCGCGATGCTCACGTTGCTCCACCCCAATCGGTGGAAGGGCTGATCTATGGTCCCCTCGCCGGCCCTCAGATCTCACAGATGCAGGAGTTCCAGGGCGGCCGGGTGACCTCGCGCATCAGCGTGGAGTGGGCGATGAGCATCCGACCTACACGGGTTGGCGAGTTTGAGATCCCTCCCATCTCGTTGGAGGTAGACGGCAAGACGGTGCGGGCTCCCGAGCAGGCAATGTCCTTGCGCGTCATTCAGGATCTGGAGGGGGCCACCCATTGCTTCATCGAGTTCATGGATGCCCCGAAGCGTGTCTTCGAAGGCGAGCCTTTCGATCTTGATCTGCGCTTCGGCACGGACCTGGCTGCGGGAGAGGTGGATCTGTACCTGCCTTGGTGGCCGTCCCACCGTGGCGTTCTGGAGGTCAAGACCGGCAACCCGCGCGGGACCTATCGCTTCCCCGTTAACGACCGTCACGAGGCGAGCATTACTGAGTTGGATCAGGCCCAGCGCAACGCAGTGCCTTTCCGAGTCTTTCAGTTGGCCCGACGCTACTTGGCCACGCGGCCCGGGACGCTGGAGTTCGACACAGCCACCTTTCAATTCTCTGAGGTCATCCGGAGATCGACGGTCTTTGCTGCAGGCCGGTACAAGCGCTACCACGCCCAATCCGCGCCCTTCCAGATTGAAGTGTTGCCCGTTCCTGAAGAGGGAAGGCCCTTGGACTGGACCGGTGCCGTGGGGGAGTTGACCACTCAACGCCGAGTCGACAGGCGAGACGTTGACGAGGGCGGGACGATATCTTTGACCGTGTCCTGGTTTGGCCGGGGCAACACGGAGTTCTTCGACGCCCCCGACCTCAAGCGGTTGGCCGGCTTTGAGAACTTCCGCGTGCTCGGCGTCGAGGACAACCACTTCAGCGACGAGCGCAGGGTGACCTACGATCTCGTGCCCACGTCATCGGAGATCACCGAGATACCCCCGGTCCCGATGTGGGTGTTCTCCCCGGAGAGCGAGACATTTGTGCGCGTCGCAACAGACCCCGTAGCTGTCCGGGTCCGGTCCGTGGGAGATCCTGAGGGCGGGATGCCCCTGGCCGGCGATGAACTGGATCTCTTTGACGTGCACTCCGATCCGACCTCGGAAGAGGGCTTGTCTCCCCTGGGAGCGGGGCGCCTCGGCGGGGCGGCCGTTTCCATTCTTGGGCTGTGGTTCTCTTGCCGCACCCTCATCCGTCGCCGCCGGGGGGATCCGAACGCGCCTCAGGCTCGCCGCCGGAGGGCGGCTTTGCGGCGGTTGCGCACGGCTCTCAAGGTGTCCGGCTCAGCCAGCGAGCAGAGCTTGGTCTTGGCGCGTTTCATGGGGGATCGGCTGGGTGAACCCGCCGGTGCTTGGCTGGGGCGTGACGTCATGGAGTGGAGCGAATCGACCGGGTCGGGATTGGACGAGGGCCTGCTCAAGAGTTGGTACGAGGTCTGTGCTGACCTAGACGCCAGTGCGTGGTCCGACGCCGACCAACCCATCGAGAGCTCTCGCATGGTGAACCTCGCCCAGGCCCTCTGCGCCAAGGGGATCTAGGCATGATCTTGCTCCTTACCCTGATCGGCTTGACCAGTCCGCCCCTGCAGGAGGCCTTCAGCAGTCTGGATCAGTCTGCACTGGCGGCCTATCGCGAAGGGAATCCCGCTGCGGCCAGCACTCATTGGAATCAGGCTTTAGAGGAGGCGACATCAGAGCAGGAGCGAGGGCGCCTCTGCTACAACCTCGGCAACGCGGCTTATCGTCGGGGTGCAGTCGTGGAGGCCGTAGCGTGGTATCACTCAGCCCTGCGCTACACCCCGCGCGACAGGGATCTGTGGGCCAACCTGGAGTTCTGCCGTGCCGAAGCGGAGCTAGACCCTGCGGACCGCGGCGACCTCGTGCACACGTTTCAGCGGCTCCTTTCTTCCTTGACCCGCGGCGAGTCGGAGTGGCTTTGGGCCTGTGCCCTGGCGCTCCTGGCTCTGGCCGGCACGGGCGAATCCATGCGCGGAGGTGCATTGTGGCGCAGGCTATTCCTGGGCGCGCTTCTGGTCCAGCTCCTCTGTGCGGGCCCCTTGCTCTGGCATCTCGTGCACGATGGACAGGACACCTGGATGGTCACCGCTGTGGACGGTTGCGCTGGGCACTCCGAGCCCTCCGACGAGGCCAAGCAGCTGGCGCACTTCGAGGTAGGTGCCGTACTGGAGGAGCTGGATCAGCTGCCGGATTGGGTCAAGCTGGCCGATCCACAGGGCCGCGGACTGTGGGTGCGCACAAGGGACGCTTTCTCCTTGGTGCGATAGAGATGGATTCTCTTGCCTCTGAGGGTGCAGGGATCGATGCTCTCGGAGTGAGTCTTCTTCCAACCGATGGCACCTCTCGTTCTGCTCCGGATGCGGGCCGATCTTTGGCGGCCTTCATCCTGGCGCTGGCAGCCTGCAGCCAACCTCTGGAGCCGGCCGGGGAGTCCATCGCCAGTGGACGGGGCATGCTCGTGATCGTCGTGGATGCGCTACGTTTTGATCACACCAGCCTGGGCGCCTACGACCGAGACACCACGCCTCGGCTCAAGGCCCTAGCTGAGGGTGAGGGCATTCTCTTCAACAATGCCTGGTCCGTTGCGCCGGACCTCATCCCGGCTCATGTCTCGCTCCTGACGGGTTGCGATGCGTCTGTAGCCCGCCGTCCTAACGTGCTGCTGAGTGATGGCACGCTCCTCTCTCCCCTCACCACCTGGTTCATTCCCGAGAGTGTCCCCCGCCTCGCTCGGGAGTTCCTCGCGCATGGCTGGCGGACGGCGGCCTTTGTAGATCACGCGCACATCAGCAAGCGACGCGGATTCGAAGATGGATTTCGCGAATTTGTGGACGTGGGCGGCGACCGATCCGACGCGACCCGAGACGTGGGATTGCCGGGCGTGACACGCCGCTTCTATCAGTGGGTCTCGAGATTGGATCAGGGCGAGGATTGGATGGCCTACATCCACTGGAATGATCTGGAGGCCATGTGGACCGCCCCCTACACGGATGATGACCTCC
Organism: Planctomycetota bacterium; assembly: GCA_012959525.1. GTDB lineage: Bacteria > Planctomycetota > UBA1135 > UBA1135. The sequence goes on from DUDB01000036.1 coordinate 74,855, forward strand.
GTGCGGACCAAGAGGTGACCGGCTTTGAACCGCGGCCAGAACTGGACTACCTCCCAGCCATAGGGGGGCATGCACCCATCTTCCACGCCCTGCCGCCCCTCCGAGCTCCGACTCCCCGTCGGACCTTGGCCCAGTACGAGATGCGGTATGACGCGGCGATTCGCAATCGGCTGGACAGGAATCTGGATCGCTTGTTCGACACGCTGGCCATGGATGGTCGTTGGGATCGCACCTCGGTACTTGTCGTTGGCAGCTTCGGGTTGGGCTTCGGCGAATCGGGGCTGCTCGTCGATTCGGGTACCTACTCGGACGTGGACTTGCACGTGCCGGTTCTCCTGAGGCCTGCGCCAGAACTGAACCTGCCTACCGGAACAGTCCAGTCTGCTCTGGTGAGTAGTGTGGATTTGATGCCGACCCTGTTGGACTTGATGGGGCTCGACATCCCCTCCGGTGTTCACGGCCATTCGCTCCTGCCCTTGGTGCGTGGAGAGCAACAGAGGGTTCGCGATTGGGCTTATGCTTCCCATGGGCCATTTGCACCTCCCGGACGGCCCGACAGCCAAGTCACAGCGCCGCGCTATGGGTTCGCGGTAATTGAAGAGGACCGCATGTACTCGATTCAATGGCCGGGCTGCGGGGGAATCGGGGCCCTCTCGTCTAGCTGGTTTGGAGATTCGAATTCTCACCGCAGGGAAACTGTGGAAGCCCTAAAGGTGTTCAGCGAAGATCCTCGGCCAGGGAATCTGAACAGTGGGCCTGTGGGGAAGGACGGGGCACGCTTGAGAGATATAGGACGAGCCATGCACGCAGATTTGGATCGGGTGCGGGAGGTCCTCCACCCATCAGCTTGGAACCTGGAAGCGCGAGGCCCAGAAGTGCTGGCCGAGTTGCGCAAAAAGGGGCTTATCGGGGATACTCCCTAGCGGTACCCCCGCCCTTCGGCTCGCTCCGGCTCCCCCCATCTCCTTGTGAACATCCTTCTCGTCTCCAACGGTTTCCCTCCCAGTGGGCAGTGGGGGACGGAGTTCTACACCTACCAGCTGGCTACGGGGCTGCTGGCCCGTGGGCATCGGGTCACTGTGTTCTGCCCAGATCGGCTCGGGGAGGCGCCGCGCTACACCCTCGAGCGAACCACGCGCTACCAGGTTCCGCTGGTGGAGGTGCATAACGGTGGTGACCCCAAAAAGTCCTTTAGGGACAGCTACCGCAATGAAGGGGTCGAGACGATTTTTGACAGGCTTCTGGAGGAGATCCGGCCTGACGTCGTGCACTTCATTCACATGCTCTGGGGCTTGTCCGTACAGCTCCCTGAATTGGCGAAGCGACGAGGCCTCCGCACCCTGGCGACGCTGACCGACTACGGTCTCCTGTGCCACCGAGGTCAGCGGCTCGATGCGTCGAACCATTCCTGCGAGGAGAAGAGTCCCGCCAAGTGCGCCAAGTGCATCCGCGAGCCGGGCCCATGGGACGGGAGTCCTTTGAGCCGCACGCTCAAGCGTGTAGCGGGATTCGGCCTGTCCCAGGCCTCTGGGGTTGGCTTGGATCTGGGGCTCGTGGTCTTGGAGAAGGACCTGATTCATCGTGAAACCACCATTCAAAGGGCGATGGGCTTCGTCGATGCTTGGGTGGCACCTACGAGTGCCCTGGCCCGCCCCTTCTTGGAAGCGGGCCTGGATTCTGCGAGTCTGAGCATCCTGCCCTACGCATTGGATGAGGCGCCCTATCGCGCGGCTCCAGATCGCATGGAGTCGCAATGTGTACGCTTTGGATTCCTCGGCCAGTTCCTGCCCCACAAGGGGTTGCACGTTCTGTTCGAAGCCGTGCGCATCTTGCGAGACCGGCTGTCGGATTCCAGTGAGCCTTGGGAAGTCATCATCTACGGCAACAAGGTTGGAGGACGCAACGGACTCTACATGCGCAGCATCTGGACGGACGATCTGGAGGGGCGGGTCATGGTTGAGGGGCCGTTTGAACCCCTGCGTGCTCCCGAGATCCTGGCCGGACTGGATGCGGCGATCCTGCCCTCTCTTTGGGATGAGAATGCGCCACTCACCATTCTGCAGGCGCGGGCGGCCGGGGTCCCTATCCTCGCAAGTGACGTGCCCGGTGTGCGCGAAGTCATCGAGGAGGGGCGTGGTGCGCAGCTCTTTCCACCTGGCGATTCAGAGGCGCTGGCGCGCGCCATGAAGGGGGTTCTGGCCGAGCGGCCAATCCGCGATCCGGATCGGTCGCCCCCCCCGGTGACTCTTGTCGCACACCTTGAGACGATCGAGTCCTTGTATGAAGGGATGGCAGCGTGTGGCTACCCGCCTCGCGCTCAATCTCAAGAGGCACACCCGTCGGCCAGTCAAGAAGAGAGCCCAACGGCGCCTGTTGCCCTCCTGCCCCCTGACGCAGTGACCTAGCTCGTGGAGAAGCTGCGCGCCATTGGTCTGCTGTGTCGTGGCTGGGACCCTGAGGCAGGGGGAATAGAGTCTCACACTCTCGGAATCGCTCGCAGCCTCTCGGCGGCAGGCATTCGAGTCGAGGTGTTGTGTACCGACCGCAACCCGAAGCGGCCGGACTACGCAATGGGGGACTGGAGCATCGGGGGTATTCGAGTGCGTCGCATGAATCTCTCCAGCGCAAGGCCGCGATCATTGGAGTCGTTCGACGCCGATCCTCGCGCGGATGCGCGCGTGCGGGAGTGGCTCTCCCACGTCCAGCCAGATCTTGTGCACGTCCACCATCTCTCCGGTTTCGGGTTTGGCGCCCTGGCCGAGATTGAGCGTTGTGGGCTGAGGTCCATCGTGAGCCTGCACGACTATTGGACCCTCTGCCCCCGTGGGCAGATGTTCTCTGCAACCGCAGAGTCTTGCGCGCGCGTGGAACCCGCCACTTGCTCCGAGTGCATCGGGCACACCTGGCCCGACGTGACGGCGACGCCCGAGTCGGTCGTCCGAAGAGTCGATCGTGCGCGCCATGCGCTGGGGCGCGCAGTGCGCCTGATTGTTCCATCGCGGGCGGCCGGCGAGGTCATGAGGGGAGCGGGTTTCACAGATATGGAATTCACTTGCGTCCCCAACGGAATTGATGGAGTGGGGCTGGCGGAGAGAGTCGCTCATCTTCGGAACGGTCGCCCGGCCGGGAAACGCCTGGGCGTCATGGGTGCCGTTCAGCCCAGCAAGGGCGTGTTGGAACTGGCGCGGGCGATGCTGGAGATCGATGATGACGATCTCGTTCTGGATGTGCATGGACCCCTGGGTGACTATCACGGTAGGTCCGCCTACACGGAGGCCCTATCGGATCTGGCGGGCAGGAATGGGCGCATTCATCTGCACGGCCCTTTCTGCACGGGGGACCTGTCTCGCGTTCTGGCCAGCATTGACGCGCTCGCTGTGCCCTCTCGTTGGGCAGAGGTGTTCGGATTGAGTGCGCGCGAGGCGCGAGCAGTGGGCCTGCCTGTCCTGGCCGCTCGACGTGCCGGATTGGCCGAGTGGGAGGGCACCTCGGGGGTGACTCTCGTCACGGGGACAAGTCAGGGAGAGTGGGTACGGGCCTTGTCGAGCTTCGATTTCGAGTCGACGGCGCCTGCGGCTTTAACCTCTGTAGAGGCTATGGTCGACCAGCTTCGAGCCATGTACGACGCGGTGCTCTCTGAGACCGTCCCGGGGCCCGCCTAGGATCGAGCGAGTAGAGCCTGGCCTGCATCGCTTTCGAGTGCTTCGCGTGTGGCGCGCGCGCCTTCATCGATCAACTCCGCGCTGCGATGCATGTCGAACATCCCTACCTGGGCGAGGTTCGGTTCGATGAAAAGGTCGGGCGGATCGATTTCCAACTGACTCTGAGCTAGATGGTTGCAGGCGATGGCGATGCTCTCGTTCAAGGTGCCGATCAATCCTGGTCGCTGCTCGGGGCTACCCTGGAACAGCGAGCGCTTCAGCCTCTCCAGATGTCGGCCGAGCTCTTCTCGTGCTCCCTGAGCCTTCGCAGCGAACGTGGATCCGGCTGGGCGAGAGTCGGATTCGGCTTCGCTAGCATCCACTGCTTCATCCGCCGGATCAGGTAGAGGGGGGCCTCCGGTTTGATTGAGATTCACGGCCACTATGGGGTGCGGGCCCAGTGTTCGAGCGGCTGGGACCGGGACCGGACTGACCAAGCCACCATCCACTAGCCAGCGACCATCCTGTCGCACGGGCCTGAAGATTCCGGGGATGGAGGAGCTCGCGCGGACTGCGGCAACAAGGTCCCCGCCCTGCAGTCGCACCTCGGTCCCATCGGCAAGGTCAACAGCGATCGCCACGAAAGGCAGGTCCAGTGCTTCAATGCGCAAGTCGCCGCACATCTCACGCATGAGACGTTCCAACCGCGCTCCACCAAACAGGCCGGAAGAAGGCAGCCCAGGATCCAGCAAGGCCAGGACCTCCCGCCTGGTCATCGCGCGCATGCGTTTCTCGTAACTGTCGAGTACCCCTGCGCAGTGCACGCCTCCCACTGCGGATCCGATGCTGGTTCCGGCAACTCCTGCCACGCGTAGGCCCGCTTCCTCCAAGGTGCGGATGACGCCGATGTGCGCCATTCCGCGCGCTCCGCCGCAACCCAAGGCAAGAATTACCGGGCTCATTGGTGGAGTGGCGGGGACCATGCTCGGCATTCTAGCCCCCTCATGTGAGGTCTAGGGGGCCCTGGGGCATGCCAGGGAGTGGGGATTGCAACATCGTTGAGATTCTGGGGAACATACCCCATGATCGGAATCCAGAGATAGCGCAAAGAAATGGTCATATTTGGGGATCTACAACTAGGTTGCTTTCATCGTAGACTCCCCCCCAAGAGTCTGAAAGGGCTAGGGCCGACCGCGAGGCGGTCCTCTTCCTCTCCTTTGAAGCAGTGGGGCACCCCGGCCCTTGATGGAAAAACAGATGCAACGAAACACCGCAACGCGCGCGACGACCCTTCCCGAGTCGTCGAGTGCCACCAATTCCCGCAAACCGAGAGGGGCGGGGTCTCAACTCGTTGGCGAACGCGCCAGCGAACGGGCCCATGTTCCTGACCGATCTCTCCGCAAAATGCCTCCGTTGGACGTAGCTTGCCAACCGGGCGACGTGCTGAGAGAGGAGATGAATGAGGCCACAACCATTGTCTTGTGGGCAACCGCAGCCCTCTCCATTGTGCTCCTCATCCTCACCAAGGTGTGGGGCTGAATCCTCGACCCCAAGAAGCGCCGAGCTACTCTCTCTCATCCTCATCACCGCACCTGGGGGACCTTAACTTTGAACAAGAACGCTCTCATTCAGTTCGTAGCTGCTGAGCTACCCACCTCTAAACTCAAGGCCGGCTTACTGGTAGACACGGTCCTGTCGGGGATTCGCGAAGGCCTGAAGGCCGACGAGTCCGTGACCTTGACGGGCTTCGGCACCTTTGAGGTGCGCTGCACCAAGGCACGGCAGGGCCGCGACCCCAACACCGGGGATCCGATTCAGATCTCAGCAGGCCGTCGCGTCGCCTTCAAGGTCGGACGTGGCCTCCGGAGCGAGATAGACCCGGACTAGTCTCATTTTGGGCCTGTGGCTCTCGCCCTTCTGAGGGGGAACCTACTTGTCCCAATCGCGGCGCTTGTTCTTGTTCCACCAGCGCTGCCAGGCTTCCGGGCTGCTTCCGGAACCTCCGGAGAGCTTGCGCATGGAGCTTGTGGCGGGCGCATTGATCGCGCTCCAGATTTCCTGGGCGGTCGAGTTCTGTCCGAGGGAATTGGCCTTGGCCTGCATTAGGGCCTTCAGCAGATCCTCGAACAGCTCTTTGCGAACCTTTGAGGGTTCGTGAGCGAACATCCCGAGCCCTGTGGCCGCGGCGCCCTTGAATGTGGGGCGCACGTCCTTGAGTAGGTCCTGCAGTTCATTGCGCGCCTTCTTGGACTTCGTGCGACCCAGAGAGAGGATCAGCTCACGCTGCAGTGCCAGGTCGTTCTTGTGCCGTGAGCTGTCAATCCACTTTAAGAGTGGGTCGGACGCATCTGTTCCCATGCCACCCAAGCCTCGTGCCGCAATGATGAACAGAGCCGTTTTCTGGGAGCCATCCTTCTCTGCCCGGCGCTTGGCTAAGAAGACGCGCCCAAGCCCGCGAATGATGACCTTCTTGTCCTTGGGGCCCGAGAGCTTGAACTCCTTACAGAGCTGATTGATGCGCTTGATCGCCGAGCTGTCGCCCGGGTCATCCCTGCCGCTCTTCTTTACGTAGTCGGCCAGCTCATCGAGGAGTCCCTTCACCGCCTCTCGGTTGTCAGGGGGGCCGTCTTGTCGGGCGAGTGCGCTCACTGGCGAGGCATAGCACCCCACCATGAGGATCAGCAGAACGGTTCGTCGGGTTGGGGTGAACATGATGGCGCAGGGGGCATTCATCCTAGAGGGGTGCGGCGTTTTCCGTTGGATTCTGCAGGCAACTGCCCCAGGCTGCGGCAAGCAGGGCAGCCAGATCAGGCCAGTGGTGCTCCGCACGAACCCTCTCGCGGCCTTCAAGGGCCATGGCGCGGGCCTTGCTCGGATCCTCGACGAGCTCTACCAAGGCATCTGGCCACTCGCTCGGGCTTGAAATCGCGACCAGATGTTCTCCGGCCACGAGCTTTAGGCCTTCCATCGCGCAGGGACTGGCGAGGACCGGGCAGCCAGCGGCCAGAGCTTCGCAGATCTTGACCCGCGACCCTCCGCCGATCTCCAGCGGTGCAACGAGTGCCTCGGCGGTCTGAAGGAAGGGGCGGACGTCCGGGACGTTCGGTTCCAATGCGATTCCGTCTCCGACCAGGTCTAGGACGCGAGGGTCGGGCCGCGCCCCCACAATCTGTAGGTGCAGGCGAGCATCGCGGGCTCGCGCGGCATGCAGCTGGGGCACGAAGCTCTCCAGTGCCCGCAAGTTGGGCTCATAGTCCAGGCTCCCAAGGAAGAGCAGCCGGCCCTCGACCGGCTGACGCCCGTCGGTGTTGAACTTGTCGGTGTCGGCTCCGCAGGGAACGACTAGGGGCCGAATGTGCTTGTGGCGCGCGGCCAGTCGCTGTGCATCCTCGCGGCCACAGACCACGTGGTGTTGTGTACGCGAGCAAGCTTTTTGCTCCAGCTCCCTCCAGCGCGAACAGATTGAACCCCTCTGTCCCAGCGCCTTGGCGTGGTCCAGATCGAGCTTGTGGTGGTGGATCACCAGAGGCAGAGGAAGTTCAGGAGGTAGGTAAGGCAAGAGCAGCAGCTCGTCGAGATGCACGAGGTCCCAGTTTCCCCATTGCGCGTCATGGTTGAGGAAGCGGCGCAGGGACTCCGAGTGGAACCAGCGCACCGGGGGTGGGGAGTTGAGGCGTAGAGCGAATGGAGCCGAGCTGCGTGGGTGATTCTGGAATGCATGAACCAGTGATTCCGGCTCGAAGGGGAGCGCGGGTTCTGGCGCGGGATCTTCCACGCAATGCAGGTCCACCAGTGGTCGCGGATCGGTTCGGGCCAGTCCGTGCAGGAGCTCAAAAGTGCGGATCCGTCCACCTGAGTGCAGAGGCCAGGGAACCACGGGGGATAGGAACAGAACTCTCACGGCTGCGCCTCGGGTCCGACACCGAAACGAACCAGGGTCCACCCTGACTCGCTGCCCTTGAGTAGCGCACCATGGACGGGATCCAGGCTAAGGGCGTGGCTTTGGCCAAATGGTAATCCCAGGGCATGGGCCAGGATCGAACGCACCACGTTCCGATGGGCTGCGACAACGAGGCGCGACACGTCAACCGTCGCCTCTTCAAAGGCGGCCCAGGTTCGCGCGCACAAGTCCGTCTCGCTCTCGCCACCGTGGCCACACCAGCGGGCGGGATCGCTCCAGTATTCCTCTGCCTGCGCTGCCCAACGTGCCGAGTATTCCGCTCGCTCAAGCTCTTGCCACTGCCCACGGTCCAGTTCGCCCAGGCGGGGATCAACGCGTAGTTCCGCTCCGCTCCGAGCGGCGATGGCTTCCCCAAGGCTTTGCGCCCTCTTGAGGGGCGAAGCCACGACCCGCTGAATCTCCGCTGTGGCCAAGGCCTCAGCCGCCGCCCGGGTCTGGTCCTCTCCACGGGGGGAGAGAGGCACGTCGCGCGAACCGTAAGCTCGTCCGGCGAAGGTCTCGTTCACCTCGCCGTGCCGCACTAGCCAGACCCTTACCTCGCTCTTCGGACCGGGGGCTGGCTCCCGCGGCGGGTCTCCCGGAGGGCCGGGTGGTGGCTCGGGGCGAGGGGGGGGATGCAGGTGCATTGAATGAAGCCTAGCAGTGCAAACCAGGAAACTCCTATTTCAAGTGCCTCCGGCCGGCTTTGCCTCCTACTCTAGTTAACCCTAACGGAAGATGCGGAGTGGTTCCGCTGCCCTCCTCGAACCTGAACCCGGCGTCAAACGCCCCTGGTCCAAACCAGTCTCCCGACCTATACCCAATCATGCCCATCGTGACCTTCTCACCCACTGGCGCCACCCTCGAAGTCGCGGCAGGTGGTTCTTTCCTTGCTGCCTGTGAGAACTCAGATGCACCGGCCGATTTCGGCTGTCAGGCCGGCGTCTGTGGCGTCTGCATCCTGGTCGTGGAGGAAGGGGCGGACAACCTGACCCCCGGAACGGAGGAGGAGTTGGAACTGGCGAGCCAGTTCAGTTCAGAAGCCACCGCGCGTCTTGGCTGCCAGATCATCGTGAACGGGGATGCCACCGTTCGGCCGGGCTAGCGGAGGCTCGGACTCACACGCCGGTTTCTGGCACCAGGTCAAGGTGAGGGTCAGGCGGCAGGAGCAACGTACTTGTGTCCGCCTTGGCCTGTGCCTCGGGTAGATTGCCTTGCAGGAGTGTAAGGACCCGTGCGGCCGTGGCTCGATAGCCGGTCAACTTGCCACCGTAGACGGTCACAAAGCTGGGCCGCCGTTCATCGTCAGGGGACAAGATGACCTCTCGTGAACGGCGAAAAGCACGTCCATCCCCCTTGGGCAGCACGCGCAATCCAGCCCAGGCATCCAGGACCTCCCGCGAGTGGTCAGGGAAGTAGTGATCGAGGACGCCCAAGAGGTAGTCCACCTCCTCTGACTCGGGGGATACCTTGCTCGGATCACCCGAGAAGGGAGTTTCGGTCGTTCCCACCAGGGTGTGACCCCGCCATGGCATGACGAAGACCGCACGCCGATCGGTGGGAGCCTCCGCGTAGTAGATGCCACGCTCCATGGCGCCTTCCACCTCGATGTGCGTGCCACCGACCAACTCCACCTCACGCCGACGGGGGGCTGGCGCGAATCCATTCAGTACGGAGTTGGCCCAGGGGCCAGCTGCGTTGATCACCAGGCGTGTGTCCACCTCCAACACCTCATCATTCAACCTCAAACGCACCAACCAACGGTCGGAGCGGCGCTCACCGCCGAGCACTTCCGCGCCAAGTGCTACCCGTGCGCCTAGCTCGGCCGCCGAGGCTGTCACGGCTCGGCACAGGGCCGCATCATCGGTCTGGCCGTCCTGATAGCAGTAGACTCCCTTCAGCCCCTCGGTTTGCAGCCCATCGAGTGACTCCCAGTCGGGGCGGGGGATGGAGCGATATCGCGAGTCCTCCCCCAAGCCTCCGAGCAGGGCGTAGAGGCTGAGTCCCGCACGGATCTGCAAGCGACTACGTGTCGTCTGGCTGTAGATGGGGATATAGAACGGGACGAGGCGAACCAGATGGGGGGCGATCTTCAGCAAGGTGCGCCGTTCTGTCAGGGACTCTGCCACCAGGGAAAACTGCAGGTTCTCCAGGTATCGCAGACCCCCGTGGATGAGCTTGCTGGATCGGCTCGAAGTGCCGGCAGCGATGGCGCTGCGTTCGACCAGCAGCACTTCGTGGCCCGCAGCGGCCAGGGCCTGGGTAATCCCAGCGCCTTGGATGCCAGCGCCAATCACCAGAGCCGTTGTGGTGTCGAGGGGCATGGCTACCGAGCATCTGATGCTGCCGTGCGAGAAGCAAGGGCGAGTTGCGGCCAGGCCACTCGACTGAGCTCGCCGGATGGGGTACACCGAGGGTCACCCCTCGAGGAAACCCCCCATGAGCTTGCCCACCCACCCCGACGAGTTGCTTCTGCTTCACAATCCCCGTTGTTCCAAGAGCCGCCAGGTGAAGGCTCTCCTGGAAGAGCGGGGGGTCGAGTTCGTAGAACGCCGCTATCTCGAGGATGCCCTAGATGGTGAAGAGTTGAGCGATCTGGGAGGCCGCCTGGGCAAACCCATTTCGGATTGGGTACGGAGCAGGGAATCGGCATTCGCCGAGAACGGGCTCTCTGAGCAGAGTGATGAGGCGGAACTCATAGCCGCTGTGGCTGCCAATCCGATCTTGATGGAGCGCCCGATCCTCATTCGCGGCCCAGAAGCGCGCGTGGGCCGCCCTCCCGAGAGTGTTCTCACCCTGCTCTGAAGCAGGGCGTGGACACCAGTGCCGCACTCGAGGGGATGGGCTTGAGTCGCGCTAAGACGGAGCAGTGCAACGTGGACGACCTGTCGCTGCAAGTGAGGATTGGCTCGGAGCGCAGGTGCAGGCGTGCAGGCCTCCCGCTCAGTGGGTTCCAGTGCTATCGATCATCAGGAGAGGCCTAGGAAGTTCCTTTCTACGGACAGAGTGGCCCGTTGGGGCCATGCAGGGGCTATTATCTTCAGACCTCTCCTGGCTGCAGAGTCAGAATGGACCCTCAAGCGACCCGTGATCTCTCCCCCTGACCGTTTCAGCTTCACCCGCGGGCAGGTCCTGCTCTTGCTTGCAGGGTGTTTCCTCAGCCTGTCCGTGGTGGCCTACAGTGACTACCCGCGCGAGGAGGTTCGAGCGATGGCCCCCGAGGCGCGCCGTGGGCTCGAAGTCTGGAGGAATAACAACTGCCAAGCCTGCCATCAGATCCACGGTTTCGGCGGATTCCACGGACCTGATCTGACCAATCGCTTGACGCCGGACGTGTTGGACGCAGAGTTGATTCAGGTGATTCTGACAGGGCAGGGCCGCATGCCCGCCTTTGAATTTCCGGACGAGGACTTGGACGCCTTGATGGCCTGGCTGCGCTGGATCAATGATTCGGGGAGGGCGCAGCCCGAGCCTTTGCAAGCGCTGAACGGCCCGATCGCGTCCATGCACTTCAAGGAGCTGATCGCTCTGGCGGATGAACGCGAGCTTGTGACGATCACAGGCTCTGCCCAGGAGGGGCTGGAGCTTTGGACGACGATGCAGTGCGGCACCTGCCATCGGGCATTCCAGGCCGGCTTATTGCGCGAACCGGATCTAACTGCGGCAGCCACCGACCGTTCTTTCGAGAATCTGAGCCGGTTCCTGGCCGAGGGGAGCGGGAGAATGCCGGCGACCCCCCTCGATGACAACCAGGTGCGCACTCTGGTGGCCTTCTTGCAATGGGTGGCGGACCACCGTTCGAACCTGTTCGAACTCAATCTGGAGTTGACCCAGCACGAACCCTTCCGCTGGTCGGACCTGCCCTGGTTTGAGTACAGATGAGTATGTCCAGTCCCCGCCCCGCAGATACCTGGAACTCTGGCGCTTCTCTGGAGGGCTTCCGTCCTCTCGTCGGGCTTGCGCTCCTGGCCCTGGGGGCTTGCAGCCTGACCTTCCTCATCGGTCTGCCGGTTGCGTTGACGTACACCGACCAGTTCACGGTTCTGCGGGAGTGGGGGATCACACTGCAGCACCTGCGTCCGATCCACGAGTCCTGCGCGTTCGCCTGGGTGTTCATCGGCGGCGTGGCCACCGTGCACCTATGGCTCGTACAGGCGCACGGCCCACCGGACGCGGCCATGCGCAAGCGAACACTTGCCATGGTGACTCTCTGGACCGCCGCAGGTGTAGGGATCGTGATAAGCCTGCTCAGCGGGCACTTCACGGGGCGCGAGTACCTGGGTTACTCACCGGTATTCTCTGTCTTGATCGCCTCGGGCTGGCTGCTCTTCGCGTGGAACTTCTATTCGCGCGTGGGCTGGTCCCTGAAGGGTCGACCTGTGTACGTGATCATGTGGTGGGTCGCGATTCCCCTCTTCCTCATCACCTACGCCGAAGCCCACGCCTACCTGCTTGAGTACGTGTCCCTTCGACCCCTGCGCGACCTGGCGATTCAGTGGAAATCCGCGGGCGCTCACGTCGGGTCCTTCAATCTCTTGGCTTACGGGTCCTTGATGTTTGTGGCCAGCGCTCTACAGGGAAGTGAGGGCTATGCCCATTCGCGTACCGCCTTCGCCTTCTTCACCGTGGGCCTCCTGAACACGTTCTGCAACTACGGTCACCACACCTACCACCTGCCTCAGTCGGCTTGGATTCACTGGGTCAGTTTCATCGTGAGCATGCTGGAGTTGGCGATCTTGGCCAAGGTCTTCTTGGACGTGGGCAAGCTGCTCAAGGGACGCACGGGGGCCACTTCCCATCCGGTGATTGAGGGATTCATGCGGTCGGCCACATGGTGGACCTTCTTGATGCTGACCCTCTCCATCGTGATTGCGGTGCCCCCCTTGAACGTCATGTTGCACGGCACCCATGCGATCTCGGCCCACGTCATGGGAAGCATGGTGGGCATCGACTCCATGATCCTCTGGGCTGCCATGGCCTACTTGGTTAGCCGGGCGGTGGGCGCGGACCATCCAAGCTTGCAGAAGCCCTCCATCTGTGTGGCCGTTCGGCTGATCAACGTGTTCCTGTTCTCCTTCATCCTCGTGTACCTCCTGCGCGGAGCTAGCGCCGGTTGGTCGCGGTACGCTGGGGCCGCGGCCACGGACTACTCAGAGTGGGTGGCCATGTTCCCAACGCTCATGATGGTCTTTGGAGCGGGGTTGATGGTCTCGGTCTTGTGGGTGCTCCTGCACTGGATCTGCGCCCTGCTCGCCTCCAAGAACCCGGCCTGAGCGCGATGGTCGATCGGCTCAGGGCCGATACTGCTCCAGTGCAGCCAGAAGATGTGGGAGGGCGCGGTCACGGGTAGCCCCGTTGGCGAACGCCGCGAAGCTCAAGGGTGTCTCCACGTCCCAGGGGAAGTCCAGCTCCGTCCCCGCGAGACTTGTTATCGACGCTCCCGCCTCCTCGACGCACAGAATGGCTCCCGCCACGTCATAGGGCTTGGTTGTCTGCGCATGTAGCCCGAGACGGTCGGCGATGAACTGGCGCGGGTCCACGATCATGCGGTAGGTGCCCAGGGCCGTCAGCGCCATCTGCCCTGCGTTGCAGATGTACTGGTCGTCGTAGCAGTGGGCGAGCTCGGCACCCTCTTCTTCTTCGATGCGGGCAAAGAACGCGAATGCCAGACGCGCCACTTCTTCGCGCAGGTCGGGGTGGAATGCGAAGAAGGGCAGGTAACCATGATCCAGCCGGTTGTCGTCATCCGCATGCAGAGGATGAGAGCGCAGAATCTCGCCGCTGGACACGTCCATCTCCGCCAGCTCCGTTCCCATCCCGCGCCGTGCACTGAGCCTGCGGGCAACTCGAGCTCGCGAGTCCGGAAGTTCCTGTATGCAGGCCGCCAGGGCGTCCCTTTGATGCGGTATGTCCTCTCCAGGGCCGGCCAGGGCGATCACGGCCCAGGCGGCGCGATGATCCAACATCAGATGCCTCGTGCCATCCACGGGGTCCACGCAGATACGAGGTCCGCCGTGATCGAATCCGGGGAGATCACGGGTTCCGTCCGCTCCATCCGGTCCCTGGTGTCGCCAGCCGGCATCCTCGGTCAATACGGAGAGGGGCGCGAGGCGGGCCCGTTGCTCGAACCAGTCACCTAGCTCGGCTTCCGCGGCCGCGTCGATTCCAAAGGTGGTGTCTCCGGCTCCCACGGACACTGGGCGGCTCACGGATCCGAGATCGGAGCTATCAATGGCATTGGACATGGTCCGGCGTGCACATCTGCGTAGGCGCTCGGCCAAATCCTCTAGGTGCGGTAGCCAGTCGGCGGCCCACTCTTCGTTACTTGCGGGGGGCGACCCGGTGTTGGTTTCAGAAGGAGGAATCATGGCCCCAGGAGCATACAAAGCGCGGGATCTGAGCACCTCTGAGCTTGTGACTTGCTGGTAGGGCTCTACACTTGCCCGGCCCATCGAAACCTCTCCCTTGTTCAGCACCATGAGCGATTCAGTCCACGAAGTCATCATCATCGGCTCCGGCCCTGCCGGCTACACCGCAGCCATCTACACGGCCCGTGCCAACCTCAAACCGACCCTGTTTCAGGGTATGCAACCCGGTGGCCAGTTGACGATCACGACGGACGTGGAGAACTTCCCGGGTTACCCCGATGGCGTGATGGGTCCGGCCATGATGGAGGACCTGCAGAAGCAGGCCGAGCGTTTTGGTACGGACTTGCAATTCGAGCACATCACCGAGGTGGACTTCAGCAAGCGACCCTTCCGCATGAAGTCCGAGTTCAATGAGTATCAGGCCAAGACCGTGATCATCGCTACGGGGGCCTCGGCGCGACTGCTGGGCTTGGATAGCGAGAAGACCCTGATGGGCAATGGTGTCTCCGCTTGCGCTACCTGCGACGGGGCCTTCTTCCCCGACAAGCACGTCCTGATTGTGGGCGGCGGAGATTCGGCCATGGAAGAGGCCATCTACCTGACCCGATTTGCTAGCAAGGTCACCGTGGTTCACCGTCGCGAGGGCTTCAGCTCTTCGCGCATCATGCTTGAGCGCGCTCAGCGCAACGAGAAGATCGAATGGCTCCTCTTCAGGACGGTCAAGGACATCCTCGCTGGAGAAGATGGCAAGGTCGATCGGGTGATCCTGACGGACCCGCGCGATGGCTCGGAGTCGGAGGTGGCCTGCGACGGGATATTCATCGCCATTGGTCACGATCCCAACACGGACCTGTTCAAGGGCCAAATCGATTTGGACGAGTCCGGCTACATCCAGGTGCACGACGGGAGCCGCACCTCGGTCGACGGTGTGTTTGCCTGTGGGGATGCGATGGATAAGCGTTACCGTCAGGCCATCACGGCGGCGGGCACGGGGTGCATGGCGGCTATCGATGCCGAGCGGTGGCTGGAAGAACAAGAGGGTTAGAGTCAAGACACCCGCCCCTTGATGGGAGTGGGACGGAGACTAGACTGGCTCTGCCATGCGCGTCGCCCTAGTTGCCAACGGACTCCCCCCGCACGCCCGGACAGGTGTGGAGACCCACGCCGCCAATCTGGCCAGCGCTCTGGTTCGGGCCGGCGTCGAGGTCGAGGTCTTTGCACCATGTCCCCTTGACGGTCTCGCGCCCTACGCCCAAAGGCGAGAAGGGCGCGGAACCGCAGAAGGGCCCTGGTCGGTGACCTGGATTCACCTCCCACCACCGGGCGGATCCAACCAGGCGCACGAGGATGCCGTGCACCGCGCCTTTGGCGCGTTCCTCGATGCGGAGCGCCCGGACGTTGTGCACTTCGAACACCTCTTGGGCCTAGGCCTGGGAGCCTTGCGGGCTGTGAATGAACGCAACTTGCCGAGCCTGTATCGGGCCCATGATTTTCACCTGATCAGCGATTGTCCAACCCTCTGCGCGCCGGACCTCTCCGACCTGGGTCCCCATGACGTGGACGGCCTGGCTCGGGCCAGAGTGGGCCGCGAGTTCCTGGATGGCTTCTCCGATCTGGGAGACCACCATGGCTGGGTCCTGGAGGGCGACCTCGACACCGAATCGGCCTCGCGTCTGGCTGCAATTCTGCATGGTCCCAGCGCGCAGGTTGAAGGGCTTGAAGCGGCGCGCGAGGTGATCATCGCCTGGCAGGCGATGGGTCGCATGATCGCCGCCGGAGTGGATCGGTGCTACACCAGCTCGCCTCGCTTGCTGTCACAACTTCAGGGCGGGCTGGGCCGCGCCCTGGAGTGTCGACCCGCGGGCATCGACGTTCAGGCTCTGGCGGGGGACGGGTCGCGTACGCCCGGTGAATCGCTTCGGATCGGGTTCCTCGGCGGCATCGGCAAGCACAAGGGGCTGCACCTACTTCTCGATGCATTTGAGTCGCTGCCCAAGGGGCAGGTGACCTTGCAGGTCCACGGTGGCGGCACGGATAGCGTGTACCGGGACCAGATGCGCGCGCGTGCACGGAATGTGGGAGCAGATTGGCGCGGAGCCTACCGCGCCCAGGAGGTTGGGGAGATCCTGCGAGAGATCGACGTCCTCGTCGTTCCTTCACTGTGGGTCGAGAATGCGCCCTTCGTTATCATGGAAGCCCAAGCGGCGGGATGCCCTGTGGTTGTGTCGCGTAGTGAATTCACCAAGGAACGCGTGCGCGAGGGTGTGGATGGGCTGTTGTTCGAGCGTGGGAATAAGGACTCTCTCCTGGAGACTTTGCAGCGACTGCTTGTCGAGCCCGACCTCATGGAGTCTCTGCGGGCGGGAATCGAGCCTCCGCTGGACCTGAGCATCGAGGTGCAGGGGTGGGTTGAGATCTACGCCGAGCTGCAGGCCGAGCGGGGCGCAAGGACACCGGAAGCCATCCTGCCTGAGCACCTCGTGGGATTCTCCGGCCGATACCAGGAGCTTGATGGTCTAACCACTCGCGAGCTCTTCGCCCAAGTCTCACATGGGTTGGAGTCCCTGGCCGAGGGCATGGGCTTGGACGAGACGCCCATGGAATTCATGGCTCGCGCCGTGGGCCGCGGGGGCCGCCTACGTGATGAGACGAGCGAGGGACGTCGGGCTCTGGAGTGGGTTGAGGGCGAGAACCGAGCTCACTCCGTTGCCCTGTCGGCGACTCGCGAGCGGGCGGTCTGGCGCGAGGAGCAGCTCGTTGATCTAGAGGGGAAACTGGAATGGTATGCCCAGCGGATCGAACAGGGGAAGCAGGAAGTCGAGGGGCTGAGGGCGGAGTATCAGAGCTTGGCGGAAGCCAAGGAAGAGGCTGATGGGGCACTAGGGGACGTTGCGAAAGAGAAGAACTGGCTCGAGGCTCAGCTCGCCGACCGGGATGCCATTCAGGCGGAGCTTGAAGGCGGCCTTCACGATGCGCGCGCGGCACTGGAGAATTTCGAAGGAGAGCGCGATTGGCTTCGCAAGACCCTGTCCGCGGGGCGTCAGGAGTTGGGGTGGTTGAGCACCTCATTATCCGAAGCCAGCGATCGATTGGCTGCTCTGGAAGCACAGGAGCTCGAGTGGCAAGGAAAGGACGCCGAGCTGCGTGCCGCCCAGGAAGAACGCGCGCAGGTGGGGCAACACGTTCAAAGTCTGGAGGAGGACCTAGCTTCCTTGCGCGGACATGAGCACTGGCTGCGTGGCGAGGTGGGGGAGCTGCTCACGAGCATCCTCCCCCAGGATGAGAGTGCCGCTGGACAGCAGCCTGCACCCGATGATGTTGCGCGCAGCCTCACAGCCGGAACAAGGGAGCTGAAGCGCATCCTTGCGGAACTGAGTTGGAGGCGCGAAGAGATGGCTGCCGCCGGCAGCAGCGCCCAGTCCCTCCGAGCGAGAATCATGGGTGGGAATCTTGCCCAACGAGCCCGGCAATGGCGCACCCCTCGGGTGGATGGTGGTGAGGAGCAAGCATGAGTCTGCCCATCAGCGCCGTCGTGCCCGCCCTGGCCGATCTGACCCTCCTAGAAGCCAACCTGCCCCCTCTGCTGAGGGAGCTCGATGGGGTGGGCGGCGAGCTCGTCCTTGTTGACGACACGGGAACCGGAGTCTTGGCCGGCTGGGCGAGCGAGACTTTCGCCGGCTTGTCCGCCGACCGCCTGCGGGTTGTCTCTCGCTCGGACAATGGGGGTTTTGGTCCGGCCTTGCTCGACGGCGCGCGCATCGCCCGAGGGGAGTTGCTCCTGGCTATGAACCCCGATGTGCGCGTGCGACCGGGCTTCCTGGAGCCTCTGATCCAGGCCATCCAAGACCCTGAGGCCTTTGCCGTCTCACCGCGAGTTCTCCTGAACGGGGACGAGGCCAAGCCCGAATCTCACAATGCCCTGCGGCTGGAAGATGGTCGTCTGCGGGTCGCGCCTTGCGAGCCAGCCTCATCCACCGGCCCCACTCCAATTCCATTCGCTATCGGAGGTGCGTTCTTGGTGAGGCGCGCGGAGTTCTTGTCCGGTGGCGGCTTCGACCCTCTCTTCGCCCCCTTCTACTGGGAAGACGTAGACCTGTGCTTGTGTGCCTGGCGCAAGGGGCGGCGTGTGGAGGAAGTCCCGACCTCCGTCGTCGAGCATCATCACCGTGGGACGATCGGAAGCGCGGTCCCCGAAGACCTGGTCCTGGCTGCGATCGAGAAAAACCGTCACCTCCTGCTCTGGAAGCACCTCGACGAGGGCGAGGCGGCGCGCGACCACCTGACCTCCCTCTGGCGTGACGCCCTGGACGCCTCCATGGCAGGCCGCCGGGAGGAGCTGGTCTGGCTGGCCCTTGCGCTTCAGGAATTGCCTCGCGCGATGGACAGTCGCGATGCGCTGGGTGTCCAACCCATCACCATGCGGGCAGCCTTGCGGCTGAGCGATCCGGGCTAGCTGAAGAGCAGCGCCCCGGCCGTCCGCAGTGCATTTCAAGCTAGCCCCCTACGGTCTACCCCGAGTACCCTCTCTCCCATGGCCTGCCGCATGCTGAGTGCTTCGGTGCGTGTGGTGAACGCGCGCACGCGTCTGCCCTTCCGATTCGGGATGGGGGTTCTTACGGCTCAGCCCCATCTGCTGATCGAAGTTCAAGCGGAGTTCGATGGAGAGCGCGTGCGGGCCGTGGCGGCCGAGGGGCTTGTTCCCAAGTGGTTCACCAAGTATGCGGAGACTTCCTACGCCGAGGATCTCGCCGCCCTGCTGGAGGTGATCCGCAAGGCTCTGGAACTCGGAATGGCATTGGGAGAGCAGGCGAGCCCGTTCGAATTCTGGCAAGAGCTCTACGCCCGACAGGGGGAGTGGGCGGAGGGAACGGAACACCCGCCCCTCTTGTGGAATCTGGGAGTCACGCTGGCGGAGCGCGCCATGATCGACGGCGCCTGTCGCGCGGCGGGCGTACCCTTCGGGTGGGCCCTGCGCAGCGGGATGCTGGGCGTGCGGCCCGCTGCCCTGCATCCGGAGTTGGAGGGCGTGGCCTGGGAGGCGTTGCTGCCCGAGGCACCTCTGAGGGAGGTGGTCCTGCGGCACACGGTTGGCTTGGCGGATCCCCTGACCGAGGCCGATGTGGGGCCTGGCGAGCGGGTGCTCGATGGGCTTCCTCAGACTTTGGATGAGTGCATCGAGGCCTATGGGCTGACCCACTTCAAGCTGAAGCTCGCGGGCGACGGACAAGCCGATCTTGAGCGTCTGCGGAGCATCAGCCGCATTCTCGAAGGGCGGGTGGTCGCGCCCGTTGTCACACTGGATGGCAATGAGCAGTATCCGGACCTGGCCACCTTCGCCAGCGCCTGGGAAGATGTTCGCGGGGACCCGGACCTGGACTTTCTGAGGAGTCAGGTTCTGTTCGTTGAGCAGCCCCTCCCACGGGACGTCGCGCTGAACGACTCCACGGCTCGGGACCTGCTCGCCTGGGCGGACCGCCCGCCCATGATCATCGACGAGTCGGATGGAGAGATTCACTCTGCGCGGCTGGCCCTGGAAGTGGGTTATGTGGGCACGAGCCACAAGAACTGCAAAGGCGTCTTCAAGAGTGTGGCCAACGCCTGCCTGCTCGCGCACCGCCGGCGCAGCGCTCCCGAGACCACCTCTATTCTGAGTAGCGAGGACCTCACAACCATCGGACCTGTCGCTTTGCTCCAGGATCTGGCAGTGGTGGCCAACCTGGGCATCACCCACAGCGAGCGCAACGGTCACCACTACTTCAGGGGTCTGTCCATGTTCCCAGCAGAGTTGCAAGAGGCCACGGTGCGGGCGCATCCCGACCTCTACCATATGCACTCCGAAGGGTTCGCGACCCTGCGCGTCGAGGCAGGCTGTCTGCAGGTGGGGAGCGTCGTGGACGCCGGCTTTGGTTCGGCCGTGGCGTTCGACGCCGCATTTGCCGTCCCCCTGGATGAGTGGACTCCTGATAGTCTGACCCAACCCGACCCCGAATCCTCCCCATGACCCTCATCCAACGCTCCCTCCTCTCCGCCGCCCCCCAAGCCATCCTCTTCGTCTTCCTGGGCCTGGGAGGACGAACGGCATGGTCGGCTCCCGCGACCCAGGAGGCTTTCGCCCTCCACAGCTTCGAGCGCCATCACCTGTCGGACGTGTACTTCGCCGAGGGCGTGGCGGTGGGGGACATTGATGGAGACGGTGTGCAGGACGTGACCTCAGGCCCACTCTGGTTCAAGGGTCCCGGTTTCGAACTTGGCGGGGAGATCAGACCCGCGGTCCCCCAGGACCGCGCGCGCTATACGGACCACTTCTTCTCATGGGTGCATGACGTCAACGCGGATGGGCACGCCGACGTGCTGGCTGTCGGCTTCCCGGGCACACCCGGTCACGTCTACGTGAACCCCGGTCCCGAGCACCTGGACCAACACTGGAAGAAGCACGCGATCCTGAACAGCGTCGCCAACGAGTCCCCACAATTCATTCAGCTGGTGGGCGATGGGACGCCGGAGTTGGTGTGCACCAACGGCGGGGCCTTCGGGTACGCGACGATCAACCCCCAGGCGCCCCTCGAGCCCTGGACCTTCCACCCCATCTCTGAGGTCGTGGCCCCGAAACAGTTCGGTCACGGTCTCGGCGTGGGGGACGTCGACGGTGACGGACGGCAGGACGTTCTCAGCAAGAGTGGTTGGTATGCGCAGCCCGCAGACCTGACTGGGGATCCCAAGTGGGCCTTTCACCCGGTCAACTTCGCACAGCCCGGTGGGGCGGAGATCTACGCCTACGACGTGGACGGCGATGGGGACAGTGACGTGATCACGAGCCTCTCGGCCCATGAATTCGGGTTGGCCTGGCACGAGCAGATTCAGGAAGGAGGCGAGATTCGATTCACCAAGCACCTCATCATGGGGGCCAAGGCGGAGGAGAACCCCTACGGACTGCACTTCAGCGAGCTGCACTCGGTCGCACTGGCGGACATGGACGGCGATGGGCTCAAGGACATCGTGACCGGCAAGACCTACTACTCACACCACGAGCAGAGCACGGACTGGGATGCGGGGGCGGTGGTCTACTGGTTCGGCTTGCAGCGCACTGCTGCGGGAGGCGTGAGCTGGGTGCCCCATCTGGCCGATGCCGACGCCGGAATAGGGCGCCAGATCGTGGTGAGCGACATCAACGCCGATGGCAACCCAGACATCGCGGTCGGGGGCATGAAAGGAATCAGTGTTCTTCTGCACGAAACCGTCGCCACGGACGCGGCGGGCTGGAGAGCAGCCCAGCCCAGGCGGCGCAAGACGGACTGACGGATTCCCGCGGCGGACGGCAGGCAGCCCGGGGGAGATTTCATCACCTGCTGGGACGCGGATCGGGCAAGCTGTGGTCACCATGCGATTACTCACATTGGCCACTGCGGTCTGCCTCCTCGTCGGTTCTCCGTGTCTGGCTCAGGATCCGCCACTCCGCCGGTTGGAGGCTTGCCTGGTCCTCGCCGGCGAGAATCGCGGCGAGTTAAAAGCGGCTCTGGCCCAGGCACCGAAGGAGCAGCGCGAGGATCTGGAGTTCCTGATCCAGCACATGCCGCCCTCGGACTTGTCCTCTCTCTCCGCTGAGTTCCTCCTGGAACACCTGACCTACGCCCACCGCGCCTGGGCCTCCAGCCCCTGGAAGGAGCGCATCTCCAGAGAGCTCTTCCGCAATGAGATCCTGCCCTACGCCTCGATCAATGAGAGGCGTGACGCGTGGCGCCGGGATTTCCACGAGCGCTTCTCGCCCCTGGTGGCCGAGGCCAAGAGCCCCGCTGAGGCGGCGGCCATCCTCAACCAGAAGGTCTTCCCCCTGGTGGGCGTGCGCTACTCCACGAAGCGACGCAAGGCGGATCAGAGCCCCTACGAGTCCATGGAGACCGGCTTGGCTTCCTGTACAGGGTTGTCGGTTCTGTTGATCGACGCCTGCCGCTCGGTGGGTGTGCCTGCCCGGTTCGTGGGGACGCCCCTGTGGGCGGACGGCAGCGGCAACCACTCTTGGGTCGAGATCTGGGACGACGGCTGGCACTTCACTGGAGCCGCAGAGCCCACCGGCGACGATTTGGATCGCGCCTGGTTCACGGGGCGTGCCTCCAAGGCGATACCCGCCGACGAGCGCCACGGGATCTTCGCCGTGAGCTTCAAGCACACCCTCCAGCGTTTTCCCCTGGTCTGGCATCCTGAGGCGGACTTCGTCTTTGCCGTGGACGTGACCGGGCGCTACGTCGCGGGCGATCTACCCTGGCCCGACGGGACCGTCCGGGTGCGTTTCTGCGCCACCGACGCCGATTCACGGCTGGCGGGCCGACTCACCGTTCTTGATGCAAAGGGGAAGCGTGTTTTTGAAGGGCAGACCCGTGGCGATAACTTCGACGCCAACGATCACCTCACGGGTTTCTTGATTCCCGGGTGCCGCTATGAGGCTCAGTGGAGTCAGGCGGGAGATAGCCGCAAGGTTCGCTTTCAGGTCGAGAAGGATGAGCAGTTGGTGAACCTGGAAGCTGCAGTGATTGGCGGTCAAGCACAAGGTCTGAACCGCAAGGAAGCCAAGGCTGTCGCTTCTGAACTTTGGAAGACCCACGCTGAGCGGATCCGTACTGAGCGCTCCGCTGAGATCAAAGCGCGAGTACTGGAGGTCGACGGTCAGCGCATGCCTTTCTGGTACAAGGCTTTTGGAAAGGCTCCTTCCGACGGCCGCAGTCTCTGGATCTCCATGCATGGCGGGGGTGGCGCGCCGGCCGCGGTGAACGACCAGCAGTGGGAGAATCAAAAGGGTCTATATAAAGTGGAGGAGGGGATCTATCTCGCTCCGCGTGCTCCAACGGACACATGGAATTTGTGGCACCAAGGGCATATCGATGTGCTGTTCGACCGCCTGATCGAGGACCTGATCGTGCTCGAGAACATCAATCCGGACCGGGTGTACCTGATGGGCTATTCCGCTGGCGGTGACGGCGTCTACCAGCTTGCTCCGCGCATGGCGGATCGCTTCGGGGCGGCCGCCATGATGGCCGGGCATCCCAACGAGACCGTCCCTGACGGCCTGCGCAATCTGGCCTTCACCCTGCACATGGGGGCCAACGACGCGCCCTACGATCGCAATAAGGTGGCTGCTCGCTGGCGCGACCTCCTGGCGGGTTTGCACGAAAAGGATCCCAGCGGCTACGAGCATTGGGTGGAGATCCATGCCGGCAAGGGGCACTGGATGGACCGCGAAGACGCTGCGGCGTTGCCCTGGATGGCGGCCCGCTCGCGGGATCTGAGGCCCGAGAGGGTCGTCTGGGTCCAGGACGACGTCACCCACAAGCGCTTCTACTGGCTGGCCGTGGAGCAGCCCGTCGCGCGCTCACGCATCGTGGTGAGCCGCAAGGGTCAGGAGATCGAGATCCTGGAGGCGCAGGGGGTGCAGACCCTTGTTCTGCGCCTGGACGATTCCATGTTGGACCTGGATGAGGCCGTGCGGGTGTCCCAGGGGGGCGAGGTGTTGTACGAAGGGCAGATTCAGCGTCTTCGAAAGGTGCTGGCCAAGACCCTGGCCGAGCGCGGCGACCCCAAGGGGATGTTCTGCTCGGAGCTGCGTGTTCAGCTTCGCGATCCGGACGAAGCCGGGGATCAACCCTGAGGGGATTCCCGACTACAATTCCGGCGGTCTGTACCACCTGTCCCAACCAGCCCATGTCCCCCGACCTCTCCTCTTTCGATTCACTGGACTTTGAGGCGGCCGCCGCACGCCTTGCTGGCGTTGTGGAGCGCACGCCCCTGGTGCCCGTGCAGTTGCCACCTGAATCCGCCGACGAGCGACTGTGTGTGCGCGCCAAGCTTGAGAACCGTCAGGTGTGTGGGGCCTTCAAGGCCCGAGGGGCCTGGAACAACGTCGCCCAGCTCAGCTCCGAGGAGCGCGAACGCGGGGTCGTGACCTGCAGCTCTGGCAACCACGGCCGGGCCCTGGCTTGGGCGGCCCAGCGGGCGGGCGTCAAAGCCACCATCGTCATGCCGCGGGACGCCTATCCGAACAAGATCGAGGCGTGCCGTGAATTGGGCGCACGAGTCGTGCTCAGCCGTGACCGGCTGGGGGCCGACGAGGACGCCGCCGAGCTGGCGGCGGAGGGTCTGGTGTTCATCCACCCCTACGACCGGCCCGGGACCGTGGCGGGAGCGGGAACCGTGGGTCTGGAGTTGCTGCAGGATTGGCCGGAGGTGGAGCTCGTATTGGTGCCGGTTGGTGGCGGCGGGCTGGTGGCGGGCGTGTCCCTGTGCCTGAAGCGCGCCCTGGGCGAACAGGTGCGCGTGGTGGGGGTGGAGCCCGCCGGTGCGCCCTCCATGCAGCGGGGGCTCGCCGCGGGCGAGGTGGTCTCCTTGCCGGAGATCCAGACCTGCATCCAAGGGCTCTGCCCCACGAACTCGGGTGCCTTGAACATAGAGATCTGCAGCCAGACCCTCGATGACGTGTGGCTTGTGGAGGATGCGCCGGTGCTGGAAGCTATGGACTGGTGGGTCGCGCAAGGCGAGGTCGTGGAGCCCGCGGGTTCAGCGACCCTGGCCGCGGTGCGCGAGGGGATGATTCCTGAGGACTGGCTCCGGGATCGAACGGCGGAGAATCCGCTACGTGCCGTGATCGTCGTCTCGGGCGGCAATCCGGCACCCGAACAGCTCGAACAATCCCGGTCGCGCGCATGAGCATCTCCCGGGTTTCCCTGCTCTGTCTCTTGTTTGCCGCCTGCGGGGGTGGGCAATCGGAACCGGGCGACACAGAGGTTGGTGGACCCGTTGCAAGGGACGCGAGTACCCTGATCTGGGTCGTCGTCGAAGACCTGGGGAGTGAGTATCTGGCTCCCTATGGATACGAACGAGGCGAGACCCCTCACATCGATGGCCTCGCTGAAGAAGGGGTGCTGTTCACGGATCACGTGACGGTCTGCACGGGGATCAATGGCTCCTTGGCCAGCCTGCTTACCGGGCGGTATGCACAAGAGCACGGCGTGGGCTCCCTGACCCATCGCGGGCAGCACGCCCTGGCCGACAGCCAGACCAGTCTGGCGCGGGTCTTGCAGGAGGCCGGCTGGCAGACCTTGGCCATGGTCTCCAAGCCCCAGTTGGCCGCAAGCATCGCAGGCCTCGATCAGGGCTTTGAACAGTGGATGGGTCCTGGACTGCACGAGGGCGAGCCCCGGAGTGCGGCGCAGGTGATCCTCGGCGCAGGGCCCGAGCTGCGCCAGGCCCTGGCCGCAGACGAGCCCCTGTTTGCCCTCGTCTACCTCTCCGACACGGCCAACCTGAAGGGCACGGCTCGCGCAGCCGCGGTGCCCTTCCTGGAGCCCTACCTGGGTCCCTTCAGATCCACTCAACCCCTTGTGGCGGCCGCTCTTGACCGGCTCCAGGATGATCCCGCCGGGGGAGCGGCGGACTTGGAGAAGGCTCTGCGGCGTGGCCGCGGAACTCCCGCGCACACCGCCTTGCAACAGGCCAAGTACGATGCCGCGGTTTCGGAAGTGGATGCGGCCCTGGGTGAGTTGCTGGACTGGATCGAAGACGCAGGCCGTCTGGATCGGGCCACCGTTGTTCTGACCGCATCGCGTGGCCCGCGTCTGCAGCCTTCCGTACCCGGCTCACCAGCATTCTCCCCTGAGCTTGTGCGCACCCCGCTTCTCGCCCGCTTTCCAGGTGGTCGGCCGACGGCGCGCGTCTCTTCGTTGGTGCGTAGCATCGACCTCGCACCGAGCCTTGCCGAATCCTTGGGCTTGAACTGGTCTGCATCGAGCGGGAGGAGTTGGCTTCCGCTCTTGGAAGGCGATGGCGACCCCTCGCCACGTCTGGCCTTCAGCGAGAGCGCCGGTTTCGATAGGCACGCGGTCTTCGATGAACGGTTCAGTGTGGAAGAGAACCGTGTCGCCGGGACCGTTGTCTATCGGCGCTCGGGCACGCGGGTGCTGGACCAAGAGTTGGAGGGGGAAGACGCAACGCGCGTCGCGAGGCTCCGGCAAGCCCTGGAAGAGCATCGCCATCCCGCACAGGTCGTGGTGGAGAATGGGGGCGTGGAGGTCGATGTGCGCTGGACATTCACCGAGGGATTTGCCGGCCCTGCGGCCATTGAGTCGGCTGAAGGCCGCCGACCCGCTCGCGTCTCGGGCCTCTCGGGGAGTGCTCACCTGGGTGCAGAGGACTATCGCCTCACGGCTGAAGCGAGCCGCCGCGAACTTCCTGTGCGGCTGCAGCTCAAGTGGGGCGAGGGTCCCGTGCCCGACTTGATGATCGGCACCCGGCCCCTGTCGAAAAGCCTGTTGCCGCGCCTGCCCCAGAAGGGAACAGGCCCCTGGCCGAGGGGCGAGGATGGAAGCTGGCTAGCCGCGGACGCTTTTCTTGAACAACAGGGTGGGACCTGGTGGAAGCTGCACGTGGGTACGGAGCCGGAGCGGGCGGGGCAAGTGGTGACGGCTCTTGTCGCGCTCTATCCACCGTCCGCTCTGGACGGGGTTCTCAGCTTCAGCGCGGGTCAGGAACTGGACGTGTCCTATCCGCCTGGTCGGGAGGACGTGGTGATCATTCGCGGCCGTGCCCCATGCGTGTTGCAGCTGGAGAAGAAGCCGAGCCAGGACTTCGGCTTGGCGGTGCAACTGGAGGGGCTCACCCTGGCCGCCGACAAGATTCGTCTGCGCGACAAGTACTTCAGCGGCCCTCACGGGATCGACCTCTACCTGCCCGATTGGGTGGCTGGAGAGACCGACGCCTTGCTGGATCCTGTCCAGGATCAACCACTACCGCCGAACACGTTGCGCTTGACCCGACGCGGCCCGAACGTCCCCGCTGCGGACCGGCGGCCCCTGAGTGCGGAACAACGCACGTTTGTACGGCACCTCGGGGGTGCAGAATGAAGCGTGTGATTCTGTGTCGCCCGGAAGGGCCGCGAAACGTGGGCACGATCTTACGCGCGGCAGAGAACTTCGGACCTGCAGAGCTGTGGATCGTCTCCCCTGCGCGCCCAAGTCTCCTGGTGCACCCGGACTTCGAGCAGATGTCGCATGGTGCCGAGGTGGCCCGAGAGGCCATCGTCGTTGTGGATGACCTGCGCGAAGCCCTGGCTGACGTGCACCACTCCATCGGCTTCACTGGCCGTGTCCGGGGGCGGCGCAAGCGAGAGGATTGGCGCCGGCTCGTACCCACATGCCTTCCCATTGGATCCAGCGCCGACCAGCGGCTGGCCCTGGTCTTCGGCAACGAGGTCACGGGCCTTACCGCGGCCGAAACCGACCTTTGCAACGAGCTCGCCCACGTTCGGACGACCGCCGAGCACACCTCCTTGAACCTGGGGATGTGTGTTGGTGTTGCCCTGGCAGATCTCTTCACCGGTACCAAGGTCCACGTCCGCGAACCTGGAGGGTCCATGCTCGATGGGGAGGGTCGCGAGTTCCTGAAGGCGCGCCTGCGCGAGGTCTTTGCCGATGGGGTGGTTCGCAAGGGGACGGCCCAGGAAGACGTGGAGGAGATGATCGAGCGCGTGTTCTCACGGGCCGCCCTGCTCAACAAGGACGCCCGTGCCTGGCACCTGATTCTCAAGAGCCTCGGGTCAGAGATGAGTCCCCGGGATCTTGACCTGACCTTGCACGAGAAGGGCGGCCGGCGACGCGAGGCCCTGGCGCGGCGAGGCCGAGACCGGGCGGCGGATCCAGAAGAGTCAGAGGGCACTTCGCCAGATCAGAAGAAGGAGTAGACTGACGCCCGAATGGTCCATCTCAATCGTATCTACACCCGTTCCGGAGATGACGGCAGCACGGGCCTGGGCGGAGGCGAACGTGTCCCCAAGCACCACCTGCGTGTGGAGGCTTACGGTACGGTCGAGGAGACTTCGAGCGCCATCGGGGTTGCGCTCGCTGGCGCTGGCGAAGACGCCGCTGTCTCATCCGAATGGCTGCGCGCCATCCAGAACGACCTCTTCGACGTGGGTTCGGATCTGTGCCGGCCGGGTAGTTCCGAGGAAGACGGCCGGCTCGGTGCGACCTATACCACCCGTCTTGAGGGTTGGATCGACGAGGTCAATGCCGGCCTCAAGCCTCTTGAGAGTTTTATCCTGCCCGGCGGGAGCACCCTCGCCGCGAACCTGCACCTGGCACGCACCATCTGTCGGCGCGCCGAACGCTGCGTGACCGCCCTGGTGGAAACCGAGGAGGAAGGCGCCGTCAATCTCGAGGTCGTGCACTACCTCAACCGCCTCTCCGACCTCTTGTTCGTCATGGCGCGTGCGGCCAATTCTGGCGGAGATGATGATGTGCTCTGGCAACCCGGGTCCGGGAAGACGAGCTGATTCGTGTTGCGTCTGGATTGGAGAACGCCCGCGTCGTGGGTTGAGGCTGTGTTGAGCGATCCCCTCGCACTGCTAAGCGACCATGCCCATTGCGAGTTGAAGGCGGCCAGCGCGGTTCAGTCACTGATCGTGACCTATCCGGATCGCCAGGCCCTGGTTCACGAGTTGGGACCCATGGCCGTGGAGGAGATGCAGCACTTCAACCAGGTCGTCGCTGTGCTCGCAGGCCGTGGGCACACCTTGCGGGCAGCACGGCCCAGCCCCTATGCGGAAGGTCTCGGGAAGGCGGCGCGACAGGGCCGCAAGGAGCTCATGCTCGATCGTTTGCTTGTGGCAGGCTTGATTGAAGAAAGGAGTTTTGAGCGCTTCGAACTGCTCGCAGAGCACAGCGCGGATGGGGAGCTGAAGGACCTCTACAGTGGCCTGCTCGTCTCGGAGGCTCGCCATCGCCGCCTCTTCTCCCAGGTGGCTCGGGATTACTATCCGCGCGCAGACATCGAGACCAGGGAGCAGGAACTCCGCGCGGCCGAGGCGCAGGTCATCCGGGCCTTGCCTTTCGAGGTTCGCATGCACTCTGGCCCCGTGCCGGCGTCGGCCGCCGGCGACCCGAGTTCATTGGCCGAGGTAGAGGAGCCTGCTTGAGTCGCCCCGCCCACCCCGCCGTCTATGCAATGCTCGCTCTTGCTCTCCTGAGCGGGTGCATCAGCGCACCCCAAGCGGATCCCGCACAGATCGTGCGTGGGCCTCTGGCCACCCGTGTCCAACATCCCTTCTCCCTCACCCTGCTCTCCATGCGCCCACGCCGGGCTGCAATTCAAGAGAAGGGGACATTGGGCACGGCTCTCGATCTTGCCTACAGTTCGATACACGAAGTAATGGCGTTGGGGCCTCAGAGTGTGCACTTCGATGGAGAGACAGCACGCTCGAGCGTTCGCCTGAGGCGTGGAATCGGGAACGGCTGGGACGTGGAGAGCGAGGCTTCGGTCCTCTTTGGGAGCAGCGGTTTCTTGGACGCCTTCATCGAGGGCTTTCACGAGTTCTTCGGGTTTCCGGACGCCGGCCGGCCACTGCTGGAGCGCAATCAGTATCGGATGCGTCTGCGCTACCACGGTCAGCGCGTCTACGACCTGGTGGAGGATGAGTACGGCTTTGGCGACATACCCGTCATCTTCACCAAGCAGCTGCGGGCAGAGAGCGATCAGGGGCCCGGCGTGGCCCTGCGGTTCGGCTTGGAGTTCCCAACCGGTTCCGCGGAGCGCGGGTTCGGAAACGGGGAATTCGATTTCGGTCTGGGCACCCTCTTTGAGAGCAGTGCTGGGCGTTGGACCGTCACAGGGGCGTTGGACTTCATTGCTCCCGGTAGACCTGAGGCTTTTGAGCACGCCGGGCTCTCACTTGACTCCGTCTATTCGGTTCAGGCGGGCCTTGAGTTCCGTTGGTCCGATAGCCTGTCTCTGCTTACACAGTTGGCCTACACCTCGCCCTACACCCGGGACTATCCGATGGAGGAATTCAGCAGCGAGATGATTGACTTTGCCCTGGGATGCGCCTGGCAGCGGAATTCGACACTCCTGCACTTCGCCATACTGGAAGATCTCGAGGCCAGGCAGGGCCCGGACTTCGGTGTTCAGATGGGCGCGAGTTGGGGGTTCTGAGGAGACCGGGAGAGGTCACTCATCCTTGTCTTTCTGGAGGGCCTCGTTGAGCTCCTCCACGTTCTGCAGCAACTCGGCCAGAGACGGAACACCCACGGACCGACGCTCGACGTCAGAGGTCAGCGGATCCACCGGGTAGAGCTTCCAACGCTGATGGACCGGCTCGAAGATGTACTGGGTTCCGTACCGCTGTGGACGGGCTTGGGCGACGAGCAGCTTATCTGCGGCCTCGGCTTGAACCGTGAACCCGCGCTTGTCCCCGAGCTCAGCGGCAATCAGGGCCAGCTCGCTGGCGAGATTCAGATCCTTGGTGGCGTCCGAGGTGACCAGGGCGGCTGAGGCCCAGAGGAAGTCGTCGGCGCTGACTAGGGCTCCATCCGCATTCCACTCATGTACGAGTTGATAGCGTTCGGTCTGGCGGGCGAGGGCTTCGCGGTTCATTCCACCGCCGGAGCGGAAGTCGTCCAGGACTTCTGCGTGCAACTCCTGAGGCGTGTCAGGCGGAATCTGGCAGCCAGAACACACGAGCGTCAGTATCCAGACCGAAGCGGCTACGACTTGAATGGGGAGATGAGCGCGCATGATGGGAGAGCGTGGGGTGAAGAGGCCTCAGCCATGTTGGGCTCCGGTCAACGGGCGTCAACCCCGGAGGGACCAAACCAAATTGCTTGGCGCTCAGACTGTCAGTCAGCTTCTTCCCGAATGGTGATCTGTACCAGTAGCGAGCCGTGATCGCTGGCCCAGTGAACGTCGGACACACTCGCCATACGCCGCCCCTCGGTCTGGAGCCAGCTCTCCACCGCAGGTCCCAGGACCGAGACTCCATCGGGTGTATGCTCACCCCGGCCTGTGATGACTCTCACCTTGCAACTCGTACGTCCTGCCCGGATCTGCAGCAGGCGTTGGTGGGTTTCACGAATCGCCTGATCCCTGGTCATTCCATGCAGGTCGATTTCGTGTGAGGGTTGCTCTTGAGGGACCACAAGGCGAGCTTACTGCGCGACAGAGATCAAATCGACGGCGAAGTGGATCGAGGCGTCAGGGGGAACCCTGCCTGGGATGCCCAGTGCCCCGAAGGCCAACGCCGGAGGCAATAACATGGACCGCTTTCCTCCTGGGCGCATGCCGACAATGCCCTCCCGCAGGCCTGCCACAGGGGGGGTGCTCAGTGGAAAGGTCATCGGCACCCCGCGATCCCAGGTCGAGTCCACGGGAGCACCATCCTGCAGTTGGGCAACGTAGTGAATGGTCACCGTGTTGTCCTCGACCGCAGGTTCCCCGCTTCCGGTAAGGGTGTCTTCCCATTGGACGCCACCCGCCGTGACGCCACTGTCGTAGTAGATCTCAATGGGACTCCCTTGCAGGAGAGCGCAGGAGCTAAGGCCCGCAAGCGCGATGCATGCACCTAGGAGCGCACGGAGGTGAATCACGTTGCGAGTAGCGTGGCAATGCATGCCACGTTCACGATGTCTTCGCTCCGGCAGCCACGGGAGAGGTCCATGAACGGGTGAGCCAGTCCTTGGACCAAGGGGCCGAGAGCCGTGGCTCCCGCGAGTCTCTGGGTGAGCTTGTAGCCGATGTTCCCCGAATCGAGGTCCGGGAACACGAGAACGTTGGCACGCCCGCCCAGGGGGGAGCGCGGGGCTTTCGATGCGGCGACATCGGGAACGATTGCGGCATCCACCTGCAACTCTCCATCAACGGTCAAGCCCGGTGCCCGCTTGCGTAGCATCTCGGTGGCTTCGCGCATCTTGTCCACCCGCGGGTGAGAGGCCGAACCGTGGGTCGAAAACGACAACATGGCGACGCGGGGGGCTTGCCCTGCGAGCCGTCTGTGACTCTCGGCGGAGGCCAGAGCGATGTCCACGAGTTGAGCAGCATCGGGGTCGGGCACGACGCCACAGTCCGCGAAGGTGTAGACGTCCTCGCCCACCAACATCAGGAAGCACGAACTCAAGGTGGCGATGCCCTCTTCGAGTCCAATCACCTGCAGGCCCGCACGGAGGACGTCGGCCGTGGGAGCGTCACTGCCCGCCACGCCACCATGGCAGTCACCGCTGGCTACGAGGGCTGCGGCAAAGTAGAGCGGGTTCAGCATCTGCTCGCGAGCCGCCTCGAGGGTCAGGCCCTTGGCCTGACGCCGCTCGAAGAGGCGCTCTGCGAACGAATCCAGACGCGGGTCATTGGCCGGCCGTAGGCTCTCGACTCCGGGTGGAACGCTGCCCATTCCGCGGCATTCCACGAGGACGGGCTGGCAGAGTCCTTCCGAAGCCAGCTGGGCTGCCGCCTGGACCACGCGCGGGTCCCCGGATTCGGGCAGGACCACGCGGCACTGCTTATGCCGTGCCTTCTCGTGCAGTTCCAGGATCAGGTTCACGACGTCCCATCCTCCCGGGGAGCAGGTGTCGCGTCCAGAACGGAATCGGGGACGTCAATGTTCATGCGCAATAGAGCCAGCCCATGGGTCTTGCCCTGGGCATCGGTCTTCAACGAGGCCGACCCGCCGCCTCCCAGGCTGTCGCTGAGAAGGAAATTCAGGACCCACATGTTGTCGGCGGCGTAACGCGTCACCTTGCCCGGGTTGATGGCCAGCAGGTGCTCGCGAGCAACTTCCTCGGTGAGCGTTTCCTTGAGGAAATTATAGGCCTCTTGGGAGCGGGCCAGGATGCCGGCATTGGAACCCTCGCCCTTGTCGCCGGAGCGCGCCTGGGCAATGCGGGAGAGAGGGACGTTGGCCATGATGGTTCAGGTCAGGCAGAGGGTGAGGTAAACACGCTGACCCGGGGCTGGATGCGGTCCTTGTTCACCAGCGCGGGCCAGTAGCCAATGATCTCGGTGGCCTTCGGCCGGCCGCCGGCGAAGCCGGTGACTCCCGGAGGGCCGCTGGTCACCAGGGGAACCAGCTCCGATCCGAAGCGGTCGATCGCGGCGCGGTCGGGACCTTTGACGCCCATACGCAAGACGATCTCGCTCGGCTCACCCGCTTCGGAGATGGGGATGCCCTCGTGGCAAACGTTGGCCCCGACGAACTCCACCATGCGTTGTTCATCGGAGTAGGTGAAGCCGTCGTACGCCAGGCGCTCCCAGACGACCTCGGCGCATCGCCGGGCCTTGGCGAGGGCGCCGGGGCCGCTGACGGTCAGCTGCCCTACGGACTTCCACCCGTCCTGGTAGCTCATGGAGACCTTGTAGGTGGGTGTGGCGATCGACCCGCGCACACCGTCGATGCGCACGCGGTCCTGACCTTCATCGGTGATCTCGAAGCTGGTGAAGTCCGCCACCACGTCGGGGGTTAGGTAGGCCGCGGGGTTGCCCATTTCGTAGGCCAGCTGATGGACGATGGTCGAGCGGGTCACCATCCCGCCTGTGTCGGCGTGCTTGGTGATGTGAAAGGTGCCGTCGGCCTGGGCTTCGATGATGGGGTACCCGATCATGGCCATGTCCGGGACCTGTTCCCAATCGGTGAAGTTGCCGCCGGTGCACTGGGCGCCGCACTCGACGATGTGTCCTGCCACCGTACCTGCAGCGAGCTTGTCGAGGTCGTCGGGCCCCCAACCGAACTCGTGGATCATGGGGCCGATCACCAGACCGGGATCCGTGCCGCGCCCCGTGACCACTATCTGGGCGCCCTGGTCGAGGGCTTCGGCGATGGGGAAGGCGCCGAGGTATACGTTCGCGCTCGTGACCTTGTCACGCACGCCTGACAGCGGCTGGCCCGTATCCATGTTCGTGAAGGCCTCTCCATCACCCATCAGGCTATCGAGATCTCCAAAGATGTCGTCGCCCTCTACGACGGCGACCTTGACGCCTTGCATCCCGTGCTTGGCAATGACCTCCATGAGGGCGTCCTTGCATGCGTGCGGGTTTACGCCGCCGGCGTTGGCGACGACCCGGACGTTCTTCTCCACGAGCTCGGGCAGCACACGGTCGATGAGGCGTACAAAGTCGGTGGCGTAGCCCTTGCTGGGATCCCGGGACTTGAGCTTCTGCATGATGCTCATGGTCACCTCGGCCAGATAGTCGAGGGTCAGGTAGTCCAAGGGCCCCTCACGCAAGAGGCGGATGGGCCCCAGGATGGAGTCTCCCCAAAAGCCTTGACCGTTGGCGATGCGGACGGGGGGGCGGGAGGGCATGGGGGCGGAGGTCGGAGGGGGGCGAGAGTGGAGAGCGCTACCGGCAGTGTAGTCACCTCGGTGGGGGCGTGGAACAAGGCGGCCCACCTTGTGCTTGGATCGTGGGGGGGTGGCGGTCAATATGTGCGAGTAGACCCGCCTTGCCCCGCCGCTTACCCCCTAATGCGTTCCCATGGCCGACCCCCAGTGGCTTGAAAACTACGACGCGGGCGTTCCCGCTCGTATTGACTACGACGATCTCACCCTCGATGCCATCTTCCGCCGCACGGCGGAGCGCTTTGGAGACCGGCCCGCTCTGGCATTTCTGAACTGCGAGATGTCCTACTCGCAGCTGTCAGCTGAAGTCGATCGGGCGGCGACTGCTTTCGCGGGCTTGGGGGTTGGACCTGGAAAGAGTGTTGCCATCCAACTACCAAACTGCCCTCAAGCGGTCATTGCATTCCTCGCGGCGCTCAGCTGCGGGGCGCGGGTCGTGATGACCAACCCGCTCTACACCCTGCGCGAGATCCAGCACCAGTGGTCAGACGCGGACTGCGTCTTGGCTGTGGTGGCGGACTTCATCTGGGATCAGACCGTACGGCCGGCACGTGAACAGTTAACTCCCAAGCAGTACGTGATCGCGTCCATCCCCGAGTACTTGCGATTTCCCCTCAACCTGTTGGCACCCCTCAAGCTCAAGAAAGAGGACCCGCCCAAGATCGCCAAGGTCGCGCCCGAGCCCGGCGTCCACCTGTTCAAGAAACTGGTGAGCTCCACGGAACCCAATCCGCCTCGCCCGAGCATTGGCATGGATGACGTTGCGCTCTTGCAGTACACCGGCGGCACGACTGGCCCGTCGAAGGGGGCCATGCTCACACACCGCAATCTCTCCTCCAACGTGCAGCAGATTGATGCCTGGTTCACGGGCGTCGAGTATGGCAAGGAAGTTCTCCTGACCTGCCTGCCTCTGTTCCACGTGTTCGGACTGACCGTCTGCATGGGCTGGGGGCTGTGGGCTGGCGCCAAGCTGGTGCTCGTTCCCAACCCACGTGACTTCAAGAGTCTGGTCAAGAACATCACCAAGCATCGCGTGACGCTCTTCCCGGCAGTGCCCGCCTTGTTCAATGGTCTGAACAACTTCCCGGGGATCGAGAAACAGGACGTGAGCAGCGTGAAGTGCTGCTTCTCGGGGTCTGCGCCACTGGCGGATGAGGTCTTGAAGCGCTTCGAAGAGCTGACCGGCTCCAAGATCGTCGAGGGATTTGGTATGAGCGAGACCTCGCCGGTGGCCACGTGCAACCCCCTCTACGGGAAGCGCAAGGTGGGATCCGTGGGGATCCCCGTGTCCGATACGGATGTCAAGATCGTCCTCGCGGAAGACGAGACGCAGGAAGTGGAACAGGGTCAAGAAGGTCAGCTCCTCATCCGTGGCCCGCAGGTCATGGTGGGCTACTGGGGCCGCGAAGATGCCAGCGAGGAGGCTCTCTCCGGGGGCTGGATGCACACCGGCGATCTGGCTGTGGCGGATGAAGAGGGCTACCTGCGCATCGTTGGTCGCATGAAGGACATGATCAACGTCAACGGCATGAAGGTCTTCCCCGATGAGGTGGACGAGGTGCTCATGTCCCACGAGGGCATTCTGGAGGCTGCTACCATCGGACTGCCCGACCCCGAGCGAGTCGAGCGTGTGAAGTCCTATGTGGTCCTGCAGCCCGGTGCGAGCTTGGACGCGGACGCCGTCAAGGCATGGTGCGCAGAGGGCCTGGCGCGCTACAAGGTGCCGCGCGAGGTGGCATTCCTCGACGAGCTACCCAAGAGCTCCGTGATGAAGATCTTGCGCCGCGAGTTGCGGGACATGGAGGAGAAGGCGGGCGGGGCCGGCTGAATCCGAGTCGGGTCCTACTTGCCTTTCTTCGGCTCCGGCTTCAAGACGGTCTCAGGCAGGCGCTTGATCATCCGGGCCTTCTCTTCGTTGTCCTCGATGGAGTCCATGCCCAAATAGACGTCCTGCAGTGCCCAGGAGAGGGCAGGGGACACGATGCGTCCGGCCGACTTACCGCGCAGGTAGGTGTCGATGCGACCGCCGTCTCCAAGGTCGAACACGATCTCGTCTCCGTCCTTGATCTCGCCCGAGTCAAAGATGGCGCGGAAGGTTGCTAGCTCCTTGGTGGCGTCCTTCATCTTCATCGTCTTGGCCGCGGTCTTGATGCGAGGCTGGAGGGAGTCATCGAACGCTTCGGCTACGTCTTCGCCATCCACGTCCCGATAGAACACCAAGCGAATGCTCTTCATGAATCCATCCGAGCATGCCGCCTTGGAGAATTTCTCGTCGCGCGACATCTCCTTGGGGGTCTTGCCGATCCAGGGCGTGAGGGCTTTGCGAGCTGCCTTCGGCTCCACGTACCAGCCAAAAGCGTAGACCTTGGCGTTGATGAAGTACTTGTCGCGCACGCCCAGGCCTGCAAGTTCGACGACAGTGGACTTGCTGCCCTTGGTGTCCTTGTCTGCTGGGATAGTCCTGAGGACGGGAAAGGCGATCTCGGTGCGTTCTTCGATGACCTCTTTCTTGTTTGGGGCGTCCTGGGATGCCGGAATGATGGGTTGGGGCGGAAAACCGAGCGGGGCAACCAGTAGAAGGGCCAGTGTCATGGGGATGTCCTGTGGGCTGGGAAACAAGCGGGTGGGGAGTGGGGTTTACCTCATGTTGGGCCGTCCGGATAGGGTTTCTTCGGAGCGGGGCCCTCTTGCGGAGATCATTGCCGGGCCCAGCAAGTGTAGCCCCCTCCTTTTATTTCCTCTCTTGGCAATCCGACCCCTTTCGAGGACACTTGCGCCCCAGTTACCGCAAGAGACCCCGATCCCGCTTTCCCCTCTTTCGATTCTATCCATGCGCCTTTCCGTCTCAACCCGCGTCTGCCTCTCCTCCCTTGCTCTGCTCGCAGGCCTCTCAGCTTGTGCGGATGGCGTCACCAACACGGACACAATCGTGCCTCTCGTCGTTCCGGTCTACGCGCCGTCAGCGAGTGACATTCCCGTGCCGAACGACCTCCTGTTCGCGGGTACTACCGATCTGACGCTCAATATTCCCGTCGCAAATCCGGCGGACACCTCTGACCCGCCCGTCGCTATGAACACTCAGGACGGTTGGTCCGTGGGGGCCCCCTTCCCCGTGGCCTTCAGTGGCCCGATCGACCTGGCCAGTGCCATTCCGGGAAGCAGCGTCAGGATATTCTCGGTCACAACGGATCAGGCCAAGGGGCCCGTGGGCGGACCCATCACTGGGGTGAGTGGTGAACTGACCGCAGCAGACTTCATGACAGCCCTGACCACGTGGGACACGACGGGATCCACGATGGAGATTCGTCCCACGAAGCCCCTCGCTCCGCAGACCACCTACATGGTCGTGTTGACGGATGGGATCACGGACGCCGGCGGCACGCCCATCACCACGGACGCCGAGTACACCATCGCGAGCTCGACGACCTTGCTTCCGCCGGACCACCCCATGTACCCGCTGCAGATTCTGGTGCTCTCCATGGAGGGCGCAGCAGAGGCCGCCGGTGTGGACCGGGACTCCATCGCCATGGCCTATCACTTCACGACCCAGTCGGTAGGTCAGGCGTTGGGGACGATCAGTACAGTGGCCGCGATGGGTGCGGCCGGGGAACAGGGGATCATCGATTTTCTCTGCGGGCTCGGCTATGTGGACTGTTCCTCCGGCATGGCGCCGGAGATCGGTTCTGCGTCTATCGACTCGGCTGTGGATACGACTTTCACAACGAGCGCCACCGGTGGTTTGGGGTTCGCGGACTGGTACACGGCCAGCTTGTCCCTGCCCTACTTCTTGACTGGCGCTTCCAATTCCTCGTTTTCTGGCGCTTCATTCGATCCGGCGCCCTTGCTGAACTCATGGGCAGCCCGGTACCCCCTCACCGCCCTTGGGGGGAACGAGACCAATCTGACCGCCTACAACCCGCTACCCCACCCGACTGGGGTCGAAAAGGTCCCGGTTCTCATCAGTGTCCCCAATATCTTCGGTGCCGCGCCCCCTGGTGGCTGGCCGGTGACGATTTTCCAACACGGCATCACCGCCAACCGCACGAGCATGGCCGGTATTGCAGATAGCCAGGCCGGTATTGGGCGGGTCGTCATCGGTATCGACCTGCCATTGCATGGCCTCCATCCGTATGAGCCCTTGGCCCTGCTCTTCTTCTCGGGGTTCCAGGATGGCACCACGAGGGAGCGGACCTTTGGGCTCGATCTGATGAATGAGACCACCGGGGCGCCCGGCCCGGACGGCGTCATCGACAGCAGCGGCGCGCACATGATCAATCTGGGCAACCTCACCGTGGCCCGGGACAACCTGCGTCAGGGTGTGAGCGACTTGCTGATGCTGTACTCGGTTCTGGGTTCCTTGGACCTGGATGGCGATATGAGCCCCGATCTCGACACCAGCAACGTCAACTTCATCGGACACTCCTTGGGAGGCATGGTCGGCCTTGGCTTCCTGAGCACGGCCCAGATCCCCACCATGACCGGGCCCCAGCCCGCCATCATTCCGTCCAGCTTGGGAATGCCCGGTGGCGGCATTTCAAAGCTCTTGAACGCCTCCCAGACCTTCGGCCCCATTCTTCAGGCTGGCCTTGCCGGTAAAGGCGTGTTTGCGGGAACCGAGGACTTCGAGTCGTTCCTCTGGGCTTCCCAGACCATGCTCGACACGGTGGACCCGATCCACCACATCGGTGCGACCGTGGCCAAGGGGACGCCGATTCACCTGCTTGAGGTGGTCGGAGGCGGCAGTTCCGGTCTCACTGACGCGGTCGTGCCCAATTCAGTTTCCGATGCACCGCTCTCGGGTACCGAGCCCCTGATCACTATCGGTGGGCTGGACAGCTGGACGCAGGCGTTGGTCAATTCATCTGGCGGCACGATCACCAATGGGGGCCTCCCACTCCAAGGAGCCGTCCGATTCATCGAGGGAACCCACGCTTCACTTGTGTCCCCCGGCGTGGGGGTTGATGAAGCCGCAGCGTTCGCCGAAATGGGTGCAGAGATGTTCACCTTCGGAGTAACGGGTGGGACATCGATCACTTTCCCGGACACCTCGGTCATCCAGTAGCGCCTCGCTGGGGCTGAGATTGAACTGGCTCCACCCCAGCCGATGCGCGGTGGCGATGATTGGCTCTGGCGTGGGGCTAATGCTGGGACCGCTTCAAGAAGCCCGGCTTGGTTTGGAGTAGCCCACGGGGGTATGGTTCGTGCATGGGCCAGATGAATGAGCAAGAATCTGGAAGGGGAGCCAAGGCCCTGTGGGTCCTGGCTCTCGTGCTGGCCGTGGCCGTGCCGTGGCTGGGGACGGACG
>DUDB01000037.1 GCA_012959525.1 Planctomycetota bacterium
CCAGCTGTGGTATCGCGATCCAACCGGCGGGCCTGCAGGCTCGAACACGACCGACGGCCTGATGGTCACGTTCTGTCCGTAGGTTCGAGTCTGTCATGCTCTTATCCACCCCAGGCAAGCTGGCGAGAATTGCGGTTCTGGGTGCCTGCACCCTCTTGGTTCAGGCTCCATGTTCCGCCCAGGACACCAAAGCCGACGACGTTGTCTCCACACCCGAGGAGATCTTCGACGAAATCTGGGGCGAGTTTCACGACCGCTACGCTTTCTTCGAACTGCGGGGTGTGGATTGGGACAAGCAGCGCGAGACCTACAAAGCTCGAGTGAACTCCAAGACCACGGACGACGAGCTGTTCTCGATCCTCTCGGAGATGTTGGCGCCCCTTGGGGACGCCCACGTGAACCTCATCATGAAGGGGGAGAAGAGAAGAGCCTTCTGCGCGGAGAAGACAGCCCGGTTTGAACGGGAATTTTCCACCGACGACCTCCTGAAACAATTCTGGTCGCTGGTCGACGGGACTCTCGAGGCCAGAGGCTTCGGTGAGTCCGTGAAGGTGGCGAAGGTGTTCCACTACCGTCGCAACAGTGACTATGGATACCTGAGAATCACGGATTTGGAAGGGCCGAAGAAAAAGGCCCTTGATAAAGGGCTTGACCAGATCCTGGACGCCCTCCAGGACACGCAAGGACTCATCATCGATATCAGGGCCAACCCCGGCGGGACGGATGATTTCGTCTATCGGATCATGCGGCGCTTTGCGGACAAGAAGCGGGTCGGGCACTACAAGAAAACCAAGAAAGGGCCCGGGGACGATGAGTTCGGCAAATTACGTACGCGGCATTTCGAGCCCGGTGGGGATGTGCGCTACGCGGGAAAAATCGTGCTCCTCCAAAATGATGCCTCCTACAGCGCGGCGGATATGTTCGCCATGCTCATGGGCGACCTTCCCAATGTCGTCAGCATCGGAGAGCACACCAACGGGGTCTTCAGTGACATGCTCGTTCGCAAGCTCCCCAACGGCTGGAAATACACCCTCTCTCACCAGCGCTACTACTCTGCAGCAAAGGTCTGTTACGAGGGAAAGGGCATCCCTGCCGATCACAAGGTCCTGAATGTGCGTGCAGACCTGGAGACGGGAGTCGACCCGGTGATCCCCAAGGCATTGACGTTGCTGACAGAGGAAGAACTCAGCCCACGGTGATGGGGGTATGGGCCGCGAAGGCCTCAATCCAAGAGCTGTTCCAGTCGCGTAGCCTCGTCCATCTGGTGCTGCCAGGAGCCGTCGGGGCGGAACTCGCAGGGGACCCCAGCTCGCAGGCTCAGGGCCTCGGCGGCGCGGTGCTTGGACCAGGTCAGATGAATGCTCGGCTCCCAGTCGCCCGGGTCGTCCTTCTCCGCCGGGGTGCCGGCGCGTAGGACGCGCACCAGGAACGGCACGACCCGCACCCTCCAGTTCATCTATCGCGACTCCCTGAATAATCAGAACCCCTACGTCTCCAACGCCCTGTCCACCACGTTCCAGTAAGCGGGACGCTGGCTGATCACCCAGGAACCCCCCTCCCGCAGCCCAGCGTTGCGGCTTTGGGGGGAGGTGCGATGATGGGGTAGCCGAAAACACGGTAATCCCTGTTTCAATTGTAGTTCGTGGTGCTACGGATCATCGGTGGGCATGTGCCTGCTCTTTTCCTACCCCGATAACGGTTCCCAGCATGAAGATTTCTCGCTCCGCTGTTGGCTTCGCTCTGTTCGGTGTCCTGACCTCCTCGCTGATGGCCCAGGGGTCGATCGCCTCCTGGGGATCTGACGGGTTCGGCCAGGTCACGGACACCCCGCCGGGAACGGGGTTCGTCCAGGTGGCCGGGGGGGGGGACCATTCGCTGGCGCTGCGCGCCGACGGGTCGATCGTCTCCTGGGGAAACGACATATGGGGTCAGGTCTCGAACACCCCACCCGGAACGGGGTTCGTCAAGGTGGCCGGGGGGTTGGTCCACTCACTGGCGCTACGCGCCGACGGGTCGATCGCCTCCTGGGGGTACGACCTGTACGGTCAGGTCACGGACACCCCACCCGGTACGGGGTTCGTCCAGGTGGCCGGGGGAGGGCACCACTCGTTGGCCCTGCGCGCCGACGGGTCAATCGCATCCTGGGGATGGGACGAGTGGAACCAGGTCTCGAACACTCCACCGGGAACGGGGTTCGTTCAGGTGGCCGGGGGGGCCGCTCACTCGCTGGCGCTGCGCGCCGACGGGTCGATCGTCTCCTGGGGATATGACGACCAGGGCCAGGTCTCGGGCACCCCACCCGGAACGGGGTTCCTCCAGGTGGCCGGAGGTGTAATCCACTCGCTGGCGCTGCGCGCCGATGGGTCGATCGTCTCCTGGGGAGATGACAGCCAGGGCCAGGTCTCGAACACCCCACCCGGAACGGGGTTCCTCCAATTGGCCGGGGGCAAGTGGCACTCACTGGCGCTGCGCGCCGACGGGTCGATCGCCTCCTGGGGAGACGACTTTGCCAACCAGGTCACGGACACACCACCCGGAACGGGGTTCGTCCAGGTGGCCGGGGGGGGGCTGCACTCTCTGGCGCTGGTGGGCGGGGGCAATTGCAACGTCGTCTTCTGTGACACGGACGCGGACAACCTGGGCGATGTCACCCTGAGCACTTGTGACTGCTCGGGTGGTTCCATCATGCTCAGCCTGAGCACGCCCTTCAGCAAGCAGTTCACCTACCCGCTCGTGGGTCTGGGCACCACGGCCGTGAGCCCGACCGGTGTGTCCGAACTATGCCTGGCCGGCTCAACAATCGGCCGCTACAACAAGGACGCTGGCGCCATCAGCGCCGCGGGCACCTTCAGTATCGACCTGTTGAACGCATCCTCCGCCCCCGGCGGCGGCGTGCCCACCATCGGTGGTGCGCTGTGCAACGGCAACACCTGGCGCTTCCAGTACTGGCACCGTGACGGCATGAACCCCTCGCGGTTCTCGAAGGGAATCTCGGGCCTGATCAACTGATCTCTGGGTCGGGCACCCGGGGGATGCGCAGGCAGGGTCTCAACCCAGCAGCCGTTCCAGCCTGTCGGCCTCGTCCATCTGGTGCTGCCAGGAGCCGTCGGGGCGAAACTCGCTGGGGACACCGGCTCGCAGGCTCAATGCCTCGGCAGCGCGGTGCTTGGACCAGGTCAGATGAATGCTCGGCTCCCAATCGCCCGGGTCGTCCTTCTCCGCCGGGGTGCCGGCGCGTAGGACGCGCACCAGGAACGGAACAACCGAATCGACCCCGGCGCCCAGGGCGGCACGCGCACACTCCACGCGTACCTCAAGATCGGGGTGGGGGCTGGGGCCGCTGGCGAGTTGGGCGAGGCGCTTTGCAAGCGCTGCATCGCTCGGACACGCGCGGCCCAGGGCAGAGGCGGCCACCACGTCCCCCGCGTCATGGGCGCGGCTCGGGGCGGGCACGCGGCGTTCGAGTCGAGCGAGCAGGGCACGGCGCGCGTTGGCGGCGTCACTCTGTCCAAGGAGTACCGCCGCGCGCAGGGCGACCTCGCCCGCATCATCCAGGCCCGCGCTCAATGCGCTGAGGCTGGCGGAGGACCAGGCCCATGTTCCGGGCTGCTCCTGCAAGCCCTGCACCAGGGACTCGAAGCGCAGGGTGCTGGAATCGGACCAATCGGCGGGCAG
Organism: Planctomycetota bacterium; assembly: GCA_012959525.1. Classification (GTDB taxonomy): domain Bacteria; phylum Planctomycetota; class UBA1135; order UBA1135. Next base: position 3,676 of record DUDB01000037.1, read on the forward strand.
GTCCGGTGCCCGGGACGAAGAGGTCAGGCCACAGGCACCCAGTAGCAGGGCGGCCGCGAGGCAACCGATGCTCCGGAGTCGGGTGGAGTCGCGCGAAGTCACGCCCGCAGTCTAGCGACCGGGGCGCACCGGCACCCTTGTCTATCGGGGAACGAACGAACGCAGGCCAGCCCCGTCCGAGATCCAAAGGCGTCCCTCGGGGGCATCCACGGAGGACTGCTCCCAGGCCACGTACTCCCAGGAACCGGTGAGCAGGACCGTGTCGGCGGCCTCCTCGGCAGATCCGTGCCAGTGCACGAAGTAGGCCCCGGCCTTCAGGACCACCGAGTGCTTGCCCTCGGCATCCGGGAACTGCGTGCGCTCGGGGGCCTCCCGGCGGCGGTAGACGTGCAGACCCCGCTCCCCGCCGAAGCGCTGGGAGTCGTGGTTCAGGTCCTCGTCGTCCACGTTGGTAAGGACCTTGGGCGCGAGCTCGTGGGTCCAACCCAGGCCGCGACCGTCGGCCAGGCGCACACTGATGCAGTCCGGACTGGGGGCGGGGCCCGAGACCGGCGCGGAGCCCAGGTCGAGGGGACCCTCGGTCGTGCCGTCCTCGGCGTTCAGGATCCAGACACGGCCGCCCTCGCTGACGAGCAGCATGTGCCCGGGACGGCGGGGCAGGAAGACCGGCGCGCGGGCGATGCCCGAGAGGGTCTCCAGACTCTGCTCCCAGAGCACCTTGCCGTGCGCGTCCAGACAGGCGATGTGTCCATCCCGGTCGGTGACCACGCGGTTGGCGTTGACCTCCACGGGCAGGGCGTCCACACGCGCTTCCCGTTGCCAGGCGTGAAGAGGAACGCGGGAGAGAACCACCAGCTGGTCACTGGGCCGCTGAACCTGGATCTCACGCGACTCATAGCCGGGGTGGGAGATCTCGAGGTGGATCACTTCGTCGAGGGCGGATTCCAGATGCACAGGGTGCGCACCGAGGGGCTCGCCCCCGCGCATGATCGCGGCATCCGCCGGAAGGGTCTGCACGGTCCAGGGCAGCTCGAAGAGGCGTAGATCCTCGACGACTTCGCCAAGCCGTTCTAGGCCGAGGCCGTGTTGGCCTTGTTGTGCCAGCTCGCGAGCCTCGTCCAGGCGATCACGCTGCAGGGTGAGCTTGTCCAGACGCTCGGCTAGGGCCAACTCGAGGTCGCCGCTGGAGTCGATGCGCAGGATGTCTCCGTACAACTCAAGAGCGCGGTGGAACGAGCCCTTCGTGGCCAGGGCCTCCGCCTGACGCATCCAGGTCTCCTGACGCGTCAGATTCTCGACACGGCGTTTCTCAAGGGTGAGTATCGCGCGCGTCTCCTGCCTGGTCTCGAGTAACTCCTCGGCTTCAGCGAGAGCGCTGACCCAAACCTGACGCTCGAGAGTTGAGAGTCCGCTGGACTCCAACTTGGATGCGATGGCCGCGAGGTGTGCTTCAACCCCCTCTTCATCTTCGATCTGCTGGGCATGATCCGCTTCGGGCTCACCGCCACGCTTCAGGTTCGCGACCAGGCGTTGCACGAGGGCCTGACGGAGGTCACCCACGTCGGGGAAGCCGCGTGAGACCCGGCGCACCTTGGGCGGCGACGGGAGCTGCAAGATCTGCTCCAGGGCGAGGATGGGGTCGCCCAGGGTGGCCTGGTGCTGGACACCTCCATAGGCCTCCAGCCAATCGGCGCGCAGCTGCGTGTCGTGGCGCAGCTCCTCCTCTCGCAACTGCTCGCGCAGCTCCTGTACGTCGGCCCCGTCGTCTTCCGCGAAGTCGCCGGCCAGCTGGGCGAGAGCCTGGGTGGGGGAGGCGGAGAGGGATTGGACCTGCTGGAGCCGCTCGGCCCGGTCGCGCTTGCCGCGCACCTGTACCAGGGCGGTGCCGGCCACGAGCAATGCCATGGCCAAGAGGGCCACGAGGGGGCGGCCGGTCAAGAGCGGGTGCAGGTCCAGACTGCGAATACCCGCCGCCCGGCGCGCTTCCGCGAGGGCCTGACGTGCTTCACGGTTGCGACCGTCGTGTTCGAGCAGGATGCGCAGGGGCGCGATGGCCTCGCCCGCACGGTCTTCTTCAAGCAGCTGGCGGGTCGCGCCCAAAATCCAAGGCGTTGCCTCCTCCGTTCGGTCGGCGATGGCCAGGCCTATGCCCAACTCCAGGCGGATCTCAAGGGGTGAGTCACTCGCGGATCCCATGTGGCGCGCCGCCAGGTTCAGGAGGGGCAGGGCGCGATGCGGCGTACCGCGGGATTGGAAATTGCGGGCCAGTGTCAGCCAGTCCTCGATGGGGGGAGGCGACTCGGGGCAGATCTCGTCGCGTTCCAGCACCTGGGTGGGGACTCGGCGAGGGTGGACGCTGTGCAGCAACGCGATGGGGTCGAGTTGATCGATCTCTACGATTGCGGACCACTGCTGGTCAGCCAGGGTCGGGTCGGCGAGGGTCGCGTGCAGACGCCGCAGCAGCGTGCGGCGAGCGGATGCCGGCATCGGGCGCACGAGGGACAACAAGCTCCCAGCCAGACGTTGCGCCGCAACGGCCGGCATGGGACCCGGCGTGCCTTCGCATGCCCAGGTCTGCAGGCGCCTGCTGGCACGGCTGGTCTGGCCCGCATTCAGGCAGGCCTGGGCCAGGTCCAGGTATTCATCACCGCGGCGGATTCCGAGAGCTCCGAGGCGCACGCCGCGGGCCATGCAGGAGAGGGCACGGCGCAGAGGCCAGCCCAGGCGGTCGGCGATCTCTTGCAGGGTGCGTTGGCCGGTTACCGCCGCCAGGAATTCAGCGGGCAACTCCCGGGCGGCCTGTCCTTCGGGGTCGGCCTCAAGCGTGCATCCAACCGTGTCCGGACTCAGGCCGTCACAGGCGCTCTCTTGTTCACACTCGTCCTGCACGCGCGCGTACTCGAGGAGAAGATGTTCCACGTCGTGGGGGTGTTCGGGGCCGTCCATGTCCTCGGAGGGCTCAAAGCAGAAACGCACCTCGCTGCCATCCAGGAGGGTGTAGCACTGCTCCAGCCGGCGCCCGAAGGCCACGGTCTCCATGTGCAAGCCACCGGCCTGGCTATCGCCCTCGTCGGCCCAGGCATCCTGCGCGGCATTGCGCCAGCGCTCGCTGTCCTCGCCCTCGGGGGCGAGCAGCTGGACGCGACCCTGCAGCAGGCTGAAGACCAGACTCTGTCCCTTGTGGACGGTCAGGGTCAGACGCCCGGTCCGACACCCACCGGCCAGACCCTGCAACAGCTCGGCCAGGCCGATTCCTTTGACGTCTCCATGAAAGCTCATCTACGGTTCTCCCGGGGGCCCATGGGGGAAGGCGGAAATTGCCTGTGGGCCCAGGGGTTTCATCGACCCCACCGGGAAAAACCCTGAGCAGAACGGGGTCAGCGGGCGCGTAGTCGGTCCAGGTCTTCGGGCCGGTCCAGGTTGTCCAGGATGGCGCGGTCCTCCACCGCCACGGAAAGCAGCGGGAGAGCCCTTTGGCGCAGGTCACGCAGGGATTCCTTTCCGTCCCATTTTGAGAGCAGTTCGCGCCCCAGGAGCATCGGGTGGCCATGGGGGGCGCTGGGGTCCGTACCCAGCCGTGGACCCAACCAACCCGATGCGGGCCGGCCCGCCTCCGCCCAGGCGCGGGCGAGAGCCTCGAACACCTGCGGGCACACGAGGGGGCAGTCCACGGGAGCCACACACAGATCCCGACCCACTCGCAGGCTGGCGGCCAACAGCAGTCCGCTGCCCCGGCCCTCGGACCAGTTCGGATTGTGGACGAGCTCGGGCAGGCCGGCATGGTCGAGAGCTTCCAGCGTGTCGGAGATGGCTCCCCTGTCGGCACCCGTGATCACCAAGGGCGCGGAATCCCCGAGAGCTCTTCCGGCCCGCAGGAGGTGGGCGATGGCGGGTTCGCCTCGCAACTCGACCAGGGCCTTGTGCTGACCCAGGCGCGTCGAGGCCCCCGCCGCCAGGATGACCAGAGCCGGGGTGGAGAGGGTGGGGTCAGGTTCCAACGTAGCGGTCCACCAGGGCCAGGGCCCGATCGGTGTCTTCGGTGCCCTCCACCAGGGCGCGGCCATCGGGGAACAGGGTCAGCTGATGGTCCTCGACGCAAAAGCGCAGGATCGGACCGGCGCGCCGCAGGTCACTTGCCACGCCCTCGAGCTTCTTGGTCAGGCTGTCCAGGTCGAGACCGGCGCCCTGGCCGCGCACTTGCACCGTGTTGCGACCGCAGAGCGAAACGGCGCGCTGGGTCTTGGGCTGGTCGAGCCAGGGAAACTGCCCCTGCCCACAGGCGGGGCACTCGGGGTCGGCCTGGGTGCGAATGCTGCGTACCTCACCGTTCCACGCATCCAACTCCAGAAGGGCGGGCTTTGGATCGGGCGCGCCGCTGACGAGGCGTAGGGCCAGGCCCGCCTGCATGGAGGCGATGAGTCCGACAGCCGGTGAGATGACGCCCGCCGTATCGCAGGTGGCCAGGGTGCCGGCGGGGGGTGGGTCGCGGAAGATGCAGCGCAGGCACGGGCCGCGACCGGGGAGAATGGGCAGGACCAGGCCGGCGCCGCCCACCACTCCACCGTAGATCCAGGGCACACCGTGGCGCACCGCGTAGTCGTTCAGGAGATAGCGCGTGCCCAGGTTGTCGGTGCCGTCGAGCAGCAGGTCGCAGTCTCGGGCCAGGTCCGGGAGGTTGTCCGCGTCCAGATGGGTGGCGTGGGTCTCCAGTTCGGTGGGTCCACCGGCGCGGGCCAAGGTCTCGGCGCTGGCGAGGACCTTGGGCGTGCCCTCCTCGGCGTGCCGCTCGTCGAACAGGACCTGGCGCGGGAGGTTCGAGAGCTCCACCACGTCGCGGTCCACGAGGACCAGGGTGCCCACGCCCGCACGGTGGAGATGTTGGGCCAGCACCCCGCCGAGGGCGCCGCAACCCACAAGCAGAACGCGTGCTTCTCGAACTCGCGCCTGTCCCGCGCTCCCCAAGGCGGCGAAGCGCTCCTGCCGATCGAATCGGGGGTCTGACATGGGTCAGCTGTTGAAGTACCAGAGGGTCAGCAAGGAGATCAGGACGAGGATCGCCACGGCGTAGGGAAGCAGGGCGGCGACATCGCTCTCCGGCGGCGTGTCGATCTCGACCCAGTTGAAGTAGCGCCGCGCGGAGCCTCGGACCTCGGCTCCGCAGTGGGGGCAGGAAAGGTCACCCTCTTCGAAGGGGATCACGCCCTCGCACTCCATGCAGTAGAAGTTGCGGGCCTCGCCGCCCTCGGCCACCCCGGGGGCCTTGGAGCGCTCGCGCAGGTACTCGATATCCTCTGCGTTTGCGTCTTTGCGGGTACGCGTCCAGTGGTGGTCGCCGATGTTTCCGAAGCTCTTGCGCGGTTGGCCCATGGTGATCCTGCAAGCATAGGGTACCGCCGGGTCCACGGATCACCTCACCCGGGGGCAAGAATCGCCCGGGACTGGCCGATTGGAACGGTATGGAGACTTTGAAATCCGGTCAGTCAGGTCACGCTTCGATTCCCACGCCCGCTCGCGCTGCGGGTCCCGCGTCCTTGAGACGCGTAAGCGTGGATGGGGACGTCGAGCTCACTCCGCGGCTGCGAATCGTCGGTCCCGGGCGCCGCGAGCGTCAGTACGTGGCGAGTATCGAACAGCTAGAGCGTGAGGCACTGGAGAAGGACTCTGCCCTGATTGCGGCAACCCTGATCGAGCGCGGGACCGAGCGCTACGTGGATCGGATCGAGCAAGAGCGGATCGCGGATCGGAAGCAGCTGCAAGAAGTTCAAGCCCAGGGGAATCGACTGCTCGTGGCCATGGGTAGCATGCAGAAAGAGAACGAGCGCCTCGTGGGGGAGTTGCAACGGGCGAACAACAGGATCGCCGCAGCGCAGACGCCCGGAGTGTTCGGGCGGCTCCGGCGATTGCTGCGCTAGGTTGCAAGTTCAGCCCGGCGAGAGGGTGACCTCGCGCGCGTCTTGACGCCCGGAGTCTGTTCGTGACTGCCGGGGGCAAATGTTCCTCTCGCACGCTTGACATCGCTCCTGCTGACCCAGATGCTCTCTCGCGCACGGGACCGTCAATACCGCAAGGTCCCGGCTTCGGATGGTGGGTGTAGCTCAGTTGGTTAGAGCGCCGGTTTGTGGTACCGGAGGCCGGGGGTTCGAGTCCCCTTACCCACCCCATCCGCGCCTCGACGGAGGCCGCGCCTAGAACTCGAAGTACGCTTCGCCGTAGGTGAGGATGCCTCCCCAGTGACCGGTGATGGCGATCAGTGTTGCGGTCAGGAAGATGAGCCAGGTCGTTCTCCGCGACCACGGATTCGCGGCGTCTGCGCGCACGCTTTTCTCAGAGACCCACAGGCACACGACGCACATCAGTGCAGAGCTCACGCCGAGCCAACGGTGCTGGGTCAGGGTTGTCTCGGCGCGCACGGTCTCGCCCACGATCCAACCCATTCCCGCGGCGGGAATAGATGAAATGGCGGCAATGTAGAGGCAAAAACGTCGCGCCTGGGGCAGGGCCCACGCCGCTCCGATTCCCAGCAGCAGCAATAGCTCGGCCAGAGCCGCGCCGTAGATGAACGCGATCGGGAAGTGGACCACGGACGCATGACTGTGACCCAGGAGGCGCCACAGTCGCGCTCCAAAGGAAGGCGGCGCCGGGAGAGGCGCGGTGACCTCCATAGCCGGAGTCTCATCCACCTGCGTCGCTTGGACCTCGGCGCTCTCAGCGACGAGAACACGCGCCAGTAGGCCCTCACCCCTACGCTGGGCCACGGACAACTCTTCGGCCGATGGCAGGGGGGCGCCCGCATCGATCCAGTTCCTCAGGGCCTCGGTCTGCTCTGCGCTCAAGCTCGCTCCCGAACCATCCACGCCAGCCCAGTCCTCGGGCGGCATGTCCCCGTCGAGCACCATCAGGAACACCAGGGAGTCCTCCGCATCCCCGGGCGTGACGAAGTCCTCCACAGCCAAGGTGGCGGGCAGGTCGAGGGCATCGGGCCAGTCGCGCACGGCCTTCTTGTCCGGCGACTCCGGGTGGTGACAGGGCAGGCACGTGTCCACCAGGACCTCCAGTGCCGCGCGCGTTGTCTCATCGCCACCGCGTTTGGCTCCCGCACCCGCATCCGCCTGTAGGGCACAGGCCAGACCGGCGGCCAGGATCAACAATGAAGGCGGGTTCATGCGGGTAGGCCGTGCTCTAGCACGTTCTCAATCACCGCACCGAAGCGGTCCACCTCTTCCAGCGTGGAGTAGAACGAGGGAGAGACCCGCAGGCCGTCGATCTGCAAGGGGGCCTCGGCGGGCAGCTCCTGTCCATCGGTGCCCACACCCCGGTGGCGGATCGTGATCGTGTAGATGCGGTGGTCTTCCCAGAGGTGTTTTTGCAGCGCGGCGGTGTCCACACCCTCGATGCCGAAGTTGGCTATCCCGCCGGCCCGTCCGGGGCTGCGGTCGGTGTTCCAGCGCACGCGCGGGTCGCCCTCGATGCGCTGGGCCCAGCGCTCGCGCAGGTAGGTCAGGCGCGCGTGCACGTTCACGGTCCCGAGGCGCTGGTGGAAGCGGACCGCGTCCAGGATGGAGAGCACCAGAGGCAGTGAGTAGGTCCCGATCTCCTCGAACTTGCGAATGTCCGCGCGCTGGGATTCGGAGGAGGCCATCAGGGGCCACAGGTCGCCGATACGCTCCTTGCGTACGTACAGCATTCCCGTCCCGAAGGGCGCACTGAGCCACTTGTGCAGGGAGGTGGCGTAGTAGTCGCAGTCCAACTCGTCCATCTTGAAGGGCACGTGCGCGAAGCCGTGGGCTCCATCGACAATCACGGCAATGCCGTGCTTGCGTCCCAGAGCACAGACCGCGTCCACGGGCAAGAACTGGCCCGTCAGGTTGATGACCTGGGAGACGAGCAGTACCCGTGTGCGCGGCGTGATGCGCGCTTCGAACCGCCGCACGACCTCGTCCGGATCGGTCAGGGGGACGGGTATCGGAAAGCGCACCAGCTCGATCCCGTCCCGGCGCGAACGCTGCAGGAAGGTGTTGATCATGCGCGGGTACTCCTGATCGCAGCACAGGACCTGATCGCCGCGCTCGAGGTTCATTCCGAACTGGCAGATCTGCAGACCCTCAGAGGTGTTGCGCGTGATCGCCACTTGCTCGGGGTCGGTGCCCAGCAGCTCGGCCAGGGCGGTGCGTACCTCCTCGCGCCGCTTGTCCTGGAGGCGCCACATGACGTAGGCCGGTGCGCCGTTGGCCTCGGCGGTCAGCCGCTTGAGAGATTCCTGGACGGGCTCGGACGAGGGGCTGACGCCGCCATTGTTGAAGTTCACCATGCTGCGATCCACGGCGAAGGCGTCCTGCACGGCGCGCCACTCGGACTCCTCCCCTGCGAGTTCGGCAGCCGTGCGGTCGTCGGCTCGCAGGTTGGGGAGGCTTGCCAGGCTCGCGGGATCCTGAGCTGAGCGGCAGGCGGCCAGGGCGGGCAGCGAGGCGAGGAAGTGGCGGCGTTTCATGGGCTCAGGATACGAATCCGGAGCCGTCCAGGCTTCCCTGGATCGTCCTTCGCCTGGAATGGCCCTAACGGAAGGTGTTGCGCGGGGGCGCCGCCGTCGGGCCCGTGCTGCCCCGAAACGCCCGCCGAGCGGAACCCGCCTGGGGGCCGGCTGATGCGGAAGGCCTGCCGTGTCCAGGGTGGCGGGCGCGACCCTGTGTGCCGGGGCGATGGCCCACCTGATCGCGCAGGTGGGCGAGGGGTTCGTGCACCTGGGTTATCTCCTCCATTTCGATCTCGGCCTCGATGGCCTTGCGCTCGCGCGGGGAGGGGCTGTCGCCGAAGAGCCCGCCCTCGGGGCGCAAGGCGACCTGTAGCTCATCGTACAGCGCCTTGGCGAAGGGTCCCCAGAGGGGGAAGGCCGCCAGGACGAGGCCGATCTTGAGGAAGTCTGTGCCTGTTTCTTCCATGGGGGTGGTGCGCGTGGCGAGGCCAGCGTCAGCCAAGTATCGGCCAACGGGGGCGTGTCACGTGCGTCCAACCTCAGGGAATCTCACCTGTCCACCTCAATCCCCGCCAGCGGCGTTCCGTAGGGGGCCAGAGGGCCCGGCAAGCCGCATTCAGCGGGCGTTGCTGCCCGTCAGCTTGACCTGCTCGGGGGTGGGATTCTCCACCCGATTCGCACAGCGGACGCACTCCAGGAAGCGCAGCGGGGCACCCTCCTCGGGAGCCTCCATGTGCAGTTCGGTCATGTCCTTGTCTGCATACCAACGGATCTTGGGCTGCTCAGACTTGTAGACGTAGGTGTGACCGATGAGCTTGCAGTACCACTTCATGGAATCAAGGGGCGAGGGCCGGGGGGTGCGTTGTATTCGCTCGCGGACCTGGGGGCAAGGGTGGGCGGCCGATTGGGGGGCACGCAGTTGGGGAGGGCTTGGTATCCTCCGCTCCTACCGGCACTCGGCCGCTGTCCGCCTTCCTCTGCCTCTTTCCCCCGACTCGCAGAAGATCATGCCACGCCCCATCCACGTCGCTCTCATCGGCCAGAAGTTTATGGGCCGTGCCCACTCCAACGCCTGGAACCAGGTGGGGCACTTCTTCGACGGTCCCCGGCCCGTGCACCTGCACACCGTGGCCGCTCGGGACCAGAGCGAGCTGATCCCCTTCGCCAAGCGTTGGGGTTGGGATAGCTGCAGTGATGACTGGCGCTCCCTGGCATCCATCGACGAGGTGGAGCTGGTGGACGTGGGCACTCCCAATCACCTGCACGCCGAGCAGGCCCTGACCATGCTCGCGGCGGGCAAGCACGTGGCCTGCGAGAAGCCCCTGGCCGGGACCCTGGCCGACGCCCGTCAGATGCGGGATGCGGCACGCAAGGCCAAAGGCTCGAAGACCTTCGTGTGGTTCAACTATCGGCGTTGCCCCGCGGTGGCTCTGGCTCACCAGCTTGTGCGCGCCGGCAAGATCGGGAGCGTGCTGCACGTCCGCGCGCAGTACCTGCAGGACTGGGGCGGGCCCTCCACACCCATGTCCTGGCGCTTCAAGAAGAGCCTGGCCGGTTCGGGGGCCCACGGGGACCTGAACGCCCACATCGTGGACATGGCGCGCTTCATCACCGGGGACGAGATACACGAAGTCCACGGCGCGGTGGCGCGCACCTTCATCAAGGAGCGCGCCCAGGAGGGCAAGCGCGGCAAAGCGCGCAGCGACGTGGACGACTGCGTTCTCTTCGTGGCGTCCTTCAAGGGCGGAGCCACGGCGAGCTTCGAGGCGACGCGCCTCGCCTGTGGGAACCAGAACCGCAACACGATCGAGATCAACGGGACCAAGGGGTCGGTGCGCTTCGACTTCGAGGACATGAACGTCCTGCACTTCATCGGGCCGTCGGATGACCCGCGCATCGACGGCTGGCAGCGCATCATGTGCACCTCGGCGGGCAATCATCCCTACGCCGATGCCTGGTGGCCGGACGCCCACGTGATCGGCTACGAGCACTGTTTTACGAACATGGCCGCGGACATCGTTAAGGTCCTCTCGCGCCGCAAGCCTCTGGTGCCTCTGCCAGATTTCGAGGATGCCTACCAGACCCAGCGCGTGCTGGAGGCCGCTCTGGTGAGCGCCCGCGAGCGAACCGCCATCCGATTGAGCGAGGTCAAGTAACCTCTTGGCTCTCCTTCTCCTCCCGATTGCATAGGAATCTCCCCATGGCACGTCCTCTTTGTCTATTCACCGGCCAGTGGGCCGATCTGTCCCTGGAGGAGCTGGGCGGCTTGGCGGCCTCCATGGGCTACGAGGGCTTGGAGTTGGCCTGTTGGGGAGACCACTTCGACGTGCAGCGCGCCTTGGGAGAGGCCGACTACTGCGAACAGCACTGGGCCCTCTTGGCTTCCAAGGGGCTGGTCTCCTATGCCATCTCGTCTCACCTAGTGGGGCAGGCCGTGGCGGACCGGGTGGACGAGCGCCACCAATCAATCCTCTCGGAGACCATCTGGGGTGATGGGGATCCGGATGGCGTCCGCGCCCGAGCGGCCGAGGAGATGAAGGACACGGCCCGTGCGGCGCGCAAGTTCTACGACTGCGCCCCCGACGAGGTGCGCGCGACTCTGGAGGCCAATGGGGGACACGCGGTGGTGAACGGCTTCACCGGCAGCCCGATCTGGCACCTGCTGTATCTGTTCCCGCCCGCCGCTCCGGGTTCCATCGAGGCGGGCTTTGAGGAGTTTGCTTCCCTTTGGATGCCCATCCTCGACGTGTTCACCGAGGAGAACGTGAAATTTGCACTCGAAGTACACCCGACCGAGATCGCTTTCGACCTGGCTTCTTCCCGGCGTGCTCTGGCGGCGATTGATGGGCACCCTGCTTTTGGATTCAACTTCGATCCCAGCCACTTCGGCTATCAGGGCGCGGACTACCTCGGCTTCCTGCGCGAGTTCGGGGATCGCATCTACAACGTGCACATGAAGGACGTGTGGTGGTCCGACAAGCCCGAGGCGGCGGGGGTCTTCGGGGGCCACCAGAGCTTCGGCACCGATGGCCGCTTCTGGGACTTCTGTTCGGTGGGCCGCGGCAAGATCGACTTCGAGGGCATCATCCGCCAGCTGAATCACTCCGGATACGGCGGACCGCTCACCGTGGAGTGGGAGGATCCGGGCATGCACCGCGAGCACGGGGCGCGCGAGTCGGCCGAATTCTGCAAGAAACTCGACTTCGAGGTGAGCCCCCAGGCATTCGATGCCGCTTTCGCCAAGGACTGATTCACCCTGCCAGCGCGAACACCTTCTCTCTCACCGCACCCCCTCAAGCAATTCAACATGCCTCCCTCTCTGCTGAAGACACGCCTCTCGGCCATGATGTTCCTGCAGTACGCCGCTTGGGGGGCTTGGCTGCCCTTTCTGTGGTCGTTCCTCTCGGGCCACCGGGAAATGGCGCCCGGGCAGATCGGGGACATGTTCGCCGCCGGCGCAGTGGGCGCCATCATTGGGCCCTTCGTCGCGGGGCAGGTAGCGGACCGCTACTTTTCCACCGAGCGCTTTCTTGCCTTCAGTCACCTGATCGGCGCCGGGCTGATCTGGCAGTTGGCCTCGATCGATTCCTACAACGGCTTCCTGATCTTCTCCTTGCTGTACGGGATGGTGTATGCGCCGACCCTGTCTCTCACCAACTCCCTGGCTTTCCACCACCTGGAAGACAAGGACCGGGACTTTGGAAAGGTACGCCTGTGGGGCACCTTTGGTTGGATCGCCGTGGGCCTCGCCATGGGGCAGTGGCTGGCCACGCTCCCGGCGGATCAGGTCATCGCGGGCAAGGCGGATGCCTTCCGGTTGAGCGCCATCATCAGCGCCATCATGGGGGTGTACTGTTTTACGCTGCCGAACACGCCGCCCTCAGATTCCAGCGAGAGCAACGCCGCTCTCGATGCCTGCGGTGAGGCGGCCAGGCAACCCCTCCTGTCCCTGTTCCTGTTGGCCATTCCCGTCAGCTGCATCCACCAGTTCTACTTCGTCCACACCGAGTCTTTCCTGGGCTCCCTGCAGGTCGCCGCACCCGAGTGGTCCAAGACGATCTTTGGCGTGGGGGGAGGAGGACTGATGACCGTGGGGCAGATGTCCGAAGTCCTCGTGCTGGCGGCCATTCCGTTCCTGGCCAAGAGCTACTCTCGCAAGACGTTCCTAGCCGTGGGGCTTTTGGCCTACGGATTGCGCATGGCCCTGTTCGCCTACGTGGACGTGATTCCCTTGCCCGTCATGACCACTCTTTTGGCTGGCATCGCCCTGCACGGGCTGTGTTTCGGTTGTTTCATCTTCGTGGCCTTCATGATCGTGGACGAAAACACTTCCGACAGCGTGCGAGCCAGTGCGCAGAACCTCTTCAACCTCGTCATTGTGGGCATCGGCGTGATCGTGGGCAGCAAGATCGCTGGCAGCGTGGCAGAATGGGCCACCAGTGACGCGGGCGTTCTCGACTACACGCGCCTTTTCTCCGTTCCGATGTGGGCATCCGTTGCCGTCTTCATCCTTCTGCTTCTGATCTACCCCTCCAGCCGCCGCGAGGTGGCCTGACCCATGCGCTCTACCTCCATCCTGATTCCCTGCCTGCTTCTCGTGGTCTCCTCTTGCGAGAATCCGTCGAAGGCGGCTCTGGCTCCCGCTGGGACCGACATCACCTCCCTCGACCACTGGCGTGGCTACAAGAAGGACGCCGTGCCGGAGAACTGGGTGCAGCAGGACGGCGCCATCTACCTGACCAAGGGTGGCGGCGGCGATCTGATCACGCGCGAGCAGTACGCCAGCTTCGATCTGACAATGGAGTGGAAGATCTCCCCCAAGGGCAACAGTGGGATCATGTACCACGTGGCCGAGACCGACGGCCCCACGTACTTCACGGGGCCGGAAATGCAGGTCCTGGACAACGCCGTCGCCGGTGGCGACCTGCTGCACTCCGCGGGAGCCGACTACGCCCTGCACGCTCCTGAGGCGGACAATTCCAAGCCGGTCGGGCAGTGGAACGCGGCTCGGATCCTGGTCCAGGGACCGCACGTCGAGTACTGGCTGAACGGTGTGCAGCAGTGCAGCTATGAGCTCTGGAGCGAGGATTGGAGCGCTCGGGTGAAGGCTTCCAAGTTTGCCCAGTGGCCGGGCTTCGGCTTGGAGAAGGCTGGGCACATCGCGCTCCAGGATCACGGCAACCCGGTCTGGTACCGGGCTATCCGCATCCGGCGTCTTTGAGCCTGATTCCGCGCTGGGACGCGGCGCAGTCGGCAATCTCTGCAGGCACGGCACTTTTCGTTTTTTGAACAGATCACGGCCGGTGGATGCATGGATCCGCGCAACCTCGGTCCCCATGCCGGGTATCATGCGCCCATGCTGAGTCTTGGAATTGCCTGCGTGCTGCTTGTTGCTCCGCCCGTCCCCCAGGACGTGGGGGAGCTGAGCGCATTTGGCCTAGCCATCGACCGGGCCGAGCGGGCCCTGGCGGCCGGGCAGCTGGACCAGGCCCACGCGCTCGTCCTCCGCGCCCTGGAGCGGGACCGCAAGAACACGCGTGCCTGGGACCTGCGGGCGCGCTGGGCCAAGGCTGCTGAAGACCGGGATGACGAGGTCTACAGTCGCCACCAGCAGTACCGCTTGAGCCTGGCCCAAGGCGTGGATCGCAAGGTCCAGCGCACCCTGTGGGACGAACTATTGATCCTCGATCCCCTGGCCCGGGATCTCTACGGCCTCAAGGACCGCTTCCTGAAGAAGCTCATCCCCCTGGCGGAGTCCTACGAGAAGGCTGAGCGGCCGCACTCGGCCATCGATGTTTGGAAGAAGGTGCAGGCCATCGACCCCGAAAACGTGGAGGCCCAGCTCTCCATCGAGCGCATCGCCGCTAGCCCCGATCCCAGCCTGGCCGGGGAAGCCAAGCCCAAAGACCTCTTCGCCGACGTGTCAGATGAGTGGATCGAGGAGTTTGACGCTGCACATGGCACCTGGGATGAGGCCGGGGAGGAGGAGCGGCCCAACTACATCACCGTCACCGACGCGGGCTATCACGTCTTGATCCGCACGGCCGAGGCCATGGAGCAGATGAACGCCTTCTACCGGGAGTTCTTCCGCTATGGCACCGAGGAGGACGGACGCAGCGTGTCGCGCATCCGGGTGCATGTGTTCCAGAACCGTGACGAGTACCTGACCCTGGGCATCGGTCCGCCCGTGGAGTGGTCGGGCGGCCACTTCACCGGCAGCCACGTGGAGACCTACATCTCCAGCGGGTTCGAGAACATGGTGGGCACCCTCTTCCATGAGGCGGCGCACCAGTTCGTCTCATTGGCCACCAACGCAGTGGGCTGGTTGAACGAGGGACTGGCCTCCTTCTTCGAGGGGACACGCATCCTGCCCAACGGGACGGTGATCATGAACATGCCGGCCAACGGCCGCCTGATGCCGCTGGCCGAGCGCATGAGCAAGGGTTGGATGGCCCACGCTCAGGATGGCTATGACCCCAACGACTCGGACTCGACTCCCGAGAAGGCGCCCACCTTCCGCATCGTGATCGAGAACCGCTACTCCTGGGGGCCGCCCTGGTACGCCCCGACATGGGGCCTCGTGTACTTCCTCTACAACTATCAGGATCCGGTGGACGGCCGCTACGTCTATAGGGATGCCTTCAACGAGTTCATCAATGCCTCGGGGGGCAAGACCGGGGACACGGCTGTGGCGACCTTCGAGGAGGTTGTGCTGGCCAACCCGAAGCCGGCCATGTCCTTCGTGGAGAGGCCCGAGGATGCGGAAGATGTGCGCCTGCCCCAGACGGTCGACGAGGTGGACGCGGTCTGGAAGGACTGGATCCTGGCCCTGCGCGATGAGGGCAGCGGCAAGCTCGCCGTAGACAAGCCCTACGGCCAGTGGGGGCGCTACGCCGAGCAGAACGGGGACCTGATCGTGGCCAAGGAGCACTACGAAAAAGGACTGGTGGCCGATCGCACCAACATTGAATTGCTCCTGGAGTTCGCGGACCTTCTCGAGGAGCACTTCGAAAACTCGGACCGGGCGGCGAAGCTCGCTCTGGAAGCGCTCTACAAACTGGAGCAGGAACCCGAACGGGACGAGAAACTCATCCGCACGGTGGAGCGCCTGCTCAGCAAGCTCGATCCCAAGCACAAGACCCTGGCACGCATCCAGGACGAGCTGGCGGCCAGCACGCGCACTGCCGTCGAGCGCTACAAGGCCGCCGGGTTGGACATGATGGTCATGGACGTCTCCTGGCGAGCAGGCAGCGACCTCAAGCTGGATGACATGCTGGGCTACTACGAAGAGGCCGTGCGTCGCAGCGGCCGCAGCCTGGCCCTGTGGGAGCTGGCCTACAACGAGCACAACCTGGATGGGTGGGTGACGGGTGTTCCATCGTTCAAGGCTGACAGCGTCGCCTTGGCGGGAGCGTTCGGGGAATACGACGAGAAGGCCTTCGACTTCCAGTCCCTGACCATGGACCGCGTGACGGCGGGAGACTTCTCCATCGAGGCCGAGGTGCTGGCCAACAAGGGCGAGGTCAACTTCTGTGGGTTCGTATTCGGACACAAGGGGTCCAGCACCTTCCAGGGGATGCTGCTGTTCCCGGGTAAGGAGGTGGCCGAAGGTGGGGTACAAACCGCCTGGCTCGACCTGATGTCCTCCTACGGTGGAGGCCCCGCCAAGACCTGGCTGCACATACCTGTGGACACTCAGGATCCGGAAGCGGAACCCGAAGAGGCCGAGGCGCGTACCAGCGCAGGGGAGTGGCACACCCTGCGTTTGGACGTGGTCGGGCGCAGTGTGGACCTGTGGTACGACGGCGACTTGGTGGGCACCAAGGACTTCGCCGGCAAGGAGGCCTTGCGTGGGGGCTTTGGCCTGGTGATGGGCCCGGGCAAGGCACGCTTCCAAAACGTGCGCTTCCTGGCCCGCGATCCCGCCGACCCGGCCAGCGCCATTGAGCGTGCCATCACCCATGAAGCCCTAGCGGATCTCGATGGCGGCACGGGCGCGGTGCAGGGCAGCTACCAGGGCGTGATTCCGCCCTTTCCCGAGGTGTCGCGCTGGCTCCAGGAGCCACGTGAAGACTGGGCCGAGGCGCGTGGAGGCCCGCAGCTCCTGGTGCTCTGGTCCATCGATCAGAACAAGCTCGTGCGCATTGACCAGTGGTTGACCTATCTCGAAGAGGGCTTTCGGGACGTGGGGCTCAAGATTGTGTCGGTGGTCTCGACCCACGATGACGAGAGGATGGAGGACTACCTGCGCGCACACCCCTTACCCGGCTCAGTGGGCATCGACCTTCTGCCCGAAAACAGCGTGGGCATCGGCGAATCCTTTGAGAGCTACTTCATCCGCCGCTTCAACCTGCCGCGCGTGCTCCTCCTGGACCTGGACGGCACCGTGCTGTGGGAAGGGGACCCGGGCTTCGAAATCAATGAGGAGCCCGTCGAGCCCTTCGATAGCTTCCTGGACGATCCGTTGGAAGAGCTGGTCACGGACCGCAAGTTGCGCGAGCTTGCCGTGTGGCGCACCAAGTGGGAGCGCTACGGCGCACCGGCCCTGGCCCAGGGGGACTTCGAGGAGGCCCTGCCCATGCTCGTGGAGGCCGGGGACTACGATCCGGTCTGCGAACCGCGCGCGGCCCAGGCCTCGGCGGCCCTGCGTTCGGTGCAGGCGGCCCTGGCCGACCTGGAGGGCAGCGCGGCCTCACTGGAGGCGCGCGGTGTTGAGACGGGCATGGACGTGCTCATCGGGTGGGGGGCGATCCTCGCGGGCGAGGAGGCCGAAGTGTTCGAGAAGGAGCACCGCGCACGCAAGGAGGCACGCGCTGTGCTGCAGTCCAAGAACCACCGTGACTGGATCAAGGTTCTCAAGGCTTGTGCGGCCTTCCCCAACCGCCGCGGGACGGACGCCGAGAAGGCGCTGGCCATGTTCGTCGAGCTCGACAAGCGCAGCGGGTTGTTGGTGGAGCGTCTGCGAGACGAGTTGGAGGAGGCTCAGGCGGCCGCAAACTGGGAGATGTTCGCCGAAGCTGTGGAGGCCGCCCCGACCATGGGGGCGCGTTTCCTGGCCGAGTCCTACTTCGGATGGGAGGAGGGCCAGTGAGGCTCCTCTTCTTGTTTCCTTTCGCGTGAATGGGACCCGACTGCTAGCGTAGTGTCCACATCCCCCCTACCCAGAGAGAATGATGAGTAGACAAGAAACCGTATCGGAGCCTGAAGCCACCCAGTGCTGCCGCAAGATCAACTGGGTGTCGTATTGTCTGTCCATTGGCGCCGGATTGGGCATCGTGTTTGGCGGCGCGTTTGCGAACCCGGGTCTGGGCCTGACCCTGGGTGTCGGAATCGGCGTGGCTGTGGGCTCCGCTCTGAATTCACGAGTATGCGCATGAAGTCTGGGGGCAAGTTGCACCTGGGAGGGCTGCTGATTGCCTTGCTCCTGACCACGGCTTGCGCCGGGCCGCCCAAGGACGAGACTCCGGCCTGGGCTTCGGTGGCCGATGTCCTCGATGACTGGCACGATGCCGCCGCCAAGGCCGACGAGGCGCGCTACCTGGACCACTTCGCACCCGAGGCCGTGTTCCTCGGTACGGATGCCACCGAGCGCTGGACTCTGGAGGAGTTCACGGCCTACGTACGGTTGTACTTCCCCAAAGGCGGTTGGACCTATCACCCCCGGTGTCGCTACGTGCGTTTCGCGCAAGGGGGATCCCACGCCTGGGTGGATGAGTTGCTCGACAACGAGAAATACGGAACCCTGCGCGGGACCGCCGTGCTGCAGCGCATCGACGGTCGATGGCGCATCGCCCACTACAGCATGACCTTCGCCGTACCCAACGAGCGCGCTGCAGCGGTCGTCGAGGTCATCGGCGAGGAGTAGTCCGTTGGCCTAGCGGCCCAGGCCCAGCGTCTGCTCGGCCCTTTTCGCCAGCCAGTCTCCAATGGCCAGGCACGCGGTCGCCGCGGGCGAGGGAGCGCTCAACACGTGCAGGGCGTTCGGCCCTTCCACGATGCGGAAGTCATCGGCCAGGGTACCGTCGGGGTCGAGGGCCTGGGCGCGCACCCCCGAGCCTCCCGGTTGAAGATCGGATGCAGTCAGCTCGGGCAGCAGCTCCTGGAGCGCACGGGTGAAGGCGGCCTTGGAGTACGACCGCCAGACCTCGCCCAATCCGGACCTCCAGTGGCGCGCTGCCATCTTCCAGAAGGCGCCGTAGCTGACCAGGTCCAACAGATCCCGGCCATTCACCTGACCCCGGTGGTAGCCATTGCGGGAGAGGGCCAGGACCGCGTTGGGTCCCGCTTCCACGCTCCCATCGAGACGGGTCGTGAAGTGCACACCCAGGAAGGGGAAGGCCGGATCGGGGACCGGGTAGATGGGTCCGTTCACCAGCGCGCTCGCCTCGGCACGAAGTTCCATGTACTCGCCCCGGAAGGGCGCGATGCGCAGGCCCGGGTCCACGCCCGCGCGGCGGGCCACGCGGTCGGCCTGAATGCCGGCGCAGTTGACCAGCCAACGGGCGCGTACTTCGCCCTTGGGCGTCTCGATCACGTAGCCCTCGGACTCCTGCCGGATGTCGCCTGCCGCGCAGGACAGGCGCAGGTCGGCCCCTGCCGCTTGCAGCGCGCTCGCCAGGTGCCGGGCCACGGCTCCGAAGTCGACGATCCCCGTCTCGCCCACCCACAGGCCCTCGACCCCGCGCGCGTGCGGCTCGCGCTCACGGATACCGGCGGGTCCCAGGCGCTCCAGGTCGACCAGGCCGTTGGCGCGCCCGCGCCGTTCGAGCTCATCAAGCCGGGGCCGCTGCTCTTCCCGGGTCGCCAGTACCAGTTTTCCGGTGCGCTTGTGGTCGATGCCTTCCTCCTCGCACAGGCGTAGCAAACTCTCACGGCCCCGCGCGCACAACTCCGCCTTGAGGGAGCCGGGACGGTAGTAGAGTCCCGAGTGGATCACCCCGCTGTTGTGCCCTGTCTGGTGGGCCGCCTCGCGCTCTTCCGCCTCGAGCAGGACAAGCGTTAGGTGGGGGTGACGGGCGAGCAGGGCCCGGGCCGTCGCCAGGCCGACGATGCCAGCCCCGATCACGCACAGGTCTGTCTGATGGGAGGGGGGCATGAGTGAAATGCGAATTGCCCAATTCAATGGAACCTGGGTCAACTCGGGACACTCTGAGTGGCATCTGTCGCCCTGTCGACGTCCATTCGCAACAAGCGTGAACCCGGCGGCAGGGGAGTTGGTAGGTTTGACTGGTCTTGTAGGCTAGTGACACCTGCCCGATTCGTCCCCTCACATCTCAAGATCTCCGCTTTGAACCCTCTCGGTGACCTGCCGCTCGATACGGCTGCCAGTCCGAGGGAAGCGCATCTGCCCGAAACTGACCCAACGTTGACCATGAAACTCTCCCGTCTGACTGCAATTCTCCCTCTGATTGCTCTGCTGTTTGTCGCGACCCCCACCAGCATGGCCCAGCACGGCGCTGGCGCTGGTAACACCCCGGGGGGAGAGGACCCAAGAGTCTCCGTGCTCGAACAGGACGATGGCACGATCGTGGCTACCGATCCCACGGGTAGCTATCTGTATGCCTCCTGGAACGTCTACTTCGCGTCTCCGTTCTTTATGCGTAACAAGATGCGTTGCGGTCAGCCGTTCCTGCCCTCCGACCAAGGCCAACAGACCTACGGTTCCAAGAACGATTGCGCCTACGGCTCCACCAATCCCAAGGCCGAGTACGACCCCGCCGTCCAGAAGTTCAGCATTCCCGTGGTGGTGCACATTCTGATGCACACCAACGGAAATGGGGCCGTCAGCGATGCCATGGCGCAGAGCCAGATCGACATCCTGAACGAGGACTTCATGGCCCTGCCCGGAACCAACGGTTCCCCGGGTACCGACTGCCAGGTGGACTTCTACCTGGCGACGGTCGACCCCAACGGGAACGCAACAACGGGTATCACCCGCACGACCAACAACAACTGGTACAACGACAGCGGCAACTTCAAGTCCGCGCTGGCCTGGAACACCAACAAGTACTTCAACATCTACACCAACACGGCCAGCGGCTACCTGGGCTACGCCTACCTGCCCCAGCAGGGCGGTGTGGTTGGAAACAGCATCGACGGTGTGGTCTGCCACTGGCGGGCTTTCGGGCGCAACAGTCCCTTTGGTCCTCCCTACAACCAGGGTCGCACGACCACCCACGAAGCGGGCCACTACCTGGGCCTGTGGCACACGTTTGACTTTGGATGCGGCACCGTCAGCGGTTGCTACTCCTCGGGTGACACGATCTGCGACACGAACCGCGAGTCGGGACCTGTCTACGGTTGCCCCGGGAACAGCAACACCTGCAGTTCTCAGGATCCGTTCCACAACTACATGGACTACACCGACGACCTGTGCATGTACAAGTTCACGCCCGAGCAGGCCCGTCGCCTGCGCTGTACCGTCGAGTACTGGCGGCCGAACCTGTTCACTTCGGGTGGTGGGTCGACGCTCATATTCGGAGACGACTTCGAGAGCGGCGACTATGCGTCCGGTGGGTGGGTCACTCAGAACGGCAAGTGCCGCATCCACAAGAAATCGTCCTATTCCGGAGTCTGGGGTGCACGCCTCAAGCGCTTGACCAACGTGGAGAAGACTTTCTCCACCGTTGGCTTCTCCCAGGTTCGGGTGAACTATGCGGGCATGGTCACCAACTACACCGCCAAGAAGAAGCTCCTACTGCAGTGGTTTGACGGCACCAATTGGGTCACCGTGGACAACGTCCAGTCTTCCACTTACATCAACCAGTCCGTGTTCTTGCCCGCCGGGGCGGAGAACAACCCCAACTGCACCATTCGCTTCAAGTCGAAGGAGAAGACAAAGGGTAGCTTTGCCAGCTTCGATGACGTGTCTGTCTGGGGTGACTGATCGGTAGTCGCACTTGCCAGGGGCCCTTGGGCGGCCTGGTGTGCTCGGTAAGCAGGGTCTCCGTTCATGCGGCGACCCTGCTTGCGTTTGCCTGGGCAACCATGACGGATGGGTCGTGGAACCCGCCGGACCTGATCGCTAAGATGCGGGCGACCCGGAATCCGGGCCTGCTGGGGGCGGCGACACTCCGTTGCCTGAGATGAACCCCTCGAACCTGATCCGGATTATGCCGGCGTAGGAAAGCACCATGAGTCAGAGTACCGATGGAGCCAGCGCACTTCCCGCCCTGGAGACCTGTTTCCCCAGCTCCCACAAGGTGTTTGTCCCCGTTCAACACGGTGAGCACGAGCTGAACGTCCCCAAGCGCCGCATCCATCTGACTTCGGATGACGCGCCGCTAGACGTGTACGACACCACCGGCCCTCAGGGTTTTCCTGTGGACAGTGGTCTGCCTACTCCGAGGGCTGCCTGGGTAGCCTCGCGCATGGAGGAGGGGGGCAACGTTACGCAGATGCACTACGCGCGACAGGGCATAGTGACCGAGGAGATGCGCTTCGTTGCGGAGCGCGAGGGCTGTGACGTCGAGCTTGTGCGCTCGGAGCTTGCCGCCGGCCGAGCCATCCTGCCCGCGAACGTCAAGCACACCGAACTTGAGCCCATGATCATCGGCCGCAGCTTCTTGGTGAAGGTCAACGCCAACATCGGGAACAGCGCCGTGGGATCGACCATCCAGGAAGAGGTGGAGAAGCTGCAGTGGGCCACCCGCTGGGGCGCGGACACGGTCATGGACCTCTCCACGGGTGCGGACATCCACGCCACGCGCGAGCACATCATCCGTAACTCGGCCGTACCCATCGGGACCGTGCCCCTCTACCAGTGCCTTGAGAAGGTCGATGGTCGTATCGAGGACCTCAACATCGATCTGTTCCTGGAGACCCTCGAGGAGCAGTGCGAGCAGGGAGTGGACTACTTCACGCTGCATGCCGGCACTCTGCTGCGCTACGTCCCCTTGACGGCGAAGCGCCTGACGGGCATCGTCTCACGCGGGGGGTCGATCATGGCCAAGTGGTGCCTGATCCACCATGAGGAGAACTTCCTCTACACCCACTTCGACAAGCTCTGCGAGCTCATGAAGCGCTACGACGTGAGCTTCAGCCTAGGAGACGGTCTCCGGCCGGGGTGCATCGCCGACGCCAACGACGAGGCCCAGTTCGCGGAGCTGGAGACCCTCGGCGAGCTGTGCGAGATCGCCTGGAAGCACGACGTGCAGACCATGATCGAGGGACCCGGTCACGTGCCCATGCACAAGATCAAGGAGAACATCGACCTGCAGACCGAGGTCTGCAAGGGCGCACCGTTCTATACCCTCGGCCCTCTCGTAACCGATATCGCCCCGGGTTACGACCACATCACCTCGGGCATTGGTGCGGCCATGATCGGCTGGTGGGGGACCGCCATGCTCTGCTACGTGACGCCCAAGGAACACTTGGGCCTGCCCAACAAGGAAGACGTGAAGGAGGGCGTAATCACTTACAAGATCGCCGCCCACGCCGCCGACCTGGCCAAGGGGCATCCGGGCGCGCAGGTCTGGGACGACACTCTCTCCAAGGCGCGCTTTGAGTTCCGCTGGGAGGACCAATTCAACCTGAGTCTGGATCCCGTCACGGCGCTCTCCTACCACGACGCCACGTTGCCCGCCGAGGGCGCCAAGGTGGCCCACTTCTGCTCCATGTGCGGACCGCACTTTTGTTCCATGAAGATTACTGAGGACGTGCGGGCTTATGCGGCCCAGCAGGGACTCAGTGAGGAGGCCGTCCTCGGAGAAGGCATGGCCGCCAAGGGATCGGAATTCCGCGCGGGCTCTCAGGAGATCTATCAATCGGCGGACAGCACCCCGAATGCCGAGGAGCCGCAACCTGCGACCTAGTTTGCGGCGCATGGACTTGGAGAGCCTAAGCCCGTGCTCGGGCTTCTAAAGAAACGCTCCTTCGGGGCGCTGACTCTGACCCAGTTCTTGGGGGCGTTTAACGACAACGCGTTCAAGCAGGTGATCATCCTGATGGCCACCGCGGTGGCCGCTGGCGCGGGTCCCGGGGAAGCCATGGGCTGGGTGAGCTCGCACCCCCTGGGCGGAGGCTTGCCGAATTGGCTCTCAGCCCAGGCCATTCCGCCCTTCCTGTTCGCTCTGCCCTTCGTGCTCTTCGGGCCGATGACGGGCTCCCTGGCAGACCGTCTCTCCAAGAGCCGCATCATCCAGGCGGCGAACTTCCTGGAGATCGTCGTCATGGCCCTGGCGACCCTGGCCTTCTGGCTGACGGACTACGGGGTCCTCTTGGGCGCGGTCTTCCTGATGGGGACCCAGTCCGCGATCTTCGGGCCCAGCAAGTACGGCTGCATCAAGGAGATGGTCGGGAGCCGGGAGCTCAGCCGCGCCAACGCGCTGATCCAGAGCTCGACCATGGTGGCGGTGCTGGCGGGCGTCTTCCTGGGAGGCATTTTCCGCGAGGAGCTGGGCGACCGCCTTTGGATGGCGGGTTTCTGGTACGTGGGCTTCGCCATAATCGGTTGGCTGTGTTCCCTGCGCATCGAGCTCCTGCCCGCAGTGGATCCCAAGCGGCGCATCAACTGGAACCCGGTAACGGAGCTGATCTCTCATTGGCGCGCCACCGAGGGCCAACGCCACCTGGTCCTCTCCATCATCGCCAGCAGCTTCTTCTACCTGATGGCGGCCACCTTCCTGATCGTCATCCCCACCTATGGGCGCTGGATGGGCCTGACGGACACCCACACCAGCATGCTCTCGGCCATGCCGGGCCTGGGCATCATCCTCGGGGCGGTGGTCGCCGGGCGCGTCTCGGGGGACCGCATAGAGGGCGGGCTGATTCCGCTGGGCCTCCTGGGCATGGCCGCGAGTTTGCTGGCCACCTCCTTTGCACCGGACAGTACGACCTGGGTGAGCTTCTGCCTCCTGGGCATGGGGACGTTCTCGGGGATCTTCACCATCCCCGTGCGCTGCCTGATCCAGAGCCTCCCGCGCGAGGAGAAGCGCGGTGCCGTGCAGGGTCTGGCGGAGGTGATGGACTTTGTGGGGATCCTGCTGGCCACGCCGCTGTTCATCTTCTGGGACAAGGGCCTGGCCCTGGAGCCGCCGCAGATGTTCGTCGTGGGGGGGGTCATCATGGCCCTGGGGGGCATCGCTTCCCTCGTGTTGGCAGGGGAGTTCCTCGTGCGCCTGGTGCTCCTGACCCTGACGCACACTCTCTATCGCCTGCGGGTCAGTGGTAGGGAGAACCTCCCCGAAGAGGGTGGCGCCCTCCTGGTGGCCAATCACGTGTCCTTCGTGGACGGCATGCTCGTGGGGGCCGTGGCCCAGCGCCCGGCGCGCTTCCTGGTGTACCGGGACTACCTGGACCTTCCCGTGGTGGGGCCCTTCGGCCGCCGCATGGGTTTCATCCCCGTCAGCTCGGGTGATACACCCGAGGAGAAGGAGCACGCCTTGGATGAGGCCGCTAATGCGGCGCGGCGCGGCTCGCTGGTCTGCATCTTCGCGGAAGGCAGCATCACGCGAACCGGCACCATGCTGCCCTTCGCCACGGGGCTGGAGGTCATCGCGCGCGGGGCGGACGTGCCCATCATCCCCGTTGGCCTCGACCGCCTGTGGGGCAGCATCTTCAGCTTCGAGGGCGGCAGCTTCTTCTGGAAGTGGCCGCACCGCCTGCCCTATCCGGTAGACGTGGTGGTCGGAAAACCCTTGCCCTCCCACACGCCCGCGGGCGAGGTGCGTAATGCCATACAGGAGGCCATCGCCACGCGCCGCTCCAAGCGCGATGGCCGGGCGGGCTCGCTGGCCTGGCGCTTCGTGGTCAGCGCCAAACTCAACCGCCGCCGCACGGCGCTAGTGGATCCGAACGGGCGCATCTCCTACGGCGAACTGCTGGTGGAGGCCATGGCCTTGAGTCGCGTGCTCGACCGACAGCTGGGGCAGGCTCGGCGCGTGGCAGTACACCTGGAGTCGGGCATCGAGGAGGCCATCGTGCACCTGGCCCTGATCCTGAGTGACCGGGTGGCGATACCTCTCGATCCGGAGCTGTCGGCTGAGGGCTGCGGGCCCCTCGCAGAGCAAGCCCGCGCCCAGGCTCAGATCGCTGGCGAAGTGGACACCGCCCAGGAAATTCCCGGGTACACCCTCGCCGCTCTGCGCGGCGCGGTCACCGGCCAGGACCGTCTTCGAGCCCGTGCCCTGTCCATGCTTCCGGCGTGGGCCCTGGCGCGCCGCGTGACGCCCCAGACCTCCGCCCGAGAACCTGCCGCCGTGCTCTTCACCGCGGGGACCACTGGCCCGCCCAAGGCCGTCGAGCTTAGCCACGGAAACGTTCTGTCGAACGTGCAGAGCCTGCTTGAGGTGCTGCACATCGGCCCCCGGGATCGGGTGCTTTCGCCTGTGCCCCTGGCCAACGCGTTCGGGTATACGGTGGGCCTGTGGACGACTCTGCTCAGTGGAGCACGTGCCGTCCTTGTGCGGTCAGAAGGCCCGGACCTGTGCTCGCAGGTGGAATCCCTGGCTCTGGCTGAAGAGGTGACGGTGGTCTACGGAAGTCCGGTCGCCTTCGCGGCGTTTACCAAGAAGGTGGACCCCGCTGCCTTCGCCAACCTGTGGGTCGCGGCCTGCGCCGCGGCGGCATTGGACGAGGAGACGGGAGCGGCCTTCGCGGAACGCTTTGGCATCTTGCCTTGCGAAGGCTACGGCCTGACCGAGTGCGGTCCCGTCGTTTCCTTCAACGTTCCTGGTGGGGATCGACATGAAGGCCGGCAGATGGCCCACCGCCCGGGGAGTATCGGTCGGCCCCTGCCCGGTGTGGCGGTGCGCGTTGTGGATCGCCAAACCGGCGCGGTTCTGCCCCAGGACCAGAGCGGTGAGCTGCAGGTCAAGGGACCCAACGTGATGCTCGGCTACGTGGGAGCGGCGGAGGGAGGCGGCAAGACGAGTGCGGATGGATGGCTGCCCACGGGGGACAGGGCCCACATCGACCGGGGCGGCTTCCTGATCATCGATGGCCGCAGCGGCGTCGACGAACCGCAGACCTAGAGGGGCACTGCGATAGCCGCTTGTCGGCCAGGGTCGAGCGCGGCCTGTAACTCGTCGCTCGGGGAGTGACCGCAGAGCATGGCGGCCGCCATGCGGCCCGCTGCCGCGCAGACGGACATGCCGTGGCCACCGAACCCGGCCATCCAGAACAACCCCTCGACCTGTGCGTCCGCGCCGAGCCACGGCACGTCGTCGTCCGTCAGGGTGCGCAGGCCGGGCCAGAAGTGGGCCATGCCAAGGTCCCCGCAGCTGGGCAGGAGGCGCAGGGTCTTCTCGGCCAAGAGGTGCCGAACGTCGGGGTCGGCCTTCAGGGGTTCGGGCTGCACCTCGCTGATGTCGCAGGCGGAGACCAGGAGCCCCGAGCTCTCGGGCCTGGCGTACAGGCCTGCGCGATCATCCCAGACCACGGGCCACTCGGGGCAGACGTCCCGAGCGGGCGCGCTGACCATCAGGTGGCGACGGGTGACGCGCATGGGGGTTGCGATGGAGAGCCGCGCGGCCAGGGAGGGCGCCCACGCACCGGCGGCGATCACTACCACGTCCGCTTCGAGCTCCTCACCATCCGCCAGGCGCACACCGGTCAGCCTTGGGTCGGGACCGCCGGAGGTGATCCAGTCCTTGACCTCCCGTCCGGTTGTCATTCTCACACCCGCGCGCCGTGCTCCGAACGCGAAGCGCTCCAGCAAGCGGGCCACCTCGATCTCCCCCGCACCCGGGAACCACCAACAGCGCTCGCCCTCCGGATGGAAGTGCGGTGCCAGCTGGCGTTGCCGCGAGGGCGTGATGGCCTCCACCGTGTCCCACTCCAGATGGTCGGCGACCCAGGCGGGCAAGCGGTCGCCCTCGGCACCCTCGGCGAGCACGAGGCCGCGTTCATTCAGGAGGGGGGCGTCGGTGAAGCCTGCAGGTGGCTGTCGAAGAAACCTGCCGGTCTCGTGGGCGAGAGCCCTGGTGGCCCAGGGGGCCACGGCGCTGCGCAGGATGGCGGCGTTCTGTCCCGTGGCGTGTTGGCCCAGCAGCCCCTCGCGTTCAAGCAGGACGGTGTTCCTGCCTGCTCCCGATTCACCCAGCCACCAAGCCAGGGACGTGCCGGCCATGCCGCCGCCGATGATGAGGATGCGTTGACTCACCGAGCCCTACTCGCCCGGAAACTCTAGGCCCATTTGAGCCCGGACCGTGTCGAGGGTATCCATGATGGCGATGCTCTCGTCCAAGGGCATGAGGGGGCTCTGGGTTTCGCCAGCTGCGACACAGCGCGCCACCTCGCTTGCCTCCAGGTGCAGGCCGATGCCGCTGAAGGGCAGGCGCAGGCGCTGGGGCCGCGGTGTTTGCCGCGCCATCCAGCGACTCAGGGACCCGGCCCAGCCCGCCGGGGGTCGTGGGAGCACATGTGCCACCACGGCTAGCCCGAGGCGGCCGCGGAGGCTGGGCTTGTCTTTCAGGCGGTATAGGTGCAGCTCCACCGGACACCACCACGGGGCGGGGAGATGGATTCGCCCCCGAGTGCCGACGATCGTGGCTTCTTGCGTTCCGGCGCTCTGGATGGAGGAACTGAGAAGAGCCACCGCTCCCGAGGCGTAGGTCAGGAGAGCTGCGGCGTGGCCGTCCACTCCGGTCTCCACCAGGTGTCCTGCGCCCTGCACGCTCTCTGGCACCCCCAGAACCATGTGGGCCAGAGAGACGCCATAGGTTCCCAGATCCATCCAGCTGCCGCCGCCCAACTCCGGTGAGTAGATGCGCGCCTTCGGATCAAGGGCCACGGGCAACCCCAGGTCCGCGTGGACCTGCAGGACGTCGCCGATGACGCCTTCTGCGAGCAGGGCGCGCAGCCGGTGCATGGCCGGCAGAAAGCGTGTCCACATCGCCTCCATGAGGAACAGGTTCTTGGAGCGTGCCAAGGAGGCGAGGTCGCGCGCTTGGGCCCCGTTGAGGGTGAAGGGCTTCTCGCACAGGACGTGCTTGCCCGCGTTCAGGGCCAGGGCCACGTGATCGGCGTGGAGGTGAGCCGGGGTGGCCACGTAGACCGCGTCGACTTCGCCATCGTTGACGAGGTCTTCGTAGGAGCCATGGGCTCTTTGGACCTTGTGGGTGGCTGCGAACCCTTCCGCGGTGGATGCGCTGCGCGACCCGACGGCGAGGAGCGTCGCGCCCGCCGAGAGAGGCAGATCTCGGGCAAAGACCCCCGCGATGGTCCCGGTGCCGAGAATGCCCCAGCGCAGGGGAGTGGTGTTGGGCGCAGTCACGCTGGGATCGTGACGAGGCGGGAGGGGGCAGGCAAGAGAGGACTCGGGAATGGGGTCGGTAGCCTCCCCCGGGCCCGTGTCCTTTGGGCAGATCCCGGGACCGGGGCGCCACTCCAGCCCCTATCCTGTTCTCCATGCAGCCCCCCGACATCCCCGACCAGCTCAGCACCCACCTGACCCTGCGCACCCGTTGGTCTGACGAGGACAATCAGGACGTCCTCAACAACGCGGTCTACATGACCCTCTTTGAAGAGGCGCGCCACGGGTACTTCTCCGCCCTCGGCCTCCTGGAGGAGGGGAAGTTCCCCTTCCTGCTGCTGCAGACCAACATCCGCTTCGTCCATCCGGGGCGGGGGGGACAGGACGTGGGGGTGGAGGTCGGGACGACCCACCTGGGCCGGAGCTCGATCCAGCAGGCCTACCGGGTCAAGGACACCGACGGCACCCTCTGGTGCGAGGGCGAGGCCGTACTGGTCGTGGTCGATGCCGAGAGCGGGTCGTCGAGGCCCATGGACTCGCACTTCAGGGAGGCGGTTGAGGCGCTTGAGGGTCTCGCCTAGCCGGAGCTAGCGGACCGGTGCCCGCCGCTCAAAGACCACCAGCAGCGGCGCGTGGTCCGAGGCGTGGGGCGCGTCCACGATGCGGATCGACTTCACGCTCCAGCCCGGCAGGCGGAACAGCACGTGGTCAATGCTCTTGCGGGGCTTGTCCGAGGGGAACGTCGGCAGGGGCTTGCGGCCGCCCGCGCGCTCGAAGACCTTGAGCAGTCGTTCGATTGGCGGGGAGCCGACCTCGGCGTTCAGATCACCCACGAGGACAATGGCAATCTGATCGGAGAACGACGCCCGGAGGGCGATGGCTTGGGCCAGTCGGTCTGCCGGGTCCTTCGTGTGGTCGAGGTGCGTGCCGACGAACAACACCTCTTCGCCACTCGGAAGCCACACCGGCACCGCCAGGGCAGCGCGCTCCTCGTGCCCGGGAGAAGCCGGCAGTGGGTGGGTGCGGGGGGCTCCTCCCTTCAGCCCCGACAGCACGGCCTCCCCGTATTCGCCTCCATCAAAATCGATGGCGCGTCCGAAGTGAGCTTCCATGCCGGTCAGTAGGGCGAGCATCTGTGCCTGGTCGGCGTTGTTAGAGCGCCTCGTCCGGCGGTCGACCTCCTGCAGGGCGACCAGGTCCGGGCGAGTGGAGAGAATGACCTCCGCGATGCGCTGCAGGTCAACCTGCCCGTCGGCGCCCCGACCGTGATGGATGTTGTAGGTGAGTACTCGCAACTCCGGTGGTTTCGGGGCCACACAGGAGGCG
Organism: Planctomycetota bacterium; assembly: GCA_012959525.1. Taxonomy (GTDB): domain Bacteria; phylum Planctomycetota; class UBA1135; order UBA1135. The sequence continues at coordinate 33,666 of DUDB01000037.1, forward strand.
ATGGCAAGAAACCACCCGCCGAGTACGAACCACCCGGATCTCACGTTTGTTCGTCGTCGGTCAGGGCCGCAGCGGCCCAGGCCACCCAAGATGCGACGTCGAAAAAGCCCAAGGTTCCTGAGCCGGCCTCGTCATGTTCGGCTATCGACGGCTTTCCGATGTTCGGCTGACGATGCAGTCTTGAAAGTAGCTCCGTCAGCGTGGTGGGGTGACGGCAGGCCAGGTCCCTCAGGCTGTCGATGCCAGCGGCGCGTAGCAGGGGCACCCAGTACGCATCCATTTCAGGTACGAGCAGTAGCTCGGCGGAGATGCGACAGTCCTCTACCTGCTCAACCCGCAGATCGGCGGCAGTGGCGATGCGTGCACGCCCCGAGCTTGTCGCGCAGTAGAACAGGAGCTCACCCGTCGTGTGAATCGAGAGAGCTGCCAGCTGAAGGCAAGAGCTTGGTTCCAGCTCAGGCATTGCCTCGAGGACGTCGCAGAGGCGCCGATTCGAACCGCGCTGGGTCTCGTGAGCAGTCATGGACGAAGTCTAGCGCTCTGGAAGGGGGGAGTGCACGTTTGGGTTTGGAGGACTACTCGGACCACTCCCTCTCACGGCGCGGTGAGAGGGGGATGACGTGTGGGTAGGCCTTGCGCGTGTTCCACTTCTGCCTCCAGGCACGGTGTTCCGCATCGTCGGGATATTCCATGCCCGGGGGCGGTGGGTAGATCCCCATGGCGTGGTGGGGCAGGGGTTCGACTTCTAGGGCGAAGAGTGTGTTGGGGTCACGGTCTTTTGCCCAGCCGTCAAGGTAGACCAGGTAGTCCCGGGTCCAACCCTCGGGCAGGGGCGGCAGATCGCTGGCATCAAAGCTCAACTCGAGCGCGTCCCCAGCACCCATGATGACGAACTGATCGTCCACACCCGTGAGCAGCTCCAGTACGTCCCCGTAGCGGGTATAAGCACCGGGGTGTTGGTTCCAGCGCGGCTGATCCGCGCGGGTGTCCCAATCAAACATCTCCGGGGATGTGTCCGACTCGGAGGGCAGGGGGGCGCTAAAGCCTCGGGCCCAGAGGTGTGAGGCGTGGACCGGGAGGGCCGTGGTTACTTGTGCGGCGTCATCACCAACCGCCAGCCGGATGGAATCCCAGTACAGGCACAAGGTGGAAGAGATACGCAATCTGGGGTCGTCGCGTCTCACGATAGAGCTCACGTCCAGAACCATGGTCTTGGTCTTGCCGGCGGGAAAGCCCACGGGCGGCCCGGTCGGCGACCAGCCATCTCCATCGGGAACCAGAATCATGGGCGGCACGAACTCCACGCCCGGCGTGCGTGCGCTGGCCATGTTCACACTGGCGTCCGTCCACAGGAACCACCCGGTGCACACCAACCTCAAAGGCGCGTCGGCTGCCGCCTGGGCCAAGGCCTGTGGGTCGAACTCCAATTCAAGCCAGTGGGGATCAGACAGTCCGTAGAACTGTCCATCTGCCAGACGCTTGAAGGGCGCAGCGTGATCGTTGTCGATCTCTTTCAGAGCGGCGGTCCAATCTTCACCATCGCTGCCCGTGACGCGCTGCGGACTGTGCATTGTCTCCATCACGTGCGTGTGCGCCTCGGGGAAAGGTGGGAAAGTGAAGCGCTCGTTTGGCTGCACCTCCGTGCCCGCAGGGTGATCCACCACGTCTAGGCGCACGTGGTCCAGGTAGGTGACTTCGCGCAGCTCCTCAGTGAATTGCAGTTGGAGTTTGCCCTCCCGTGCCACAAGTTGCTCTCCACGGACAAGCACGTACTCGTCGTGATCGGGGGGCACCAACATGCCCGGTGCCATGGGCAAGCCGAGGGGGGTGATGCCCAATACGTCGGAGACAAATTCAAAGGTGTCGCCGTTCCAGGTGTAGAGGAATGGGCAGGAACCCACCAGGCCCTCAGTCTGAATGCCCAGGCCGCTGGCGCCCTCCAGGATCTGGTTGCCGGCTTCCACGTCCAGATCGCTGGAGACGACACCGTTCGGCCAGGTGACCCGCAGAACCTCGACGAACTCGCGCGCTCCCAATCCATAGAGCGTGGTTGTTCCACGCCAGAAGTGCCGGCGGTAGAGGCTTCCGGCGCGTAACTCCACTACGGCGCCGATGCCCTGGGAGTTGTCTTTCTTGCCCTTGAAGCGGATCCGGATGGCCTTGCCCATGGGGCCGGTGCTGCGCTGAACGTGAACTCCGTCAGCCTGTAGCTGCAGGATCTCCCAGGCCAAGGCATCTCCGTAGCCGGATTCAAGATCCGCGACGACCAGTGGACCGAGAGCTTTCTCCGAGGCGGGGCCCGCTCCGATCCGGACGGCCCGTTCACTGGGGAGGCCGACGTCCAAGAGTCCGGCGAGGGCACAGTCCGTGCCAGGCCAGAGCACGTCCACGGTGCCGTTCAGGTCCAGGTCGACCTCGACCAGATGGGCACCATTGGGAATCGAGCGCACGCTCGGCTCCATGGCTCCGTCAGGCTGCTGGAGGTACAGGCGGCCCGCGGCCGGGTCGTCAGTGGGTGAGGGGCACAGAGCATCCATGCGCGCGTCTCCATCCACGTCGGCGAAGAGCGGTTGGCTCGCGAGGTCCGCTCCGCCGAACGTCTCGTCGCTCACATCTTCGAAGTTACCTCCGCGGAGCGAGGAGCCCATCCATAGCAACCCCGGCCCACCGCACAAGAGGTCGACGTCCTGATCTCCATCGATGTCCTCGATGGCACACCAGCGCCAGTCGCCGGCACTTGGCAGGCCGATCTCAGCGCTCACGTCAGTGAAGGTCCCCCTGGGGAGGGGTTCCGCCCCGTCCTTGTCTTCTGGAGTTCGCCCTGCGCCATCGTTGCGCAACCACCGGATGCCGTTCGCGCCCACTACCAAGAGGTCCAGATCGCCATCGTGATCCGCATCGACGGGCTGTATGTCGCGCACCTTCACACCCACTGCGGGCATGACCAACGGAGACGGTGACCAACTCACCTGCGCGCCTTCGCCACTGGCCTCAAGTACCACGAGGCCTTCGGTGCCCATGAACACCAGATCAAGTGTCCCGTCCTTATGTAGGTCGATAGTGCGCAGAGTCTGGGCGGCTTCATTCCAGATGGAGGTTGTGTGGAAGGAGCCGTCGCTGCCTTGCAGCGCAACCCGTATGCCCGCAGTTCCAGCGCTGATGAGGTCTGTCCGCCGATCGCCATTCAGATCGTCGGCTAGCAGTTCGCTACCGCCGCCCAGTTCCGGCGCGATGACCTCAGCCGATTCATAGACGGGGGTGAATATCTGTGCCTCGGGCTGATTGCCGATGGCGGGCGGGGGCAGGATGCGTGCCAGGGTCCCCTCGTTGATCTCCGATTCCTTGACCGCTCGCAGGCCCCGTTGCTGCAGTGCGGCCCACAGGTCGGTGTACTTGCGCAGGGCCTCTTCGTCCTCATTGAGCCAGTTGTGGATGCGGAACAGGAGGTAGATGGAGGAGACGTACCAAGGGCCGCCGTCTTCGATTCCTGCGCCCTTGAGTTGTTCGCACAGTTCGATGGCTTCTTCGTACTGGTCTTGTTGTTCCAGGACCTGGGCAAGCGCGTACTGGGATGCCAGGTCACCTGGGGCAAGGGTCAAGGCCTTGCGGTAGTGGTCGGCGGCCTCCTTCTTGCCCTCGAGCTGCGCCATGCGTCCCCGTAGAAAGTGCACAATCGCGCTCTCTTGTTCTTGTGCCGCGCGCTTCAAGAACCCCCGCGCCGCCTCTAGGTTGCCGTCCTTGAGCTCGATCACTGTCGCGCGCAGGAGATCCTCCGCCTGCGCCTTCTCGCGCGCCACCAACGGCGCAAGGACAGAGCGGGCCTGGTCGTAGCGTGTGGCCGCCACCATGGCGGCTACGCGGTCGCGGGCAAGAGTGTCCTCGGCGCTCGCGTGGGAAGCGGATTCCGGGGGCTTGGGCTCGGGGCCACAGGCCAGAACCACAAGTCCCAATCCGATTGCCAGAAGAGTTCGAGGAGCTGCGAGGCGGCAGGGGGGCAGCGTGATAGGGGGCATGGTTCTGGGATCAAGTCGAGGGGGAGAGGTGCCTGGGGCCGGATCCAACCTAGCGTTAGATCTGAGCCGACTCCAGCGGGAGAACTCGCAGTACGGCGGACTTGCCCGCCGTGTTGGCTCACGAAGTCACTCTGCGCCCGTAGGTTGCAGAGGGCAATTGCATCCCCGAACCCGGGTGCCCACTATCGGCGCTGTCCCGGGCATCGTCTGGGCGCCGTCCGACGACACCCATGGTTGATCCACGCACACTTCAAGCCCCCCCCGCTGGCCCTCGCGCCCACGGGTGGCGTTGCCTACTGGGCCTCGGGGCATGGTTGCTCGCGAGCCTCCTCGGTTTCTTCGCCATGGATCCGCCTGCACCTCTGCCCGCGACGGTTTCGGGCAATCAGTTCTCAGCCCAACGGGCTGGCGACGCCATGGCCGGGCTGCTGCAGGGTATGGGCACCCACCCCGCAGGCAGCCCCGAGGCCGGGCGGATGCGCATACGCATTGCGGATCATCTTCGCCTGCTCGGATACCAACCCGAGGAGCAGAGTCAATTTGCCGTGGGGAGCGGGGGCACCGCCGGCACCATTCACAACGTCTTCGCCCGGCGCAATGGCCGCGAAGCCGGGCCTGTCCTGTTGTGCGTGGCTCACTACGACTCCGTCTGGGCGGGACCTGGAGTTTCCGACGACCTCTCCGGAGTGGGCGTACTACTGGAGCTCGCGCGGATTCAGATCGAGAGCCGCAGATCGCGCCAGCCGGTGGTCTTCCTCTTTACGGATGCGGAAGAGCAGGGCCTCGTGGGCGCTGCGGGGTTCCTTGACCATCCCCTGTGCGAGGATGTGGGCCTGGTCCTGAACTTCGAGGCCCGAGGTGGGTCGGGTGTGGCCTACATGTTCGAGACGGGTCGCGGTAATGCGGACCTGATGCGCATGTATGCCGATTGCGTTTCGCACCCTTCGGCGGCGTCGCTGACCGCCGAGATCTACAAGCGGCTGCCCAACGACACGGACTTCTCGTTTTTTCGTAATGCGGGTCTGGCGGGCTTCAACTTCGCCTTCATCGAGGACCTGCACGTGTATCACACGCCCCTCGACGATTTCGCTCATCTGTCTCTGGCGAGCTTGCAGCACGAGGGCGAGCAGGCGGCGCAGTTGATGGAGCGTTGGCTGAATCAGGTTCCCCCGCCCTCGGGTGACGGGGTGGGGGATGTGGTCCACGGGTCCTTGCCCGGTGGCTGGATGCTCCTCTATGGCGAGGGTACGGCGCGGCTGGTTTCGCTCTTGTGTCTGCTGGCCCTGGTGTGGGCGGCGCAGGGGTGTGTGGCCCGGGGTCGGGTCAGTTGGGGCGAGGTGGCCGGAGGACTGTCCGTGGCCGGCCTCTGTGTGCTGATCGGGTCAGTGGTCTCGCTGCTCTGGTCGACCGGCCTACGCGGGCTGGCCGGTACTTCACAACCCTGGTTGGCTCAGCCTCTGTGGCTGCTGGGGATCCAGGTGGGCCTGGCCCTCTGCCTTTGGTGGGGTGTGGTGGTCCGCTGGGGGCACAGGGTTGGGCGGGTGGGGGCGGTCCTGGGCGCTGCGCTGGGCTGGGGCCTGGGGGCTCTGGCGACGGCACTGTTCCTGCCCGGGATCAGCTTTCTGTTCACGCCGGTGGCCTTGATCCTCACGGTCACCCTCTACATGACCCCTTGGGACGTCTACCTTCAAAGTCGGCTGGCTCGGGGAATGACGGGTGTTCTCCCCGTCGCGGCTCTCTTGTGGATCCCCGCTCACCGTGGCCTGGTGGCCGCGGCGGGACCCGGGGTCGAGCTGGCCCTGGCCTTGCCCATCCTGCTGCTCGGTACCTGTTTCATGCCGCTCATGATCGGGATCCCGACCTGGATGCGACGCAGCCTGGTGGGTCTTGGAGCCCTGGTGCTCTGCGCCTCGTCGGTGGGGACGCTGCTGGCTCCGGCACAGAGCGCAGGGCGTCCGGCCAAACTCAATCTGGTCTACGCCCAGGACCTGCCCACGACGGGCGAGGCCCAGTGGCAGGCCCGGACCTTCGGTCCCCCCTTGCCGGATGCCTACGCGGGTGGCTGGACCTTCACGGAGTACGAGCCGCCCGAGGCCGAGGACCTAGCGCCCCCCCCCGGCTGGTCCGGTGGCCGCCTCTTCACCTCACCCGCTGCGCACCTGGGTTTGACGCCACCCCATCTGGAGCTTGATCCGGGTGCGTGGGTGGGGCAGGGCGAGGACCGGGGCTGGCGCGTGAGTGGCACCCTGTATTCGGGTGCATCCCGGGGTCGCACGAGCCTGCGGGTGTTGGAGGCTCCCGGTCCCGTGAGCCTCGTGGTCTCAGGACACTCCCTCGGTGTGCGCAAGCGCTTCACCATCATGGACATTCCGCAGGAGGGGCTGCCCGTTGAGATCTGGATAGGGGGGGGAGGTGAGGAAGAGCCGGAGTCGGAACCGGACGGCGAGTCGCTTGAGGAGGCCGAGGGCCTCGAAGTGCACCTGCGTCTCGTGGATCGCCGCTCGGGCCTGCCCTCCGCGGGTGCCGACCTGTTGGCTGCCCGGCCTCCGGAGTTTGTTCCCGCCCACGACGGTGATGGGATTCTCGTGGCGGCGGAGCTGAAGCTGACCCTACCCCCGCCTCCCACGGGAGAGGGGGAGGCCGAGTGAGCACCGCTCGCGTGGAGAGCTCGCCGAAGAAGGAACGCCGGGGAGGAACACCCAGGGCTTTCCTGGCCCTGGTGCTGCTCGTGGCCGCACTACTGCGCGTGTCGTATTTCTTCGAACGCGATGCGTCCATGGATCTGCGCCAGCCGACGGTGGACGCCGGCTTCCACGACGACTGGGCCCGCAGCCTGGCCTTTGGCTCCGAGGGTGCGAGCGACTGGCGGCCTACGCACTACGCCGACCCACACTTCGACTCCTCGCCCTACCTGCGGCCCCCGGGATTTCCCTACCTTCTCGCGGGCATCTACCGGATGAGCGGCGGAAGTCACCTGGCCGCCGTGGCGGTGCAGATGATCCTGGGCTGCCTCTCGGTCTGGCTCCTGTTCTCATTGGTGTGCCGTGCGCTCGGTCCGGGAGCGGCTTTGGTGGCGGCGCTGCTCTTGGGCTGCCATTGGGCGCCCATCTATTTTGAGGGTGAATTGCATGCGCCGGCTCTTCTGATCGCGCTGGAGCTCGCCTTTGCCTTCTGTCTCCTGCGCTACCACGAGGCGCGCAAGCGAAGTTGGCTGGTTGGCGCCGCCCTCGCGCTGGGTCTGGCCGTGCTCACCCGGCCCAATGCCTTGCTGTACCTGCCGGCCGCCTGCCTGTGGTTGGCGTGGGTTGGAAAGCGCAGCGCGCGCGCGTGGGGGAGAGATGCCCTCTGGCTGTGTGCCGGCGTCCTGCTCACCGTGCTACCGGCTACTCTCCGTAACCGGGCGGCCAGCGGCCAATGGGTGCCGGTGACCACTAACTTCGGGATCAACCTGTACCTGGGGAACCACGCAGGTGCGGATGGCCTGATCCGCGAAGACCCCGCGGGCATCGCCACCTTCAAGACCTGCTACGACTACCCCTCGCTCATGGCGCGTTTGGAGACGCGCCTGGGACCCGGGGCTTCCCATGGGGACGTGTCCGACTGGTTTGCCGATCAGGCTTGGGGGTGGATCTGGGATCACCCGGCCGAATTTGTCGCCCTCACCTGGCGTAAGCTGCGCTGGACCTTGGGGCCCATGGAAGTGGGGCACAACAAGGAGGTCGCCCTGGAGCGGCGCGCCTCTCCTGTCCTGCGCTATCTGCCCACGCCCTTCCCCTGGATGCTGGGGCTGGCGAGCTTGGGGTGTCTCCTTCACGGTCTAGGGCGACGAGGGGCGGGTCTGGATGGGGCTCGCGAGGAGGAGGCTCGTCGGCGGCATGAGCTGGCTGCGCTGGCCCTGAGTCTGTTCGCTGCCTATGTCGTCTCGCTCCTGCCGTTCTTCGCGGCTGCCCGCTACCGGGTTCCTGCCCTGCCTTGGTTGGCCCTGTTGGCCTCCCTCTCGGTGCCCATGCTCCGGCTACAACGTTCCCGTGGGCTGATGGCTTTGGGCGGGGCCTGTGCGCTGGTGGTGCTCTGTACCTGGGGTGCCCCTCAAGTTTCTCAGACTGGAGAGAAGTGGCACGTGGAGCGGGCCATCGCCCAGTCCCTGGCGGGGCATCCTGAAGCCGCGCGTGTGGAGCTGGAGTTGGCCCTGGAGATAAACCCGTCCAGCTTGCGCGCGCTCTATGAGCTGGCCCTGCTGGAACACAGTCAGGGGCACAAGGCCAAGGCGCGCCAACTCTACGAGCGTGTGCTGCGTAACAATCCCACGCACCATCTGGCCTTGTTCAACGTGGCGACCCTGCAGAGGGAAGCCGGGGACCTGGACGGCGCCCTGTCGCGTTTTGAGGAGGCGGAAGCCGCTTCACCCATGTTCGCACCCGCTCTATTCAACCAAGGCCTCTTGCACCTCAATGGGGGCCGCATGCAGAAGGCCGCCCGCTGTCTGGAGCGCGCGATACAGTTGGAGCGTCCCGCCCAGCGACTGCTTCAGGAAGCCGAGCGAATCCTGGGGCAGGCCTTGCCCGAGGCTCGCCAGGCGGGCCTCAACGTCGCGCCCCTTGAAGACCTGCTCCAACGCCTGCGGACGCCGCGCTGATCCATGCGAACTACCCTGCAATTTTCCTTGGTCGGCGCGCTCTTGTTGAGCGCCTGTGGGGGGAGCACGGCGGCTGCACCGAACGTGCTCTTCATCGTCACGGACACCCTGCGAGCCGACCGCCTCGGCTGCTACGGCTCCGATGCCGGACTGACGCCCTACCTGGATCAGCTCGCGGCCGAGGGGTTGCGCTTCTCCGACGCCTCCTCCCACGCGCCGTGGACCCTGCCGTCCATTGCCTCGATGCTCACCTCTTTGCACCCGGCCGAGCACGGCGCGGGCGGCAGCCTGGGCGGCTTCAAGCTGATGGACCCGGGGGTCACTACCCTGCCCGCCGTGTTCAAAGGACGCGGCTGGCGCACCCACGCCATCGCCAACGTGGCCTTCTTGGGCGAGGCGTTCGGAACAACCCGGGACTTCGAGACCACCGATATCGTCGCACCCACGAGCAACCTCGAGATGCGCGTGGCGGGGGCCACGACCCAGGCCGCTCTGGACTGGCTCGATAAGCGCGACGAGCGCCCTTTCTTCCTGTTCGTGCACTACTTCGATCCCCACGCGGTCTATGCGCCGCCCGATCCCTTCCGCGAGCGCTTTGCCTCCGGCGTGGACGAGTCCTTCGTTTTCGGCACGCGCCAACAGATGATGGACCTGAGAGCTGGGCGGCTTAACGTTCCCGATGGCGTGATCCGCCGCGCCGAGCGCCTCTACAACGGGGAGGTGGCATACATGGATGCCCAGATCGGACGCCTGCTCGACGGGCTCAGTGCCCGCGGCTTGGACGAGAGCACCGTCGTTCTGGTGACGGCCGACCACGGTGAGGAGTTCCTGGACCACGGCGGGTACGAGCATGGCCACACTCTCTACCGGGAGCTGATCCACGTCCCCCTCATCCTGCGTTACCCCGGGCGCATCATCCCGGGCGTGAACACCATGAGCGTCGCCCACGTGGACCTGGCACCCACGCTTTGCGAGTTGGCGGACATCGCGCCCCCAGAGCAGTTCTTGGGGCAGAGTCTGCTAAGAAGCGCGACGGGTGCCTCGGATTCGGAGCCGCGTCCGATCTTGGCCCACGGCAACATGTGGGGCGAACCTCTGACCTCTTGGCGCAAGGGGCGGTATGCGTTGATTGTGGGTACGGGGGGACGGCAGGAGCTCTACGATTTGGAATCCGATCCACTTCAGGGGCGAGATTTGGCGCAGGAGATGCCGGACAAGGTGACCGAATTGAGACGCAGTCTGGATCGTGTCCAACTGGCGCTGGGGGCCCTGCATAAGGGGCAGACTTTGGATCTGGCCCCTGAGGTGTTGGAGTCCTTGAAAGAGTTCGGTTACGTGGGGGGGGAATAGCAGGGGGACCCTGCTGTTTGCAAGGCTCTGGCTCCTGCGGCGAGAAACCAGAGAAGCATGGCTTTCAAGCCCGTAGGATAGGGTTGGGTAGGCCGATTGCGTATTGTCTGCCAATCGGCCCCAGTCTGCCACAGCCCCTGCTTCCGGTTCTCTCCGCGTGAAGAAACGCACCCTCGAATTTCCCCTCGCAACCCTCCTCGTTGCGGTGATGGGGATCTGGTATGTCACGACCACCCGCGCGCCTGAGGGGCGCGACCGGGTGGTGATGGTCGATGGTGGTGGCGGTGGGCAGGCGGGCGTGCAGGGTCCCGAGGGGACCCTGGTGGCCGTCCAAGCGGAGGAGGCCAAACCCGCGGCCGATCGCGACCAGGCCGCGCCCCAGGCGGCCCTTGAGGTGGGAGGGGTCAGTGCCGGACGAGCGGGCTGGTGGCGCGCTCCCAAGAACTCCACCTGGGCGGTCGGACGCGTGGAGCGGCCTGAGGGCACTCCCTCAGACGAAACGCTCTGGGTGACGGCTCAGGGGTCGCGCTTTTCTGAGCACCAGGACTCGCGCGACACGCACACCGTCATCGCCCAGGCCGACGGGTCTTTCCGGGTGGCATTCTCAGGCCGCACGCACAGCAAGGGCCGGTTGTGGGTTCGCGGGCGGTATTGCTACATGGACGAGCCCCTCTGGGTGCACCTCGAAGACCTGAAAGAGGAGGTGGTCCTGAAGCCCAAGCTGGGCGGGCGCCTGCTCGTCAAGGTTCTGCCCCCACGGATTGTGGCGTTTGGGGACGGCGTCCTCGATGGTGTCAGCGTGGAAGCCGTGCGCGGCAGTTTCCCGACGCAGAAAAAGCTCAACGGATGGAGTCGGGCGGAAGGGGAGTTCGAGATCGGGGGGCTCGCCAGTGGCGTGGCCCACAGGGTGCTGGCCCACTCGGAACTCTACGCCGACGGTGAGGTGCGCGGCATCAGCGTAGAGGCGGGCGACACCTTGAACGTGGACGTAGCTCTAGCCCTGGGCGCCACCGTGGCGGGCACCGTGAGCGACTCCAATGGCGCGCTCCTTGAAGGCGCCCGGGTCTATCACATCAGCGCCGAGCAAGCGGGTCAGCGCATTCCCTTCCTCAAGGCCAACCCGGAATTTGAGAGGCTGACCCACGCCGGTCGTTTTGAGTTGACCGGTGTGCCGCCCGGCGAGCGCATGCTTGTCGTAGAGGCCGACGGCTTCCTTGAGGCGACCAAGGAGCTCGGTAACTTGCGCGACGGGGAGCGGCGGTTGGCCGTGGACGTGCGCCTCGACGCTGGGCGCAGTGTGGGCGGGGTCATTCTCTGGCCCGACGGGTCACCCGCCGTAGGTGCCGACGTGCGCCTAGCCCAGAAGAGCGAGATGATGGGCATGGAAGTGGGCCGCATCATGGGCGAGATCCAGGCGGGCCCCGATGGGAGCTTCAAATTCCCCGCCCTTGGCGATGGAACCTGTGAGGTGACCGCGAGCTCCCTGCACCCCGATGACCGCCCCGCTTCGGGCAGCAAGCTGTCGAAGCTCAAGGCGCGTCGCATTCCGCGCTGGATGGCGCGGGTGGAGGACGTGGCTCCCGGTAGCCATCAACTCGCCCTCACCCTCACCTCCGGCAACGTGGTCTCTGGCAAGGTGGTGGACGACGCTGGGGAGCCGGTCAAGGCCTTCCGGGTTACGGCGACCCCCGAGGCCGATGGCTTCATGAGCGCGGGCTCCATGAAACCGGTGCGCGAGAAATTCAAGGTCGAGGACGGCGAGTTCGCTCTCCAGGGTGTGCAGGTTGGCCGTTGGGAGGTTCGAGTGACCGCGACAGGGTACGGGGACTCCGACCGTCAGAAGGTGAGCATTCCAGGCGCCGATGAGTTGCGCTTCGTCTTGGCGCGTACGGGAGTGGTGACGGGTATCGTCCGAGCGCCCGATGGGTCGGGTGCGGCGGGTGCGAGGATCATGGCCAAACACGGCGAGAACAAGTCCATAGGAGTAGATGCCGATGGTGAGGGCAAGTTCATAGCTGGCAACCTTGAACCTGGATGGGTGGAGATCTCGGCCACGGGGGAGGGCTACTCGGGCAGCGAAACCCAGAAATTCCAGATCACGTCGGCAGCCAAGCGCGAGGGGATCGTTCTGGCTCTTAGACCCGGAGCGGTGATTGTGGCCGAGCTTCACAGGGACATGGAAGAGCGTGCGGGCCGGCGCATCAGTCTTTCGGGACCCACCACTCGCCGCCTAGAGACGAACAGTGCCGGCAGCGTGCGCTTCGACGGCTTGGATGCGGGTAAGTACACGGTGAGCCTCGCTCCGACCGGAAGCCGCGGAGGACGCGGCCGCGGCGACTGGGTCATGCGCATGGCCAACAGCAAGAAGGCCGACGTGGAGGTGCGCGAGGGCGAGGAGGCCTTCGTGGTCTTGGGCGCGCCCTCGCCCACGGCGGTGAGGGTGAGTGGCACGGTGACTCGCGGCGACGAGCCTCTCGCTTCAGCACTCGTCGTGGCCGCCCCGGAGCGTGGGGACGACGACCTGACTTCCGCGGTTAGGGCTGACGATCAGGGGCACTACGAATTGGTACTGGATCATCCCGGGGATTGGCGCTTCCAGGTGGGTTCCAACCAGCGTGAGCTGGTGGCCTTCATGGAGTCGGTACCCGGGGGCGACAACGTTGTTATCAACTTCAGCCTGCCCGAAGGCCGCATCGAGGGCCGGGTGACCGGTCTGGGGGGCCGTCCGGAGGAAGGGCTGCGCGTGACCCTGAGCGGGGGTACGACGCCAAGCGCGGGACCGGGCGAAGGCCGGGGCCGACCCAGCCCCTTCGCGGGTCGCTCGTCCACGACCAACTCCGATGGGGAGTACTCATTCAAGGACCTTGCGCCAGGCAACTATCTCCTGCGCGCCGGGGGCACCGATGGCTGGGGCTTCAGGCCGGCGCAGCAGAGTGCAAAGCTGGGACGCGTGCTGATCGACGTGAAGGTCGAGTTCGCGGATCAGGTACAGCGCATCGACCTACCCCTACCTGCGGCCGGGGAGATCACGGGAACAGTGCAGGACTCTCAGGGGGGGCCGGTCAGCGGCGCGCGCATCCAGGTTATCGACGAGGCCGGTCACAACCTCTCCAACTTCGGCAACGTCCGCAGTGGTACGGATGGGAGCTTCTCCTACAAGGGGGTGGGTCCGGGCACCTACTCCGTCCACGCCGAGGGGGACACGAGCAGCCCCGCCAAGCAGATCAAGATGTACGAGGGCGGCCAGGAGTCGTTGCTGCTGGTGCTCAAGAGCAGCTGAGGGTCCCGTTGGGAGAAGATTCGCCCGGGGGTCGATTCCCATGGGGATTCAGGCTTGGGGTTCGACTCCGGGCGTCCCATAGAGAGGACCAGTCGGCAGGTTCTCCTGTCGATGACCACCTACGGGTGGTGGGCGCTGCTCGTCCCTGGGGGGAATGAGTGGCGCCTATCTATACATCTGCTTGTTCGGACAAGGGATGGGGTTGGACCTTACTCTCCCGAGGTAGCGTAGCCCAACGCGTTGAGACTTTCGATCCGATCCGCATCCAGGGTTGTGCGGAGGGTGAACTCCCGCTCCCATTGGGGCAGGGCGTCCGACTCCGCTTGTAGCCGCAAGCCCATGGCCGTGGTCCGCTTCGGTTGTTCGTGGGCCAGATTCTTCTGAGCCCAGGGGTCAACCGTGAGGTTGAAGAGCAGGCGATCCCCCTGGGGGTGGCGCTCCAGATAGAGCCATTTATCCTCTAGGAGGCCATCGATCTTCTCCGTCTCGGTCTTGCCGTGCTCTTTGATTCTCGAGAAGAGTAGGGGGCGCGGCTTGAGTGGTTCGCCTCGTGTGGCGGGTAGAAGGCTCACGCCGCTCAACCATGGCGGAAACTCGATCTGCAGGGCGTCCAGAATCGTGGGTACCAAGTCAACCAGGCTCGCAGGCCCCTGAACGCGGGCGACCTGGACACCACCATTGGGCCAGGAAATAAACAGGGGAATACGCAGTAGCTCGGGATACAGACTGATTGTATGGCCGAGTTGACCGTGCTCGAGGAACTCCTCACCGTGATCAGCCGTAATGATGACCAGATCATCTTCGCCGACATTGAGCATTTCGAGCGCCGCTGATATCTGAGCATCCACGAAGTGGATCTCGCTGTCGTAGCGCGCAATGGTATTGGCCAGCAATTCCTGGACGCGCTCTGATGCTGGCATTTTCTTCTTTGCCCGTAAGTGGCGAAGAGCCGCCTTGCGAGCCGAACGGCTCTGGTCGAAGAGGGCCTTGGTCTCCCTGCCCTGTCTTGTGCCCTGCGGATCTTCGACGATGTGGGTTTCCCGCTCGAAGTACGGTTCGTGCGGGTCGATGTAATGCAAATAGACAAATGCGGGTCGGCTGTCTTCCTGCATGTGCTGAAGGAACTGCCTGAGCCGCTTATTGACGGCCGTGGCGTTCTGGTAGTACATGGTGATGAACTGATCGAAGCCCGCATCAAAACCCTCTGCTGCGCAGATGTTTGGGTTGTCGGCGATCCCGTAGGTCTGGAGGCCCTCATCGTGCAGGATCTGGGGAAGAGTATGCAGTGTGCTTGGGATCCGATTGATCGCGAAGTTGTCTTTGCCGTTACTGGTCTTGCTTTGGCGTGTGACCCCGTATCCAGCAGCAACCCCGTGTTGTCTGGGATAGACCCCGGTGAACAAGGATGCCATGGAGGGGCCTGTCCAGGAGCTAGGCGCCCAGGCGTCGTCGAAGATCGCCGATCTGGACGCGAAGCTGCTCAAGAAGGGAGCTGTGAGGCGCTCGCACCCGTAGGTCGTCAGGTGGTCCGCGCGCAGAGTGTCCAGGACGACCAGGATCACGCGGCTTGGCGTCTTCTTGCCCTTCTCGGATTCTGTTCCCGCGCCGCAACCTGCGAGGAGAAGGATTCCAGTGAGGAGATGTGTGAACGTAGCTTGCATGGACTCCCAGCATGGGCGTCGTTTGCCCGCTGCTCCATGATACACCTGGATCTTGGTCGCTGGCGAGGTTTGAACACTCAGGATCTGATCTCCCCCTTATTTCTTGACGCTCTTTCTCCGGCGCTTCTTTTTGCCCCGCGCCTTGGGCTTGGCGCCAGCGGGCACCCAATCGGAAGGTGGTTCCTTGGCCTGGATCTCCAACAGGAAACGCGAAGGGTGGCACTGGGCGCGGTGGCCTGCGCGCGCGCGCTCCCGACACCAGGAGAGGGTCAATCCCTGGCGGGCGCGGGTCACTCCCACGTAGGCCAGGCGCCGCTCTTCTTCGACGTTGTCCTCTTCCACGGAGCGGGCGTGGGGCAGGATTCCCTCCTCCATGCCCACCAGGAAAACACGGTCATACTCCAATCCTTTGGAGGCATGCAGCGTGGAGAGCGTCACTTCAAGTCGGCGGTCTTTCTCGTCTTCCTTGCGATCGTCAGCGCTCAGGCTGAGCTCGTTGAGGAATCCGAGAAGTCCAGGCTTCTTGTTCCGGCGTACGTAATTCTCAGCGAAGTTCAGAACCTCGGTGACCCCCGTCCAGCGTCGCTCCACCTCGGCCTCGTCGCGGTACACGCGCACCACCTCGTCGCGATACGCCACCTCTTCGACGAGGCGTTGGACGAGCGGCACCAGCTGCTTGCCGCCCTTGAAGCGGCCCTTCAGGGAGCGCAGGCGCTTGAGCAGGCCGTTGACCTTCTCCACGGCCTTCATGTTGATGCGTTCGATCTCGCCGGCGCGCTCAAAGGCCTCGGCCAGGGTGATGCCTTTGGTGGTGGCGAATTCCAAACCCCTATCAATGGTTGTCTTGCCCACCCCACGCGGTGGGCAGTTGATGACTCGTAGTAGGGCGGTCTCGTCCTTGGGGTTCACTACAAGGCAGAGGTAGGCGAGCATGTCGCGCACCTCTTTGCGATCGAAGAAGCTCATGCCTCCGATGAGCTTGTAGGGCACGTCCTGTGCTCGCAGCTCGGCCTCGAAGGGGCGCGCCTGCGTGGCGGTGCGGAAGAGGATCGCAAAGTCGTCGTAGTGGGCACCGTCTTGGATCCGCGTCTGGATCTCGGTCACGATGCGCTCGGCCTCTGTGTCCTCGTCGCGCATGTTGACGGCCTGGGGTGGCTCGCCAGGGCCCAGGGCCGAGATGAGGGTCTTGGGGTGGCGCGCTCCGTTGTGCTCGATCAGCCGATTGGCGATGCCCAGGATTGGTTCTGTCGAGCGGTAGTTCGTCTCCAGACGCACGACCTTGGCACCCGGGTAGTGCTTCTCGAAGGAGAGTATCTTGGTGATGTCCGCTCCGCGCCAGCCGTAGATGGACTGGTCATCATCGCCCACGACGCACAGATTGCGATGCCCATCCGTCAGCTGGCGCAGGATCTCGTACTGGGGGCCGTTGGTGTCCTGGTACTCGTCCACGTGCACGTAACGGAATCGCTTCCGAAGCTCCTCGCGTACTTTCTTGTTGCCCTTGAGCAGGCGCAGGGTCTCAAGTAACAAGTCGTCAAAGTCCAGACGCCGCGAACGCTTGAGCAGCTCCTGGTAGCGTTGCCAAGTGCGGCCTACCAGCTCGTCCTGGTTGTCACCTGCCTTCTCCAGGTAGCTCTCGGGAGTGAGCAGCCGGTTCTTGGCGAGCGAGATGCGGGCCTGCACGGTGGGGGGGCGCAGACTGGTCTCAGCGATGTGTAGCTCGCGCATGGCGCCCTTCACCAAGGAGAGCTGGTCGCGCGCATCGCAGATGGTGAAGCCCTGGGGATAGCCGAGCACGGCCCTGTGGGCCCGCAGGGCTCGCAGGCAGAAGGCGTGGAAGGTGCCCACGGTCAGGTCTTCGCCCCGACGCTTGCCCACCAATTGCTGGACGCGCTCGCGCATCTCTCCGGCGGCCCGGTTGGTGAAAGTCATGGCCAGAATCTGGCTGGCCGGGACCCGCTTGGCGAGAAGCATGGCGATGCGGCAGGTAATGACCCGTGTCTTTCCCGATCCGGCTCCGGCGAGGACCAGTACGGGCCCCTCGGTGGTCTCCACGGCCTCCCGCTGGGGCGGGTTGAGTTGGGCTAGGATCTTCTTCATGAGGGGCGGGTAGAGCCCTGGGGGGCAGCGGGTTCGGGCGAAAAAAGGGGACCGCGCGTCGAGTAGCGCCGTCCCTTCGATCGGACCCCGGTGCCAAGAGGGCCGGGAGAGTGGACCCGAGAGTAGCGACTGGCTCTGGCCCACTCCAGTACCTCCTGATCTGCCAATGAACCTCAACCTCCCGGGCTCTACTTCGTAGGGTGCGCACACGGGTCCTGCGGGTTCTTCATTTGGGGCGCGCCCGGGCACAAACCTGCCGATATTCTCGGCAGCCGTCTTCTCCCTTTCTCCCTGCCAACCGCCTCTCCATGTCCGAACCCTCTGCACCCTCCTCGACGGATGACTCCGGACCCGGGGGGGCCATTCTCGGCCGGGCGCTCGTCGTGGGCGCTAGCTCGGGTATGGGAATGGAGCTCGTGCGCCAGCTGGCCGGTGCCGGTTGGGCCGTGGGCGCCGTGGCCCGCAGCTCTGACAAGCTCGAGGCTCTGGCCGCAGAGGTGGCCGGGTCGGCTCCCGCCACACCCAGCTATCCCGTGGGGCCCGTCACCATCGCCACCTGCGACGTTACGCAGACGGATCTTGCGGACACCGCCTTCGCGGAGCTGGTGGAGTCCCTGGGCGGACTAGACCTCATGATCTTCGCCGCAGGGATCATGCCCGTGGTGGGGCGCGAGGAGTACAACACCCCCAAAGACCTCGGCATCCTCGACACCAACCTCCTGGGAGCCGTGGCCTGGTGCAACGCGGCGGCTCGGCTCTTCGCCAGTCAACGCTCGGGTACCCTAGTGGGTATCAGCTCCATCGCTGGTGCTCGCGGGCGCAAGGGCAACCCCGTGTACGGTGCCTCCAAAGCAGGGCTAGATCATTACCTTGAGGCTCTTCGCAATCGCCTGTCCGAGGTGGGCGTGCACGTGTGCACCATCAAGCCCGGATTTGTCGAGACGCCCATGACCGCGCACCTGGAGCTGGCCGGGGCCATCTCCGCAGAGGAGGCGGCGCGCCAGATTCTCAAGGCGGCGAAGAGCCGCGCGAACACGCGCTACGTCCCCTGGCGCTGGGCGCTGGTGGCGGTGGTGGTGAAGTCCATTCCCTCGATGATCTTCAAGCGGCTGAGCATCTGACCGTGAGCCCCAGTCGATCCAATAACTCATCGGCCTCCCACTCCTACGAATACGTAGAGAGCTGGGGCATGAATGCGGGAGTCCACGGCCACGTGCTGCGCCCCCATTCGGTGGAGGCCATTCGCGAGGCCTTTTCTGAGGCGACGGCCAAGGGTCGCAAGCTGGGTCTGCGTGGAACGGGCTGCAGCTATGGCGATGCGTCAATGAACTCAGAGGGTCTCAGCTTGGATCTGACCCAGATGAACCAGATCTTGAGCTTTGATGCCGCTACCGGCATCGCCGATCTGGAGGGGGGGGTCACCATTGAGCAGCTATGGAAGCACGCCCTGCCCATGGGCTACTGGCCCAAGGTCGTCTCGGGAACCATGTTCCCCACGGTGGCCGGCGCGGCGGCCATGAATATCCACGGCAAGAACAACTTCCGCGTAGGCACCTTCGGCGACAACGTCCTCGAGTTTGATCTGGTCCTGCCCTCCGGGGAGTTACGCACCTGCAATCGAGAGCAAAACGCCGATCTGTTCCACGCCGCCATCGGAGGGCTCGGGATGCTGGGCTGCTTCTCCCGCCTTCGCCTTCAGACCAAACGCGTCCATTCGGGCAAGGTCCGTGTGCGCGGCGAGTCCGTGCGCAACCTGGCTGCGATGATGGCCTACTTCGAAGCCGAGAAGGGCCGGGCGGATTATCTGGTGGGCTGGGTGGACTGCTTCGCGCGCGGGGATGGCATGGGTCGGGGACTGATCCACGACGCGGAGTACTTGGCCGAGGGCGAGGATTCCGAGCAGGAGCAGACCATGCAGGTGGCCTACCAGCAGCTGCCCGGCTCCATTCTGGGTTTCCCCAAGGGTGAGGTGTGGCGCTTCCTGCGTCTGATCAACAACCCCTGGGGCATGCGCCTGCTCAACGCGCTCAAGCAGCAGGCTGGCAGGGTCGAGGGGCACCAGGGCTGGCATGAACAGTCCCACGCCGGCTTCAACTTCCTGCTCGACTTCGTGCCCAACTGGAAGTTCGCCTACGGGCGCAAGCCCGGCCACGGGCTGATCCAATACCAGGTCTTCCTGCCGGCGGAAGTGGCCCACGACACGTTCCTGGAGGTCCTGGGCCTGTGCCAGCGCCAGGGGCACGTGCCTTTCCTTGGGGTCTTCAAGCGTCACCGGCCCGATCCTTTCTGGATGACCCACTCCCTCGACGGCTGGAGTATGGCCATGGACTTCAAAGTCACTCCCACGAATCGCATGGATCTCTGGCAGGCCTGCGATCGATTGACACGGATCGTGCTGGATGCGGGGGGCAAGTTCTACTTCGCCAAGGATTCGCTCATGGGTCACGAGGCCATGGTGCGCGCCTTCCCGGAGGCCAAGCGCGAGGCTTTCCTGGCCCTGAAACGGGAGACCGACCCCGGCGGGCTGCTCGAAACCGACCTGTGGCGCAGGATCTTCACCTCCAGCTCTTCACTCACGGACGGTGTGGCGTAGCATTCGCGCGCCATGACCCGCCACATATTCTTTGCCACCTGCGCCCCGGGCGTCGAGTCGCTGCTCTACGCCGAGGTCCGCGCCCTGGGCCTGAACCGACCTGAACAGCAGGTGGGGGGCGTGCGCTTCGAGGGCACGCTTGAGGATTGCTGGAAAGCCAATCTCTGGCTGCGCACGGCGGTGCGTGTGCTCCTGCGCCTCGAACGTTTTCATGCTCCTGATGATGACGCCCTCTATCAAGCCGTGCTTGCGGTGGATTGGAGCGAGCATCTCTCTCCGAGTGGAACCCTCTGGGTGGATGCGCAGTGCAAGGACTCGAACCTCGATCACTCGCGTTACGTGGCCCAGCGCGTGAAAGATGGCGTGGTGGACCGCTTGCGCACCGAAGACGGCACACGCCCCGACGTGCAGCGCGAGGATCCGGACCTACGCCTGCACCTGCACCTCTACCGCGACCGCGCCACCCTTGCCTTGGATACCTCGGGGGAGTCCCTGCATAAGCGCGGTTGGCGTCAGGCCCAAGGTGTCGCGCCCCTCGCCGAGACCTTGGCGGCGGCAATGGTGCTGGCCTCGGGCTGGGACCGTCGCTCGCCCCTTATCGACCCTTTCTGCGGCAGTGGTACCTTGCTCGTCGAGGCCGCTCTGATTGCTGGGGACATGGCGCCGGGTGTATTCCGCAAGCGCTTTGGATTTGAAGGCTGGCCGGGTCATGACGCCGATGCCTACGCGGCGGTGCACGCCGCCGCTGCCAGTGCTGGAGAAATGCCGCGTAAGTTGCGCCTCATGGGATTCGATTCCGACGGTGCTCGAGCTGCCGAGGCGCAGGCGAACCTGGAGAGCGCGGGCCTTGCCCACACCTGCGAGATTGAGGTGGCCCAGGCTCTTGAGTTTGCACCGCGTCCCGGCTGGAACGGCTGGATCGTCTGCAACCCACCCTACGGGGAGCGCATGGGTGAAGAGAAGAAGCTGATTCCCCTCTACCGGGACTTCGGCCGCCTGCTGCGTGAGTGCTGTGAGGGTTTCTCCCTGGCACTCCTTAGCGGTAATCCGGACCTGGCCCGTCGGCTGGAGCTGCCCGATTTCGAGCGCCGTGCGCTCCAGAACGGTTCGATTCCCTGTGAGTTGATTCTGGGCCGTATCTAGCTGCTGGCGGCCGCGGCCGTGCTTGCGGAAGTGGCGGCGATGACCGCGGCGGCCTGCTGGGCGGCGATCAGATCCACTACACCCAGGAGGCGCGACGTGTCTGCGGCCCAGGTACTCTGCTCCCCGTGGGCGGCCAGCTCCTGAAAGGCCGTCATCACCGCCAGCCGGAACCCCTCTTCCTTGCCCCGGGCTCCGGTATGGGCCAGCAGCTCCCGGCGGTGCTCCAGAACGCACTCCACAATCCGCTCGGGGGTCTCGTCGAGGAAGGCCAGGGTCGCCACTAGGGCGTAGTCGCGCTGATTCATGCGCAGGCCCGCCCGCTTGAATTCGCCGAAGAGGTCCGCGAAGCGAGCCGCTGCCAGTTCGTCCTCAAGAGGACAGAAATACAGGAAGTGCGAGGCGGTCTGCAGTGCGTTTCCGCGCCAGAACCCCGCCTTGCGTAGACCATCGTAGAGACCATCCACCCGGTCAAGAACCGCCCCAGCTTCGACGTCCGTGCGGCACAGAAGAACACAGGCCGGGTAGTCGTCGACCCCCGTCAGCATGCGCTTGCGCGACTTCATCGCTCTGAAGAACCCGCCCAGGTGCTCCACGCTGGAGCGCGGCGTTTCCATGTCCTGTTGTGCACCGCTCAGGAGCAGAATGGCTACCACCTCGCGCATGCCGCCACGCGGCAGGCGCTCTTCGCGCATCATCCGTTGCACCCGGTCCAGCTCCACGGCGAAGCTGCCCGCGGACTGCTCACGCCGGACGAGGGTGGCCGCCACGGCGAAGCGCACAGAGCTGTTGAGGGCTCCGAACCAGCCCGCGCTACGCTTCAGTTCGTCCGCGGTGTGTTCGAATCGGCTCGCGATTTTCTCAGGCTCACCTCGGGCCGTGACCAGCCCCATGCACGAGAGGCGCTGGATGATTCCGTTCCGCCACCACTTGCGCGGTGGAACTGCAAAGGACTCGATCTGAGCGAAGCGTTCGAGGGGATCTTCGGGGATGAAGGGAGTGGGCTGCATGCGGACCGATCAGTTCGCTTCATCGGAGGGAGGAAGCGAGGAGGCAGAGTACACGCGCGCCGCGTCCACGTGCACGCAGCGATCCTCTTCGGCAATCCAGGCCGTCAGGCGCTTGCCCCAGACGCAGCCCGTGTCGAGGCCGCGCACGCGTGGCTCCCGCACGAGGCCCGCGCTGGCCCAGTGACCGTAGACCACAGTACGCGCCTCCCCCTCACGCTCCTGCCAGTACGAATACCAGGGCCTGAAGGGTGGGCCGGGAGGAGGCCAGTCCTCGTCCGGTCGTTTCCCGGCGGGGTCGCAGGTTCTCACCCGGGTCGCGAAGTCGGTGTGTGTGTGGGATGTCAGGGGATCGAGATCTCGCAGTGCTGCAAGGGGATCGTCCCAGGTCGGATGAATCCCGGCGTGAACGCAGACAAGGTCCGGCCAGGCCCGCACGAACGGTCGGTTGGCCAACCACTCCAACAGGTCGGTGCCGTCATCTGCGCTGAAGAGATCCTCTAGAGTGTCGCGCCTCCCGGGACGGCGCGTTCCCGCCAGAACACGCAGGGCGTGCACGTCGTGGTTTCCCAGTACTCCCCCCGCTCCCAGGTCGCGCAGGATCCGCAGGACGCCGGCCGAGTCGGGGCCGCGATTGACCAAGTCGCCCACCGGGTGAACTTCGTCGCGGGCCGGGTCGACGTTCAGCTTTTCGAGCAGTCGCTCGAGCTCGTCCCGGCAGCCCTGGATGTCGCCGATGAAGATGCGGCGCTCCGGAGTTCGGGCGTGGGTGCTTGCGGTGGGGGTCACGGGTCCAGTATTCGCTTCCGGGGGCCCCAAGCAAGGGGATCCCCGGCCGGAGGCCTTGCCCAGGGTGCTGATAGGCGGTACAACCTTCGCCTCCAATGGCCCCTGGGGATCCCCCCCCTGTGCCAGCGACCCCTCTAATTCATGGCCAAATCCCAGTTCAAAGCCGGCGGACCCACCCGCGGCCGCAAGCGCGTGCGCAAGATGGGCATGGGTGCTGGAAAGCACACTGCCAAGGTGCGCGCCACAAAGAAGGGCTAGTCTCTCCTCGGACCCGCCTGAAGGGGTCCTGAACCGTCCCCGGCGCTGCGGGGATGCGTAAGACTCAACATGTCTGCTCTGGCCATCGGTGCGGCTCTGGTTGCAGCCCTTACCTGGGGACTGTCCGCGTTGCTGATGGATCGCGCCTTTCGGAGCGCAGGTCCGGCGACCCAGGTGCACGGCCAAGGGCCCGGTCCGGCGTCGGCCAATTTTCTACGCAACGCCTTCAACCTGGTGGGCTTCGGTCTCCTGTGGCTATTGGGAGGCGGCGGCCTGCCCTCCGATGAGGTTCTGCGCGCCCTCCTGATCAGTGGCGTGCTGGGCTTCGCCTTGGGGGACGTACTCTTCTTCGCTTCCTTCAGGTGGTGCGGCGTGCAGACGGCGGCCATGGTGGGTCTGCTCAGCGTGCCCATCAGCGTGCTCCTGTCCTGGTTCTGGTTGGGTGAGTCTCTGCAGCCCCGCACTCTTTGGAGTATGGCTGTGGTTCTGTTGGGCGTGGCCCTCGTGGTCACCGACAGTTCGTCGAACTCGGAGCCGGGCCGTCGGCCTTGGCTCGGTGTGGCGATCTGCGTTACCTCGGCCACCATCTGGGCCGGGGCCGTGGTCCTGGGTCACGATGCCCTCGCGGGTGTGGATGTGATCACTGGCGGTGGGGTGCGGGTGATCGGTGGACTGCTGGGGGCACTTGTTCTGGCTGCCCTTGTGGGACTCGCCCGGCCCAGGACGAGCCCCCGCCGGGAGGTGGTACACCTGACCGCAGGCCTTCACTGCCTGCCCGTGTTGCGCCTCCTGTTGATTCCCAGTCTGTGTGCCTCGCTCTTGAACCAGATCCCGTACAACCTTGCACTGCGCGATCTACCCGGTGGCGTGGCAGCCTTGCTGTTTGCCACGACTCCTTTGTTCACCCTGCCCATGGGCTATTTCTTCGGAGAGCGATTCGGCATGCGTATGATTCTTGGGACGGTCTTGGGTTTGGCGGGCGTGGCGGGCGTGGTGTTGGAAGCCGGCCAGGATCCCTCCGCTCCTGTGGAGATCACTTTCCAGGTGCCGGCTTCAGCCGACCTGCAGGTGCGGGCTCTGGAGGGTCCGGGGCACGAGGGTCGCTGGCCGCGCCTCGTGAGTGACGGGTCGGGGGGCGTACACCTGATCTGGACGCAAAAATCCAAGGGCGCGGATCAACTCCTGCGCTCGGTACTCGCCGATGGCGAATGGAGTGAGCCGGACGCTCTGGCCACGGGAGAGAGCTGGTTTGTGAACTGGGCCGACTTCCCGACTCTCGCGGTCGGGGCCGACGGCCGTGTGGCGGCCTGGCTGCAGATGCTTGGGACGGGCACCTACTCCTATGGTGTGCGCCTGGGTTGGGAGGGCGGCAGCACTTGGTTGCACAGTGATACGAGCCCCGTTGAGCACGGCTTCGTGACCCTCACGCCCCTGGATGGGGGGCAGGTGTTCGGGGTGTGGCTCGACGCGCGCTACACCTTGGACGATGAGGGTGACCTGGACCCCACGGGGGCCATGAGCCTGTTCGCCCGCTCCTTGTCCCTGGACGGGGAGCTGGGGCCGGAGCTCTGCCTGGACGAGCGTGTCTGTGAATGCTGTCAGACGGACGCGGTCCAACTGGACGACGGGCGCGTGCTGGTGGTCTGGCGCGACCGGAGTGAAGAGGAGATCCGCGACATCTCCTGGTGTATCGGTGACCCGCGGAAGGCGGGCTCATTCAGTGAGCCGAAGTCCTTGCATGAGGATGGCTGGCACATTCCCGGCTGCCCGGTGAACGGGCCCTCAGTGACCTCCCTGGGCAAGCGCGCGAGCGTGGCCTGGTTCAGCGCCGGTGGGGGAGAGTCCCGCGTTCTGGTCTCTTCAAGTCCCGTTGATTCCGATGGCTCCCTGCAGTTCGCCGAACCTGTGCGGCTAGATGGGGGACATCCCCTGGGACGAGTGGACACCTGTCCCATGCCCGACGGCTCACTCCTGGTGACTTGGCTGGAAGGCCCCGAGGGCCGTGGCCGCTGGTGTGCCAGGCGTGTGCTCCCGGGCGGCAGCTTGGGCACCACGCTGGAGCTGGCCGAAGTGGCCGGAAACCGCGGCGATGGTTTCCTGCGGTTGGTGGCCACGGAGCGCGGAGCCCTGGGTGCCTACCAAGACGCCGAAGCGAACGCTCCCGCCCTGGTCGAGATCACGCTCGCGGACTAGTCCCTCTTCCTGGCCGGAAGCGCAAGGAGCGCTAGGCCGGGGAGCGCGAGCCAGGGCCCCCAGGTCGAGAGCCAGGTCCCGTCTGTGGAGAGGCGTTCCAATCCCGCCAGCACGACCACCGCGTTGTAGCCGGCGTGGACCAGAACGGCGGGCAGAATGCTGGCCGAGCGCAAGGTTAACGCGCCCAGTAGAAGACCTAGGCCAGCGGTGGGCAGGATGCGGTACAGGCTGGCGTGGGCTGCGCCGAAGAATAGGGCCTGCCAGAGGAGCGCACGCATCGGAGTCAGTCCGCGGCGTAGGCTCCCGAGGATGGCGCCGCGGAAGAAGAGCTCTTCGCAGATGGCCGGGGAGATGGCCATGAGGAAGATCAGCGTGGGCGTGGAAAGGTGCGTAAGCGCCAGGCCGAGGGTTTCATTCTCCAGTACCGACTGGGGTATAGGCAGGATCCGGCTTTGGAACGGGAGGTATACCTCGACCATCAGCTTCGCCAAGGCGGGGATGAGGAGCACGGCGCCCAGGGCGTGCGCTCCGCTCGGCAGGGATAGGGACAAGAATCGTTTGACCGCCACCGGCCGCGTGGGTGTGGGGCGCGTCTTCAGGGCAAGCGCTGTGAGGACGGGGAGTAGGCCCCAGAGGGTCAATGCCAACCCCCAGGCCAGGTCCCACTGCTGGAGGCGAGAACCGATCAGGTACAGGCTTAGCACTCCCACGAAGGCCCAGGTCTTGCCGTGACCCGCCGAGAGGCCGCGTTGTCCGGCCTCGGCCGTCAGGTCCGTGCTCGACAGGGTCCGCTCGGAGTCGAGCAGGTTCTTCAAGCGCTCGAGCACCAGCCAGGTCCACAGGCCGTGGCTGGCAAACATGAGAAGGGTGGGCAGGATGGCGAACTGCCCGGCGAGCCCATCGCGCAGGATCAGAGCCGGACCCGCGAAGGGGACCACACACAGGAGCAGGGAGGCCTCCAGATCGGGACGCAGGACGACCAGGGAAGGCACGATGGAGATCAGCATGACCGGGAAGAGGGTGAACTGCCCCTCCCGGTAGGTGCGCGCACGACCGCAGAACAGAGAGAGCAGGGCCGCGACCAGGGTGCAGGCCGGCAGGAACAGCAGACCCGCCAGCAGGCGCGAGGGAGGCAGGCCAGCGGAGCCTTCGGAGAGGCCGGGCATCTCCACAAGTCCGCGCGAGGCACAGATCCCCAGGCTGATCAGATTGATGAGGAGCGTGGCGAGCCCAGCGCACAAGACGGCGCCGTACTTGCCCAGCGCCACCACCCGGGCGGGCACCGGCTGTACCAGGAGGGTCTCCAGGGTCTTGCCTTCGCGCTCTCCCGCAAAAGCCCCCAGGGCGGCGAACGCACCGCCGGTGAGAATCATGAGCAGTGAGAACAAGGGCAGCATGCGGCCCAGTCCGGCCCCGCTCTTGTCCTCGTCGCTGGCCACATCGACGGATTCGAAGGACAGGTGGGCACCCGGGTCGCCTCCCGGGAGGGCATCGAGGCGCGCCTTGCGCGTACGGGCAGCCAACTCCCGAAGCACATCACGGCTGCGGCCCCGAGCCGTGCGTGATTCGTCGCTTTGGACGTTGAAGAAGACGCGGAACTCATGCCGATCCTCTTTGATCGTTGATCGCCGGCCCGCTAGCAGGGCGTGAGATTCCCCTAGCAGTTCGAGGCGGGCGAGGGTCAGGGGGTCGGCTTGTGAATCCCCCGGGGTCGACGCGGGCTCCTGCGTGTCCCAAAGGGAGCTCGCGTCCCGATCGGCCGCGAGGTCTTCCAGGGTTACATTCCCGCTGGCCTCAAGGCCTGCGCGCAATTCAGCGCTCAGATCCGCATCCACGTCCTCGAGGGCCAGGATCAGGGTGAGTTCTTGCTCAGCCATGATTCCCTCCGCGACATTCTCGAGCTTCCCCTGGCTCCAGAACAGCAGCGGATACAAGAGCGCGGGCAGCAGCACCCCTGCGAACAGGGCTCGCCTATCCCGCAGTAACTGGCGCATCTCGCAACGCCAAAGGGTCCAGGTCTGCTGACCCGGGGAGGATGTTGAGGTGGGGCTCATTCCTAGTTCGCAGGGGGAATGTCCGCGGGGGCTTCGCTGCCCGCCTGCTCCACGAGGGCACGGAAGACGTCCTCCAGCCACTCCTTGCCGGTCTGTACGCGCAACTCTTCCAGGCTGCCGACGGCGAGCAGGCGTCCCTGGTCGATCACGCCGATGCGATCACAGAGGCGCTCGGCTTCGGAGAGGATGTGAGTCGAGAACAGAACGCAGGTACCGGCCTCTTTGCGCGACTGGATGAAGTCGATCATGTCGCTGGCGGCCAGGATGTCGAGCCCGGTGGTGGGCTCATCCAGGATCAGAACGGGCGGATCGTGCAGGACGGCCCGGGCGATCGAGACCCGCTGGCGCTGACCCGTGGACAGGGATTCGCAGCGTCCATCGGCAAAGGGCCGGATGGTGAACGTGTCGAGCAGCTCCTCCACCCGTGCCTGCAGGTGGGCCTCATCCAGGCCGTGCAGGCGGCCGAAGTACTCCAGGATTTCCCGTGCCGTGAGTCGCGGGTACAGGCCCGTGGTACCCGAGAGGAAACCCAACCGTCGCCGCACCTCGAGGGGATCGTCGCTGACGCGCACCCCGCCCACCTCGGCCTCGCCGGAAGTGGGGGCCAGGATGGTCGAGAGCATGCGCAAGGTGGTCGTCTTTCCCGCACCGTTGGGGCCCAGCAGGCCGAAGATCTCGCCTTCCTTGCACTCAAGGTTCAGGTCGCGCACGGCGTGCACGACTCCACGCTTGGGATCGTCGAAGGTCTTGCACAGGTTCGTGGTGCGAATGGGGAGGGGTTGCATGGTCATCAACGGGTGGAGGCCGTACCGCGCAGGATTTTCAAAAGTCGGCTCAGGGGCAGGGTCTTGCCCGCGAGCAGCACCGACTCGCGCGAGAGTAGGTGCAGGGCCAAGCGCAGAGCGAGCCAGGCATAGAACGCCAGGGCGAGGGCCGTGACACAGTACTGGCCGTAAAGAGGCTGACCCATGAGCATGGCCCGGAAGGCCAGGACCACGTTGATCACGGGGATCAACGCCATCGGATAGGTCAATTGAATGCCGGGAATGATGCCCACCATGGCGGGCAGGATGAACACCATCTGCACGGGACCCAGCAGGGCTTGCCCCTCCTTGAACGTCGCCGCCAAGGAGGCGCAGGCTGTAAGTGCCGCGCTCACGAACAGCGAGAAGAAAAAGGCCAGGGGGATGGCACCGATCACGGCGATGGTCGGGATGGAAATGCTGATGTCGACTTCGACGGGCAATCCGGACAGGAGGTGCTCTGCAGAGAGGGACAGGGCGAAGAGGCTGAGGGCCGTGGCGGACATGGCCAGGGCGCCCACGGCCAGAACCTTGCCCGTGATGATCGACGAGCGGGCTAAGGGGACGAGCAGCGTCGTCTCGGCCGTGCCGCGCTCTTTTTCACCGGCCGTCAGATCGACCGCGGGAAAGAATGAGCCCATGACGGCCATCACCACCAATAGCAGGGGCAGCAGGGAGGCGAGCACTACGGCGCCCTTGGCCCCGCGCCCAGCAAGGTCCACCGTCGAGACGCTGATGGGGTCCAAGTCAGCGGCCTCAAGCCCTGCCCGGTCCGCGGCTTCCAGCCGCAGGGCGGAGGCATGGGCTGCCAACCTGCTGCGGGCCCGCTCACTGGCGAGGTTGGATGTACTGTCTGTACTGAGGTGCAGGATCGTCAGGGGATCCAGGAAGAGCACTGCATCCGGCCTGTCCGGGGCGTCCTCCGTATCCTCCTCCGAATCTTCCGCCAGCCACTCGCGGGCTTGCTCCATGTCCATGGATTCCGGAGCCCAGATGAGCTTCAAGGAGCTCGCCGCAGCCTCGTCGGGGTCCTCGCTGGGGGGCGAGAGAGCGTGGGTGAGACCCTCGGTGGCCGTATCGTGTTTTTCGGCGGGAACCCCGGCCGCCGCGATTCCCAATGTGGTCTCGGTCCGGTCCTGAAGGCCCTCGACCACCATCACTCCCTGAAGA
Organism: Planctomycetota bacterium; assembly: GCA_012959525.1. Classification (GTDB taxonomy): domain Bacteria; phylum Planctomycetota; class UBA1135; order UBA1135. The sequence continues at coordinate 62,713 of DUDB01000037.1, forward strand.
ATGGCCCAAAACAAGACAGGGTACATGCAGATGGGCAGCACGAAGGCGTAGATCACCGTCGCCCTGTCCCGCAGGCTCTCGGTGAGCTCCTTGCGGGCGACTTCCAGGGCGCCCAAAAGGGGGGAGAGGGTGCGGGTAGTCGGCATGGTGCGCAGACCATACGGGCGCAGCGGCGCAGTTCCTAGTCTCGGCTGCCGTGGGGAGGATTCAAGAAAGGACCTCCGTGACGCCGATACAGGCGTGAATGGACTCCGCCCACCACGATTCCCTGGTTCCGAACCAGCTTGTCACGCCCGCCCCTCAGGCTGGGGTGCACGGCACGGTTCTGCCCTCGGGTAATGCGGAATCTCTCGCAAGCCTCATGCGCCATGCGGGCAACGTCCCACTTGCGGGGGACTTACAGGATTATCGCCCGGGCAGGATCCTGCGTCCCATGGCCTCGAGTGCCACGCCTTCACGGCGACGCTGGCGTAGTGTGGGACTGCGCCTCGTTGTGGGGCTGTTCTTCCTTTGGGGGCTGGCCTTCAACGTGTCGGAGGTGCGCGGCAGCTCCATGGAGCCGGGCATCCACGACCGCGACCACGTCATGGTGGACCACGTGACCTTCCGCCTGGTGGGCCTCGAATGTGGGGACATCGTCGTGTTGCAGTACCCCTTGGATCCGAGCCTGGACTACATCAAGCGTGTCATCGGCCTGCCCGGTGACAAGGTGGTCATCAGTCGGGGCAGGGTCTTCGTCAATGGTGCGATCCTGGACGAGCCCTACGTGGGGCCCCATTCGGTCGAGCCCTGGACGCACCTGGAGACGGTGGTACGCGCGGATCACTGCTTCGTGCTCGGCGACAACCGCAACCGCTCATCCGACAGCCGGGAGTTCGGGCAGGTGCCCTACGGCAACGTGCGGGGCAAGGCCATGTTCCGCTTCTGGCCCGTGGGACGCATCGGAACCCTGGACTGAGCCCGACTTGCGGTCACAGTAGATGACCCGGACCCCCAGGTTTTGGTAAACCCTGGCAAGTGAATGAGCAGACTGCACGCCCTGTGGCCCTGGTGACCGGCGCTGGCCGGGGTATCGGGCTGGAGACCGCCATCGACCTTTCTCGAAGGGGCTGGCGTACGCACGTGGTCTGGCGTGAGAACAACCGCGAGAAGCTGGAAGAGCGCTTTCCCGGCCGGGTGCATCGCGGAGACGTGACCTCCGAGGATGACTGCCGGCGCATCGTAGGCGCCGTGTTGGAGGTGGATGACCGTATCGATGGCGTTGTGCACGCCGTGGGCGAGTACACACCCGGTCCACTTGAGAGCATGGGCGCCGACGACGTGCGACACATGCTGGAGAGCAATACGCTCTCGGCCTTCACCTTGATTCGCGCCCTGCGAACCCAGCTGCGACTCGACCGCGGGGCCTACGTTTTCTTCGGCGCGGCGGGCGTGGAAGGCCTGCGCGCCAGGGGAGATGCGGCCGCCTATTTCATGGCCAAGACCGCTCTGCTCTCGCTGGTGCGTTCTGTTGCGAAGGAAGAGGCTCCTTTTGGCGTGCGGGTCAACATGCTCTCTCCAGGTCTGGTTCCCCACGAACATGCTAGCGAGGACACCAAGGCTCTCGCCGGGTCCGTTCCCTCCGGTCGACCGGGTCGGGGCGCGGACCTGGCCCACGCTGCGGCTTGGCTGCTCTCCGACGAAGCCGAACACGTCACCGGGCAAAACATGGATGTTGCCGGCGGCTGGATGCTCTAGGCTTGCCAATCACCGTTCCCCTCTAACTGCTGTTCCCGTGCTCATCTCCCTCCAGACCTCCACCGCCGCGGACGCTCAAAACCACCGCCTGTGCTGGGCGATCCACCCGGCCGACCTGTTCACGCCGGTGCGTGCCTTCCGCTCCCTGCGGGCGGCCGGGCACCACGCGTGCCTGCTTGAGTCGGTGGAGGGCCCCGCCCGTCTGGCCCGCTGGTCCTTCGTGGGGGTGAACCCGGGCGCCCACTTCCGCGGTGGCCCAGAGGGCTGCACCCTGACCACGCCGGAGGGGACTGAGAATCTGGTCGGGCCGAGCCATGAAGCCCTGCGCGAGGTCGCGCGGCGCTACGCCACCGCTCCCGTGACTCAGCCCGGGTTGCCGCCCTTCACCGGCGGTTGGATTGGATGCTTCACCTATGAGTGGGCTGCCAGCTTGGAGCCTACCGTGCCCCTTCCGGAGGACGACCCCCACCGGGTGGGCGAGGCCATCTTCGACCACTACTCAGATCTGATCGCCTTCGACCACGCCTCCCAGCGCCTGATCCTCCTGGCGGGTTGTCCCCGGGGCGCCGACGACTACTCGGCCGCCTGCGAGCGGCTGGAGCGCCTGGCCGCAGACCTCAGTGCCGACGCGGGGGGACGACAGGGATTCAGACTGCTGGAAGACGAGCCGCGGCCCCAGACCACGCGCGCCGCCTATGAGGCGGGCGTCGAGCGACTGCAACACGAGATCGGACAGGGCGAGATCTTTCAGGCTGTACTCAGCCAGCGCTACGAGCAGCGCTACGAGGGCGACCCTTTCATGCTCTACCGCGTGCTGCGTCTGGTGAACTCGGCACCTCACATGTTTTTCTTCCAGGCAGACGGGCTAACCCTGGTGGGTTCCTCTCCCGAGCGCCTGGCTTCCCTCAATGGTCGCCTGGCCCAGGTGGTGCCCATCGCCGGCACGCGCCCACGGGACCCCGATCCTGATCGGGACGAAGCCCTGGCCGCTGAGCTGCTGGCCGACACCAAGGAGCGCGCCGAGCACGACATGCTCGTGGATCTGGCGCGCAACGATCTGGGCCGGGTGGCGCGGGTGGGCACCGTGGCGGTCAAGGAGTACGGGGTGCTGGAGAAATTCCCCACGGTCCAGCACCTGGTCAGTCGCGTGGAGGCTGAGTTGGCCAGCGGTCGCGACGCCCTGGACCTGTTGGCCGCGACCTTCCCGGCCGGGACGGTGAGTGGTGCTCCCAAGGTGCGCGCCATGCAACTTATCGCGGAACTCGAAGGCGCGCGCCGTGGGCCCTACGCCGGGGCGTTCGGCTATCTCGATGGCGCCGGGAATCTGGACATGGCGATCGCCATACGCACCCTGTTCCTGCAGGGGGACACGATCCATGTGCAGGCCGGGGCTGGTGTGGTCTTCGACTCGGTCCCCGAGCGCGAGTACGAGGAGACTCTGCACAAGTCCAAGGCCCTGTTCGAGGCCATTCGCAAGGCCGCCTCACCGGCCTTCCAGCCCGAGTCGGATTCCAGCGCCGAGGGCCTCACCCAGCAGAATCCCAACACACCGGGGGTGCGGCCGTGATCCTGCTGATCGACAACTACGACTCCTTCGCCTACAACCTGTACCAATCCCTGGCGGGCATGGGTGCGCAGGTGCAGGTGGTGCGCAACGATGCGCACTCGGTCGAAGCTCTGTTGAAACAGACGCCTACCGCCATCGTCCTTTCTCCCGGGCCTGGCCGTCCGAAGGACGCGGGCGTGTGCCTCGATCTACTGGCGGCTCTGCCCAAGGGGTTGCCCGTTCTCGGCGTCTGCCTGGGGCACCAGTCTCTGGTGGAGCACTACGGCGGGAGTCTCGAAGTGGACGCGGGTCCGGTGCACGGCAAGGCGAGCCTTGTGCATCACGATGGCCAGGGCCTGTTCCGCGGACTGCCCAGTCCCTTTCCCTGCGGTCGCTACCACTCCCTGCGGGCCGTGCGTGCCACGCTGCCCGACTGCCTGGAGCTAAGGGCCTGGACGGAGGCCGGGGACGTGATGGCCGTGCAACACACGAGCGAGGCGCACTTCGGTCTGCAGTTCCACCCCGAGTCCATCCTCACTCCCCAGGGAGATCAGCTCCTGGCCCAGTTCCTGCTCCTGTCGGGGGAGCCGGCCGCAGCGCGCTGACCATGGAACTCTCCGCCGCCCTGGCCCTCTCCCTGGGCGGACAGTCCCTGGACCGGAACCAGGCCCGAGCGGTCTTCGCCGGTGCCTTGCGGGAGGACACGGATCCAGTCCTCTTCGGGGCCTTCCTCATCGCCTTGGCCCAGCGCGGGGAGACCTCCGAGGAGATCGTGGGCGCCGCCCAGGCTCTGCGCGCGGCCGCCGTTCCCTTCGAACACGATTATCCCCACGCCATCGACACCTGCGGTACGGGAGGCGATGGCCTGGGAAGCTTCAACTTCTCCACCGCCGCGGCCCTCGTCGCTGCGGCCGCCGGGGCCACGGTCATCAAGCACGGTAACCGCAGCGTCTCCAGTGACTGCGGGTCGGCGGACCTGCTGGAGGCGGTGGGCATCGAACTGGAGTTGGAACCCGATCAGGCGCGCGCTGTCCTGGACCAGGTAGGGATCACCTTCCTGTTCGCCCCGCGCTATCACCCGACCATGCGCTTCGCGGCCCCCGTGCGTCAGGCCCTGGGGGTACGCACCCTTTTCAATTTCCTCGGCCCCCTGTGCAACCCGGGCCGCGTTCGGCGACAGCTTCTCGGCGTCAGCGATGGCGCGCGGGTGGGGGACTTCGCGCAGGCCCTGGAGGGACTCGGATGCGAGCGTGGGTACGTGGTACATGGGGCTGGGGGAGCGGATGAGCTGACCCTGGAGGGCCCCAATCAGGCTCTGCCCGTGGGCGCCGCGCCGGCGCTGCCCCTGGACGCCGAGGCCCTGGGCTTGGCGTCCTGTCCCGTGGCCGATCTACGCGGCGGGGGGGTCGAGCGCAACGTGGAGATCCTGTCGGCGATTCTGGCCGGCGAACAGGGGCCCTTGCGCGATGGGGTGCTGATCAACGCAGCTGGCGCGCTGCTGGTGGCCGAGCGGGCCGAAGACGGACCGGGGGCCCTGGCCCTGGCCCGAGAAGCCCTCGACTCGGGGGCCGCCGCCCGGCGCCTTGAGGGCTGGGTGCGGATCAGCCGCGCCGCGGCGGGGAGTGCCTGATGGGTTCCTCCACGGGGACCCGCCTGGACCCCATCCTCGCGGACGTGGCCGAGCGCGCCCGTCAGCGGCGCCGGATCCAGAGTCTCGAGGCCCTGCGCGCCGGGGCGGTCCCGGATCCGGGCCGAGGCCAGCGCTTCCTGAACGGGCTGGGCGCGGCGGGCCTCTCGATCATCGCTGAGTGCAAGCGTCGCTCCCCTTCCGCGGGACAGCTTTCCACGGAGACGGACCTCCCTGCCCGGGCCGAGGCCTACTCCCGTGGCGGTGCTCGGGCCCTGTCGGTGCTGACCGAGCAGGACCACTTTGGCGGCGGACCGGAAGACCTGTTGGCCGTGGAGTCGGCGGGCCTGCCGCGTCTGCGCAAGGACTTCCTGCTGGACGAGGCCATGGTCCTGGAGAGCATGGCCATGGGCGCCGACGCCGTGTTGCTGCTCGCCGTCTGTCTGCCAGACCCGCTCCTGGGCGAGCTGCTCGAGGTGGCTCGAGCCCAGGGTCTCGCGGTCCTGGTCGAGGTACACGACGAGCTGGAGCTGGAGCGCGCACTGGCCTGCGGCGCCGACTGCGTGGGCGTCAACGCCCGCGATCTAAAGACCTTTGAGGTAGACCTGACGCGCACCGAGCAGCTCCTGCCCAAGATTCCGACCGGTGTGCTGAGCGTGGCGGAGAGTGGGCTGCGAAGTCTCGCCGACTTGCAGCGCGTGGCGCGCGCAGGAGCCGACGCGGCTCTTGTGGGGGAGGCCCTCATGCGGGCTCCCGATCCACGAGCCACCTTGGCTGATTGGCTAGAGGGGCTTCAGCCGTGAGTGCTTCGGGGATCATCAAGGTCTGCGGCCTGTGTCGCGAGGAGGACGTGGATCAGGCCCTGGCGGCGGGTGCCAACGCCCTGGGGTTCGTGCACTACCCACCCTCGGCCCGGCACCTGGAGGTGGAGCAGCTGGTCGATCTCGTGCAGCGCGCTCGGGAGCGCTCGGACGCGTACACCGTGCTGGTCCTGGTGGATGCCGTTCCCGACCAGGTCCTCGCCCTGGCGGATCGCAGCGGCGCGTCCCACCTGCAGTTGTGTGGCGCGGAGGACCCCCGGGATTGGAGCGCGGACCTCCCGTCTCCATCCCTTTGGCGTCGGATCGCCGTGGGGCCCGGAGCTCGGGAGGAGGTGGAACGCTGGGCCGACCTGTGCGAGGCCTTCGTGCTCGATCACCCCGGCGCACCGGGGGGGACGGGGGTGGAGGTGGACGGCGTCATGGCGCGGGACCTGGCCTCGCTGGCGCCGTGCATTCTGGCCGGTGGTCTGGATGCAACGAACGTGGCCGACCGGATCCAGGCTGTGGGGCCCATGGGCGTGGACGCTTCGTCGCGCCTGGAGCGGGAGCCCGGAATCAAGGACCCCGCCGCGGTGAGCGCCTTCACGCAGGCTGCACGCCAAGCACTGACAACGGAGGGCGCCCCGTGAGCCACGAGCGGTTTGAGCGGCCCACCCGGTTCGCAGCGGGCGAGGAGTCCTTCGGCGGGGTTTTTGCCCCCGAGACCCTGATGGACAACCTCTTCGCGTTGGAAGCCGCCTGGATTGCGGCGGGGGAGGACGAATCGTTCGGCGCCGAACTCACGCGTCTGCTCGAAACCTACGCCGGTCGCCCCACGCCCACCTACCACGCGCGCCGGCTGTCCGAGGCCTGGGGCGTGGACCTGTGGCTCAAGCGCGAGGACCTGCTGCACACCGGCGCGCACAAGCTCAACAACACCCTGGGGCAGTGTCTTCTGGCGTGCAGCATGGGCAAGAAGCGCATCTTGGCAGAGACCGGAGCCGGACAGCACGGGGTGGCTAGCGCTACAGCTGCGGCTCTCTTGGGCCTGGAGTGCGTGGTCTACATGGGGGCGCTGGACGCCGCGCGCCAGGCACCCAATGTCGATCGCATGCGCCTCTTGGGCGCCGAGGTCTGCATCGTCGAGCACGGTCAGCGCACCCTCAAAGACGCCATCAACGAGGCCCTGCGTGCTTGGGTCACCGATCCCGAGGCCCACTACGTGTTGGGCAGCGCCCTCGGGCCGCATCCCTTCCCCAGCATCGTGGCGGGCTACCAGGAGATCATCGGGCACGAGGCGCGCGCCCAGTTCCTGTCCGCCCACGGCAGCCTCCCGGATCTGGCCGTGGCCTGTGTGGGCGGTGGCTCGAACGCCATCGGGCTGTTCCGTGGGTTCGTGGACGACGCGAGCGTGGAGTTGGTGGGCGTGGAGGCGGGCGGTGTGGGCTCCGAGGCGGGCCAGCACGCGGCGCGCTTCAGAGGCGGTCGTCCCGGTGTCCTGCACGGTTGTCTGAGCTACCTGCTGCAGGACGAGGACGGCCAAGTGCAGGCCACGCGCTCCATCAGCGCCGGTTTGGACTACCCCTCGGTGGGACCCGAGCACGCGGCCCTGCGAGCGGCGGGTCGCGCGCGCTACGAGTCGGCCACGGATGAAGAGGCCCTGGCCGGGTTCAAGGACCTGGCTGCTCGCGAGGGCATCCTGGCGGCCCTGGAGTCGAGCCACGCCCTGGGCTGGGTGCGACGGGAGCGCGAGGCTCTGGCCGGTCGGTCCGTGCTCGTGAACCTGTCGGGCCGCGGGGACAAGGACATGGCCACGATCCTGGAAGTGCTCGCCCCCGATCAGGATGGAGAGGGTTCATGAGCGCCTCGCGGCTGGAAGCCGTCACCACGCGCCTGGCTCAGGCCGGTGAGTGCGGCATCGCTCCCTACGTGACTGCCGGCGACGGCGGGCTGGGGCGCACCCTGGCTGTGCTGCACGCTCTGGAGGGAGCCGGCGCGGCCTGCGTCGAGCTGGGGCTGCCCTTCAGCGATCCCGTGGCCGACGGTCCCCTCCTACAGGCCGCGGCCCTGCGTTCCCTGGACTCGGGCACCACCTTCGAGGGTGTCGTGGATCTGATCGGCCGCTATCGCTCCGCCGGGGGAGCCCTGCCCATCTTGGCCTTTAGCTACGCCAATCCGATCCTCAGCCGCGGGGCCGAGGAGGCCTGCTCACGCCTGGCCGAGGCAGGAGCGGATGGTCTCTTGATCCCGGACCTACCCGTGGAGGAGCAGGCCTGCATCGCGGGCGCAGTGCAGGCGGCGGATCTGGCCAACGTCTTCTTCGTCACGCCCACCACCGCCGATGCGCGCATCGTGCGCGCCGCCGAGCTGAGCCGCGGCTTCTTGTACGTGATCGGTCGCACAGGCATCACGGGGACGCGCACGGAGCTGGGCCGCGAGGGCAGTGAGTTCCTCGCGCGCGTGCGCTCCCTGACAACCTGCCCCCTGGGCGTGGGATTTGGTATCAACGGACCGGCGGAGGTGGCTGCTGTGGCGCCCCACGCCCAACTGGCCATCGTGGGTTCAGCCTTGGTGGAGCACGTCCATCAGGCCGCCCTCGGGTCCTCCCCCGACCAAGACATTGATGCCGTGTGCGCCCGCGCCGCGGCCAACTTCCTGACCCAACTGCGAGAGGGACTGAAACCATGAGCCTGACTCTGAGACACCAACTGACCGCCTTGGACCGGGCTCTGGCCCACCTGCTGGACGAGCGTGCACGCCTGTCCCGGGAGATGGCCCGCGGCGCGCCCCTGCCCGCACCCGCCCTGGACGATGTGCTCGTCCGTACCGATGGGGACTTCCCGGCTCCTATCCTTGAGCGTGTCTTCGAAGCCGTGGACGAGGGTTGTCGCCGTGCGACCGAGGAGCTGTCCCGATGATCCTGCGCCTACGCATCGGAACCCCGCCGGATGTGGTCTTGGAGCTGCGCGCCCTGATCGAGGTTCAGGGCTTGCGCACCTTCCTCTCGCCCGAGCCCGCGCGTCCCATCATCGCCATCGTGGATGAGGTGTCTGGGGATCTGGCCGATCAGTTGGCGGCGCGGCCCGAGGTAGAGCAGGCCATCGTGCCCCGCGGGGAGTGGCGTCTGGTGGATCGCGCCTTTCGCGAAGGGCCCACCGCGGTCAACGTGGGTCCGGTCTGCGTGGGAGCTGGGAAGTCGGTGGTCATCGCCGGACCCTGCAGTGTCGAGGGTCGGGACCTGATCCTGGAGGGGGCGCGTATCTGCCGTGACGCGGGCGCCCACATCTTGCGCGGCGGAGCCTTCAAGCCACGCACCAGTCCCTACGCCTTCCAGGGCCTGGGCCGCGAGGGTCTGGCTCAGTTGAAGGATGCGGGGGAGAGCGTGGGCCTGCCCGTGATCAGCGAGATCATGGACGCCACGCAGGTGAAGGCTTTTCAGGACTGCGACATCGACTGCTTACAGGTGGGCGCGCGCAACATGCAGAACTTCACTCTGCTGAAAGCCATTGCGGCCGCGGGTCGGCCCGTACTCCTCAAGCGCGGCCTCTCGGCCACCGTGGCCGAGTGGCTGGCGGCCGCGGAGTATCTGGCGGCCCACGGGTCCGATCAGATCATCCTGTGTGAGCGGGGCATCCGCACTTTTGAGACAGCGACGCGTAACACCCTGGACCTGACCGTCCTACCCTTGCTGCGCCAGTGGACCCACCTACCCATCCTGGTCGATCCTTCCCATGCAGCCGGGATCCCCGAGCTGGTGGCGCCTCTCTCTCGTGCGGCCATCGCCGCCGGGGCAGATGGGGTGGCCGTGGAGGTGCACCCGCGCCCCGATCAGGCTCGCTCGGACGGAGCCCAGGCCCTGCTACCCGGCGAGTTGGCCCGCGTGGTGGCCGAGTGCCGTGTGGTGGGTGCCGTGCTGGGGCGCGGCTTTCACGCCCAGCCCCAACTCGAGGGGGCTGCTGCTCTGGCTCCCTGAGCCCTAATCAAGCGCCTTGAGCATGGCGTCCCAGTCCACGTCGAGAGGCTCCCACTCGTCGGTGCCTCCGTGCGACGCGGCGAACTCTTCGATGGCCGCGATGCGCTCCTCGTGCTGCGGGTGGGTGGAGAACCAGGCCAGGGAGTCGGGCACGTCACCATGCTCCTCGGCCAGATGCTCGAAGAAGTGTGCCAGACCGATGGGGTCGATGCCCGCGGCCATCAGCATACGCACGCCCTCCAGGTCCGCGTCGGTCTCCTGATCCTGGGAGTAGCCGTTGACCGAGGCCAGGGTGAAGAGATCGCGCGCGATGGAGGCCAGCACGTCGGTGTTGCCCAAGACGAGCGTGACCGATGCCCACAGGCCGACCGAATGCGCCATGCGTCGCAGACCATGACGGCGCGTCACGTGAGCCATCTCGTGGGCGATAACCCCGGCGACCTCTTCTGGTGAGGAGGCCTCGGTCAGGAGGCCCGTGAAGACGGTGATGTAGCCACCGGGCAGGGCGAAGGCGTTGACCACCTCGCTGTCGATGATCTTGAACTGGAACTCGGCTTCGGGAAGCTCGGAATGGGGCGTGAGACGGTCGAAGATGGCCTGCACCGCGGCGCGTACCTCGGGATCGCTGACCTCGTCACCCCCTAGGTCCATGCTGCCCCAGACCTGCTCACCGATGATCTCGTCCACGCTGTAGGGCAGAGCCTCCACGGTGGAGTTCACTCCCCAGCGGAACAGGGGGGGCACGCTGAGCGCGAGCACTACCGTGAGGGCCAGGCAACCCAGGCAGCCCAGCCGGTTGGTCAGAGGTGTGGAGGTCCGCATGCCTTCCATGCGTGCCAAAGCGTCGCTGAGATCGTTGCCGCCGGCCGCCTCCACGGCTCGCAGGAAGTCCGGGTCCTCGCTGAAAATTCGTTGAGCTCCATCGGCGGCGATGCAGTAGATCACCTCGCCGCCGGGCTCGGCGTTCAGTCGCATGCCCTTCCAGGCAATCTGGACCGTGGTGCCATCTTCCAGGCTGGCCACGATCCCATCCAGTCGCATGCGGATGCGCGCGGGTTGGCGACCCTCGGGGTTTGAGCGCTGGAAGACCCAGCCATCCATGGACTGTTCTAGGTCGTAGGCCCCCGTCATGGCGTCACCTGGACCGGAGGCATGCGTTGGATGCTGGTCCTCAGCGCGCCGATGCCGGACACGGCGCAGAGCACTTCATCCCCATCATGGAGGGGGCCCACGCCGCTGGGTGTGCCCGTCAAGATGATGTCACCCGGGTGAAGAGTCAACTGGCGTGAAAGGTAGGCGATGGCCTCCGGCAACCCCACGACCCAATCCGCGGTGGAGGCCTCTTGGCGCAGCTCGCCATTCACGTGGCACGTCACGTCCAATGCGTTCACGTCCAGAAAGTCGCGCGGGACGAAGGCGGGGCCCAGGGGACAGGCGCCCTCCATGTTCTTGGCGCGCAGCCAGGGGTGCCCCAGCTTGCGGTCCGCGCCCTGCATCGTGCGTGCTGTGAGATCGTTGGCCACGGTGTAGCCAGCCACGTGATCCATGGCGTCGGCAGTCGAGATGTCTCGTCCACCCCTGCCGATGACGACGGCGACCTCGGCCTCGTGATCAAATCGGTCCTGATACCACTCGGGTACGCACACCTCTGCGCCGTGGGGGACCAGCGTCTCGGGCAGCTTGTTGAAGACTAGGGGTTCGGTGGGCACCTCCTCGCCGAACTCCTCGGCGTGGGCGCGGAAGTTCTTGCCCAGGCAGAGGATCTTGCCCACTTCACAAGGCAGCAACGGCAGACCCGTGCCCACGGGGACGCCGTCCACGCATTCCACCTGGACCCGACGCAGGCCATCGGACTCCCCTTCCTCGTCCAGAGCACGCTGTAGATGCTCGCGATCCAGCCAGCCGATCGCGAACAGGTCGACCATGTTGGTGGGTTTGCCCCAACGCTCGAGGAGTTCTGTGAGATCCAAGAATCCTCGCTCCGCGCATGTCTCAGGATCCGGCCCGTCGTCCAGGAGCAGACGCCCGCGGGGCCCGGCCGAGTCCGGGCTCAGGCGGTAGATCCGGATGGGTCCGCCTGGGGCGGGAAGTGCGCTGCCGGTGTCCATGGCGCGCAGTATACAGCGCGCGCTAGAGGGTCTCACCCAGGGTGAGCAAAGCGTAGGCCGTGGCCAGTACGGGATTGCCCTCCCACCAGCGCGGGGCGTTGGCATTCACCCAGGAGCCGTCCAGCTTGGACTGCATCGCCACAAGACGGCCCGCCAGCTCGGCCCGCCAATCGTGAACCTGTCCTTCGCCATCGATGACCTCCTTGGCACCAAACACCGACAGGGCGCGGGCCATGGAGTGGAAGTAGTAGAACAGGCCCTGGTAGGCGGCCGTGGGGTCACTGGAGTGTTCGAAGCCCGGGTTCACGTCCAGGGTGTAGTGCTCGCTGAGCCACTTCCAGCAGGCCTGAACGCGCTCGTCCTCGGCGTCGAGCCCCGAGAAGACCAGCCCCTTGAGCAGGGCGTAGGTCATGGACCCATAGGAGCGAGGGATCTTCGTGCCGTCGGCCAGCACCTCGAAACCCGCCTTGGAATCGCCGGGGTAGTAGCCCGCACCGCCGTCGTTGCCCGAGACGATCTTGCCCTCGGCCGATCGCAACTCGAAGTCGTTGGACTCCGAGCGGTTCTGGCAGCGCTCGAGGAAGCGCACGGCGCGGTCGAAGGCCACGTGGTCCTCTTCCAGGCCCGAAGCGACCAGGGCCTCAAGGGCCATCTGCAGGTTCGAGAGGTCCGGCCGCTCGTCGCCTCCGTACCCGATGCCGCCGTAGAAGGGGTGGTCAGCGGAGTAGCCTTCGCCCTCATCAGCTTGCAGGTTCACGAGGAAACCCTGGGCGCGCTTGATCACCTTGGCGTAGGTCGCGCCCTCGGCTTGTGCCAGGGCCAGGACGCAAGAGGACGTGACGTAGTTGGCCAGCCGACCCTGGTGGATGGATCCGTCTTCGCGCTGCAGGCTTGCGATCCACTCTAGACCCTCATCAATCACCTTTTGAATGTCCGCGGGGCGTGGGCTCGGGACGGCCTGAAGAGAGGCGATCACCATGGCCGTCAGGCCTGCATCCGCTTGGCCGGGTGCGCCCCAACGGCCGTCTTCGCTTGTAAGCAACAGGAACTGTGCGCCCTTGTGCATGGAGTCGCGGACGGCTTTGGCATTCACTCCAGCGATGGCGGGCAAAGGCGTGGCGCCTGTGGGGGTGAGCTTTGGATCGACGAACATGGGTTGGCAGATAGACAGATCGCTCACGGCCGTGGCGGTGGCCCACACGTCTTGCGAATAGGGACCCTGCCAGGAGCCATTGCTCCGTCGCTTGGCCAGCAGGGATGTGGCCCAGGCGGCAGCCTGTGCCTTGCTGTCCGTGAACTCGCCCCGATCGACCCAGGGGTTGGGGAGGGGAGCCCCATCGCTCGGGTCGGACACGCCCTCTTTGGCGAGCCACGCCACAGCACGACCCAGCGCTGGGGTGGTCACGGGATCGACGAAACCGAAGAGTGCCACGGCCGCTTGGCGTGTCTGCATAAGGACGCCGCGCGGTTCGGCACCTGGTGTGGCAATCGATCCCTCTTGCGATTGCAGCCCGATGAGGTAGTCCAGGGCTGCGGCGACGAAAGGACCGTCGGAGCGCGTGTAGTGCCGGGGGCAGGTGGCCAGAGCCGTTAGCACGGCGGAGGTGTCCTGGACACCGGACCCGTAGCTGCCGACCTTGGGGTTCTGGACGGAACGTAGCCAGCGAATGGACAGGTCTATTTCATCCTTCAGGCTGCCGAGGTCCTGGGGCGCAGGCTCGGAGACGGCGGGCAGGATGGGGGACGCAGCGGCCAGGAGGGCCAGGAGAGGAGAGAGCATGAGGCTTGAAACGCTCGGGCTGAGGGGGGGTTCAACGGGGCGGTGACCGGGCTGCCCCAGGGTAGCGTGTCCTTGCCTGTTACGCGCCTGACCTCTACCAGGTGGGTCTTAGCGGAACCGCTGACACCACTCGCTCTTGCCGTCTTCCTTGTACCAGGTGCCTGTCTCGGTGCCCTCGCCGACACCTTGGTCTGCATAGCCCAGGGCTGCTAACTGGGCTAGCTCTTCGCGGTCCTGCAGGCCAGTGGCCTGAGAGAGTCCGCTCTCATCGGCCGCCGCCAGCCAGGCAATGAGCTGACTGCGCATGTAGCGCGCGCGTTCTATTTCTTCATCGATCAGATCCACCAGGCAGCCGGGGTCATCCGCCAGCCTGTAGAGCTCCACCTGATGCTCGGCGCGGACGGGCTTGCCGGAGTTGCGCAGGGACAGGATCAGGAACCAGCCGTCCTTCTCAATGGAGGCCGAGTGGGCGTGGGAGCTGATGGCGTAGCGCGCCTCGCCTTCTCGTTCCTCGTTCTCCAGCCACCCCATGAGGTTTTGGCCCGGGAACTCCACCTCCACCAGGCCGCTTATATCGAGCAGTGTGCGCCCCAGGTCGAGGTGGCTGACACTCCGCGTGACCTTGGCACCCAGTGGGCTGCCGGGCCACGTCAGGATCAGGGGAACGCCAAGCGTCTCCGGGTAGAGGCCGATGTGCGTGAAGTAGAGGCCATGGTTTCCGAAGGACTCGCCGTGGTCGCCGGTGATGGCAATGACCGCGTTCTGGAAGCGTGGGTGGGAGAGAAACCCCTCCAACTGGGTGTCCAGGTATGTCACCTCGGACATGTATTGGCTCGTGACGAAGTCCAGGTCACGCACCGCCGCGTCCCACGGGACCCGTACTCCTTGGGGCAGTTCGAAGGACTCGCCATAGGGGTCCTTGCTCTCATCGTAGTAGCGCCAGCGCAACTCGTCGGGCACCTCGTAGGGGGCATGCGCATCGAAGACGTGCAACCACACGAACAGGGGGAGGCCATTTGCTTCTTCCAGCCACTCGTCTAGACGCTCGATCGAGATGCGCGAGTCCACGTTGGCCTTGCCGCTGGGAACCCAGAGCCGGTCAAAGCCTTGGGAGAGTCCGCTCTGCCGGTGGTTCATGTGCCCGGCGCTGAGGGCTGCCAGGGTGAAGTAGCCCGCCTGCTGGTACCGCTCAGCAAGGGTCACGGCATGCTCGGCGAGGACGGTGTTGTTGTTCACCATGCGCGTGTCGCGCGGGGAGAGCGCGGTCATCAAGGACGCATGAGAGGGATTGGTGATGTTCGTGGAGGCGTAGGCGTCCTCGAACATCACTCCCTTGTCGGCCAGGCGGTCCAGGAAGGGCGTCTCGACGCCCACGCTGCGTGAGGAGCCTCCCACATGGTCGGCGCGGTGTGTGTCGGAGGTGACGAGGACGACCGTCTTGGGGCCTGCCCAGCGCCGCTCGATGCGCGGGGAGGACAGGGCCACAAGGCTCGCCCCCGGTTCCTCGGAATGCAGCGAGAAGGTCACCTGAATGCGGCTGGGGGCGTCGAGGGGCAGGGGCAGCTCCGCATCGGCCCAGAGTCTCGCGTCCCGGCCGCGCGGAAGGGTGAAGGCACCCTTGGCGAGCTCGATCGGCGGGTCCTGTTCGGCGTCCATGACGCTTACCTGGATGCGCGGGCGTTCAGAGGTCCGGCGTACCATTACCGGTCGCGCCATTCCGAATCTCAATACGGATCCGGGAGTGGCAGTGACCTCGGCCACCATGGGGACATCCTTCGACAGGGTGATGGACGTACGGAACTCGTTCTCCATACCCACGGCATCGGGCCGGCTGGGGTCTTCGGGGAGAAATCCATGCAGCGGCGCGGAGAGAAGCTCAACGCCTAGGAACACGGAGTCGTGTTTCAGTCGGTCAATGAGTACACGCACCCCGTCGAAGGGTTTGGTCTGACCGAGCACTCCGGGAATGTCCACGAAGACGACCCCGGGTAGCCCCGTGCCGGAGTGACGCAAGAAGGCGCTTGTGACCACGTCCTTGCCGTCCCGGGTCAGGGCCACTGCGACGTCCACTTTACTCTTGCACATCATGCGCACCGCGGCTCTGTTGACGCTACCGGCTGGAATGGCCTGCGGGATGGCGACGCGACCCTTGTCTGTCGAGAAGCCCAGCCCCATCCACGGACCTCCCCAGCGCTCCTTAGACTGGATAACCAGCTCCTCGTCGGCGCCCTCGATCTGCCATTTGGCATGACTCTCGGGCTCTACGTCAAAGCGGCCCCCGGAGAGGATCTCGGCGGCGGGTTTTGGGCTGCCGGGGACAGCAGCCAGATCTAGGCGCACGATGTGTTGAACGGCGTTGTCAGCAGCTTCCAACTCAGCCTTGGCGCAGGACGCCATGAGCGCGAGTGCTCCCAGGGCGAAGCAGCGCGACCAACGCTCTGCAAGTACCCTTCCCCGGGGCACACTCGGTGCCCAACTCTGACGTAGATCGTGGAGTCGCTTGGTCACGCTAAAGGCGAAGGTGGTTGGCGAGGACGCCTGGACATCGGGAAACCCCTCGCAGACGACTCCCAAGAGTACCCCAGCCTGACCGCACGGGTGGGCTGCCAGGCTGTTCCCGGGCCCTCGCCGCCGGCTCTGTCAGGCTTCCGTCTCGGAAAGAGTCACTGCTGTCCCATAGGCTACTACCTCAGCGGCCGCCTTGGAGACCTGGCTGGTGGCGAAGCGGAATCCAACGACCCCATTGGCTCCCACGGCCCGGGCCTCCGCCACCATGCGGTCCAGGGCCTCCTCCCGAGCCTCGGCCACGAGCTTGGTGTACTCATGCACCTCGCCGCCGACGAGCAGCTTGAGAAAGGCCATGATGTCCTTGCCAAGATGCCGGGAGCGCACGGTCGTGCCCCGCACCAGGCCATGGACTTGGGTAATGGAGCGTCCGGCGATGGTTTCTACGGTCGTGACGATCATCGTTTGATCTTTCGATAGGGGTCGAAGGGAAGAGTGCGCAGGCGCGCTCGGGCAACGAGTGCAGCAAGCACACAGAGGCCGAGCCCAAGGGCGCCGGTGAGGACCTTGGCTGCGGGATCCATCTCGGATTGAGCCCATTCGACCGTAGCGAGGCCCATGAGTCCAATCACACCGAGCAGGACCAGGCCATGGCCAAGGCTCAGGCCCGCGCGCTGGCTGAGCTCGCCGCTCAATCGCTCCCACTCATGATCCGCGGGCTCGGGGGGAGCCATCTGGCGTGCCATGATCTCCAGCTCCCGGTAGTGGGCCACGGCCAGGCCTAGGTCGGGTTCGGCGGGCAAGCGCTGCTCGAAGGCCCTGAGTTCCGCTTCGGATAGCTCCCCGTCCGCGTAGGCCATGGCCGTCAGTTCATCGGCGCTGGGCTCGCGGTCGGCCCGGGATTTGTCTGCGTGGCGCGTCATGGCAAGAGGGTCAGGCTTCGGGAGCCTCGGAGGGTATGTGGGGTGGGGAACCTTCCATGTGCGGTGCCAGGGCCTCCCGCAGGCGGCGTCGGGCGTGGAACAAGCGCGACATGACGGTTCCCTCGGGGATGTCCAGTTCTTCGGCGATTTGCTTGTAGGGCAGATCCTCGAAGTGTCGCAGGGCGATGATCTCCCTATCTCGCTCGGTGAGCTCCTTGAGTGCCGCGTGGAAGAGGGTCTGGCGCTCGGCTTGCAGGGCACTGGCTTCAGGGGACGGCTCGGGATCGATGATCTGGAACTCGTGCTCCTCGCCATCGGCGCCCACCTGGGTCAGGGATGTGGGGCGGACACGCCGGTGCTTGCGCAGATGACTGAAGCAGGTGTTGCGCAGGATGCGGTGGAACCAGGGCAGGAAGGGCTGGCCGGGGTCGTAGCTTTCGCGTGACCGGAAGACCTTGAGCAAGGCGTCCTGGCACAACTCGAGCGCGTCCTCGTTTGAACCGACCCAGTTGCGCGCCATGCGATACCCGCGGCCGCGCACGAGCTGGGTTAGCTCGTCAAACGCTTGCCGATCACCCGCGCTTGCGGCAGTCATCAGGGCTGTGCACTGGGTGGACATGGCCTCTGCGTACGCCCGGGCCTGAGTCCTATTCACCGGTTTTTCCGGATCCGATGTGGGAGGCGTGGGGGACGCTGGGCAGACCACGGCTTACAGGGGCTGGGTGGATCCAAGGGCCACTTCGAGGACGTGCTGGGCACAACGCCGGGCGGCCCCAGCGGGACCGATCCGCTCGGCGGCACGCTGCAACCCGCGCTGACATTGAGCCCGCCACTCCTCATCCAGGTGCGCCCGGCGCAAGAGGGCGCTTACCTCCACCAGGGGTCCTTCCACATCGGCCCGGAACCCGCGTTCGGGGAGCAGCTCGCCGCCCGCGAGAAGGTTGGTGGTGGAGAAGTAGGGTGTAGTCAACAGGGTGGGCACCAGGCGGGATCGCAGGCCGCCGCGCACGGCGTAGATCACGACGGTGGGCAGGCGGTGGTGCAAGAGGTCGGTGAGCACGGTTCCCGAGGCGGCCAGAGCGCTGCGTGCCCGGCAGAGGGTGGCGTGCAGGTCGCCCACCTCCAGGGTGGCGGCCACCTCGGAGCGCTCCAGGATGCCCTCGATCAAGGGGCGCAACTCCTCTCCTGATTGGGCGACGGTGATCTTGAGCTCGGGGACCTCACTGGCCAGAGGCGCCGCAGCCCGCAGCATCCAGGGCAGGTGTACCGCTACTTCACCCCGTCGGGAACCGGGCAGGAGAACCAACTCGCAGCGGGAATCGGCGTCAGGTGCCGTGACCTCCACGGCCTCCAAGACGTCCATCTGCGGATGGCCCACGTGGGCCGTGGGCACGGCGCGATCCGCGAACCAGCCGGGCTCCCAGGGGAAGATCGTCAGGGCGCGGGTGATGACCTTTCGGTAGGCCGCTGTTCGCCAGGGGCCCCAGGCCCAGTACTGCGGTGCCACCATGTGAACGGTGGGCACTCCGTAGCGCCGGGCGATGCGGGCCAGGGGCACGTGCAAGGCGGGTGCGTCCACCGGCACGAAGGCGTCGGGCCTGCGATCCGCGAAGGACTGCGCGGCGGCCTCCAGCACGTCCAGGTAGAACGGGATCTCCTTGAAGACGCCTTGCCCGCCCATGGTGGCCGCGGCGGTTGGATCCGCGATGCACTCCACGCCCGCCTCGTTCAGGGCGGCGGGGCCGAGCCCGAACAGCTCCGGTGGTGGTGCGCCCGACTCGCGGCACAGCTCCCGCAGGGCCTCGGCCACCCGCGCCGCGTGGCCAGCGCTGGAGGTCTCGCCGCAAGAGAGGCAGAACCTCAAGGGGCGATCGGGGAATGAGACGCGCGCCGGGAGAGGAGGGCCCTCCAGGGCGGGTGACGGATCGTCGAGGTGCACCGCCAGGCGCCTCTTCCAACGCCTGCGGGTCAGGGCGAACCAGCCCAGGCGCAGGGGTAGGCCAGCGACACCCAGCAGGGCTCGGGCGAGCTCCAGTTGGGCCGCGCGGCGCGGGTGGGGGGATGGGACCGCCATGGGTCCTGAGCATAGACGCTCGACCCCACGGCCGCCTCGGCTCCGGGGCTCATTCCCCGAGCAGGCCGCGGGCTACGAGGTCTCGTGTCAGGGCCTCGGCATCCCGGAAGCGGATGGCGTCCATTCCCAGGGCCTGGGCCGCGGCCACGTTTTCGGGGCTGTCGTCGATCAACAAGCACGCCTCGGGCCGCACGGCGAGCTGTCGCGCGGGCTCCAGGAAGGCCTCCGGCGCGGGCTTGCGGCGACCGGTGTGGCACGACACGAAGGTCCAGGGGACCCAGCGTGAGAGGCCGACGGCACGCTCGACCTCCTCGTACCAGAGCGGGTAGTTGGAGAGCACGTGCATGGGAACCCCCGACTCCGCCAGCCGTGCGAGGAGCTGTTGCATCCCGGGCAGCCATGCGTAGTGCTGGGCCATGGCGGCCTTGAGCCCCGGCCCGTCCAGGGCGCGGCCATCCCGGAAGAACTTCAGGTAGAAGTCGTCCTCGTCGATCTCTCCGGTCTCGAACTCGGCCCAGGCATGGGGGTGTTTCTGCTCCAACAACTCCTCAAAGCTCAAGCCCAGGAAGGCGGGCATCTCCACGCGGAAAGGGTCGTAGACCAGGGTGCTCATCACGTCCAGCAGGATGAGTTCGGGGCGCGTGGTGGTGAGTTCCGGATCGGAAGGCATGGCTTCAGGCTACGCACCCTCGGGTGCATTTGTCCAACCAGGGTCAGCCAGGCCGGACCGGGAGCTCGATCTGGTTGCACCAACCCCGGACCCCGTCGGTTCCAACGATCAGGTTGGGCCTTTGGCGCCATCCGTGGGCGAGGTCCCGTTTGCTGGGCACGGCGGGCTGGTCGGGGTGGGAGTGCCAAGGCCCGAGGACTTGCAGATTCTGGCGTCGGGCGGCGCGCTCCACTCGCATCCAGCCCTGTGGGCACAGACTGAAGCGCCGCGCGCCGGCACGGTTGCGCACACGCACCGCGCGTACCACCAGGGACTCGTCCGCCGAAGAAACGCCTACCAGGAGCCCGCAGGCCTCTGCCGGTTGTGCCCGATCGCGCGCCCTCAGCAGGTCGGCCCGGGCGCGTGCGCTCAGACACAGAGCGTTCACGGGACGCGGCGCTCCAGGGCGACCAGACCACCCAGGTAGGCCACCACGTTGACGGCCAGCAGCGAGCCGGCCCGTACCGGGTCGAGGGCACTCGTCGAGAGGATTACCGCGAAGGCCTCGATGTCCACCAGACGGAACACCGAGTAGTGCGTCAGGGTCTTGACCATGTAGAGGGCAAACTCGCCGATGCACGCGAACATCATGACGAAACCGATCTTGAGGGGCTGGCTCCCCAAGGCGGAGAGCCACAGGGTCAGGCTGTACAGGGCGCCGAGGAACAGGCACTGATGCAGGGCGCACAGGATCAGGTGCCCATAGCCCATGGTCTCGTCCACCAGGGTCAGGAGGGCCGGGATGGTGAGCGTGGTGAGCAGCACCGGCACGCAGACGGCGGCCAGTCCCCCCAGATAGCGCTCGGTGAACAGGCGCCGGCGGGTGACGGGCCGCGAGAGCCACAGCTCCATGGTTCCGCGCTGGGCTTCGCCGGCCACCGCGTTCATGGCGAGCAGCACGGCGGCCGCGGCGCCCAGGGTGTTGCAGCCCTTGAAGAAGTGCTGAGCGACCACGTAGGCGGGCACGCCGATCATGTCGATCAGGTTCAGCTGCTCGGCGAGCATGGGCAGGGGCGCAGCCAGGCGCTTCAGGGCGCCGGTGTTCTCCGCGAAGCTCGGCCACCAGATGATGGCCACCGCCAGCAGCGCCTCCAGAACCACGAACAGCATGGTCCCGAAGAGCAGATAGTTGCGTGCGTCCCGGGATAGTCGCATCAGACGCCTCGTACTCCGTAAATGTCCGTGTACATCTGGGCCAGAGAAAGGCCGCCGTACTCGATGCGCCGCGGGCTTTGCAGGTTGGTGTCTTGGGCCAGCGTGGCCAGGAACTCGCGCGGGTCGCTCGCACGAATCCACACGCTGACGCGCTCCCCCGAGGGTTGAACGCGCTCGACCGCGGGTCCCTGCAGGCGTGTCAATTGCTCCTCGGTCAGCGCCTCGGCGTAGGTCAGGTGAACCAGGCGCGAGGTGCGCTCGAGCACAGAAGCCGGGGACTCATCGGCAATCAACTCGCCCTCGTTCAGGAAGACCATGCGATCGCAGGCGCGGTCCACCTCACCCAGATGGTGCGAGGAGAGCAGCAGCGTGGTGCCGCTGTCGGCATCCTCGCGCAGGGCCTCTAGAACCTGCCCACGTCGACTGGGATCCAGGCCGTCGGTGATCTCGTCCAGGATGCGCAGGCGCACGTCCGGTGCCATGGCGGCTGCGAAACACAGCTGACGCTTCATGCCGTGGCTGTAGCCGCGCACCTTGCGCGTGAGCGGCAGGTCGAAGCGCCCAGCCAACTCCAGGGCGCGCGCCTGGGCACTGGCGTCCCGCCCGCGCAACAACCAACGGAGGTGCTCGTCACCGCGCATTTCACCGTATAGATGCAGCTCGCCAGGTGAATAGGTCAGGCGCGCGCGGACGTCGGCGCCGTCCCCGCGAACCTCGAGGCCATCCACCTCGGCGTGACCCGCATCCGGTCGGATGAGGCCCGTGAGGCATCGCATGAGCGTGCTCTTGCCACTGCCGTTGGGGCCGAGCAACCCCGTGATGCCCCCGGGGCCCACCTCGAGGTCGATGCCCTTCAGGGCTTGCTTGTCGCCAAACCGGCGTTTGAGGCCGCGGCAGACGATGCGCCCGGTGGTGTCGGTGGGGGTGGAGGCGGCGGGAGTCATGGGTCGGGCGGTCGCTGAGGCGCGCGCGCTGGGGTACGGTAGCGTCCGTGGGCGAAGCGCACATCATCAGCGAGCTAAAGAGCGACCTTCTGGGGAGTGTGGAACTCCTCGGGCGGGGGGAGGAGCAGGTGGTCCGGCGGTTGGCCACGGGCTCGCGCCTGCCCGGGAGCGCACTCCTGGCGCGGCACCTCATGGCCAGGGAGCGGCGCTCCCTGGGGGCGCTGACGGGGCTGGCAGGGATCCCGAGAGTCGTGGATCACCAGCCGTGGGCGTCTCTTGCCGATGGAAGGCGCGCCGGCGCCATCCTCTTGCGCGAGTACATCCGTGGAGAGCCCCTCCACCGGGCGCGGGTTCTGCCCCGGAACTTCTTCGACCTGTTGGACGGTCTGGTTCTCGCTCTTCACGAGCACGGGGTTTGCCACAACGACCTGCACAAAGAACAGAACATCCTGGTGCAGTCCGATGGGCGCCCGGCGCTCATTGACTTCCAGCTGTCCTCTGTTCACGGCAAGAGGGGGGCGCTGTTCCGGTCGCGTGTGCAGGACGACTTGCGTCACCTTCAAAAGCACCGTCGTCGGTACACCCGTGACGGCCGCGGACCCACGGGCGAGCCGGAGCAGCATGGACCGTTCCACGGTCTGCCGCGCACGGGCACCTCGGCGCTCTGGCGCCGGACGGGCAAGCCCCTGTATATGCTCCTCACTCGGGGGCTGCTCAAGACTCGCGATGGCGAGGAGCGTCGGCCGAGCTCGGGTCCCTGGCCGGAGTGGACCGACGCCCTGGGGCCGGACGGCTCCTAGAGTGGTAGCTGCTTGCAGCGCTCCACGAAGGCCCGCAGCAATTCCAGGCCACCACTCTCCAGGGCCAGGATGGACTCGGGGTGTGCTTGAACTCCGACCAGGGGGCGAGTGTTGTGGCGTAGGGCTTCGATTTCGCCTGCCCCGTTGCGTGCGCTGACGTGCCACTCTTCTGCCAAGGTGGACTCGTCCACAACCAGTGAGTTGTAGCCCGTGAGGTGCAGGGGATTGGGGAGGTCCTCAAAGAGGCCCAGGCCGTCGTGCTCCACGGCCCGGGTTTGTCCGTGGAGGAGCTGCCCTGCCCGAGTCAGGCGTGCGCCCGTGGCCGTGGCCAGGGCCTGGTGACCCAGGCAGACCCCGAGGGTGAGAACGGGCGTGTGATCCGGATCGAGCAGCCGTTGAACCAACGCCTCGATGCAGCCCGCTCCCTGTGGCGTCCCCGGGCCCGGGCCGATCAGGATGCCTGCGGGTTCCTGCGCCAGAATCTGGCTCGGGTCCAAGTCCGTGCTGCGCACCGTGCGGACCTCGGCCCCCAGAGCCTGGAGCGCGTGCTCCAGGTTGAACGTGAAGGAGTCCCGATTGTCCAAAAGGAGAATCACTGGTGCACATTACCCCCCCTCGGAGGGGCAGCCAAGGGCCCTCGGCGGGGGGCGCGTGGCCCCCATAGGCCTCTGGCAGCCCATGGGGGCCCCTCAGGGGGTCTCCAAAGGCCCTGATTTCTACCACTTCCATTTCCCATGCCGGGGTCCTAGTGTTCGCGACGATGAACATCGTCATCGTCGGAGCGGGCGAGGTCGGTCGCTATCTGGCCAAGATTCTGAGCCAGGAGAAGCACGCCGTCACCATCGTCGACAAGGATCCGGTCAAGGCCCAAACCTTGACCGAGTCCCTGGACGTGCAGGCCATCGTGGGCGATGGCACGCGCGCCGGGGTATTGAATCAGGCCGGTACCTCTAAGGCGGATCTGGTGGTGGCGGTCACCGACCAGGACAAGGTCAACATGTTGGCCTCGCATATCTCCAAGCAACTGGGAGCCAGCCGGGTGATCCTGCGCCTGCACGACATGCGCCCGTTGGACGGCTACGAGTTCTTCTACAAGCAGGCCCTGGGCTTCGACGTCGTGCTCTCCACCGAGGTCCTGGCGGCCAACTTCATTGTGGAGATGGTGCGCCAACACCACGCTCTGGAGGTGGAGTCCTTCGCAGAGGGCCGCGTCTATCTGCGCCGCTTCCCCTTGCGCGAGGAGAGCGAGCTGACGGCCGAACCCCTACAGAACCTGCGCCTGCCTTCGGGCGTGCTCGTGGTCGCCGTGAACCGCAGCGGAAAAATGTTCATTCCCACCGGGGATGACACCCTGGCCGTCAAGGACCAGCTGTTCATCATCGGCGCGGCTCGCGACTGTGATGCATTCGAGCGCATGGCTGGGGAGACGGCTCCCTGGAGTCGAGCGGCCGTGATCATGGGCGGGGGTAGCCTGGGTTCCCAGCTAACCCGCACCCTGGCCAAGGTGCCTGGTCTGAGCGTACGCGTGATCGAGCGCGATCCCACGAAGGCCAGGCTGCTCGCCGCCGAGGTGGACGACTCCGTCATGGTGATCGAGGGAGATGCCACGGATCTCGACTTGCTGTCCGAGGAGCGGGTCGGCGAGGCCAACGTCTTTGTGGCGACCACCAAGGACGATGAAAACAACATGATCGCCTGCCAGCTGGCCAAGGCCCAGGGGGTGGATCGTTCGGTGGCTCTGATCAACAAGGGGTCGTACACCACCGTCTACGACCTGCTTGGTCTGGATCAGGCCGTCTCCCCGCGCCTCCTGTGTGCCAGCAAGATCCTGCGCTTTGTGCGCGCAGGATCGCCAGCCACCATCAGCGTGTTGGCGGAGGGCAAGGCCGAGGTGCTTGAGTTGATGGCGCCCTTCCCCGAACCCATCAAGGTCAAGGCGCTGGGACTTCCCAAGGGGGCGGTGATCGGAGCCGTCATCCACGACGATTCCGTCAAGATTGCCCGTGGCGATACGACCATCCACCGGGGTGACCGGGTGATACTCTTCGTCCTGCCCGGCACTCACGAGGCTATCGAGAAACTATTCCGCGACTAGCGGACGGGATCCCATGAACTTCCAGGCCGTCCACCGCCTGCTGGGCTTCGTCATCCTCATCGTGGCGGGCTTCCTGCTTGTCCCTGCTGCGGTGGGCTGGATCTACAACGAAACGGCGGAGGCTTGGGCTTTTGTGATGGCCGCACTGGCGACGGCCGTTCCCGGGGCGCTCCTGGTGCTGCGCGGGCGGGCTGAGCGCTTGAAGTTGGCCGCCGCGGTAGCGGCGGATCCGGCTTCGGCCAGCAAGGTCGATAACACGCGCTTCTATCGGCGCGAGGGCTTGGCGGTCGTGGGACTGAGCTGGCTTGTGGCGGGCCTGGCCGGTGCCGTGCCCTATCTCTTCACGAATACCTTCGACTCCTGGGTCAACGCGTTCTTCGAGTCGGTCTCGGGATTCACCACCACCGGCTCCACCGTCATGTCCGCGGGGCAGATCGATGGGATGTCCCACGCCGTGGCCTTCTGGCGCTCCTTCACCCACTGGCTCGGTGGCTTCGGGATCGTGATGGTCTTCGTGGTCCTGTTCCCCACGGGAGGCCGCAGTCTGTTCCGTTCCGAGGTGCCTGGAGTGAACCGGGAGGCGGCCCACCAGCGCGTGCACGACTCGGCCCTGATGCTGCTGCGTATCTACGTGGGGATCAGCGTGATCGAATGCGCCCTGCTGTACTTCGTGGGTGGCATTGGCCTCTTCGATTCGGTGCTGCACATGTTTGGCACCATCGCCACCGGTGGCTTCTCCAACCACTCGGCCAGCGTGGGGTACTTCGACTCCGTCCCGGTGGAGGTGATCCTGACGACCTTCATGTTCCTGTGCGGGTTCAACTTCGCCCTCTACGACAAGCTCCTGCGCGTGGGCCCGCGGCCCTTCTGGCGTTCCCTCTTGGGGTCCTCTGAGGCCCTGGCCTACATGGGCATCGCCCTGGGAGCCACCCTGCTCATCGCCACCGTGCTCTGGCTGGATGGCGGTAGCAATGGAGTGGCCCAGGACGCGACGAGTAACCTCCGCGACTATCGCAGCTTCTGGCAGGCGGTCCGGGATTCGTCGTTCACGGTGGTCTGTATGCAGACCAGCACCGGCTACGGCACGGCGGATTTTGACGCCTGGCCCCAGTTCTGTCGTGTGCTGTGCATGGGGTTGGCCGTCATCGGCGCCTGTGCGGGATCCACGGGTGGCGGCATCAAGATGGTGCGCATCATGATCGTGGCCAAGGCCGCCCTGGGGGGCGTGAGGCGCTTTGTGAGGCCGCGCGCCGTGCAGTCGGTGCGCATGGACGGGGAGGCTCTGGGCGAACCCGTGGTGGCCTCGGTGACCGGCTACTTCGCCCTGTGGGTCTTTGTATTCATGGGGGGCACCCTGTTCCTGACCGCCTTCGGCACGGACCTGGAGACCGCGGGCTCCGCGGTGCTCGCCACCTTGAACAACATCGGCCCCGGCCTGCACCTGGTGGGTGGCACCCAGAACTACGACCACTTCCACGACCTGGTGAAGGTCGTGCTGAGCCTCTTCATGATTCTCGGGCGCTTGGAGTTCTATGCGCTCGTGGCCCTGTGCGTGCCAGGCTTCTGGAGACGCTAGCCGGCCGCGGGGGGGCGGGCCCCTCTACATGATGTCTTCGCGGTAGATCCAGGGCTTGCGGCGCAGGAGATCCCGGCGGTGGGTGACCAATCGCCAAAGATCGCGTGGGCCCAGCACGGACAGGTAGGTCTTGCCCTCAATCCGGATGCGCGCGGACACCAGTCCGATCAGCCGCCGGTCGTTGGAGTCAAATGGGTTGGACCAGAAGACTCCGGCTCCCACCTGATCATCGCGACTCAGCATGATCGCGGGGGCCGTGATGAGGAGGCCGTGGACGTGGTCATCGACCTTGACGGTCACGTCCTCCTCCCAGGCGCCGTCTTCGGTGCGGCCGCGCAGGATGAGCTCGTCGCCAGCCTTGGGGTCGTGGAACTTGAGGCGTACAGCGGGCAGGCGGATCTCGGTCTCGGCGGTGTACAAGCCGTGGCCGATAGGTTCCACCACGGTGGCCTCCAGGTTCGGACCGTCACCGAAGTGGGCCTCGACATCGATGTAGCCGGCTCGCACCGTACGCCCTAAGAAGACCATGCCGTAGGAGGTGCAGACCCCGAGTTCGGAACCCGTCTCACCGTAGATGCGCAGGGTGGCGTCGGCGGCCTCGCGAGTGCCAACGCAAGCGGTGACGAGAGGCAGGAGCAGGCAGGCGAGGTGGGTGCGGTGGGGGATCAGCATGTTGGACAGGGATCTGGAGGGCAGCGGGTGTGCCATCGGCAGGTTGGGGTTGTTTCTGATGAGGCTACTTGCCGCGGATGATGTACTCGCTCCAGGAGGCTTCAAGGTCGGCCCAGTCCACCCCGGCGAAGGCTGCGTCATTGGCCGCTTCTGGGTCGCCAGTCTCAATCAGGGTAGCGAGGTAGGTGGGCAAAATCGCGTCCCAATCGTCCTCCCATTTCTTGGCGCGGTTGGCCTTGCCCGTGCGCAGGAAGTACATGAAGGACCAGCCATGGGGGTAGCGGGAGAAGGTGCCCTCCTGGCCCGTCCGGGGGTTGGCCAGGGGGGCGCGGGCGTAGTACTGGGCCTTGGTTGCCGCAACCAGGGATTCGAGCGGGACGTTTTTTTCCTCCCGGATCTCGGCCTTGATCGTGGAGTTGCGCCAGTCGAAGCGGCCCAGCTCGTAGTGGCGGCGCGAGTTGAGCTTGTACCCCGAGTAGAAATCAGCGTTGCCCTCGTTGTACCAGGTGCCTGGTGAGAGGTTGGCGAAGAAGTAGTAGATGAACTGGTGGAAAGCCTCGTGGTTGAGAGTGGCCCATGTGTTGCGGCGGCCGCCGGTGGCCTGGTCGTCGTAGATCACTAGCTCCTCGGTGGCCGACCACCAATAGCCGGCCGAGCCTGCGGGGCCGCCGTAGCGCATGTAGTCCTCGCGGCTGTCGCACACGCGCACCACGCTGCAGCGTGAGAGTTCACGCGGAGAAGCGCTCGCCACTGCCGTGGTCTCGACTTCAGGGGAGGCTGGCTCAT
Organism: Planctomycetota bacterium; assembly: GCA_012959525.1. Lineage (GTDB taxonomy): Bacteria > Planctomycetota > UBA1135 > UBA1135. Next base: position 90,523 of record DUDB01000037.1, read on the forward strand.
CGCCATCGTCCTTGTCCTTGTTGCGCGCCTTGCGCTGACGCTTCGCCTGAGCCTGCAAGGCTGCCAGAGCGAGGTCTTCGGGGAACTCCTGCTCGTACTGTTCGCGGATGGCTTCGAGGCGACCCTTGATCTCTTTCAGGAACTCGCTGTCATCCGAGTTAGAGATCACGAAGTAATTGGGGGTGGGGTGCAGTTCCCAGCCCGGGTTGGCGTCGACCATCTCCAGTAGGGCGCGGTGCTTCTTGGCGCGGACGCCGCTGCCGCTCACCGAGGACGTGTCCAGATCTTCAAGGTCCACGCGCGAGAACGTTCCGGCGATCTTGCGGATCTGCGAGCGCCACTTGCTCCAGTCGCGCTTGTCCGCGGGGGCGCTAAAGAGCACAGCGATCTCCTTGTTCTCCGTCAGCACGAATCTCTTGGCCCAGAAGTGCAGGTTGCCAGAGTTTTTTTCACCGCGGGCGCCACGATACTCACCCGTGGCGAGGTACAGCACCTCGTGCCCACCCAGGGTGCCCTTGACCTTGGACTCGTCCTCGTCGAGAACCTCGAACTCGGTGATCGTAATATTGGTCTGCAGATCGACGTCTCGCCCCTTCAGCCAGTCCCCTAGGGTCTCGTAGTAGGAGGTGACCGACGCTCGCTGGGCGTCCCGTTGGTTTTGGATGACGGGGGCTTCGTAGGCCTTGTCGAAGACCAGCAGCCACATGGTCGGGGCGAAGCGTGTGCCGTCCGGTTGGCTGACGACGCCGTCGCGCTTGGGGACGTAGCGGCCAAGTACGTTTGGATTGCCGCGCTCGTCAGGGAAGAAATTCCAGTCCTTGGGGGTTCGGATGCGAAAACCGTGGCGCGTGGTCTCTTCGTAGTAGTCGCGGCCGGACTTGGGCGGCAGCTGTGCGTTGGCGCTCGAGCACATACCCACTCCGGCCAGCCCTTTAAGCGGCGCGTCCAGAGGGCCCAGCTGCAGGAGCCCGGCGCAAGCAAAGATACCGATACGGCGAAGGGGGGTCATTGAGGCGATAGGGGGCTCGGCGATGCGCGTGCTGAACGAGCAGGGTACAGCTTTCGCCGGAGGCCTGCACGGCGGGGTTCTCTGTCGATCCCCTGGATGACTATCATGGGCCAGTGACGAGCGCGAACTACGAAGCCATCTGCTTGGATTTGGACGGCACCCTGCTGACTGGCCAGGATCGGATCCTGCCCGAGGTGGTGAGTGCATTGACGGCGGCACAAGACCAGGGCGTTTTGGTCATGGTGGTGACGGGCCGCTCCAAGATCGCCACCCTGCCGGTGCTGGAGGAGATCGATCTCAAGGGGCCCGCCATGGTCTTCAACGGCGCAGCCGTTTACTGCCCGGTTGAGAAGCGCCTGATCGAGGAGCGCACGCTCTCGAAGAGCGTTATGGGGAAGGCCTGCGACTACGGCGAGAGCAGTGGCGACCTGACCCTCTTGATGACGGCCGATGACAAGATCAGTGCGTATCCACGCAACGATCGCGAGCGCGCCAGCCTTGAGGGCCTTGTGGGTGTGCGCCACGTGGACCGCGCGGAGTTGCGCGAGCAGCAGTTTGTTATCCGCGTGTCATTCATGGCCGAGCACCCGGCCGGGTCCTTGAGCTACTCAAGGGTGATCTCCGAGGCCGTGGGGGATCACCTCTACAGCGTTCACTTCCCCCTGTCGTTCCTTCCCAAGCACCGCGAGAGCCCCATGCAGGTTGTGGACCTTCAACCCCCGTGTCGGGGCAAGGCCGAGGCCCTGAGGTTGTTGCAGGACACCTACGGCATCCCGCCTGAGCGGGTTGTGGCGGTGGGGGATGCCCGCAATGACACCCCGATGATCCAAGCCGCGGGTCTGGGGGTTGCGATGGAGAACTCCATGGAGGAGCTCAAGTCCGTGGCGGACCGCGTCATCGGTCACCACGACACCCCGGCCATTGCGGAGTTGGTGCGGGAGCTGTTCCTGTAGGCCGGGACTCAGGACGAGCTGCTGGAGCCCTTGTCCTTCTTCGGTGCCGGTGAGGCTTTCGCGTCCTTGGCCTTTGGGGTTGCTCCCGACTTGTCACCCTTGGACTTGTCCGCTGGGGGCTTGTCGGCCGCCTTGTCCTTCTCGTAGGACGCGGAGCGGTAGTCCGTTTCGTAGAACCCTGAGCCCTTGAAGAGGATTCCAGCACCCGTCCCGATCAGCCGTTGCAGCTTGAGCGTTCCGCACTCGGGACACTTGCGCTTGGGACCCTCGCTCATGGACTGGAACATCTCCAGTTCGTGCCCGCAGGCCCGGCAGCGATAGTCGTAGGTTGGCACTAGTCTTCGCCTGGCGCGGTGTCGCCGCCCGACTCGTTGTCGGCTTCGGTTCCAGTCTGGGTTTCGGCAGCCACCCGAACCTGGGCGTAGCGCAGCACTTCGCCGGCGATCGTGAATCCGCGGCGCATGACCTCGACAATCTGCCCGGGCTCCACGTCATCCGTCTCCACTGTGGCGACGGCCTGATGTAGGCCGTGGTCAAAGGCGCCCTCTTCGGTCTCCATGACACAGACCCGATGGCGTTCAAGCAACGCCATCAGCTGATCGCGGGTCATCTGTACGCCGGTCTTGAGGTTCTTGGCTTCGGCGTGCTCTACGGGAGTGGCCAGAGCCATGTCTAGGAAGTCGAGGATGGTGAGCATCTCCTGGAGCAGGGCGGTGCGCTCGCGGCCCACGGCTCCCTGGACGTCGTCGAAGGTGCGTCGCTTGAGGTTCTGGTAGTCGGCGCGCGCCCTGTGCCAGTTGCCCAGGTACTCGTCGCGCTCGCGCTCGGCTTGTTCGAGCGGGGTCTCGTCCCGGACGGGCTCTGCGGCTTCTTGTGCAGCGCCCTCGCCGGCCGGCGTCTGGGCTTCGGGTGCCTCGTCCGCTTCCCCGTTCAGGTGCTCTTCTTTGTTCTTCTTGGTCTTCTTGGCCATGTTCATTCTCCCGCTTCTCCTCTTAGGCGAAGAAGTCGGTAACTCGCTCAAAGAAATTCTTCTTGCCGCCCCGCTCGGTCTCGATCTCTGCGAACTCTCTCAAGAGCTCTTCCTGCCGGTCGGTGAGATTGGTGGGTACTTCGCAGAAGACGCGCACCAGCTGGTCGCCGCGGCCGTGGCCTTCGATGCGCGGCAGGCCCTGATCGCGCAAGCGGAATATCTTGCCCGGCTTGGTGCCCGCGGGAACGCTCATCTCCACACGTCCTCGCAGGGTTGGGATCTCCACCTTGTCTCCCAGGGCGAGCTGGGCGAATGAGAAGGGCACATCGGCCATCACGTCCGGACCGCTGCGCTGGAAGATCTTGTGCTCATGCTCGCGGATGATGCAGTACAGGTCGCCGCGCGGTGCACCCACCGCACCCACGTCCCCTTCGCCGCTGATGCGCAGGCGCATCCCCTCCTCGACTCCACTGGGGATGGAGATCTCGATCTCGGTCTTTTCGTGCTTGCCGCCCTGACCGCGACAGTCCGAACAGGGGGACTCGATGCTCTGTCCGGCGCCGCGGCAGGTGGGGCAGGGCTGTGCCATGGAGAAGAAGCCGGCGTTGCGGCTGACCTGGCCATGCCCGTCGCAGGTGGCGCACTTCTTCTTTCCGGTGCCGGCCTTACACCCCGAGCCTTCACAGGTCTCGCAGCGTTCGCGACGCTTGAGGCTGACAGTCTTCTTGATGCCGGTGTCGATCTCCTCGAGTGACACTTCCAGGGCGATCTGGAGATCTCGTCCTGGGGTAGGGCCACTACGCGTGCGGCTGCCGCCGAAGATGTCTCCAAAGATGCCGCCGCTCCCGCGGCCTCCCCCAAAGATGTCCCCGAAGGCGGAGAAGATGTCCTCCATGTTGGAGAAGCCCTGGCCTGCGCCACCCTGACCGAAAGCTGCGTGGCCGAACTGGTCGTACTGTTGTCGCTTGGAGGAGTCCGACAGCACGTCATAGGCCTCGGCCGCCTCCTTGAAACGCTCCTCTGCACCCTGGTTCCCCGGGTTCTGGTCGGGGTGGAACTTCAGAGCCAGCTTGCGATAAGCCTTCTTGATCTCCCCCTGCTCGGCGTTGCGCGAGACGCCCAGCACCTCGTAGAAGTCACGCTTGTCGCTCATGGGGGATTCGAGGTGGGTGGATGGAGGGTATGTAGCGGCGGGCAGGCACTGCGTTGCCTGCCCGCCACGGAGATGACGCGCTCCTTGGGACCTAGGCTACAGAGCCGTCGATGGCCGTGTCGCCGGCAATCTCGGTCACCATGGTGTCGGTGGTCAGCAGGAGGCCTGCGATAGAGGCCGCGTTCTGCAGGGCCGAGCGCACGACCTTGGCGGGGTCGATGACCCCGGCCTTGATCATGTCCACGTACTCCCCGGTCAGGGCGTTGTAGCCCGTCGTCTTCGAGCGTTCGCGGATGTTCTCTGCGACAACCGCGCCGTCTTCACCTGCGTTCTTGGCGATCCAGCGCAGGGGGTCCTCTAGGGCACGCTCGATGATCATGGCGCCGAACTTCTCTTCGCCCGAGTAGCGTCCCTCGGCGACGGCCTCGGCCGCACGCAGAAGAGCCACGCCACCACCAGGCACCACGCCCTCTTCGATCGCGGCGCGAGTGGCGTTGAGCGCGTCTTCCACGCGGTCCTTGCTGGCCTTCATCTCGGCCTCGGTGTGGCCGCCGACCTTGATCAGGGCTACGCCACCGGTGAGCTTGGCCAGACGCTCCTCGAGCTTCTCCCGGTCGTAGTCGGAGCTGGTGCTCTCGATCTGCGCCTGGATCTGGCTCGCGCGCTCCTTAATGGCCTTGGCCTTGCCGCCGCCGCGCACGATCGTCGTGGTGTCCTTGCTGATCGTGATCCGCCCGGCCTTGCCGAAGAAGTCTGCACCCACCTTTTCAAGGGGCACGCCGAGCTCTTCGGTTAGTGCCGTGCCGCCCGTCAGGGTGGCGATGTCCTCGAGGTAAGCCTTGCGCCGCTCGCCGAAGCCCGGCGCCTTCACGGCACACACGTCCAGGATGCCCTTGAGACGGTTGATGACCAGGGCCGTGAGGGCCTCGCCGTCGATGTCCTCGGCGATGATCAGCAGAGGGCCGCCAGCCTGCATGCCGGCTTCCAGCACGGGCACGAAGTCCCGCAGGTTGCTGATCTTCTGGTTGCAGATGAACACGTTGGCGTTCTCTAGCTCGCAGACGAGCTTGGAGAGGTCCGTTGCGAAGTAGGGGGACAGGTAGCCCTTGTCGAACTCCATGCCCTCGACCACTTCCAACTCGGTTTCCACGGACTTGTTCTCTTCGACCGTGATGACTCCTGTGTCGCCCACCTTCTCGAAGGCCTCGGCCAGCAGGTCGCCGATCATCTCATCATTGTTGGATGAGATCGCGGCCACGGACTGCTTGTCCTTCTTGGACTTGACCTTCCGGGATTGGCTGGCGATTGACTCGGTGGCGTAGGCCACCGCCTTGTCGATCCCATTGCGCAGGGCGATGGTGGATACGCCGGTGGCGCTGTACTTGATGCCCTCGTTGTAGATGGAGGCGGCCAGAACCGTGGCTGTGGTGGTGCCGTCACCGGCCACGTCGTTGGTCTTGTTGGCAACCTCGAGCACGAGCTTGGCGCCCATGTTCTCGAACGGATCTTCGAGCTCGATTTCCTTGGCGACCGAGACACCGTCCTTGGTGACGTGCGGGCCACCGAAGGACTTGTCGAGGATGACGTTGCGACCTGCGGGACCGAGGGTCACGCGAACCGTCTTGGCGAGTTTCTCGATGCCGGCCTTGACCTTCTGGCGGGCGGCGTCGTCGAACATGATTTGCTTGGCCATGATGAGTATTAGTTGTTGGAGGTTGTTCTGTGTTGAAAGGTGAGGTGTGCGGAGGCGCTAGAAACCCATGTCCATGCCGCCCATGCCGCCCATGCCGCCCATGCCACCCATGCCACCCATGTCGCCCATGCCACCACCCATGTCGTCACCGCCACCGGGGGCAGCGACTTCCTTCTCGGGCTTGTTGACGATGAGGGCGTCGGTGGTCAGGAGCAGTGCTGCCACGCTGACCGCATTGAGCAGTGCGGACTTGGTGACCTTGGCGGGATCGAGGATGCCCATCTCCATCAGGTCGCCGTACTCGCCGCTCAGAGCGTTGAAGCCCCAGTTCGGTTGCTTGCTACGCAGGACCCGGTGTGAGACGACGGGGCCGTCGTGGCCCGCATTCTCCGCGATGCGCTCGATGGGGCCTGCGGCGGCCGCAAACAGGATGTCCAGGCCCATGTTGTAGTCCACGTCGTCCTTGACGTGCATGGACTTCAGGACGTCTCGGGCGCGCAAGAGGGCGGAGCCGCCGCCGGGCAGGACGCCTTCGGATACAGCAGCGCGGGTGGCGTGCAGGGCATCCTCAATGAGGGCCTTGCGCTCCTTCACCTCGGTGTCCGTCGCTCCGCCCACATTGATTTGGGCGATGCCGCCGGTCAGGCGCGCCAGGCGCTCTTGCAGCTTCTCGCGGTCGTAGTCACTGGTGGTGCTCTCGACCTCGCGGCGAATCTGCGCCACGCGAGCGTCTACATCGGCGCGCGCGCCCTTTCCGCCCACTACGGTGGTGGCATCGGAGCTGATCACGATGCGCCGCGCACTGCCCAGGTGGGAGAGGGTGACGTCTTCGAGGTCCACACCCAGGTCCTTCATGATAGCCGTGGCGCCTGTGAGGGCCGCGATATCCTGGAGCATCTGCTTGCGGCGATCGCCGTAGCCCGGTGCCTTGACGGCGCACACCTGCAGGACGCCACGCATCTTGTTCACGACCAGGGTGGCCAGAGCCTCGGACTCTACGTCCTCGGCGATGATGAGCAGCTGGGCGTTGGCTTCCTTCGCTTGCTCGAGCAGGCCGAGAATGCCTTGGACGTTACTGATCTTGCCCTCGTGGACAAGAATCAGGGGCTTGTCAAATTCGCACTCCATGGTGCTCGTGGCGGTCACGAAGTGAGGCGAGAGGAAGCCGCGGTCGAACTGCATGCCCTCCACGAGATCCACGTCGGTCTCCATGGTCTTGCCGTCTTCCACAGTGATGACCCCGTCCTTACCGACTTTCTTCATGGCCGACGAGATCAGCTTGCCGACCTGGGCATCGTTGTTGGCGGAGATGGTAGCGATCTGCTGGATTTCCGAGCTGCCACCCACGGGCTTGGCGGCCTTATCGAGCGCGGTGATCACCGCTCGCGAGCCGTCGTGCAGGGCACGGTTGATGACGGCCGGCGCGGCACCAGCAGCGATAGCTTTCATGCCCCCTTCGAAGAGGACGGCGGTCAGCAGCGTGGCGGTCGTGGTGCCATCGCCCGCGACGTCGCTCGTCTTGCTGGCCACTTCCTTGACCAGCTGGGCGCCCATCTGCTCGTAGGGGTCGCTGAGTTGGATCTCCTCGGCGACGGATACGCCGTCCTTGGTGACGGTCGGTGCGCCCCAGCCCTTGTCCAGGATTGCATTGCGGCCGCGGGGGCCGAGGGTGGAGGTGACGGCACGGGCGAGTTTGTCGACGCCGCGCCGGATAGCTTCGCGTGCTTCCGTCTCGAAAACCATTTGCTTGGCCATGGATTTCCTTCTTGTCTGGTTCGTGTCCCAGTAGGGACGTGTGGGGAGGGGTGATCGGTGCCGACCGCAGGGGAGCGGGCGGGGTGTGTGCACCAAAAGCAAGAAGGGTGCCGCCGTCGTTTTGATTCGCAAGTGCCTTCTCTATAAGGACTTGCGCGCATTTCTAACCCACACCATGCTGCCAGGATGGCAGGTACTGGGGGATAGGGACCGTGGGTCTGCCACTCTGACAGGTAACCCCGATCCCTGCGGAAGGGGTCGTGAGACGGGGCGTCATGGTGGCTAGGATGACCCCATGACTACGCCCCTGTTCGCTGCCACTTGCATTCTGCTCCTCGGCCCGACCCCCCGCCAGGATGCTCAGGGGGTGCCAGCGGCCCCGGTCATCGAGCTTGAGGATCTGGCCGGTAAGATCACGCGCCTGAGCTTGGACGAGCTACCCGTCGACGACCTGAAAGCCCGGGGCGTCGCGTTCTTGCGCTGCGAGGGCTTCGCAGCCGTGTCCCAGGCGGGCGTCATGGATGAGAATAATGCCAGCGTCTACCTGCACTGTGGTGCATGGCTAAGGGGCCGGCTGTTGGGGGGGAGTGGGGATTCAATCGTCCTGGCCTTGGGCGGTGCTTCCCCGGTGTCTCTCTCCATCGAGGAGGTGGCCTCGATCCGATTCCCCGGTCGTCAACCCACGGGTGGAAGCGTGCTGCCCGAGGCCCCGGACGAAGGCGACCGCCTCTATCTGCGCCGGGGCGCGGGACTAGACCGTATCGATGGACTGGTCGATGGATTCGAACCCGATGGCATTCGTTTTCAAGGACGCTTTGGCCTGAAGACCCATTCCTGGAAGGAGGTCGTGGCCGTCTTTGTCGAGCAGCTTGACGCGCCGACGGCCAATCCGGCGAGCTCTCCGGTCGTTGTGGATCTTCGCGGGGGTGGACGCCTGGGCGGCGACCTGGGAACGGTGGGTGCCGGTGGTCTGGAAATCACGACCGCGGCCGGCACAGGGTTGCGCATTCCCTTGCCTCTTGTGCGCGAGGTGATGAGTGCCGACGGTTCATTTCAGTTCCTCTCCGATCTCTCTCCATCGGATAGGGGCCCCAGCGATCTGTTCGGCGGGTCGGAGGGGCTGGGCATGCGCTATCCCGTTCAGGTGGATCGCAACTATGCCGGCCGGATCTTGCGCACGGGGGGGCGCGCCTTCGCCCGTGGCTTGGGGGTGCACGCACCCAGTCGCCTGACCTGGGAGTTGGATGGATCCTGGAAGTCCCTGCGCCTCGAGGCGGGACTGGACGACTCGGCGCTGGGCGGTGCCTATCAGGGCTCCGTAATATTCCGCGTGCACGTGGACGGCGAGGAGCGTTGGGCCAGTCCGGTGGTGCGCGGGGGGCAGAGCCCTTTGCGCGTACCCACCGTGGACCTCACGGGCGCACGCTCGTTGGTGCTGGAGGTGGACCCCGCCACCGAGGCCTTCTTTTGCGATCGGGCCAACTGGCTGCGCCCGGTGCTCGTGCGGGCGCAGTAACTACGGGGCTCAGGGCAAGAAGGTGATGCTGAGGCCGTCGGTCATTCCGGGCCCGGAGCCGCTGCCGTCCCTGAAGAGGAACTGGAAGTGGTGGGTGGTGCCCGCGAGGAACCCGGGAGCGCCCACGGTCAGGGCGTAGCGCGCCGTTCCTGTTCCATCGGCCTGGGCCAGCAGGAGGCGCCTCAGGTTGCCTCCGGCGACACATCGCACGCCCTGGCCGAAGGGCGTGGCATCGCGCTCCTCGCCGTGCAGGAAGCCGCCCACCGCTCCCGGAGGCAGGGCCACCGCTCGCAGGGTCAGGTCTGCAGCGGCGACCGAGGCCGATCCCTCCGCATCCATGCGCGCCGGTCGACCGCTTGAGTTCACGTGGCTCTCGCAGAACCCGCTGCCCACTCCCGCTCGCGGGTGGGCCTCGAACCAGTCCATGAAGCGTGGGGCGAAGGTGGAGTTGAACACCGGAGAGTGCTGGGAGAGATTCATCTTCCAATGCTCGACCTCGGTTCCCGCCCGGCCGTTCTTCCAGCGCCAGACCTGGGTCTCCTTGCCAACCACCAACGAGGAGAGATCTATCCATGGCGCAGACTTGTCCACAGGATCACAGCCGTTGAAGGTGCCCCACCAGTTGGCCGTGTATTGAACCCCCGGGTAAGGGGGCATCCCGATCCAGAACCCGCCCCCGTAAAGCACCACCGGATCGATCGTGCCGTGGACTTGCAGCACGCTGATTGGGTCGGTCGCCGGGCAATTGGCCGGGTCCTTCCACGTGGGGCCCGCCAGGTTACCCAGTGCCGCAAAGCGCTCGCCGAATGAGCAGATCAGGCGATGCCCGAGAAACCCGCCATTGGAATGTCCCGCGAGCCAGACCCGGCGCGGGTCCACGTTGAGCGCTCTCTCAATGGCATCGAGCAGGTCCCGGACGTAGCCCTCGTCATCGACTCCCGATCCGTAGAAGTCACAGCAGGCGTCGGTCGCGTTCCAAAAGCGCGTGCCGGTGGGGTCTACGGTTCCATCGGGATAGGCGTAGAGGATCCCACGCGCTTCCGCTTCGGGGCGCAGCTTGAAGTAGGCCTCCTGGATGTTGCCGTTGAACAGGATGGCGTGCAGCAGAATCAGCAGGGGCGTGCGTTCAGCCGGGTCGTAGGAAGAAGGCACGTAGACCGTGACGGGTCCGCGTCCCACGTCCACCTGGATCGTGGTCTGGGCGTGGGCCGTAGGGCAGAATCCGAGCAGCCCGACTCCGAGAAGGAGACACGGGAGTGCGCATCGCAGGGAGGGCTGCATGCTCCCATCCTACCCCGAGGAGCAGGGTCCCGTTCTTTCCCAATCCGGCGAGGCTGGGGGGGGAACCTCGTGAGGCTTGGCAGCGTCCAAAGTGCGCTGGGAGGCCCAGTACGGGGCAGGGAGACCCGTTTTGTTGTGCCTCATCTGGTCACCGATTAACCTGGAAGCCCCGCTCGCATAGGAAATTCACCCTGACTCGCTTGACCTCTCTTCAGCCCTTCGCGCGACTGCTACTGGCCCTGGCCGTCAGCGTCCCGGTGGGCGCTCAGGCCCATGTAGCCGACCTCACTCATTCCGCGGTGGGAGCTGGTGATGGATTCGCGCTGGCCATGGCCATCGAGGGTTCGGATGCCGTGGTGGCGGCACCCTATAAGGGGCCGAAGTACCGTGGCCGGGCCTGGGTATTTGACGCGATCAGCGGCGCCGCGCGTTACGTACTGAGCCCCTCTACTTCCAACCCCAACGACACCTTCGGGCTTGCCGTTGCGGTACACGATGGGCTGGCGGCCGTCTCCGCCAACACGGACCACAACGGCCAGAACGCGGGGTCCGTGTTCCTCTTCGATCTGCAGAGCGGTAAGGAGTTGTTTGAATTCCGTGCCTGGGATGGCGAGGCGGGGGATCTCTTCGGCCAGTGCATGGCGCTTGGGCCCGGGCGCCTGGTGGTTGCGGCGCCCGGCGCTTCAGCGGGGGCCAAGGACTGCGGAGCGCTCTACGTATTCGACACCCAGACCGGAAAGGAGCTCAAGAAGATCGTGGCCAAGAAGCCCCGGCCCGGGATGCGCCTGGGGATGCGATTGGACCTGGATGGTCAGCACGTTGTGGCCAGCGCCAACTGGGATAAGCCCTACCCCGGGCGTGGCACGGTCTACGTGTTCAACCTCTTCGGAGGCAAGCAGATGCACAAGCTCGATGCCCAGAATGGCCAGGCCGGCGACAGCTTTGGTGCTTCACTCGCAGCCGATGGTGGGCGTGTGTTGATCGGTGCACCCAGCAGTGACCAGGGGCCGACGGAGGACCTAGGGAAGGCGTACGTCTTTGACCTGACCACCGGGGCCGAGCTCATGTACCTCCCGCCGCCCGCGAATATCGCCGAGAACGATCGGTTCGGCACGGCCGTGGCACTGGCCGACGGTCTCCTGTTGGTTTCCGCTCCCGGGGCGGACGCCGCGGGGCTCGACATCGGATCCGTGCACCTGCTGGATTCCCAGACCGGCGCCCCGCTGGGGGAGTTCGCTCGTTTCGGTCTGCAGGATGGTGACCGCTTCGGTACGCGTCTGGCTGCCAGCGGCAGCCGGACCCTGGTGGGCATGCCGTTCGCGGACCCTGCGGGGGTCGACTCGGGCGAGGGTCACCTGTTCTGCCTGTTGCGCGATCTGGGCCAGCCCTACTGCGGCCCGGGAAACCCTAACTCGACCGGGCTGCCAGCTCTGATGGGTGCCTACGGAGCGGATGATGTCGCCTGTGGTCAGTTCCAGTTGGCTGCCAGCCAGCTGCCTCCGGCCCGACCCGCCCTGGCCCTGGCGAGCCAGACCATGGGCTGGGTGCCTTTCATGGGTGGGGGGCAAGGCAACCTGTGCCTGGGAGGCAATATCGGGCGCTTCCGGATGGACGTGGGGTATACCGATCCCGATGGGACCTTCTTCGTACCCCTCGAGCTGGACAACCTGCCGCAGCCCCTGCCGCCCCGGGTCGTTCCCGGGGACACCTGGTACTTTCAGCTCTGGTTCCGGGACAAGAACCCGACTTCGACCTCGAACCTGACCACGGGGCTGCGGGTGCAGTTCCGGTAGTTTGCTCGGCGCTCAGCCCTCACGGGAGCGGCGCATCTGGGCTTCGGGCAGCTGCCGGTAGTAGATGGCGCGATTGCCGCCGCCTTCCTTGCAACGGCGCAGAGCAATCTCCGCGTGGCGGCGCAGGGCCTCGACGGACTCGATGTCTTCCCCGTCAAAGGTCTCGAAGCCGATGCTGGCGGAGATCTCTACACGCCGGTCGGTGCCCGGATAGGGGCCGCTCAAGACCTCGATCTCCTCGCGCAGTCGCCCTACGACTCGTGCGGCGTGGACGCGTGGCGTGTAGGGCAGCAGTACGGCGAACTCATCTCCGCCGATACGCCCACCCACGTCTTCCGTACGCAGGTTGTCACGCACCACCGAGCCCACCACTTCGATCACCGCGTCGCCGACGGTGTGATCGAAGAGCTTGTTGACGTTGCCGAACTTGTCCAGGTCAATGAGAACTAGCGCCAGGTCCAGGTGGTGGCGTTGGGCGGCGGAGAAGTGCTCACCCAGACGCAGGTCGAATGCCATGGGTCTGAGGAGGGAGGTGCGGTCGTCATGCACTGCGGCGTACCGCATCTCATCCAGTTCTTTTTGATGTGCCGCGCGCCGACGCAGGCCCTCGATGCGCATGGCGAACTCTTCGAGGGGCGCGTGGTTATAGATCAGGTCCCAGGGGCCGGGGTCGAGGGTGCGCGCGGCGATGAGGGCGGGCAGGGGGTCGTCAGGGGTCGTGACCACCAGCACGGGTAGGACGGCGTTGCCGCGGGCGGCGGCCAGAACTTCCAGCTCCACCACACCACCCCGGGAGAGGGGGTCGATAATCACCAGGGCTGGCTGTTGACGCACGAGCTGCTGGCGGGTCTGGGCCAGACGCGTGGTCGTCTCAATGCGCATTTCTAGAGAGGAAAGCGGGCGGAGCGCCTCGGACAGTCCTTCTCCACGGTGGTCGCAGATCAGGATGAGTGGAGCATCGGGTGCGGGCATGGCCTGGAGGGACGGGCTCGGTGGGTCGCAGTGGGCCCAGATTGGAGGCTCTAAGTGTATCTCCCCCGGGGCCCTAAGGAGAACCGACTCCCTGGCCCGATCCGATTGACACCCCCCTCCAGAGCCGTAAACTCTCCTGCCCGTTTCTGAATGAGACCCATCTCTGTGTGGGGCCTCAGGCGGATTCGAGAGGGTGTTCGGGCAGTCGCCAGGACCCCAGTCATTGTACCCCCAGGGGGGCTCTCCGTTCCGTCGGGACGGGCTCACCCGGGTTTCATCTCTCCACGTCTCAATTTCCCTTCCAATCGCCCAACGGGGAACCACGCGTTCCCCACGAGGACCATGGACAACAAACTAACCGTTCAGCAACTCATCGAAGCTGGCGTGCACTTTGGATGCCGTATATCACGGTGGAATCCAAAGATGGCTCCGTACATTCACGGTCGCCGTAACAACACCCACGTTATCGATCTCCGTCAGACCATGCGCGGCCTTCTGCGCGCCCAGAACCTGCTCTTCAAGATCGCATCCGAGGGTCAGACCGTCCTCTGGGTCGGCACCAAGCGCCAGGTGAAAGGCGTTGTGCAGGAAGCAGGCCAGCGCACCGGCATGCCCATCGTCACTGAGCGTTGGATCGGGGGCACCCTGACCAACTTCTCCGTGATCCGCTCACGCCTCAAGCGGCTCGAGGAGCTCGAGTCCTACGACGAAGCCAAGATCGAGGAGATGAAGCTCAAGAAGAAAGAGACGGCCAAGATGAACCGCGAGAGGCGCAAGATCACCCGCAACCTGGGCGGCATCCGCGAGATGTCCAAGATGCCCGGTGCAATGGTTGTGATCGACCCCTCGCGGGAGACGAACGCCACCAAAGAGGCGCGCAAGATGGGCGTCGTGACTATCGGTTTGCTCGACACGGACTGCGATCCCGATTCCGTGGACATCGTGATTCCCGCCAACGACGACGCGCTGAAGTCCGTGCGCCTGATGATCGAACAGCTCGTGGACTCTGTGGAAGCCGGCTGGCATGACCATGGTGAGAAGGAAGCTGCCCTTGGCGTCGCCGAGAAGCGCGAAGAGGGCATCACCGACGACGTGCGCCCGACCCGCACCCGGTCCCTGCCCACGCCCATTGGCGAGGCCGGTTCGGCGGGCGAAGCCGATGCGGCTCCGGCCGCGGTGGCCGTGGCAGAGGAGGAGGCTCCCGCTCCGGCGGCTGAAGGGGAAGCCGCACCTGAAGCAACCGCGGAGGCCGCCCCCGAAGCTGCTCCCGAAGCTGCTCCCGAAGCTGCCCCCGAAGCTGCTCCCGAAGCTGCTCCCGAAGCTGCCCCCGAAGCTGCCCCCGATGCAGAAGAGCCCAAGCCCGCCGAAGGCGACGCCGGCAGCGACGCTTAGTTCCCCCAATCTGACCCCAATCTGCGAGTCCCTACGAATCTTCCACGGAAGATGAATCGATCCATGTCTGAAATCACAGCAAGTATGGTGCGCGAACTGCGCGAGAAGGCCGGCGCCGGCATGATGGAATGCAAGAAGGCTCTGACCGCCGCCGATGGAAACATCGAGGCCGCCTTCGATGAGCTGCGCAAGTCCGGACTGAAGACGGCCGCCAAGAAGGCCGGTCGTTCGACGAGCGATGGCCGCTTGATGGCAAGCATCTCAGAAGATGGCCACACCGGCGCGATGGTCTCCATTGCCTGCGAGACGGACTTCGTCGCCAAGACTCCCAACTTCGAGGCGTTCTTGAACGATCTCTGCGCCCACGTTCTGGCGAACACGCCTGCGGACGGGGAGGCTTGCCTGGCCCAGGACTGGGCCCAGGGCGGAACCGTTGCCGATGCGCTGGCTGCCCTGATCGGCAAGCTAGGCGAGAACATCCTCATAGACGGCGTGCAGGCCTACTCTTCTCCTTCTGGCCAGGTGGCGGCGTACGTTCACCACGACCAGAAGAAGGGTGCCCTTGTCAACGTGGAGACCGGCAGCGACAAGGCGACGGCAGCCGACTGTCTGCGCGATTTGTGCATGCACATCGTGGTGTTCAACCCCGATGCCATCGACCGGGATGCCGTGGATGATGAGACCGTCGAGCGTGAGAAGGCCATCATCCGCGAGAACCTGGTGGGCAAGCCCGAGGAGATCCAGGAGAAGATCATGTCCGGCCAGCTGGAGAAATTCTTCGCCCAGCGCGTGATCACCGAGCAACCTTGGATCAAGGACGACAAGTCCACGGTGGGTAAGGCGCTGACCGCAGGCTTGGGTGACGGCACTCGCCTGACAGCCTTCCGCCGATTCCAGCTGGGCAACTGATCCCCCGGGGCGGATTCAGTCTGTGCAAATGGGGGCATTCCCCATAGGCTTGAGGGTGCTGGAGCATTCTCTGAGCGTTCCAGGCCTTCCCCATGCCATCCACAGGTGATTTCGGCGCCAGAGCCGGCGGCCCCCTCACGCCTTTCGGGCGCGTGGGCACGTTCGTTGCCGAGGATGGTCGCAGTGGATCGCTGGTCTCATTGGGCTGTGCCCGTGAGGAGACCCTGCGCATGGGGGCCTTCGTGGACTACCTGCGTGCGCTCAGCCAGCACGTGCTGGAGCAGCGCCCCTCCAGCCTGGATGAGCTGAGCGAACAGGACTGGTCGGCGGCTGGGGGCACGGTAACCCAGGCCCAACAGGCCCGTGCCGAGGAGCTCAAGGACAACCTCAGCGTGCTGCGCATGGCGCGCTTCGATAGCCGCGAGGGCTGGGTCTTCGGCTACGAGCACCCATCGGGGCAGGGAGGCGTGCTGCTTGCGCTGCGTACCCTGGCTCCGAAGCCTCTGGCATCCCGGGTGGCCTTGCAATTGACCGGCATGCTCTTGAATGACCCCGTGGGCGACTGCGGCGTGGGCGAGCAGGGGGCCCTGATGGAGTGGTTCGATCCACTGATCCTGTCCAGTCGCACGCTGGAGCCCACGGCGGCCTCCGAGGAAGAGGTGCCGCGCACGGTGCAGGACATGCTCGAAGAGCGCTTGGGCGAGGGAACGCGTATCGAATCCTATGCGTGCTTCCGGGGCGGGGCCTGAGTTCTTATCCTGTCGGCCCCCGCAACCGTCATCCCACTCATGTCCTACCAACGCATTCTTCTCAAGCTCTCCGGCGAAGCCCTGGGCGATCCTTCGGGCGGGCACGGTATCCACGCGGAGAGCGTGACCGGTATCGCCAGCCAGATTGCCAGAGTCGTCGGGCTCGGCGTTGAAGTGGCCCTGGTGTGCGGCGGTGGGAACATCCTGCGCGGCGCCGAGTTCAGCGAGATGGGCGGTCAGCGCGCCAACGCTGACTACATGGGCATGCTCGGTACGCTGATCAACGCCATGGCCCTGTCGGATGCCATCGAACAGCAGGGCGTCGAGACACGTGTCATGAGCGCCTTGGAGGTGCGTCAGGTGGCCGAGCCCTTCGTGCGTCGCCGTGCACTCGCGCACCTGGGCCGGGGCCGGGTCGTGCTGCTGGCCGCGGGCACGGGCAATCCGTTCTTTACCACGGACACGGCGGCCGCCCTGCGCGCCACCGAGCTGGGTTGCGAGGTGCTCCTGAAGGCGACGAAGGTGGACGGCGTCTACAGCGCCGACCCCAAGATCGACCCGGACGCGGAGCGCTACACGAGCCTTGACTACATGGATGTCTTGAGCCGCAGCCTGCGGGTGATGGATGGCACTGCCATCACGCTGTGTATGGAGAACAACCTCCCGGTGGTCGTCTTCGACCTATTCGAGGAGGGCAACTTGGAGCGAGTCGTGCGTGGCGAAGAGCTGGGCACCCGGATCAGGAACTCATCATGACCTATGACACTGTTATGAGCACGGCCCGCGAACGCATGGGCAAGGCCCTCGATCACACTCAGGATCAGCTGCGCCACATCCGCACCTCGCGTGCCTCCGCAGGGCTAGTGGAGAACCTGCGCGTGGACTACTACGGCAGCCCAACCCCGCTGCTGCAGATGGCGCAGATCTCGATTCCCGAGCCGCGCCAGATCATGATCAAGCCCTTCGATGCCTCGATGCTCGAGGAGATCACCAAGACGTTGCTCAAGTCCGATCTCGGCATCAGCCCCGAAAATGACGGCAAGGTCGTGCGCCTGACCATGCCGCCCCTGTCTGGCGATCAGCGCGAGAAGTACGCGGCCAAGGCCAAGGGGTTGGCCGAGGAAGGCCGTATCGCCATGCGTAACGTGCGTCGGGACGCCAACAAGGAAGCTGACACCCTGATGAAGGACGGTTCCATGGCTGAGGACGTGTGCCATGACCTGCACGACGAGATCCAAAAGCTCCTCAAGGAGTACGAGGGCAAGGTCAGCGAAATTCAGGACAAGAAGACCACCGAGATTCTCGAGGTCTGAGCGAGAGCCCTTGAGTTGCGTTTGGCGGTGGATCGTTCCGGCAGTTTGGTCTAGAATCCGCGCCGCTCGGCAATGACCTGCAGCCGAGAGTTGGAAAACAGGTGGGCGCGTAGCTCAGTTGGTAGAGCAACTGGCTTTTAACCAGTAGGTCCCAGGTTCGATCCCTGGCGCGCTCACCACCTTCCTTTCCAGCCCGGCGATTGAGCGTCAAGGACGCCCGCCCGCCCTCAGGCTACCGGCTCGGGGACCGGTGCCCCGCAGGCCGCTTCCACGGCTTCCACGCTCTTGGGGATCGCGGCGGTGAGGACTTCGTGCCCATCGTTCGTGATGAGGATGTCATCTTCAATGCGCACGCCGATGCCGCGCCAGCGCTCTTCCACGTCCTGGTTCGCGGGGTCCACGTAGAGTCCGGGCTCGACCGTGAAGATCATGCCCGGCTCCAGGATTCGTGAGGAGCCCTCGCTGGCGTAGTACCCACAGTCGTGTACGTCGAGTCCCATCCAGTGCCCGGTGCGGTGGGGATAGAAGTCCGTGTAGCTGCGTGATTCGATGACCTCTTCGGCGCTGCCTTGCAGCAGGCCCAGCCCGATCAGTCCTTCGACGAGGCAGAGCAGGGCGACCTCGTGGATGGAGACGAAGCTGACTCCCGGCGCGCTGTGTTCGATGGCCTTCATCTGAGCTTCCAGGACGATTTCGTAGATGGCGCGCTGTTCGTCGTTGAAGCGGCCATTGACGGGGAACGTGCGTGTGACGTCCGAGGAGTAGTAGTTCCACTCGGCGCCCGCGTCGATCAGCAGCAGATCCCCATCGCGCAGCTCGGCGTTGTTTTCTACGTAGTGCAGGATGCAGGCGTTGCCGCCGCCGGCCACGATGTTGTTGTAGGCGGCTCCCGTGCTGCCGCGGCGCTTGAAGGTGTACTCCACGAGGGCATCGATCTCGCACTCATTCATGCCCGGCGCCGTGGCGGCCATGGCGGCCACGTGGGCCTCGGTGGTGATGGTGCAGGCCTTGCGGATCATGTCGATCTCCGCTTCCGCCTTGAACAGCCGCAGCTCATGCAGGGCGGGCGTGTGGTCCACCATGCTGGTCAGGGGCCGAATGCCCCCGCGCGCCTTGCGGCGGACAGCGGCCAGGACTTCGCCCATCTTACGATCCCGATCCGCATCGAAGCCTGTGCTGAAGACCACCTCCTCGTAGCCGGTCAGGCACTCGGGCAGGTCCTCCCATAGGCTCTCGATGTTGCGCGCCTCGTCGACTCCCAGGGCCTTGGGTGCCGCGTCCAGCCCCAGGCGCCGGCCGTTCCAGATCTCCATGAGCTTGTCCAGCTCGCGCAGATACAGGATCGAGCGTCCCGGCCCATCACCCTCCAGGTCGGGCAGCAGGACCAGGCAGGCCTCGGGCTCGGCGAAACCGGTCAGGTACCAGAAGTCGCTACTGGGACGAAAGCGGAAGTCGCAGTCGTGGTTGCGCACCATGGAGCGGTTGGTGGGGATGACGGCGGCGGTGCCGGTGGTACTGAGGTGCTTGAGGAATTGGCGACGGTGTTCGGCGTACATGGGATCTCTCGGTAAAGGGGGGGCTTCCAAGGATACGATCCCCCCACGCGGAACGGGAGGGGGGCTGGGCTAGCGGACGTGCTCAGTCGTCCAGGCGCTCGATGCGGTAGGGGACGACGAGGGGCTGCGCCAGCAGGGTGGCGATCTCGTGGTTCAAGGCGACGATCTTGACCCAGGCGAGCTTCAGGTTCTGTGGATGGATCTTGGCATAGCGTTCCTTGCGGCTGGCGGGCGTGCCATCGCCCTTGATCTTCCAGACCTCATCGCGGATGTCGGTCCAGACCATGCGACGCCGACGGTCGACGAGGTCCTGAACTCGGGCCGCGCGCTCGACCAGGCTTGCGGGCAGGATGAACTTGCCAGCGTGCGGCTCTTCTACGACCACGGGCTCGGCATCACCGAGCCAGACCTTCCAGCGGCCTTGGCCCAGAAAGCTCGTCTGCAGGTAGTAGGGATTCCAGCGGTCCGCCCAGTCGAGGTCGGCGGCGATTGTCGAGCACGATTCGGCGTCCCACGCGGGCGAGAGTGCGCGCAGCTTGAACTCTCCCTGGCCTGAGCTGGCGCTCTTGCCGGAGGCCTGCAGCTTCAGTGCCCGCTTTGGGGTCCGCTTCAGGGGGGGATCCAACAGGCCCGTCAGCATGGCGTGGGCCATGACCATGCCGCCCGCTTCCGCCGGGTGGATGGCGTCGGGGACCAGGGTGGCGTTCTCGTCCTGGGCACGCAGGCGCTCGGTGGCCTGCAGTAGGGGAGCGTTGAGATCCACGAAGTGGCCCTCATACTCTTCTGCGAGCTGGCGGCAGACCTCGCCGTAGCGGATCAGGGTGTCGTTGTAGCCGGGTGGTGTGAAGCGCCCCTCGGCCACCTGGCTCTCGTCGAAGTAGGTGGGTGAGAGCAGTACCAGCTTGGCCTCGGTCTCTGCGCGCAGGCGCTTGACGATGGCCGTCATGTCGCGCCGGTACTTGGCCAGCAGTTCCTCGTCGAAGGCCCGATAGCCGGCGTCGTTCATGCCCAACAGGATCGTGACCACGTCCGGCATTTGGGCGATGACCTCCGCGTCGAGGCGCTCTAGGGCGTGGGCTGCCACGTCGCCGCTGACTCCCGCGTTGAAAAACGAGAGGTTCTTTTCGGGCATCAGGCACCACAGCGCGTTCTGGAAGGAGGCCACGTAGTGTCCGCCGTGGGTGATGCTGTCGCCCAGAAACACGATGCGATCCTTCGACTTGAGCTCTAGGGGGTCGCTGCGGACCTGAGCCGCCGCCGGGTGCATCGAACCCCACAGCAGGCCGAGGGTCAGGGTCGAGGTGAGGAAGAGCCGTCGTCGCATGGGCTTCATCATGACTGGAGTAGGAAGGCTTCGATGGCCGAAGCAAGCCAGGTCAGGCGCTTGCCTCGATCGGCCGCGCTGCCCAGGTGCAGGACGGTGCCTGTCCAGCCGGGCAGTGGGGTGCCGGGTTGGGTCAAGCCGACGTGGACCCCCAGGAGCTTCTCGAGCACCGGGGTGATCTGTCCCACGGCGTCGCGCTGGGGATCGTCGGCGGGCAGGGAAAGGAACAGTCCACCTTGGACCAGACTCTGGGGCAGTCTTTGCGCCTGACCTGTGGGGAGGGAAACGCTCCGTTGGATCATGCGTCCCCAGAGGGTGCTGGGTTCTCCGCCTGGCTGCAGGTCTACGAGGATGGGCAGGCGCGGCTCGTCCGTCTGCATCCAGTCCAGGTACTCGATGCGGATCTCGTAGCCCGGTGGTTCGGGGATCAGGATGGCGACTTTTGCCGGGCCACCGCCCCGATGGGCCACGTCGACCTGAACGCCGGTGGCTTCGACGCTGATGGTCAGGTCAAGGGTGGCTTTCCCGACGCGGATACCGCGCACGGTCGCCTTGCGCCAGGCGCCTCCGGCCGGTGCGGCACCGCCATCCTCGATGGGAGGCGGAAGGAACGGTTGCAGCAGCACTCCATCGGGCAGCGGCGCGAGGTTCCCGCCGGCTTCCACGGGCGAGTCGAGTGGCGCACCCGGGAGCAGGTAGGGGGTGACGCTGGCCACCCAGCGTGGGTCCGCGCCGAGTTTGGCGTAGTGTCCCCAGGCATCGGCGTTGCGTCCCTGCGCCCGGGCCAGGAGGCACAGGGCAGCGCGTCGTGCGGGTGCGGTTTCCAGGGCTTCGTCGGCGACCCAGTCGGCCCACATGTGCCAGGTGGGAACCGAGGTCCCGGCGGGCGACGAGCTGGCGCAGGCTTTGCGCAGGTTCGGGTGCAGCGGGTGGGGCACCGTTTCCGAGCCGACCCCGGCCCAGGCCTTGGCCGCGGGTCCATCGGAGAGCTCTAGGGCCACGCCATCGGCAGTGGCCGTAGCCTCTGTTCCGGCGCCGTGCCCCGCCAGGATCAGGCAGAGGGTTCCCCATCCGATGAGTCCCTGCAGGTGTCTGCGTGGGCTGTGCTTTGGGCTCTGTCTTGAGTCGCGGCGAGGGGGGCGGGCGTGCATGGCATCAGCCTACCGACTGACGCCCGGGATTGTCCCCCCGGATGTCCACTCAACTGCGCCCGGCGGCCTCTGTGGGTGGCACAATAAGCCACCTTGCTTGGCACTTGTGTCCTCGACCCCCTGGGGTCCAAACTAGTCTCCGTCCAACAGTTCCCCGGCGCCCGCGCCCCCAGCCCCACCCATCCCCGTGATTGACCCCGACCTGCTCAAGATCCTGGCCTGCCCCGCCACCCACCAGTCCCTGACGGAAGCGGACGCGTCCGCCCTGGCCGCGCTCAACGAGCGCGTGCAGGCCGGAGGTTGTAAGAACGTGGGTGGGGAGGACGTGACCGATGCCCTGGATGGGGCGCTGGTGCGCGAGGACGGCACCATCGCTTACCCGGTGCGCGACACCATCCCGGTGCTCTTGGTGGACGAGGGCATACCGGTCACTTAGGCGCGCTGGCGAACCCCTTCCTGTGGCCTGGACCCACCCCGACCATCCCGGCCGCCGCGTGCGTCTGGGTTACTGCACCAACGTGCTGCCGGTGGAGACTCTGGCGGACCTGCGTCAGGCCCTGACCGAGGTGGCGGTGCCCCTGCGCGAGCGGTTGCATCCCGAGGGCATCCTGGGCATTGGTTTGCACCTGCCCGCTTCCCTTGCCGCGTATCTGGCCGGTCCCGAGGGCGCGTCGGATCTGGCCGACTTTGGCGAGTGGCTGTGCGCGTCGGGATTTGATCCGTTCACCTACAACGCCTTTCCCTTCGGCGGCTTCCACGAGGATGGCCTGAAGGAGAACGTCTACCGTCCCACCTGGGCGGAGCCCGAGCGCGAGCGGTACACCCTGGACGTGGCGCAGGTGGCGGGCGCTCTGATCGAGGCGTGTCGTGGGTCGCAGTGCGAAGGAGGGCCCGAAGGAGAGCCCGAAGGAGAGTCCGAAGGAGAGTCCGAAGGCCCTCCCGGCCATCTCTCCATCAGTACTCATCCGGGAACCTATGGTCCGTGGGTTACAGATCGCGGTGTTCTGAAGGCGTGCGCGGATGCCATGGCCCGTGTCGTGTCGCGCTTCAGTCAGCAGGAGGGAGTGCCGCCCGTTGTTCTCTCCCTGGAGGCCGAGCCCTTCGCGAGTGCCGGCAACACGCGCGCTCTTGCCGAGTTCTTGGTGCTCGCCAACCTGTCCGCCGTGCGGGAGTTGAAGGCCTTGGGCCATGACGCTTCGGAGGCCGCCGCCCTGGCTGGCCGTCATCTCGGTGTGTGTTTGGATGCCTGTCACTCGGCCGTCGAGTTTGAGAACCCGGCGGAGGCCTGGTCCTTGAGCAGTGGGGGAGGTCCGTCTGAAGAAGGCACCGACGGCGGTGTCCTCCGCGCCCCGCCCCGGCTCGGCTTCACCCTGGGCAAGATTCAGTTCTCCAGTGCTCTGGCCCTGAGTGCGCCCGCATCCGACCCCGAGGGTCGTGCGCTTCTGTTGGGGATGGACGAGCCCCGCTATCTGCATCAGGTCCGTGCCCAGTCGCCTGCGGGTCCCCTGGCCGAGTCGGACCTTGGGGGTCTGGCAGACACCCTGGCCGCGGAAGACTCTGTCGCGGCGGCTTGGCTCGAGGCTCCCGAGTGGCGTTGCCACTTCCATGTGCCGGTGGATCTGGAGAGCTACGGTTCCCTGTCCACGACCCGTGCCCACGCCGACGCCCTCCTGGCCGAGGCCCTGACGGACCCGGCCGCCTGGCCCTCGGGCGAGCTGCACGTGGAGGTGGAGACCTATACCTGGTCCGTCCTGCCCGCCTCCGGCCGCCCGGCTGGGAGTCTGGTGGACTGCCTGGAGCGCGAGCTACGCCACGTGGAGGCCCTCTTGCGGGGGGCTGGCTGGTCCTCCGCCTGAGTGATGCTCGGCTCCTCCATGGGGCCGGCAAAATCCGCCTCCCGATTCGTTGACACTCTCCCTGGGTGTCCGTATCTTCCCGCGACCGAGCGCAAGTGCTTCCGGCACGGGCGTATCGGCCTCCGGTGGCCCCGTCGTCTAGTCTGGCCTAGGACACCAGGTTTTCATCCTGGCGACAGGGGTTCGAATCCCCTCGGGGTCACCACTTCCTCCCGCGCGTTGCTGAGTCTTGCGGGGAAGAGCAGGG
>DUDB01000038.1:0-23365 GCA_012959525.1 Planctomycetota bacterium
GCCCACAGCCGGCACCTTCGGCCAATTAGCCAATGATCACTGGGGCGCCTTTTGCGCAGCTCATTCCTCTAGGAACAGGTAGTAGAGTTGACCTTCGCTGCGGGTGGCGCCAGCACGCTGCTCGGCTTGGGGCCCGATGCCGAGGTAGATGTCCGCACGTCCGGCGGTACGGATGGCTCCCCCAGTATCCTGATCCAACATGAGCTTGCGGAACGGTGCATGGCCGCTGCGGCCAGCTGCAGAGGGAAGGGGAAGTGTCGCGTCCACGTACACCAGTGCCCCTCTTGGGAAGAGGGCCTTGTCGGTGGCCAAGGTGCGCTGGGCGCTGACCTCGACGTTCAGGGAGCCGCGAGGGTTGCCGTCGATCTGGGTGAAGAACACGTAGGAGTCGTTGCGGTTCAAGTACTCGCTCACCAGATCCGGGTTCATCCTTGCCCAAGTCCTGATCCCCGCCAGGGAGGCCTGGTCCGCTCGCATGAGGCCGTCGGTAACGAGTTCATTGCCCAGGGAGGTGTAGTCGCGGCCGTTCTTGCCCGCATACCCCAGCCGGTACTTGCTGCCATCGTCGAGTTCTACGACTGCGGAACCGTTGACGTGTGCGATGTAGGCGTCGATCGGGTCGTCCAGCCAAACCAACTCCAGTCCCTTTTCAGTCAGGTGGTATCCCGCTTCGATTTCTCGCCGTGTGGGGTAGGGCTGGTAGCCTCCTTCGATGATCTGCCCCAGGATCGCGCCGTCCTTGTCCTTGGCAAGATCCTCCGGGAGCCCATAGAGGGGGTGGGCGTACTCCGAGTGTGCGGTAAGTGAGCCACTCAGGATGGGAGTGCAGTAGGCGGTGAATAGGACCCCGCCGCCTTGTCCATCCCAGCCAGCGCTCTTGAAGACACGAAACTCCTGGCCAACGGCTGTGCCGAATTCCACGGGACCTGTGGTCTCAAGCAGCAACTCCCGAAAGCGCTCGAGGCTTCGAAGCGCTCGGCCATGATCGATGCCCGCCTTGGGAAAGAACTGCTTGGCCGAGGCGAGTCGTGTCCAGCCGATGGACCTATCCAGGGCGGGCAAGATCACGGCCCGTTCGTGCCAGGCTTCCGTCAGGCCTGGGGGCAGAGCTCCCATGGGCATGGGCAAGAGAGCCTGGGCTCCTCGCGGAAGTTCGCGGCCCCACTCGGGCTCATGGGGTTTGGTCGTGGCGCAGGCAGAAAGGGAGAGCAGGGCAAGCAGGGCTATGGAGTGGCGCATGGGGTTCCTGGGAAAACGTCTGAAGCCAGCCTAGCTTCCGTGGGGAAGCGAAGAAAGGAAGACGCTTTCATCCCCCGGGCCCGCTTGGGGCCGTGCCGGGCTCCAGCCTCAGAGGGCCCAGGGCGTGCGCTCAGGCCCGTGGGGAAGCACGGCGGTGATGCGCCAGTCCTGCTCGGTTCGGATCAACACGTACGTGACGGCGTACTGTCCAGGATCCATGGTATTGCCGCGCGTATCTTCACGCTCGAAGATGACGGTTGCCAGCGCCGAGGATGGACTCAGCATATGGACCTGTCGATCGGTGACGGTGGTGTGCGAGTAGCCGCGAGCCCGCAACCAAACTAGTTGGTCCTCGAAGATCGCGCCCAGTTCGCTCAGGCTGCTGGCCGTACGCGCCCAGCCCTCGTCAATCCAGACGGGGGCCTGGTAGTAGTACTGAGCGGCTTCGGTCACCCGATCGCTCTCTACGTAACTGGCGTGGGCATCGAGCAGCAGCGAGACCTGCTCGCGATCGGCCTCAACGTTCCAACGAGTAACGGTCTCGGTTGCGGCGCAAGCCATGCAGCTAAGCAGGCCAAGGAGGATTGCGGGGGAGGACTTCATGGGGCTGGCGTAAAGGGGGGCGGTTGGACTTCATCGTCTTCACACCCATTCCAACTCCACGGCAATCGCCTCTCTGGGCCCCAGGGAGCATCGGGTGGGCGAAAATGCCCCTGGAGAGTCTCAGAGTGAGACCGTTACTGCCGCCCGCCCCCCCTAGCGCTTCAGGGTTACGGCCGTTCCATAGGCCAGGAGTTCCGCGGCCCCGGCCATCACTTGCGAGGTGGTGAAGCGGAGGTTGATGATGGCGTCAGCTCCCAGGCCTTCAGCCTCCGCCACCATGCGCTTGACACTCTCATTGCGGCACTCGGTGAGCATTTCTGTGTACTCCTTGATCTCACCACCCACGATGGTGCGCAGGCCCGCGAGGAGGTCCTTGCCCAGGTGCTTGGCACGCACGGTGTTGCCACGGACAAGGCCTTTGAGTTCAGCAATCTCGTAGCCGGGCACGCATTCGGTGTTGACGATTATCATGAGAGGCTCTCAGGAAGGGGGTTGGGGGGGGTCATCTCGGAGGAGGTCCTGATCCGCTTCACGCTCTTCCATGCGCTCCCAGATGAGGGAGGCGAAGAGAAGGATGAGCCCCGCCGCTGCAGCGCCAAGCCCCAATTGGATGGCGATGGGCAGGGTTCGAAAGGCGGGCCAGACCTGACGCAGGGGTTTGATCAACCAACTCAGGGTGGCGATGACGCCAGCAAAGATCAGTAGGTAGCCGGTGATTCGAATGAGGCGGACCATGGTCTGTGCTCCCTATGTGCGGGCGTCCTGCCTATTCTCCAGAACCAGGGACGCCAACACGAGGAGAAGGCCAGACAATGCAAGGCCCCCGCCCAACTCTAAGGCTTCGGGCAGGTCGAGGAAGGCCAAAACGACCCGCGCTATCTCGTAGGCAGCCACGGCGGCAGCCAGCAGAAAACCACCCCGCCAGAGCATGAGGCCCACAAGGTGAATGGGTTTCATCCCGTCAGGCTAGCGCGTCAACCGCAAAGAAGCACGGACCAAGGCCGCGCAGCCGGAGGTAGGATCGCCCTATGAGCAATTTGGACATCGACTGGTCCGCGGCCTGGGATTTGGATCCAGACGTGCGCTTTTTGAATCACGGCTCGTTTGGAGCCTGCCCGCGGGTTGTCATGGAGGAACAGGTGCGTCTGCGTGCCGAACTCGAACGGGAGCCGGTGTTGTTCATGGCGCGGCGCTTGGAGGGCTATCTGGATGAGGCACGCGAGGCCTTGGCGAACTTTGTAGGGGCCGATTCCAGCGATTTGGTATTCGTTCCGAACGCGAGCACCGGGGTCAATGCCGTACTGCGTTCGCTTGCCTTCGAAGCTGGCGACGAGCTCTTGGTGACGAACCACGGCTACAACGCTTGCAGCAACGCGGCTCGGTTCGTCTGCGAGCGGGCGGGGGCTGCGGTCACCGTGGCGGACATCCCCTTCCCCCTGCAATCGGAGCAGCAGGTATTGGACGCCGTCCTGGCCAAGGTCACCCCAAGGACACGGCTGCTGCTTATCGACCACATCACCAGCCCGACCGGCCTGGTGCTACCCATCGCTCGAATAGTCCGGGAATTGCGTGAGCGGGGTGTCGAGACCCTGGTGGATGGAGCTCACGCACCGGGAATGCTCGAGCTTAATATCGAAGCAATCGGTGCTGCCTACTACACAGGCAATTGTCACAAGTGGCTCTGCACCCCCAAGGGGTCCGCGTTGCTGCACGTGCGCAAGGACTTGCAGGAATCTGTGCGTCCGACCGTGATCAGTCACGGAGCCAATTCCCCTCGCGCAGGCCGCAGTCGTTTTCAGGTGGAGTTTGATTGGGTCGGAACCGACGATCCAACCGCTTTCTTGGTGATCCCCACCGCAATTGAGTTCTTCAATAGTCTGGTAGATGGGGGATGGCCCACCATTTGGGATCGCCACAAATGCCAGGCACTTGCGGCAAGAGAGTTGCTTTGCGACGCACTAGACGTTCCCGCGCCCTCACCCCCGGAGATGATCGGCGCCCTGGCCAGCGTTCCATTGCCCCCCGGGGACCAGGGCGCTCCGTCTGGGGCATGGGACGTCGATCCTTCTCAGCGTGTTCTTTTTGAGATGCATGCCATCGAAGTTCCGATCATGTCGTGGCCTGCGCCTCCTGGACGGCTGCTGCGCGTCTCAGCGCAGCTCTACAACACCATGCAGCCCTACCGCGACCTGGCCCAACTCCTGCCCCTCGAGTGAGTCAGGCTGGGGCTATCGGAAACGGGCAAACCGGAGTGCAATAGAATCGCGCCGAATCCGTCCGGCGACCTCCATGGTTCGCCTCCTCCTAGCCTTCTGCTTGCCCCTCGCCTTTGCAACGGCGCCAGCTCTCGGGCAAATCGGCAGCGCCTATTGCTTTGGCGTTGGGTGCCCCTGCGGGAACGACGACTCGTCGGCGGGGTGTGGGAATTTTGGGAAAGACGGTGACCTCGGTACGGGTGCGCTCCTTTCGGCGTCAGGATCAGGGGATTTGTTTGCAGACGACCTGGTTCTGACCGTAAGCGGCGTGGAGCGCGGCAAGTTTGGGTTGCTGTTCATGGGCAGTGCGCAGGTAGGAACGCCGAAGGGCGACGGCCTCCTGTGCATCGGGCCAGGGGCTTCCGGCCTTTGGCGCTTTCCGGTTCAGAAGTCCG
Organism: Planctomycetota bacterium; assembly: GCA_012959525.1. Lineage (GTDB taxonomy): Bacteria > Planctomycetota > UBA1135 > UBA1135. The sequence goes on from DUDB01000038.1 coordinate 4,493, forward strand.
ACCCAGCAGGACAACTCTCCTTGGTCAAACCCATCACACTCAGTCAGGGATTTGGGGCGGGGGGGCAGATCCTCGCGGGTACAACTTGGGGTTTTCAGGCCTGGTATCGCGATCCACTGGGCCCCTGCGGCACTGGCGCCAACTTCTCCAACGCCCTGGACGTTTCTTTCGAGGCCCCTGGCACAAGTGGCCCAACTCTCGCCCAACTCGCTGGAAACAAACTCCCGACCTACCCTTTCTTTGAGTACATCACGAGCATGAACGAGGGCGCCCGGGTGCGCGCGGCCCTGGACTCGACCCGCTTCCCCTGGTTGGTGGGCCTCACGGGAGACCTGTACGTTGTCGCTGCAAAAGGCAAGTCCCGTTGGGACGTGGACCCACAACTAATCGATGTGCGCGGCGCCCCCACCTCCGTGTCCATCCAGCCTGGGGGGACAAAGACCAATACCTTCCTCTTGGCCAAGGGCACGCTGAGTGGAACGCACGGGCTCGAACTCGGAGTGGGCTATGACGTTGTATTCGATGTGGACGCCGATGGGCTCTTGGGCCCCGGCGACGTGATCGATGGGTATTCGGCGGAGGCGGGTTTCTACGTGGTGCGCGACACAGCCATTCTTGGTCCCGAGCCAGTGACCGCTCTGCTCTACAACGGAGGCACGTGGCTGAAACAGAACATCTTCTATCCCACGAACATAGCCAGCCTTGGACCGCGGCCTCTGATTGTGGTTAGCCACGGCAATGGACATGACTATCGCTGGTACGACCACATTGGCGAGCACATGGCCTCCTACGGTTATGTCGTCATGAGTCACTCGAACAACACCCAACCCGGGATCGAGACGGCTTCGCTCACGACCATAGATAACACCAACCACTTTCTCGGAAACCTGGGGGTGATTGCATCTGGGGTGCTCAATGGGCTCGTGGATGGAACGCAAATAGTCTGGCTGGGACACAGCCGGGGTGGGGAGGGGATTGTGCGCGCCTATGACCGGCTCATCGACGGCGAGAACGTGCCCACGAATTTCACGTGGCAGGACATCCGCCTCGTGTCCAGCATCGCACCGACAACCTTCTTGGAGAAGAACAAGGTTCTTCCCCATGAGGTGCCCTACCACCTGTGGATCGGGAGCGCCGATGCGGATGTAGCGGGGGCTCCGGGAAGTGGGCAAGAGCCCTACACGATCCTCGAGCGTGCCGAAGGTGACAAAATGTCCATCACGATCCAGGGGGCCGGGCATGGTGTCTTCCACAACGGCGGGGGCAACTGGTGGGCGAATGGCCCTTGCCTGAATGGCCCCGGGAAGGTGCACCCGATCGTAAAGGGCTATTTTCTGCCGCTCGTGGATCACGTTGTGGGTGGAGGACCCGCTGGGCGGGATTTCCTCTGGCGCCACTACGAGGCGTTCCAGCCGATCAGCGCACCGCCCAATGGCAATGGCTGCATCGTCGTCAATCTCGAATTGCATGAGAAGGACGGCCCTGCGGTGTTCGTAATCGACGACTTTCAAATCAACGAAGGACTGGGCCTTTCAAGTTCCGGACAGAGCGTCACATTCAACGTGATCGATGCAAGCGAGGGACGCATGGACGACAAGGACGGCTCTCTCGACTGGGACGGATCGGACCCTTTCAATGGAATGACCCGCAACGTTCGCACCGCGGACAAACAAAATGGGATGGTCTTTTCTTTCAACGGAGTACCGAGCTTCATCGAGTGGGCTGTGGACCCCGCGCAGTCGAACCTGGCGGACGACACCTACCTCTCCTTCCGCGCTTGTCAGGGAACTAGGCACCCGCTTACAGTGGCTACCCTGCAGGACGTGATCTTTGAGGTGAGCCTTCGCGACACCCAGGGAGTAACAAGCACGATCGTTATCGACTCATTCGGTGGAGGCATCGCCGAACCCTACCAGCGCACGGGGCTTGGTCCGGGTGCGGGTTGGGGTAACGAGTTCGAGACCATTCGTATTCGGTTGACGGATTTTTTGGCTGATGGAACAGGGCTCAATCTGGCTCGCATTGAAGCCGTGCGCTTCGATTTGGGTCCGGGGCATGGTTCAAATGAGGGGCGCTTGGGACTGGATGATCTGGAGGTGATCCGATGAGGCGCTGGGGAAACGTCGCTATCTTGGGCACGTGCGTGATGGTCGGTGCCGTGGCCGTGGGCGGCTTCAGGGGTCCCGAGGATCCCACCCAAGCCCCGTCCGCGGTGGCTCCAGGTCAAGGCGAGAGGGGCGTATGGGACCTTCTCGTGGCTGTTCCCTTCCGCGTCGACGAGCCCTTCACTCACTGGTGGCGGGCCGAGCGGCCAGAGGTTCGAGCTGGACACCTCCTAGTCCTGGCCGTGGATCCCATCGTGGTTCGCCCGCGCCAGTCCGCCGAGCCAATACTCTTCGTGGGGGATGAAACGGCGGAGCGCGTCAATGCCGGCTTCGAGGACGGTGCGTTGATCGTGATCGTGCCGGCACTTGCAGGAACAGATGGCTGGCCGATGACGGAATTGGCGGGCCAACCCATGTGGTTCGGCGAGCCCGGTCTACCCGAACAGGTCGACGCGGCGGCCATTCGTGAGGCGCGCCGCTTGGTGCCCGACCTGATTGGATTCAGTGAAGCGCGTGTCAATCAAGCTTTGACCGCTGGCGGGAATGGCCTGCGGTGCCAGGATCAAGCCCAGCTCTACCTGTACGCTGCCGATTGGATCGAGCGTTTCGCCCCAGCCGATCGCCACATCATCGAACGCCTCAGGCTGACCCGTTAGGGGTGCGCGAGGCGCCCTAGCCGAACATCGCGATCCTTCGCGAACCGGCAGATACCTTCCCAGAGGGAGTCGGGGTCCAAATGCGCTTCGGCGATAACCTCATCTAGGGAGCCTCCGGTGCGCCAGCGATTATCCCAGTCCGATGTCATGGCGTACTCTTCGGCAACCTTGGAAGAGAGCCAGTAGTGCATGCCTATGCGTGCACCGTTGGATACGACCGTCGAGTCAATCCACTCGGTCTTGTGCAAGACGGTGTTGCGGTACTCCCTGGGCTGCATCTTGAAGAGCTCGTAGGAAATGGCAGCAACCAGCTTCACGTTCGGCCCATCGCCTGCATCGAGTCGGGGCAGCAGGCTGACGATCGACGCCATGGGGCTGGTACCCTCAACAATGATGGCACCCTCTTTGGGACGCGCCGGATCGTAGTTGCGAATCACGTAGGCACCCTTGGCCGCATCCATGTACGACGGCATACCCAGCCGAGCGCGATCAGGGGATTCGATACCCGGGCGCGTAAGGTGAAGAGCGATCAGTGGCCGGTCGGACTGCAGCGCGGCTGCCAGACAGGGGGCGACCTCGTTGGCCTCCCAAGGGTGCAGATTGATGATGTGTCCCTCAGGGAACATCTGGGTAACCATGGGAGCGAACACGCCGAAGTGGGTGCGAGAATCCTCGGCGGTCTCAGGTCCTGAGTGCCCCGCGATCCAAATTACCTTGCCGGTCTTTAGATCGCAGTCCTGGGCGAGCTGGCTGAACAGGCGCATCATTCCGTACTTCAGATAGGAGAAGCTCCCGTAGGTGGAGCATGTGCCCCAATAGCCCAAGAATTCTTTCTCGGGGTCCGGGTGCATGTTGACCGTGGCCGCACCGCACATCAGGCCAGCATTGGTGAACTCGGTGATCTGCTGGGGGAGGAGTGACCCTGTCGGATTGGAGTTGCGCTCGTACCAGCCGAACCCCGTTCGGTCGCCAAAGTCCTTGGCGAACCCGGAGATCGAAGTGGAGTCGGCCAGGTCCGCAGAGCAGGCGAGCACCAGGGGTCGCCCCATCTGCTCCTTGGCCAAGGCATTGACCCAGGAACCAAACTTGGCGAGTCCATCCTTGTTGGCGCACTTGGTGCCCGGCTCAACGAAGAGCTCCGCGGGGAGCTTGTCCTGATCCAGCCAGGAGAGGTCGGCAGCCAGGTTGCGCGCAGGGTCGACGTGAATCGACTCCTGCAGTTCTGGCTCGTCGAGCGACTCTCCCAGGCCCACAAGTGTGTCCGCCAGATACTCAACCAGCCCCTCTTGCTTGCGGAGCACGCTGAAGACGGTGTCAAACCATCCACGCGTCTGCTCGCGGCAGGCGTCTTCTCCGGGGTCGGTCGTGTTTCCGAATCCGTCAAACTCAACGTTGTACTTGCCTTGGAAGTCAGCGCGGCACTTCCAGAACCCCTCTGAGTTGCGCGCATGGCTCTTGCCGTGGGATGGCGCGTCGTACATGTAGTAGCCCCGGCCTTTGCGGGTCTTGAACCAAACACAACCTGGGCGACCATCCGTTTCGTCGGTGTGCACGATGTCCAGGAGCGCGCGGGTGAGTTGACCGTAGTCAGTGCCGTCCTCGACGCCAGTGACGCGCCAACCGTAGCCCTCGAACCACTCTTGGGGGCCTCCGTGGGCGACGTCAGTGTTCGGGAACGGGTCAATCCCAAAGTCGTTCCAGTCCAGCAGGTAGATCAGGTTGTCCAGGCCCAACCCGTAAGCTGAGTTCTTGACCTCGTGATGACAACCAGCGGTATGGCCACCCTCGCCCTCCATGGCAAAGACCTTGGCCTTAGATCCTGCGTGCTTGAGGGCCATGGCTTCGCCTAGGGCGGCGGGTGCACCGTGTCCGGAGGGCCCGGTGTTGTACTTAAAGAACAGGGTCTTGCCCTCCATCTCTGCATGCCCGGGCAGTTGGCCGCCATGGCGCAGGTATAGCAAGTCCTCGAAGGTGAGCATGCGCTCATCACTCTTGGGCACAAGGTAGCGGTCATCGCCTGTGCGCTTATGCATGATGCGCAGGGCCTCGTTGTAGACCGCCAGCATCGCGTAGGTACCCGGATTGCAGTGGCCGGCCACAAGGACATAGCGGTCACCGCATCCATGTTCAGGCCGCCGGACGTCCCAGCGCATGCCGGCGCCCAAGGTTGCAGCAACCATCATGGGCACCTTGGAGCGCGATCCGCCTGGGTGCCCGCTCTGGCGCAGGTTCAACATCAGATCGATGCACTGGTCCGTGAGGTCACCGATGGTCTCCCAGTGATGGAAGTTCTTGGCGAGATCGTCGTATGAGGGCTTTTGTTGCGTCACGAGGGTGGGCATGGCTATTGGTTGAGACCTGAACGGGTGATTCCTAGCCGAGCATTATAGCGACCGAGCTTGGGGGTGCACGGCCCTGGGGCTAATCCCGGGCGGAGTACAGGTAGACCTCCCGCCCGAAGCCGAAGTTAGCGTGTCTGCTAAGCGCAAACTGCTCCTCTAGGCGGCGGATGAGGCCGTGCTCCCTGGGCAGGCGCGAAGCCAGCACGAAGACCCGGGGGGCAGCGTCCAGTCGGTCAGGCCACCGCAGGTGGGTGCCGTTCATCTCCTCCCTCTGGGGCGGGTCTGCACTCAGGCGGCTCGCGTAGTAGTCCCAGGGCATTGCTATGGGAAAGATGGGCGGCTGCCACTCCACGCAGATGATCAGGTCACCAGCTTGATACTCGTCCAGGATCACGCTCACCGCCCCGGGATAGTCTTCCGTTCCGGGGCCCCGAAGATTCAGTGTGCTAAGTACCAACGCTCCTGCGAAGACCGTTGCGGACGCCAGGCGGGCGGGCAACCCAAGTTCGCCGCTCCGTGCGATCAAGAGGGCTAGGGCTGGTAGTGAAGGCAGGATGTAGTGCCAGGTGAAGCCAGCGCGGGGGACTAGGGTGGCCAGAGTGAAGGCCGCGAGGGGGGCTCCGAAGGCTGCAGTCGCGAGGAGAATTCCGACTCCTCGCCGCGAGCGCTCACGCATCAACGACCATGCCCCGAAAACCCCTAGCCCTAGGCCCAGTCCCGCGAGGGCTATGAACACCAACCGCAGCCCTTCCCCGCCGACTCGGATGTTGAGGAACAAGAGGTGGACCATGGCCTCCGCCAGTCCCTGCCAGCCAAGGTCATCGCCGCCGGGCGCGAGGCCATGGCCGATCTGCTGCGTGAGGCCCCACAGGCACCATGGCAAGCATAGAGCAACACCGATGGCCAGTGCGGGCATAAGGGCTCGCACCCGCGCCCGCCCTCGAACTTCTCCCAACATCAGGCCCAGGGCCATCACCACCAAGAGCCCCCCGTATAGGAAGAAGTAATAGTGGGCATGCACACCCAGCACGATCCATCCAGCAAGGCACCAGTGCCGTCCTTCTTGCTCCATCGCGTTGAGTAGGGCCCGCAGCAGTCCGGTGACGCTGAGGGCGAGCAGCGCGTACATGCGCACCTGAGTGGAGAAGTCCAGGTGCAGACTGGAGGCGGCCACCAATCCCACAGCCAGCGCCGCGCCTATGCCGATCCACCGGCGGGCTACGCTCGCTACGAGCACAATTTCCAAGCACCCACAGCAGATAGCGGGCAGGCGTAGAGCCAGCGGGCTGTCTCCGAAGAGCGCTCGCGATGCGCGAACGAGTAGGACGGCAAGCGGCGGGTGGTTGTCGTCCCGCAAGCTCTCCAAGAGCGCTCCGACGCTATCGCGACTGGCGTGGAACAGGGTGTGGAACTCGTCGAGCACCAAGCCCTTGTGCTGGGCGAAGAACACACGGGCGACGAGAGCTGCGAGGACGATACCCCCAGTCCAACTGACTCCGCGCCATGCTCGAGAATTCATGCTCGGACCCTACTGCCCCTGGCGCGGCGAGCCCAAATTGGTTCTCGAGTTCCTCGAGAAACAGGCGCCGAAATCAGGGCATGAAAGCCGCCACCGCCAGCAAGGCCCACACGGCCAACGCAGAGCCGAACTTGGCCAACATGCCCACTAGGTGACCCGCAGCGGCTCCACCGCCGACGCGCAATGCGGCCCGGGCTTCCGCCCCCCCCTCGTGCTCGAGGATGGCTGATCCGGTGAAGGCACCAGCTGCTCCGCCAATGAGCGTTCCAACGACGGGGATCGGAATCATGATCGTCCCAACGACACCTCCCAGCAAGCCGCCGATCAAGGCCCCCCACGCCCCGCGCTTGCTAGCTCCGGCCTGCTTGGCGCCCTTGGCTGAGGCCAGGATCTCCAGGCCTTCACCGACGATGGCGATCAACACGGCTGCTCCCAGAACCAAGGGGTGAAAGAGGGCACGGTCCGGCGTGAGCCAATCCGCAACCCCGGCAGTCACGATCATGAGCCAGACACCGGGCAGACCGAGTAGAAGCAGAGCCGCCCAACAGGTGTTGAGAAGCAAGACGAGTAAGGGAACGAGTACCAGAGAGACCATGTCTGAGAGTAGCCCCTACCGAGTGGTTGGAACAATGAGGGACTACTCATCCATTGGGAAACGCCGCACCGAGATTTCGGCGGGGGGCCGAGATTCTCAGAGCCTGCAAGTGAGCGAACTAGAGGAAGTCAACAGCCAACCCATTGGACGTGTTGGACGTCACACCGGGGTTGTTGTCCCGGAACCAGAATTGGAAATTCCACTGGCTGCCCGGAGCGATGACGGTCCCTTGGGGCAGGGCTGTCAGGTCCGGCGAGAAGGAAATGGACCCCGCCGCCCCGCTGTTCAGTACGTTCGTGGAGAAACGCAGGATCGAGCCCCCCAGGCAGAGGTTGCCCTGGCTGCCGCCGAACAGGCCCACAAAGCCCTGGGTGTTACTCATGAGCATGTAGCCGAACTTGGACAGAGGCAGCGAATCCACCTGCAGAGTGAGGGCGTTGTCCGCTACCACGGCGCTTCCACTTGCAGCAAGCAGGGCGACCGAGCCACTGGAGTTGGAATTGGAGTCGCAGTAGCTCGTACCGATACCCGGGCATGTGACCACCAGATACGAACCGGGGTTGCCCTGGTCCGCTCCGGCCGAAACCACCGAGCCCCAGGCGTCGCCCGCAATGGAGAGGGTCCAGGCAGTGAGGTCATCGGCGCCGAGGGCGCCGTCACACACGTTGGCGCTCGCATTCTTGGCGCGAACGGTACCCGGGAAGTCTTGGTCCCCATAGGTCAACCGCTCGACGAGGGCACCGCTCGCGTTGTAGACGTTGATCTGGTCGTTGCGCCCAAAGGGGCACACGATATTGCCCCCAAGGATTCCGCTGGAGGACATGCCCCACGCGGCGGCGAAGGTCGTCGCCAGCCCATCGGTGATAACGACGGATTGGCCGTTGGCCAAGACGCCCGCAGGGGACAGATCAAACGTCCCAGGCGTGTTGCTCTGGTCGTCCAGGCTCCAACCGGTCAGGTCGATGCTAGCCCCGGAGACGTTGGTCAACTCAACGAACTCACCGTTCGTTCCCGAGTACATGAACTCGGTGACTTTGACACCGCCCGCACCGTATTGGTACGAGAACTGCAAGGGTGCCATCTCACTCGACTCGGGCTCAAAGATCATGGCACCAGGGCCGCTGGCTGAGCGCGCACTCACGTAGTAATCAACGGTTTCACCCGCAATGCCCGCGACAGGAATGTCTACTCCCCAAGTGCCGTCTCCGGCTGCGCCATCTCCGTGCGCCCCGTCGTCGAACATGGCTTCAGATGCATAGCGCCCAGCGCTTGAGCGCCAGTAGAGAGTCACGCTGGCCACCGCAGCTCCCGACCCGTCAACGATTGCGGTCAGGGAGACGGCCGCGCCCGGTAGAGGGTTTGAATCGGTCAAGTTCAGCGAGCTAATGACAGGAACGATCTGGTTGAGAACGTTGTGTCCCAGCAGATAGGCACGCCGCTGATCGACAAACTCCTGCAGGCCGATTAGCGATCCACCACCGGGTCCGCCACCACCCAGATTTACCGTCTGGGTGAAGTTGTCGAAGAACATCTGGTAGGAATAGAGCTTCTTGGTGTCGGCCTGCACCTCTGCATCAAGCATTGTCCGATAGCCGAGAAGCACGGGCCCCAACAAGGCCCAGTCGAATTCCTTGAGCATCGTGCGCAGGTGGGCGAGGTAGCGCTGCTGCAGCTCGGGCACCTGCCAGAGGCGGTTCATGACAGGCTTGCTCGAGTCGTTCTTGTTGTACAGCGGCCCCTGATTCCAGATGCGGAATCCCTCGTTGCCATCGTGCTGATGCAGGTGCAAGCGGCCGTGTTCGGGATCGTAGTAGACGTTGAAGTCGGCACCCTTGTTGATATAGCTGTCGTCGTCGGTAAAGAGGTTCTCACAGGCTAGGGTCCACATGGCCGCATCCACTGCGAAGACGTCATCGATGTTCTCCCAGGTGGCCAGGGGTTCATTGCTGATGGCGTTGCTGGCGTCGATTAGAACCTGCCATGGGTTCGCCATCCCCCCGTCATCGTGCAATTGATAGGCGGGCTGGTAGTCCGCCGGATCGGAGCCCAGGTAGCGCAAGGCGGGGCCGCCGGGTTTGTTGGGGCACTTGATGCGCACACCGTCTTCGTCATCGAAGAACTGGCGCAACATACCCTTGTTGTATTTTTCAAGATTGGCGTACACACCCCAATTCTGGCCGTTGCAAATCAACTTGATATGGCTTCCTCGCCCGTTGGGTATGAAGCGGCTAATGAAATTGAAGTACGCCACCTCACGGCAGAAGGTGGGGTCGGTAAACCCGTTGTTGAAGTTGAGCGTGTAGGCGCCGTACACGCTCTCGTTGGGGTCGGTGTAGTCGACCAGAACGGCAAAGGAGACCTTCTGGGAATTCTGGGGGAGTTTCTTGTAGGAGGTGTTGCCTCTGATGCGAACACCTACACCCGAATGCACGACTCCGTCGACGGTCATATCAGCCAGGATGTAAATCCCGGTGTCGTAGTTCTGCTTGAGTTCGTTCCACCAGTCCGCATCGGCAAAGTCGAGCTGGACGGTTCGCAGAATGGTGTCGTCGTAGAAGTCCTGTGCGCGGAGCGCCGGAGCCGTGAAGAGCAGGGGGAGCAAGAGACTGAGGGCGCGCATATCTGGTTCCGTGCGAGAGAGAGGGGGTGCGGAGACGGGGACAGACCTATTCTAGTTCACCCCCGGGAATTCTTGGCCCTCCACCTTCCGGGGCCTGGATGGTGTGTTGGCAGTGGTATGGGTGAGGTTGCCGATGCAGCGAACCGGGCAGTCACTACTTGAAGCGTGCGCACCAGGGCGAACCCTGATCCGGCTCATACCAGCGGTCGCCGGGGTCGGCACCAACGTTCTCGACGTACCCCAGGGCCTTGAGTTCGGCGGTCACGTCTGGGGACGTGGCGCGGCCGCTCGTCAAGGACCCTGTGCTGGCATCTAGCCAGGCAATCAAGTCGGCTCGCATGGAGCGGGCGCGGTCAAACTCCGCCTCTACCCGATCTTGCTGGCAGCTGGGGTCGGTGTTCAGGTCGAAGAGCTCAACCTGATGTCGTACGCGTGTGGGCGAATCGTGGTCGTGCAGATGCAGGAAGAGCAGCCACCCCTCCTTCTCAACCGCAGCTGTATGGGCTCCGCTGGAGATGGCATAGCGCGCGGGCGCGGGATCCTGAGGCGCCTCCACCCAGTGCAAGAGGCTGTTCCCGGGGAACGATGAGGCGCTCAAGCCTGAGAGATCCAGGAGCGTTCGGCCCAGGTCCTGATGGGTCACGGCCGTAGGGACACGCAGTCCCATTGGTGAACCCGGCCAGCGCAGGATCAACGGAACGGCCAGGGTGTCCGGGTAGATCCCCTGGTGCATGAAATAGAGTCCGTGGTTCCCTAGGACCTCACCGTGATCGGAGGTAAAGGCCAGGGTGGAGCGGCGCACCCGCGGGTGGTCCATCAGCGCGGCGAGTTGACGGTCGAGGTGCGTGACCTCGGATGTGTAGAGGCTGCGAATGTAGTTGAGATCCGCAACCTTGGGAGCCCACGGGATCTGGACCCCTGCGGGCAGTGAGAAACTCTGGGAGTCAAACGGGTCGAGAGTCGGGTCGTAGTAGTGACGGCGGAGATCCTCGGGGGGGTCATAGGGAGCGTGTGCATCGAACACGTGCAGCCAGATAAAGACGGGTATTCCCTCCTCGGTCTGTAGCCAACGATCAAAGCGCTCGATGGAGATAGACGCAGCGGCCTCGCTCTCCTTTGTCGGTCCACGCATGCGATCAAACCCCTGACCGAGCCCGCTCAGACCATGCCTCAGGTGTTGGGCGCTGAATAGGGCCATGGTGAACCAGCCTTCCTCCGCATACGCCTCAGCCAGTGATCGTGCGCGGGCCATGAGTCCCATGGAGTTGCTGACAAGTCCTGTGTCGCGCACCGACAAGCCCGTCAGGATGGAGGCGTGCGAAGGCAGCGTTATGTTTGTGCCCGCGAAGCAATCTTCAAACAGAACGCCGTCTCGTGCCAGTTGATCCAGCACGGGAGTCTCAACCCGGCTCCCCTCCTCGGCCAGCCCAAGATGATCGCGGCGGTGGGTGTCCGATGTGATCAGAATCACGGTGGGGGCGTCATCGCGAGGTTGCACCAGTCGGGGCGAGGCGAGGGCGCAGGAGAGGACGGCCGGCGCCTCGCTGAAGGAGAAGGCAAACTCCAAAGTGTCTCCCGCGTATGCCTCAAGGGGCACCTCGACGTCCTTCCATGTGCGTCCGGCCTTCTTGCGCCCGGGCATCAAGAGGACCTGCTCATGGACGCTCTCGCCTGCGCGTGACAGGGTCAGGGTCAGGGTGGGTCGGTCGAGGTTGGCGCCCACTCCAAGTCGCGTGCCGGTTTCTCTTCGCCCATAGCCAAAGCGCAAGCTGGCACCGACAGGGACTTCAGCTGAGGCGCGCCATCGAGATTGCGGGGCGAGGACCAGGGCGTTGCGCCATTCCTCGCCCACGAGAACGGGGTTGGCGGAAGCCGGGTCTCCCTCTGTACTGACCATCTCCAAGCGCGTCATCCCTGTGGGCCGTAACGGGAGTTGGAGGCTTGCGGGCCCCTCGTCGCCTCTGTCCGCGCAGGCCGACAGGGCCCAAAGCGCGACGCAGCTCCCCAGCCAAATCCGCTCTCTCAGGGAGATCATTCCTGCCAAAAGCGGGATAGACCCCGCATAGCTTCCAGCGCGGCCTGCTCTTCGCCTTGTTGGCTGTAGGAGCCCATCAACTTTGATAGTGCCTCCTGCTCCAATGGGTTGCTCATGACGACTCCACGCATGGCTTGCTCAACGGCTTCGCGTAGGTAGCGCCAGTGTCTCCAGCTGATCGAGATTTCCCCAGCGGCAGCTAGGGCATTGATCGCCAAGCCCGCGCGGACCTGCGGATCAACCTCGCGCCGCATGGCATCCACCAGCTTGTCGAGAACCGCCCGCGAGCGAAGCTTCCACAACCCCTTAGCCGTGGCCAACCGTATACCCGGATCGGGATCTCCGAGGCGCTTGATCCAGGCGTGCTCGCTGGCTGGGTTCAGGGTGCGCTGCATTCGTCGGTGAACCTCCTCCACGGGATCACCACTATTCAGTTCTGCCAACCACTCGCCATATTCCATCGACCCCGCCTCGCGATAGAAATCAAACACCACCGCCCAACCCAGAAAATGCACGAGCACGTTGTCACGCACACTCACATGATCCGTGGATCGGATGGCGATCAGGCGTTCGATTTCGTCCCGACCCAGATTCTCCTCGCGCAGTTCGCGTAAGGGCCAGCAAGCCAGACCGTCGGCAACCCAGCGGCCCTCGTACATTGCGCCGTCACCCAGAATCGAAGCCACCCCCTCTTCAAACCAGAGGGGCAGATTTGGGTCCTCCTCGGCGAGGCGCGCGTGGACGAGTTCGTGGACGGCGGTGCCAGCGTCGGGCGCCCCGATGAAGACCCCTGACTTGGAGAACGCTCCGCCCCTGGCGTGGTAGGCCTGGATCCGAGCGGGACCGATGCCGGGTACCTCGTGCACGCCCCCATCCTCGGTGGCCTGCACGTGCTCCCTACCGTACTCGGTGATGCGCACGGATCCATCCCAGGCATGCACGTCGACGGACCGCTTGAACTCACCCAACTCAGCTTGGACGGCATCAAGTGCCGGGTTGAAAGCTGCCTCGAAAGCGGCCGCCTCGATGGCGGCGCCAGGCATTTCGTAGAGTGTCCAGCCGTTGAATTCCTGAGCTCGCCGCCAGCCCCCACAGGCACCCAGCATGATCACGGCTAGGGCCACAGTCGCAGCCCGTAGTGAGGGCGCAGCAGGGGCCAGGGCGCATCGCGATGATCTGGAGGGTGGGGCCACGAGTGGGTTCCATCCTACGCGATCTATGGCCAGCGCCGCGAATCTCGTTATCCTGATCGTGCCTCAGTAGACCCAGAATTCCCCCTAGCCCCATTAGCATGGCCTCATTCAAGACGGAATTGGACCCAGACAGCAGCATCGTTCTCGTAGTCATTACAGAGGACGATGGCAGCGATCACGACTACCAGTTCGACTTCGATCCGAAGACCGGGCGCTGGGAGTTTGCCGAACGCGATCTCTTGGAGCGCGACTTCGGCGAAGAGTGGGTGGATGAAATGGAAAAATCCGTGCAAGCCCTGATCGATGGGGCAGTGAGTCAGGGGTGAGTGTCGGCAGAGAACCGCAGGGCCGAGTCTTTGTCATCGTGCTCGACTCCCTTGGGGTTGGGGCGCTTCCTGATGCGGAGCGCTTTGGAGATGGCGGTGCTCACACCCTGGACCACATCGTTGAAGCCACCGGAGGACTTGAGGTTCCGCACCTGATAGCGGCTGGCCTCGGCCACGTTCCCGGAGTGACGGCCGTCCCCCAAGTGGATCGTCCGAGCGCGGGCTTCGGGCGCATGGCTGAGGTTTCTCCGGGTAAGGACACTCCTACCGGGCACTGGGAGATGATGAACTGCCCGCTGCAGACCGAGTTCCCCGTCTACCCAGAGGGCTTCCCGGCAAAATTCCTTGAGGAGTGGATTTCTCGCGTTGGGCTGCAAGGCTATCTGGAGAACGCTGCAGCATCGGGGACGGAGGTCATCGAGCGCCGGGGTCCGGAGCACCTGCGCACGGGCTTCCCGATCGTGTACACCAGCGCCGACAGCGTCTTTCAAGTGGCCGCCCACGCAGAGTCCTTCGGCCTTGAGCGCCTTTATTCGATCTGCGAAGTGGCTCGCGAGATGCTCGACCCCATGAGGGTGGGTCGCGTGATCGCCCGGCCTTTTGTGGGCGTCGAGGGATCGTTCACGCGCACCTACGATCGGCGCGACTATTCGATGCTTCCCCCAGGCGACACGAGCTTGGATCGTCTGATGCGAGCCGGGGTGCCCGTCACCGGTGTGGGCAAGATTCACGACATCTTCAGCGGCAGAGGCATCAGCACCGACATCCATACTGCCGGAAACGCTGATGGCATGCGGCGGACCCTGGAGTTGGCGAGCGGCGCTGGCGAAGGGCTCGTCTTCACCAACCTCGTGGATTTCGATTCTCACTACGGCCACCGCCGCGACCCTGTGGGATACCGCGCGGCCCTAGAGGAGTTCGACTCCTCTCTCGGTGAGTTGCTCGGCCACCTGCGCGAGGACGATCTGGTATTCCTGACGGCAGATCACGGCACCGATCCAACCCATCCGGGGGTGGATCACACCCGGGAGTACGTTCCCATTCTTGCTTTGGGGCCGCGCGTGCGTGCAGGGGCGGAGCTGGGCACGCGAACGAGCTTCTGCGACCTCGGGGCGAGCGTTGAGGAGGCCTTCGGCTTGACGCCTGCGCCTCCGGGATGCTCATTCCTGTCCGAACTGGCCGCACCATGAGCATCCTCGAGGCCATCCGCGCGAAGGCGGCGGGGGGTGAGCTCAGTGCCGAGCAGAGCCGGGGCTTCATCGACGCCTATCTGGGCGGCGAACTGGGCGACGAGCAGGCCACGGAGCTGCTGGCCGCGATCTTTGAGCATGGCATGGTGACGGGTGAACTCGTGGCTTGGACGGAGGCCATGCTGAACTCGGGCGAGCTTCTGTCCTGGCCGGGCCTGGAGGGGCCGATTCTCGATAAGCACTCCACGGGCGGCGTCGGTGACAAAGCTTCCTTGCCTCTCGCTCCAGCCTTGGCGGCATGCGGGGCCAAGGTGCCCATGATCTCCGGCCGCGGCTTGGGCCATACGGGCGGAACCCTGGACAAGCTCGAAGCGATCCCCGGGTTGAGCACCTCCCTGAGCGTGTCGCGTTTGCGGGAGATCATGGACCAGGTGGGCGTTGTGATCGCCGCCCAGACCGAGACCCTGGTGCCCGCCGATCGACGCCTCTATGCCTTGCGGGATGCCACAGGTTACGTCGCATCCATACCGCTCATCGCGAGTTCGATCCTCTCCAAGAAGTTGGCGGAGGGTCTCGACGCTCTTGTGTTGGACGTCAAGTTCGGGACCGGAGCCACGATGGTGGACCCGGCCGATGGAGAAGAACTGGCGCGTACCATGCTGGCCTTGGCTGGGGGGTGCGGGCTATCAACCACAGTCTTCCAAACAACCATGGATCAGCCCTTGGGGTGCGCCGTGGGGCACACGCTCGAAGTGGATGAGGCCTTGGAGTGCATGCGCGGCGAGGGTCCCGATGATCTGCGCGAGCTGGTGGTGACGCTGGGTGGCGCGCTCTTGAGTGCCGGCGGTTTGTGTGATGACGAAGTGGCGGGCCAGGCCGCCATCGGGGAGGCGCTCGATGACGGACGAGCCCGGGAGCGATTCGCGGCCATGATCGAAGCCCAGGGTGGCGAGGGTGGAGTGACCGAGAACCCCGGACTTCTGCCCCGAACGGGAAACACAAGCGTGTGGTGCTCTCCGGCAAGTGGCGTCCTGGACCTTGCAGATTGCAGGGAGTTGGGTCTGGTGGTAGCCGACCTGGGGGGCGCCCGCGGCGCGGAAACGAGAGAAATAGACCCCGCAGTGGGTCTGAGGTGGCTCTGCCGCCTGGGGGATGAGGTGCAGGCCGGTGATGCCCTGGCGGAGATTTTTTATCGCGATGGATCGGGGCTTGCCACTGCTGAGGCGCGCCTGGGCCGTGTGGTGCGATTCGACACGGGTCGCACGCCGGGCCCTCTGGTTCTGGGCCGTCTGGACTCTTGAGGGCTGACGCTACACTCTCTCTCCCATGATCCTGCGCGCCCTCCTAGGCCTGGCCTTCTTCTGCTTCGTCTCCTGGTTGATGTCCAGCGACCGCAAGCGCTTCCCCGTTCGGGTCGTCCTTTGCGGCCTTGGAATGCAGCTGGCGCTGGCTCTGCTGCTGCTCAAGACGGACATCGGCGTGAGAATCTTCCAGGGCATCTCCGACAAGGTGACCAAGCTGATCTCGATGCAGAGCGAGGGGGCCAAACTCGTGTTCGGCAATCTGGCGGACGCCAACTTCGAAGAGGGGGGTTGGGGCTACGCGTTCGCGTTCGCGAGCAGCGGCCTGACCGTGATCATCTTCTTCAGCGCGTTGATGGCGGTCCTCTACCACCTGGGCGTGATGCAACTCGTGATCTGGTGCCTGGCGAAGGTCATGGCCAAGTTGCTCGGCACGAGTGGCGCCGAGTCCATGGCGATGGCGGCCAATGTCTTCGTCGGGCAGACCGAAGCGCCCCTTGTAGTCAAACCCTACATCTCCAAGTTCACCTCATCGGAGCTCAACGCGATGATGACCGGAGGGTTCGCGACCATCGCCGGTTCGGTTCTTGCCGTGTACATGGGAATCCTGGGACCGGAAATGGGGCCGCACCTGCTCACGGCTTCTGTTCTCTCCGCGCCCGCCGCTTTCTTGATCGCGAAGATCATGCTGCCCGAGAGCGAGGCGCCAGCGACGGGCGGCAAGGTGGAGCTGAAAATGGAGCGCACGGCCGGCAACGTCATCGAGGCCGCGGCCAATGGAACTAGCGACGGCCTCAAGCTGTGGCTCAACGTCGTCGCCATGTTGATCGCCTTCATGGGGCTGGTGGCCCTGGTGAACTGGCCGCTGGGGTCACTGGGTGAATGGATTGGCGACCAGGGCGTCTTCAGCGGCTTTGATGGGAAGCTCTCCTTGGGCCGCATGTTCGGATGGATCATGGCCCCGGTCTCCTGGATGATGGGTGTGGAGGGCTGGCACGACTGCCAGATCTTTGGCCGCCTGCTCGGCACCAAGGTGGCCGTGAATGAGTTCATCGCCTTCAACGATCTGCAGTTGGTCATGCCGGCATCCGGTGGAGACCTGGTCTTCGAGAGCGCGCGCTCGGCCAAGATGGCCGCCTATGCCCTGTGCGGTTTCGCCAACTTCGCCTCGATCGGGATCCAGATCGGGGGCATCGCGCCGCTCGCTCCCGAGCGCAAGCCCGAGATCTCAAGGCTGGCCCTGCGCGCCATGATCGGCGGCGCGTTTGCCTCCTGGATGACCGCCACCGTCGCGGGAATGTTCCTGTGACCGCGATGACGACGGCAGCGATTGACGAGCGGCTGGCAGAAGGTCTTGCGGGCCATGGCTTGGAGGGATTCGACGTGGCCTACGTCCTCGGCTCGGGCCTGGGCGCCTTTGCGGAGGGTCTCGAAGATTCGCTAGAGGTTCCCTTCGAGGATGTTGACGGCATGCCCGGCAGCTCCGTTCCCGGCCATGCCGGACGATTTGTTCTGGGTACTCTTGGCGGGGTCCGGGTCCTGGTTCAGCAGGGTCGCGTCCATCTCTACGAAGGCCGCCATCCCGCTGAAGTCACCGCCAGTGTGCGCGCCTTCGCCCGCCTGGGATGTCGCGCCCTGCTGCTCACAAACGCGGCCGGCGGTCTGGACCCCGATTGGTCTCTGCCATGCCTGATGCGCATCACCGACCACGTGAACCTGCAGGGCTCGGCGCCACTCAAGCACAGTGAGCGCGGGCACGGCACGCCCTACCACCCAGCCATGGGGGAGGCCTTGGTGGAAGCCGCTGCCGCCGCCGACGTCGAGCTGAAATCCGGCGTGTATCTAGGGCTCTCGGGACCCGCCTACGAGACGCCTGCCGAAATCGGCTACTTTGCCCGCTGCGGGATTCAGGCGGTGGGCATGAGCACTGTCGCCGAGGCCGCCGCCGCTCATGCCGTCGGCATGCGCGTGGCGGGCCTTTCCTGTATCACCAACCCGGGGGCGGGCCTTGCTGCCGGGCCCCTGTCCCATGACGAGGTGGTTGAGGCGGGAGCCGCGATAGCCTCCATCGCGGGGCGGCTCCTGGCGGAAGCGGGCCCGCGCCTGGTGGCGGCGAGCACACCCTGACCGGGTCTGATAGGCCTCTAGTCTTCCAATTCGAACACGCCCTCGTGAAATTCGGGGTCCAGTTCGACGCTCGTGACTGTCGTAACGATCGTACCGATCAGGGGGTTGGGGAACTCAATCTCCGTGCGGAAGGGCAGCATCATTCCTGAGACGTCGCGGTAATCGCCGTACTCCACGTGCTGACCAATGCGGCCCAGCGCGCCCACGTGGGCCAAGCTGTCCTCCGCCAGGATGCCACCTTTCTCCAGATCGATGTATAGCGTCCGTGCTGGGGATGAAGTGCCACTCGTGCGGACCAGGAGGACCTTCTTGCCGCCCCCTTCAATCTGCTGAATCACCTGTGCCTCGGGGTACCAGCGCCGCCAGTCGCCGTAGCGAACAAGGGGACTGTCCAATCGCAGTAACTCGGCACGCTCACCTTGGTGGATTGTCAGTGGCGTGGCAGAAGTGAAGGTCCGAACGGTTTCTCCGTCGAAGGCATAGCGTTCGAACTGTTCCGCCGCCTCGCTGTCCACCCGTATGCGATCGGGCCACGCAAGCAGAGTGCTCATCTCGCCGGTGATGTTCTGTTTCTCGATGGTCACAGCGCCGCTCAGGCGAAGTGGACCGAGGGATTCGAGCAGGTCGATGCGGTGAAATCCGGCGACCCGGTCAGCGACCTCGTCGATGTTGGGTAGGTCGGAGGACGGTTCGAAACGAAACTCTTGGTGGTCGCCCACGTGAAAACCCGTGACCTCCCCGGTTTCGGAGCGATCGAAGGTCAGCACTTCGCTCGGATTGGGCCGCAGCTTCCAGCGGTCCTCACCGACGTAGGTGAGGGGAACGACGCCCTTTCCCATGATCTCCAGGGCCATGTCCTCGCCA
>DUDB01000038.1:23397-24894 GCA_012959525.1 Planctomycetota bacterium
GTCGTTCTCGTCGTCCTCCATGTAGTAGCCGAGGTACTGCTCGAACGGTGGGGCTGCCTCGTTCGCGTCGTACGGCACTCCCAGAAGTAGCTCTCCGAGCACTTCCTCAACCTGTACGCCCGTATGGTTGCCTCGGGATTGGGTGAAATAGAACACCATCGCCTGCTGCTCGGGGAAGACCCAGGCGTGCGTCCCATCCGAGCCCGTGTGACCGAAGGCGACGACCTCCTCCTCACCGTCTTCACCCGATCCCACCCAGAGTTGCATCAGGTACCCATAAGCGGTGTGCAGCCCAGGCAGACCCGT
Organism: Planctomycetota bacterium; assembly: GCA_012959525.1. GTDB lineage: Bacteria > Planctomycetota > UBA1135 > UBA1135. The sequence continues at coordinate 23,704 of DUDB01000038.1, forward strand.
CGGCCCCTTCATCGGGTGCGGTCCGGGAGTGAGCGCCTGACGAACGTAGCGCGCGCCGAGAAGCCGCTCTTTCACCGGGCGTCCCTTGCGGCGCCAGAAGTCCATGAATTGCCCGTAGTCCTCCAGGGTGGAGTAGAGACCCTGGGAGCCGAGGAAGAAGGGGAACAGCGGCGGTTCGTCGGGGCCCCAGAATCGAGTCCACGCGCCCCGCGAGCCGGCGTACTTGACGCACCCGCGCGAGCGCAGCGGGTGGTCTTCGGCCATGACGCAGGCGCTCCCCTGCATGCCCAGCGGCCCGAGAATGCGTGAGTTCACGAATTCCGCTGCGCTCATGCCGCTGACAACCTCTATCAGGGCAGTGAGTGTGTCGGTGCCCTGGTCGCTGTACGAGAAGGCGTTGCCCGGTTCAAAGTCGAGCTCGTACCCGGCACCGAGGTTGGCGACGGCTTGGATGCCGTCCAGATCGCGCAGATTCTTGCTGAGCAGCAAGGACATGGGCAGACCACTTGTGTGCGAGAGCAGGTGTTCGACGGTGATGTCGAGCGAGCCCTCAACGTCGAAGGAGGGCAGGTACTCTGCGACGTGATCGTCCAACTTGAGCTTCCTGTCATCGACCAGCATCAGGATGGAGGCCCCGATCAGGGGCTTGGTCATCGAGCGCACGCAGAAGACGCTGCCGATCTCCATGGCCACCTGCGCCTCGCGGTCGCGCCAACCGTAGGCCTCGTGCAGGATCGAGTGCCCGTTCTTGATGACGAGGAGCTCGGCACCGACGATCTCCTTGTCGTCGACGAAGCCCTGGACGAGGTCGCCGAGGTCTGCGAGCACATCGGGTGACACGCCCTCCGCCAGGGCGTTTGAAGCGGGGAAGGGCGCATTGGGGTTCGCGGGCTCCTGAGCGGGAGCGCCGGGTGCCAAGGCCAAGAGAAGGCCTAGGGAGTAGGGGAGAGAGAGCATTGTGAGGGGTAGTCCTGTGGGTGGGATGAATTCAAAGTGCCGGCAAGGGCCAGTACTTCATTGTTGGGATTACATTCACACCCTTTGCGGGGGTGCTGGTTAGGGAGGGACGCTAGCTGCTGGGAGTTGTAGGAATCTCGCTCGCCAAGGCGACGAGGTGCTCAAGTGCAGCCACATGGGCGTTGAAAGCCTTGCGACCCTTGCCGGTGAGCAGCGCCCACGTATGTTGGCGGC
>DUDB01000039.1:0-24364 GCA_012959525.1 Planctomycetota bacterium
GGCGGGTCGGTGATCCCGCGCAGGCGGCGAGCAAGGGTAGGAGAATCCAGATACGCATGGATCCGAGGGTAACGCAAGAGTCTCAACCGGTCGCCGCTTTTCGGTCAGTACCTGACGGCTTCCGGGTCCAACCGGCAACCTGAGGATTGAGTTCGGGTCAAGTCTCCGCTGGCCCGGCGATTATCGATTGACGGTTCTGGATCGCAGATTCGGGGCGGTCTATCCTCCGCTGCCATGCCCCGTACGACCCCCTTTCACGAGCGGACCTCCGCCCTCATGAAGAGCTTTGCGTGGAAGGAGTGGGCGGGCTACGCGGCACCCTGCAACTACGACGCGCACTCCGAGCGCGAGTACTTTGCGATCCGCCGAAGCGCGGGCCTGATCGACGTGACCCCCCTCTACAAGTACGAGGTCACCGGGCCCGACGCCGCGCGCTTCCTCGCGCGCCTCTGGACCCGGGACATCACCAAACTCAAGCCGGGGCGCGTGGCTTACGGCTGCATGTGCGATGGGGACGGCATGGTGCTCGACGATGGAACCGTCGCCTGTCTGGCGCCCGAGCGGTATCGGATGACCTCGTCCGAGGCCTGGCTGGGATGGTTCGAGCAGCATCGCCGGGGGTACGACGTCCAGATCGAGGACAGCACCGACCGCATCGCGGCACTTGCTCTGCAGGGTCCCCTCTCAAGGAAGATCCTCAGTACCGTCGTGGACGCGGATCTCGATTCTCTGCGCTTCTTCGGCCTTGCCGCCTGTCGCTTGGCCGGGGCCGAGGGGTGGGTCACCCGTACGGGTTACACCGGGGATCTGGGCTACGAGTTGTGGGTGGCCAACGCAGATGCCGTCGCGCTCTACGACGCCATCCTTGAGGCGGGCGAGGAGCACGGCATCCAGCCCATCGGTTTGGACGCCATGGACGTCACGCGTATCGAGGCCGGTTTCGTGCTGCAGGGCATCGACTATGTTTCGTCGCGCAGCTGCCTCATCGACGCCCGCCGGTCCACTCCGGAGGATTCCGGCCTGGGCTGGACCGTCAACCTGGAACGCGAGGGGTGGATCGGGCGCGAGGCGCTCCTGCGCGAGCGTGAGAACGGGCCCAGATGGAATCTGGTCGGGCTTGAGCTCGACTGGGCCGAGATTGAGGACCTCCATGCCGAGTATGAGCTGCCACCCCACCTGGCGCCCTGCGCCTGTCGTGAGGCGGTGCCGGTCTACCTCGATTCCGGCGAGCAGGTCGGACAGGCCACTTCGAGTACCTGGTCCCCGACGCTGAAGAAATCACTGGCTCTGGCTCAGATTCACCGTCGACACACCTCGGTCGGTACGAAGCTGCAGGTTGAGCACACGGTCGAATTCGAACGCCGCCGGGTGACTGCGACCGTCGTGGAGCGCCCTTTCTTCGATCCGCCACGTAAGACCTCCACCCCCAATTTCCCGCCCAAGGCTCCTGCGTAATGGCAACACTCGGAAGTGATCAGAACCCCTGGGACGCCATTGTCATTGGTGGGGGACACAACGGTTTGACCTCGGCGGCCTACCTCGCACGGGCAGGGCGCAAGGTGCTCGTTCTTGAGCGGCGTCACCTGGTGGGTGGGGCTGCGGTGACGGAAGAGATCTACCCGGGCTTCAAGTACACGGTCTGCTCCTACGTGGTGAGCCTCCTGCGCCCGTGGATCATCCGCGACCTGGAACTCTCCAAGCATGGTCTGCGAATGGTTCCGCTCGAGTGTTCCTATACGCCGCAGCTCGACGGGCCAGGCCTGTGCCGCTGGGCCGATCCGGATCTCACCCGCCAGGAGATCCGGCGCCTGAGCCCCCGGGACGCGGACACCTATCCCGAATTCGGCAAGCTCATGGGCAAGCTGGCGCGCTTCGCCAAGCCCTTCATCGACGAGATCGCCCCCGACCCGACCTCGTTCAAACCCTCGGACCTGCTGCAGCTCAAGCGCATCGCGGATCGTTTCCGCGGCCTGGGGGACGACCTCGCGGCGCTGCAGTTCAAGCTGACCACGATGGGGGGTGTGGACTTCCTGCGTGAGTTCTTCGAGTCGGACCAGCTCATCGCCCCCATGTCCTGCTCGGGCATCATCGGCACGATGCTGGGGGTGAACTCGCCCGGCACGGCCTACGTCCTGCTGCACCACTACATGGGTGAGATCGACGGGAGCTCCCGTGCCTGGGCGTTCCCGGTGGGCGGGACCGGAGCGGTGAGCGAGGCCATCGCCTCCTCGGCACGCTCCTTCGGGGCCGAGATCCGCACCGAAGCCGCAGTCTCCCAGATGCGCATCAAGAACGGCCGCGCAACGGGGGTCGTGCTTGAAGGTGGCGAGGAGATCGCAGCGCGTTCCATCGTGAGCGGCTGTGATCCACGTCTTACTTTCTTGGGCTTCGTTGGTCGTGAACACTTGCCGTCGGATTTTGTCACCAGCATCGAGCGTTACAAGAACCGCGGTAGCTCCGGCAAAGTGAACATCGCTCTCGACCGCTTCCCCGAGTTTACGCACCGTCCCGGGATCGGGCCGCACGTCTCGGGGGACGTGGCCATCGCGCCCTCCACCGACTATCTCGAGACGGCCTTCGACGAGGCCAAGTACGGCACCTTCAGCCGCCGACCTTTCATCAACGTCGTCTTCCCCTCGCTCTTGGACCGCGGCATGGCCCCGCCGGGCAAGCACGTCATGTCCTGCTTCGTCCAATACGCACCCTACGACCTGGCCAGCGGCGCCGAGACCTGGCCCGAGCATCGCGAGGCCTTTGGCGATGCGGTGGTGGACACCCTGGCCGAGTACATGCCGACCTTGAAGGAGGACATCCTGCACCGTCAGGTCCTCTCTCCGTGGGACATCCAGGAGCAGATGGGCATCACTGAAGGGAACATCTTCCACGGCGAACTGGGGCTGGAGCAGCTGCTGTTCCAGCGGCCGGTCGCCGGCTGGGCGCGCTTCAGGACGCCCATTGATGGCCTCTGGCTGGGATCGTCCGGGGCGCACCCGGGTGGCGGGATCATGGGGGCGCCGGGTGCGCTCGCGGCCAAGGAGATGCTCAAGGCGGGGGCCCTCTGATGGACGCGATCGTCATCGGAGGCGGACACAACGGCCTGGTCGCGGCGGCTACCCTGGCCCGTCTGGGTCACAGCGTCGGCGTGTTTGAGCAGCGCGAGCGGTTCGGTGGGGTGGCAGACGGCCTGTTGCACGACACCCAGTCCCTCAGTCCTGAGGTGGTGAGCGAGCTCAACCTCAGCTCCCACGGCCTCAAGCTGCAGGATCCCGCCCCTGTCTTTGTTCCCTCGAGAGAAGGACATGGCCTGCTTCTCCACAGGGATCCGGACCTCGCCGCCGAGGAGTTGGGAGCCGACGCCGAGCCCTACCGCAACTGGCGTGCTTTCCTGGACCGCGTACTCCCGTTCGCGCGGGCTCAGCTTGATCGGACCGCACCCGACGTCCGGGGCGACGCACCGCTGTGGCCCCTGCTGAAGACCGGCATGGCCTTCCGGCGCCTGGGCAAGAAGGACATACACGAACTCCTGCGCGTGGGCCCCGCCTGCGTGGACGACTATCTCTCGGAGTGGTTCACCTCACCTCTGCTCAAGACGGCTCTTGCCGCGCCGGCGCTGCATGGCACCTTCATGGGATCGCGCTCGCCCACTTCGACTGCGACCCTCTTGTTGCACGAGGCTCAGATTTCCAAGGAGGTCATCGGCGGTGCGCCCGCCCTGGTCGAGGCCCTGGTCGAGGCCTGTCGCGCTGGGGGGGTCGAGCTGCAGGCCGGTGCGGAGGTGCGCCGTATCCGTGTCGTGGGAGGAAGGGCCGTGGGCGTCGAGCTTGCGGACGGGTCCTCCGTGGATGCAGGCACCGTGCTGTCGTGCATCGGCCCGCGTCGCACCCTCCTGGATCTGGTGCCTCCCGAGAAGCTGCCCGTGGGCACGGCGGGACACATCCGCAAGGTGCGGGTGCGGGGAACCCTGGCCCGGCTGACACTCAAGCTGACCGGACCCATCGAGTACGCCTGTCGCCCGGGGTTTGCACCCGAGCGTTCTCTGATTGCCGAACATCCCCTCGATCTCGAGCGCGCCTTTGACCACGTCAAGCACCGGCGCATGCCCACCGATCCGCCCCTCGACATCCGTCAGTCAGACGGAGAGGCCTCCGTCCTGGTGCGTTGCGCCCCCTTTGAGTTGGAGGGTGGCTGGACGGACGCCCGCCGCTCAGAGTTGACGGAGTCCGTGTTGGTCTCCCTTGAACGCTACGCACCCGACGTCCGATCGGTGGCCACGGTCACGGAGGCGCTGACACCTACGGATCTCGCCCAGCGCTACGCACTTGAGGGCGGGCATGAGATGCACGGGGAGTTGGCCCTCGATCAGCTCGGCCCCATGCGCCCGGGCTTGGAGCTCTCCAGGTACTCGACCTCCATCGCGGGGCTCTTCTGTGGCTCGGCGGGCATCCATCCGGGTGGCGGGATCAGCGGCCGGCCGGGCAGGCTTGCGGCCCTGGCGGGGAGTGACAGGGTTTCCAGGGCCCTGCCCAGGCCCTAGGTCCCGCCCGTCCCGTGATGGGGACGGAGAGCGTGGCTGGGAGCCCCTCCGTTTCCTTTCCGGCGAGGCTCTTCACCCACTGAGTTGCGATTCAGTCGGCCAGCGCCCAAGTCTCTCAAGAACGTGGCCAATCCCGCAGAATCGCGCCGTTCTTCCCACGGAACGGTGGGTGCTCATGTTGCCTTCGAGTGCGGAACCGGAATCGGGGGCAGGTAGGGGACGGGTGTTTTCCAAGGAATCTTCGTTCTGGTTCCCATGCAAATCCCGCTTCCGAATCCACTGCCCCGGCCGTTCACCAGGAAATTCAAGCAAGGACACCTCTTTGAAGCTCTATTCCCTTTTCTCGATCGCCTCCCCCGCCCTCATGGCTGCCATGACCCTCAGCCCCAGTTTCGCCCAAGGAGAAGAAGGTGGGTACGTGGGATCCAAGAACGAAGGCAACGAAGCCACGATCTTTAACTTTCTGAAGCACTTCTCCTACGATCAGTACTACTACTCCAGTTCTTCTCAATGGACTTGGAACAACGACAACCGCATCGACAACATGGACATCGCCATGTTCTCAGGGCACGGCAACAATTGGTCTATCCAGATGACCGATGGATCGGGAGTAGATCTCCGCAACGCCGGCTCTACTTCCGACGAAGGCTACGGTGACTTGGACTGCGAATTCATCGCATTTCAAGCCTGCAGTGTCATTCCTAGCCCAGCCGATAGAGCTTCCTGGGCCTCGGCTTGGACGGGCTCCAATGGCGTCTTCGATGGACTGCACCAAGCCGTGGGGTTCCGTTCTCTGGCCTACATGAGCACCGATCAGGACATGACGGACACCTTCGGATTCCTCGTCAAAGGCGGGGCCGCCATCTGGCAGGCCTGGTTCGCCGCAATCAACCTTGATTGCCGTTCTGATGAGATGGGCTGCGCAGTGATGTACCCCACCGCAGAGAACGACACCTACTACAGCTTCATTGCCGACCCGCCCGCCAGCTCCACCTGGCTGAAGGTCTGGTGGCAGTACTAGGCGGCTCGCCAGATAGTCAACCAAGAGATAATTGAAGAACACAACCCACACAACGAAACCAGAACACCCAAACGAGAACATGAAAAACACAGTCAAACTCCTCGCCCTCCTCTCTCTCTGCTCGTCCCCTGCCCTGGGGCAGAAACCCCTGAGCGAGGGTGGCCTCGACCGCGCCGATGACCGGCACGAGACCCTATCGGAAATGCTCGAAGCCTCTCGATTCTCCTATCAGGCGATAGGGAATGAAGGGACGCCCCAAGCCTTCACCAACAAGGTCTCCTCCAACCTGTTTCTGATGACGGGGTTGGATCTGCCCGCCTCACCGAGTACTCCAGACGGCAAAGTGCTCTTCCATGACGCCGACGACAGTTCCACCCTGCTCTATGTTGATACGCGCTCGGGTTCTGTTGCCTTCAGCAAGGGAACGAAGGACATCAGCGGCACGCACGATACCCCGTCTCTTCCGACGACCGAGGAAGCGCCGGTCATCGCGACCGACTTGTTGAAGGAGCTTCAACTCGCTCCTGCCGACACCACCGAGATGGTCGTTGAGCACGTTGGTGGACTGCGAATGGGCGTCTTGAACCCCGATGGCAGTACAGACCAGTTCGAAAAGCTCCGTACCGTGCGTCTCAGTCGAGTCCTGGACGGAACCAAAGTCGAAGGGCCTGGAAGCCGAATCGTCATTCAACTGGGCGAACATGGCGAGTTGCGTGGACTCGTGCACCGTTGGAGGGAATTGACGCCGACGGCGCTGTTGCCTGTGGAGAAGTTCACTCCGAGGGAGCTGCGCAGGATGATATCCTTCCGCATTGCTCAAGCAACGGCCAAGGCCACCAAGGTGGAGTTTGAGTCCGCGAAACTTGTTCACTACGACGACGGCCAAGGAACGGTCGAGCCCGTCATTCACGTGATCGTCCAGCAGACCCTGGTGAGCAAGTCCCGCAACGAAAAAGGGGAGTTGATTGAGCACGTCCTCAAGAACCCCGTGGACTTCTATGTACCCATCCTGCGCAAATCGAAGGCTCGCCTGCCTTTCGTGAAGGACCAGCTGGTCAAGGGTCTGGCAAAGCCTGGGAAGGACAGAAAAGGCGATGCTCTCCCCGAGACTCCGCTGGCGGGTGACGACGACTGATCCCGTTCACTCGACAGGTATCAACTCCTGCACCCGTTCACGGATTGCCGTGGGCGGGTGCTCGTATTGGGTGAAATGGCCCTTTCGCCCCCCGGACGTCGCTCAGGCCTCTCTCCGGGCCCGGGTCGCCGAACACGGCGAAGACTACAGCCTCGTGAGGGGTTGAGGCGGTGGCCGAGGACCGATCCGGCTCTTGCTCTCAAGGATTGGGGCGGTGTGGTCGAAAAATATTCCATGCTGCTGTTCTCTCCCCAAGTCACGGGCCTGCTGGCCGCGGGTTTACGCTCCCTATTGGTAGCGGCCGCCGCTACCCCCCAGGCCGAGCACGTCTCCTGGGAAGAGGCCAGCGTACCGAGGGCACAGCCCATGCAGGGCGAACTACAGCTGGTGCTGCAGTTCCACTCCATCGAGCATGACTGGGAGCCGTACTGCTTGCCCTTCTCGGAGCGAACACATCTGGCGGTGCGCGCCTGGTCTGACAGTCAACTGCCTTGGATTCGAGCCGAATACGACAACCCGCGCGCCCGCTACTTCGTGCGGCGCGGCACCTTTGCCGAGCGTCTGCTTGCACGCGCGGCACCACACGATCGCATCGTGGTGGTGGGGCGCGTACGTGCCCAGTTCCTGGGGCAGCCTTGGATCGAAGTGATCGCGGCCTGTCCCGCCCGCGAGCAGATTCCCCTGGGCACCGTCCTGCACACCAGTCGTGCCATCAATCTGTTGCAGCGTAAGGCGACCCGGCTGGCCCTTGAGCAATTTGAGCGTGCCTTGGCTGCCCCCCTGCCCGCTCACGCGCGCAAAGCCCTGTTGCGACTCATGCCGGCCCGGGAGAGTCAGTCCGTGGAGATCTCGGCCGTCAAGTAGAGGTCGAACCACAGAATCAGCGGGTTGCCTGCTAGGGTGCAACCATGTTGTGCCTGTCTCTGCTCTGCTTCTCGCTCCTGCCCCAGACTCCTGCACCCGAGCGCCCGAACATCGTCCTGATCCTGGCCGATGACATGGGGTTTTCGGACCTGGGGTGTTATGGCGGCGAGATATCCACCCCGAACCTCGATCAGCTGGCGGCGGACGGTCTGCGCTTCACCCAGTTCTACAACACCTCCAAGTGTTTTCCGTCGCGGGCGTGCCTCCTGACCGGCTGCTATGCCCAACGGGTGGGCATGGACTCCCAGCCAGTCTCATTGACGGCTGGTGTCACTCTAGGCGAAGTGCTGAGCGCGGCCGGCTATCGCACGCTGATGTCCGGCAAGCACCACGGAACGGAGAACCTGTTCGATCGGGGTTTTGAGCGTTGCTTCACCCTGCGCGATGGGGCTTGCAATCACTTCAATCCGGGGCCGCGAAGAGAGGGGGAGCCGGCTCCCGCCCAGAAGCGAGCGGGAAGGACCTGGTGTTTCGACGGCAAGACGGTCCAGCCCTATGCCGCTCCCGATGACTTCTATACGACGGATGCATTCACGGACAATGCCTTGGGCTTCCTGGCGGCGCGGGAATCAGGTGAGGCCCGACCTTTCTTTCTGTATCTGGCTTACACAGCACCTCACGACCCCTTGCAGGCCTGGCCGGAGGACATTGCTCGCTACAAGGGAGTCTATGACGACGGCTGGCAGCCCATCCGCAAGGCGCGCTATCGCAGGCAGAAGGAGATGGGGTTGCTCGGCGAGAGCGTTGGACTCTCCGACGCCGAGTTCGGGGACTGGGAGAAGTTGGACCCGAACGCCCGTGCCACGGAAGCCCGACGCATGGAGGTCTACGCGGCCATGGTCCATTGCGTGGACCGAAACGTAGGGCGACTGATCAAGATGCTGAAAGCCCGGGGCGATTGGGAGAACACCCTGATCCTCTTTGCGTCCGACAACGGCGCCTCCTCGGAAGTGGTGGAGATAGGCGAGGGCGAGATCGGTGCCATCGACCGCTGGTCCTCGCAGAAGGGCCGCTGGGCCAACGTCTCCAACACACCTTTCTCCAAGTACAAGAACTTCAGCCATGAGGGTGGTATCAGCACGCCTCTGATCGCGCACTGGCCCGCGGGAATCGCAGCGCGCGGCGAGTTTGTTCGGACGCCCACCCACTTCATCGACGTCCTGCCCACTCTGCTCGAGTTAGCGGGAGGCAGGTACCCCGAGCGGTACGAGGGAACCGAAGTGATCCCCGCAGACGGCGTCAGCTTTGCCCCCCTCCTTGAAGGGAAGAGCCTTGAGCGTGCCGAACCTCTCTATTGGTCCTGGGGCAGAGGTGCGGCGATACGGCAGGGGCGCTGGAAGATCGTGCGCTCCAGAGCCAAAGGAGCGGCCTGGCAATTGCACGACATGGAGGTCGACCGCACGGAGTCCACGGATCTGGCGGGGTCTCAGCCCGAGCGTCTGGCTGCCATGATCACTCTGTGGGAAGCTTGGCGAAACGCCCAGTAGCGGACCTGGGGATGGGTTTCCTTCAGGGACAGAAGCGGACTCGGAGGCCGTCGGTGAGATTCGACCCCGCGCCACCCGCAGCCGGGTCCCGATACCAGAGTTGGTAGCGCCACTCAGAGCCGACAAGGACCTGGCCAGCCTGTGCAGGGGGAGAGGTCAGGTCGAGGGCCAGACTCACGTTGCCGGAGGAGTCAATCCGTTGAGGTGTGTAGCGGAACAGACTACCCGTGATGCACAGGAAGCCATTCACTATGGGCTTCTGCGTGGCCCCCGATCCGTAGAAGAACATCCCGAACTGACCAGGCGGAAGACCTGACGCGTTCAAGATCAGATCGTTGGTGGCGAGGCTGGTGGATCCGCTCGCACCGATCAGGGCCCCGGTTCCAACGGAATTGGGGGAGGTCACGCAGTAACTCTGCCAGTCACAGCCTCCCCAAGGTTGAACAACCAGCAGGTCGTCGATGGCGACCTCCATTTCGATCCCGGATCCGGTGGCTTCCGCCTCGAACTGCAGGAGCACCCCATCGGTTGGAATGACGCCCACCGGGAAAGCGAATGCATGCCGGCTCCAGGTGCCCAGCTCCTCGGGCGTTACACCGATGTCCTGCACACTCGTCCAGCTTGCCCCGTTGTCGTTCGAGAGTCGGATGGTCAGATCGTCCACCCCAGGGCCCGAGTTGTCGCTCCGATTGAACAGCCAGTACCAGAAGGTCACGATCGGGCGCTCGGCACCTGCCAGGAGAAGGGCGGGAGAAGTCAGCGTCGTCTTGCCGTCAAGAGTCCCCTGCGCATCGGTGAACCAGCACTCGGCACCCGCACTTGTGTGATCGTCATAGGGTTCGGCCGGGCTTCCGGGCGGATCACCTCGCTCCCAGACTCCGGTTGTGGCGGTGTCCGCAGTCGCTCCCACACTCCAGCCCGCATCCTGCTCGACGTCGTCGTCGAACATGGTCACTGCGCCATCCCCTCCCAAGGCCCACCAGTTGCTGTAGGGGGCCTCTGCTGGGGACGTCCACAGGATTCCATTCGTGGACTTCGCGCCGACGAACCAGCGCAGCTCCTGACCCACCTCGAGAGCGGGCAAGGGGGCCTCGTACAGGCCCGAGCCGAGCGCCGTGAGGGGGACTTCCACGACTCCATTGCCTGCGTCGTAGTAGAGGCGCTCGCTGCCCGCCATCAGGTCGCCCGGAGAGTCCTCAGCCAGCTGAATCGGAATCGTGGCACCCGTCGTGCTTGCGATCTCGGGCCGACCTTGGGGGTAGGAGAAAGAGACTTGGGCCTCGCCAATCCACCAGGTGAACAGGCCCTTCTCCATGTCGCTGCCGATGACCACTCCGCTAGGGAAGAACGGGTAGTTGCTCCAGACCCCGTTGAACCGCATCGCGTCATCACCGGGCCACGTGTCGAACCATGCGATCTCCGTCGGGGCCAGGGCGGTTGAAGCATCGAATACACGCAGGCCGCTGCGGTAGTTGGATGCAAAGATCTTTCCATCGTGTTCGTACAGGTTGTGACTGATCGAGCGCGCATCGGAATAGAAGTCACTTACGTGCCTGACGTCGGTGAGGTCCGAGACATCCATCACGATCGTCCGTGTGTTCTTGCTGTTCGTGATCCGTTCGTCATTCACATAAAAATGGCGTCGGTCCGGGGAAAGCCAACCCTGGTGGGTGTACCCGGCGTTGGGGTAGTAAGCGTAGTCGAGCACGACGATGTTGTTCTTGTCGGTGACATCGAGGACGATCAGGCCCGTGACGTCCTTGCCTCCATTGAAGCCTCCGCAGCAGAAGGCGACCTGGCGTCCGGCATGGGGGCCGGTTGTATAGGTCACAACCTGCGCATCGTGGACGTAGCGCAGATTCCACTGTCCGACCAGTGCTGGGTTGGTCGGGCTTGCATTCAGGTCGTAGGCGCGCAGCCCATTGCTTCCCCCTCCCGTGCGATAGAGAAAACCGGAGACCTCATCGATGACGACGTTGTGCGATGAGAGTTCTCCACCGGCGGTCACGGTGTTGGCCAGGGACACCTGACCCGCGTCAATCTGGCTCAGATCGATGATCTGAATACCGGCATCGGCCTCGGTGACGCAATAGGCATATGTACGGAACGTCTTGATGTCACGTAATGTGGACGGCATTCCGGGGATGACGCCGGTAACCGTTGGGGCGCTGGGGTCGGTGACGTCCACGAAGCCGGTGCCCGCATCCATGCCGATGATCGCGTACTCGCGGCCGGCCGGGGATACGTAGCCCCAGCAGTCGCTGGCCAAGGAGGATGCTGGATCGATCCAGCCCACGGGCATCCACGAGAGCAGCTGCACACCCTGTTTGGGGAAGGTGATGGACCCTGTTCCGGTCTGATTGCCGAGCCCGAAGAGAGTCCCGCCCGCGTTGCCGGGAGTTGTCGCTCGCAGCTTGTTGAGCATGGTCCCCGGTACGTGACCCGGTCCGCTCCAAGGGGGCCTACGATCTAGGACCTTCAGATCATCATCGTGTGCCGTGGCAACCATGGCCGTGGCCAGGGCCAGTATCGTGGCAAGTGTGTGTCGCATTGGGCGCGGTCGCTTCACGTCATGGCAGAGGAGCGAGGTAACGCAAGCCTAGCGAGGCTCCATTTGCTTTGGGGCGGGAATCCCCGCCCGCGTCGAATCCGCCTCCTTGCATGCCAGATGGAGCCCACGGGGGGGGTGCGCCCTTAGAGCACTGCCCTAGAGTTTCCCGGCGCTGAAATCGGAAGCGGCCATTACCCAATACCAAGGTAGGCCCATGCCCTCTTCGCTTCGATACCTCTTGCGCCCCCTGTCCTTGCTTGCAGTGGGCAGCGCATTGCTATTGGGCGCGCTGGTGGTGGGGGAGACGTTCCAGCTGGTTCGACGCGCTGGCGAATGGGGAACCCCCATGCAGGAGGTTGGCCTGGTCGCCCTGGGCCTGATGGCGGCGGGGGGGGGGTGGCTGCTCTGGCGCGAGGGTGGGGGCTACCTGCGTCTGCGTCGGGTGGGGAAACTCAAGCGCGCCCTCAAGGGCGAGGGCCGGGCGTCCCAAAGTCTGCTGGAGGGTGTGCAGCGTTGGCTGAATGAGTTGGATCGCGTCCATGGGGAGCCCCTTGCCGATGCCCTCCACCGGACCCGCAGCGCCCTCGTGGGCCAAGAGCACGTGGCGCCCGTGCGCAGGACCATTGAGGTGCACCTCCTGCCCGCCCTGGACGAGCGGACGGAGAAGGAGATCCGAAGCAGTGCTCTGCGCCTCGGAGTGGCCTCGAGTTTCTTCTCCATGGCCTTGCTGGATGGGGTGCTGACACTCTGGTTCTCCGTTCGGCTCGTGCGCAGGGTGGCTGAGCTGCATGGAGGGCGACCGGGACTGGTGGGAACGGCGCAACTCTTGCGCGAGGTATCCATGGCCGCTATCGGGGCGGACCTCTCACAGCACGCAGCGGACGCGCTCTCCACACGGGTGGGATCGCTTGCCGCCGCGGCTGGGCAAGGGCTGGTCACTGCGACGCTGCTAGTGCGCGTGGGCCTTTGGGCACAGAGCGTCTGCCGGCCCATCGAAGTCGCGCGCTCCAGCGTGGGCGCATTCGTGGTTCGCGGAGCCGCCCATCAGATAAGGAAGGGAATGCGAGGAGGTGTGCACCGTGCCATGGGTGCGCTTCGAAGTGAGAGCAGGGCCCAAATCTAGGAAAACACGCTGCGCTGGAAGAAGTACCGGCGGCTGTCGTCAGAAACAGCCTTCCCCCCCAGCCGCATCCTCTCAGCCGTACCAAGGAGTACTGCTATGAAACTCACGCTTATCTGCCTCGCCACCGCGATTCTCGTCACCGAATCTGCTCAAGCTGGCGACCTTCTTGATTTTCCTATTCCCGACAGCCCCGTCGTGATTCCCGCGAACAGCGACTTAGCTGACGCCGATGAATTCACCATCGAGGATCTGATCGCCTTGTACAGCAAGGTGACCGGGCAACACTGTGTGATGTCCGCAGAGACCCAGGCGTATGCGAGCAACACTCCGGCTACGGCATTGACCGGAGAGGACATGACCATCGCCCCCGAGCGCTTTCAGGAGACCTTTGAGGCTTTCCTCATGGTAAGTAATTTTGTGTTCACTCCGCTTACAGCGGACGAGCCTCGCCTATTCACGGTGAATTCACTCTATACAGGCGCTCGCAGCACAATCAAGTCCTTAGCAATGTACCTGCCTCCGGATCGCCTGGACGAGGCCGCGGCTCACCCGGCAATACTCTTCACAACCGTCGTCAATGTGCCCCACACGGACGTGCGTCAGGTGACGACTTCCTTGCGGTCGATGTTCCCCGACCCGAACACCCAGCAGATGCTGCCCGTGGGCAACACCCATGCCATCGTCTTGATGGGATTGGGCCCCAACGTGGTTTCCTTTGCGCAATTGCTCAAGGTTGCGGACGAAGCTGAAGGACGCGCACATGAAGAGAGAATGCGCGCCCACGAGGAGAGTAAAGCGGACGAATCCGCCGAAACCTCACAAGCATGTGACGTCAGTGAGGCAAAGGGCGTTCGCGTCGCGGGGGCCTGATCCCGTGCGCCTGTCCATTGCCAGCTCGACTCTCGCCGCCCTGCTCCTGCTCAGTGGATGCCAGTCCCTGGGCTTGGGGCGGGCGGAGGTTTCGGTTCCCGCCACAGCCACTCTGGGCGATGTCGTGACGCTTGCCAATTCCTCCGGAACCTCCACCCTGGTGTGGCAGCGGGACAGCGAACAGTACGCCCTGCAGTCCCTGGGCCTGGGCGGGCCCCTGAGGGTATCCGTCTCCCGTCTGGATGACGTTACCCATGCGCTCCTCCTGTGGGGCGGCCTGGTCGTAATCCCGGGTGATGGTCAGGATCGGATCGTCGCGGCCGAAGACGCCTCGCCGGCCGAAGCCCGGCACGTGGATCGTGCGCTGTTGCTGGCGGAGGCCTTGCCGCCCGCGACCTTCGTCTTGACGACCTGTCCCCTGCCTGGGGAAGTGGGGAGCTCCAAGGACCTGCGCCGTTTGGCGGAGCAGTGGGGCGTTCACCTCTCCGGAGTCGACAATCTCGTGCTGGCGGGCCCTGCGGACCGTGTCACCAGGGTCCTGCGCGCTTTCTCCGCCATCTAGACCGATGCCGGCGCTGGGGAGGTGAAGGGGCGCCCGTGGCCGAGCCCCGCTGCTCGGGCCCGGGCCGCATCCGTTTCTGATCCCACGCAGGCCCAGATGGGATACCATGACGCCCATGAAATACACCACGCAACTCATGTCCCTGCTAATCGTGGCCAGCCTGGCTGCTTGCGCGGGTACCGAAGCCTCACACTCCTCTTCAGTTCAAGACCCCGCTCAGGCGACCGCACCCATCAACCAGACCTGTCCTATCTCGGGCAAGGCCGTTGATGTTGCCGTGACCTGCGACTACGAGGGAATGGTTGTTGCCCTGTGTTGCAACAATTGCAAGCCCGCCTTCGAGGCTGATCCCGCCAAGTACGCTGCCAAGTACAAGACGGTGGCCTACGTCAACGCCAACTGCCCGATCTCGGGTGAGCCGGTTGATGCATCCGTCACCTGCGAGTACGACGGAATGGTTGTGGCCCTGTGCTGCAAGCGATGCAAGCGGACCTTTGAAAAGGACCCCGCCAAGTACGCAGCCAATCTCGGCAACAAATAGGGAACACATCTGGCCATTGGTCTGCGTTCCTGGACGCGGTGTGGCGAACCACAGCCGCTGGGACAGGGCTGAGTCGGTCACCCAGGGACCCTTGGTCTCTGGATGAGAACGCATTCATTCGGGCTGTGAAGGGCCCCTGGGGGTGCGTGCACCCATTTTGGATATCGGCTCGTCGTGGCCGTGATATGCTAGGCGTAGGTTCCCCCTGCCAAACCTCACCGGAGACTGAATATGCACTTCCGATCCCTGCCCCTTCTGTTGTTCGCTGTTCCCGCCACCGCGCAGGATTATGACTTTGTGATCGATTCGACCGTAAGTAATTCGGTGATGATCACCGACGTTCAGATTGTTCTGCCGGGTTCGGGGATCGGAACCTACGATGCCACGACAAACCCGGGCGGCACACGTACGGTCAACGGAGCCGGTGGAGGGACCGGCAATGAGGACGTTCCCATGAACATCACCATTGATAACGATTCCGGGTTCACAGGGATCATTTCTGGGACGTTCGGCCTGAGTATGGACACCACCACGATGACCATGTCCATCGACAACATGGAGTTGGACCTCCTCACGGGCAGTTTGGGGTCGACCACTATCGACTTGATCATGCTGTACAACGATTTCACCACTTTCAATCCGGATTCGTTCTTCGTTGGTGGTACTCCGGTCACCGTCCCGCTTGGCAACTTCCCCATCGTCAGTGCGACGGTGACACAGGTCGCACCAAGTCAGGGCGGAGCCCTCGGACCTCCGAAGGGCAGCGACTTCTCGTTCTGGGTCGGCGTCCCGGTGGGCGTTGCCTTTGTGGTGGACTTCAACGGAACGCTTGCACCCCTGGGTCCCTTCAACGTGACCATGTCGCTGCCTGGCACTCTGACCTATACAGCGACAGGGATGTATGCCACGGCTGGTCTCGTTGGCGGCAGCTCGGGTTCGGTGAACGATCCCTTCCCGGGCTTCACGATCGACGACGCGAATCTGGCCCTGCCCACCATCCAGCCTCCGGGAATGACCGCCAACCTGCTGTTCGATTCCGTCATCGCATCCATGACCCACGACGTCTCGGTGGACTTCATCGTGGAGGCCGATGGCACCCCCAGCGGTGGCAGGTGCAACGTCGTGTTCTGTGATACCGACGCCAACAACATTGGGGACGTGACCCTGAGTACTTGCGACTGCTCGGGTGGTTCGATCACCCTCGACCTGAACATGAGCTTTCCTGGCCAGTTCACCTACCCCCTCGTGGGGCTGGGAACGACGGCCGTGAGCCCCACCGGTGTTTCTGAACTGTGCATCGCTGGTTCGACTATCGGACGCTACACCAAGGACGCGGGCGCCATCAGTTCGTCGGGGACCTACAGCATTGACCTTCTGAACGCGAATTCCGCCCCCGGCGGCGGCGTACCCACGATTGGTGGTGCACTGTGCAACGGCAACACTTGGCGCTTCCAGTACTGGCACCGCGATGGCATGAACCCTTCGCGGTTCTCGAAGGGAATCTCAGGGCTGATCAACTGATACTCACGTAGCGGTGCCAACGCCGACGGTGTTCCCGCGGCCATCGCCGTCGTGTGTAGCGCAGAAGATGTCGGTGATCCGAGCCAGTTTGAATGAGGTGGACCCTTGGGCCCTGGCTGGAACGTGAGGGCAAGCGAGTTTTGCCTGGGGGTGCTAATATCCATTCGGAATCAGGTCTGACCTACAGGGTGAATCGTGCTCTGGCCCGTCAGTACCATTCCCAAGGGCTAACAATGCAACCCTCGAAACGTCCTCGCCTATCGACTGCCGTCCTCGCCCGCGTTTTTGCATTCCTTTCTCCAGTTCTGCTGGGCACACCTCAGGTGCAAGCTATGGCCCAGAGCGCAGGCGAGAGTTCTGCCCGCTTCAGCTTTGTCGTCGTCGGGGACACCCAGGACGACGGCACCACGGGCGGCGGGATCAATGACAACCTGTGGCCCACAATGGCCTACGACATGAATGCGCTCAACCCGGCTTTCGCGCTATTCTGCGGCGATCTAGTCAGTGGCAGCAGCAGTATCAACACGACCGTCACCCAGTGGGAAGAATGGAAAGTGGCGACCAGCCCTTTGACTGCAACGCGCTACATGGTCCCCGGCAACCATGATATGTACGGCGGCGCACAGACCTACTCCCGCTGGACCCAGACGTTCCCCTGGCTGCCGACGGGCAACAGTCCCTCCGGCGAGAAGGGGATGAGCTACTGGTTCGACGTGGGGAGCACGCGCATTATCAGTGTCACAACCGATCTGCACACGGGTGGGACGGCACCTGACCAGAAGTGGTTGGACGGCGCCTTGGCCTCGGCCGCTGGGATGGACCACGTGTTTGTGTTCTCGCATCGACCCATCCAGTTCAGCTCAGCGGAGTCCACGGGTGGGTCGGGCGGGAAATTCTGGCAGTCCCTGCTCAGCAACGACGTGTCGGGCTATTTCAGCGGACACTGGCATCGCTATCAGCCGGACCGCATTGGCGGCGGCGGCCTAGCGTCGCCTCCGGGACCGTACGAGGTGTTGGTTGGCACAGGCGGGGGCTGGCAGGGATTCGAGCCCATCCGTCCCTACCAGCAGGTGCCCGGGTTTCTCCTCGTTGATGTGGATGGAATGCGCGTCACGGCCTCCTTCTATGGCGACTCGGACGGGGACGGGCAGTACGACGACGTCCTGGATTCCTTCGTGATGAGGGACAGTGTTCCTGAACCGATGGGGCTGGTCGCTGCCTACGACTTCGAGTCCGGTTCGGCGAACGACGTGGCTCCGCTCCCACTGGGGCATGGCCTCGATGGTGCCTGGCGGCGTCAGGCCGAAGTTGCTCCGGGCCTCTCCGGTCTCTTCGGCCTCGAACTCGACGGCGACATGGACCACGTCGAGGCAGGGGCGATTGATGATCACGTGCTGTCCATCAACGGGGATCTGACACTGGGCCTGTTCGCGAGGTATGACTCCCTTGGCACAGGCAGTTGGGACAACCCGTTCCTGTGCTACGCGACCAGCGACTACTACAGCGAGGACGAGGAGACCAACTACTCCTACTGGCTGAGCTTGCAGTCTGATCGGTACTTGCTGGCGTACTGGGAGTATGGGGATGGAGTCAACGTGATGGTCACCTCGACTTTGCCCGCTCCCGTTGCCGAGGCAGAGTCCCATCACTACGCAGTCACCAGAGACGCGGTCCTGGGGCGAGTGCGCTTTTACGTGGACGGCACCCAACTGGGTGACCCTGTCTTCTTCGACCAATTACCCACCGGGGGCGGTCGCGGCATGCTCTACCTGGGAAGCGACACCCCCGAGTATCAGGGCACTGCAGCAGAATTCGACGGGATGCTTGACGACGTCCGCATCTACAACCGCGTGCTCACGCCGGCCGAGATTGACGCGATTGCCGTTCCGCGGCCCCAGCCCGGCCTGCTGCGCATCTGGTCGGAAGGCTGGGAATCGGTGACGACTTCCGATTGGGCCTACGTCAACGGTGTTGACGGATGGACGAGCGAGACCTCAGGGACCGCAATAGGAGCCTGGGCCGGTGACGGCAACTGGCTCGCCAACCGTTCCGGCAGCTACGCGCTGCAGGCCGCCCCGTCGGCTGGTGAAGCCTACGGCTACACCTGGAAGACCCTGCCGGTGCGCTACCAGGCCGGCCGACGTTACGTGTTCAGTGTGCACTACAGGCGCCGTGGGGGGACGACCGGGAAGAACACGGTGGGTGTCTACCTGTACAAGGAGGGCGACTCCATGGGCTTGGCCTCCTCGGGGAATGGGTCGCTGGCCAGGAGCTTGCGGGGTGAACCGGGGATGCCCGAAGAGTGGCACGCGCTGCACTGCGCCTTCACCGCGACAGATGCCGAGCACGGCAAGGCGATCATCGTTCAGATCCACGGGGACGATACGGTCGTTCTTGATGATCTGAGACTGTCGCTAGTCGAGAGGCCCGCAACGGCTCGCTGAGAGTTTTTTCCGAGCGTGCTACTTCCCGTGGCACTTCTTGAACTTCTTGCCACTACCACACGAGCACGGGTCATTGCGACCCAACTTCTCGGCTTGGTGAACCACGGGCTCCTGACGGGCGTGGTGATGGTGCAGATTCTGACCGGTGCGCACCGTCTCCAGGAACTCACCCGTCGTGGCCGCAAGCCCTTGGGCAATCTCAAATGAGTGTGCGACCACGTGTTCGTCTGCGAGATGCTTGAACAGTGCATCGAGCATGTCTGGGACGTGGGGGGCCAGCGGGTCCTTGGGAGCCAGGCGCTCTGGCATGAGGTGTCCAAGAGCCGAATGAATATCATGGCCGTCCAAGAGATGCGGTTTCTTCCCCAGATCCTCGTAGCAGATGGAGAGGAAGTACCCCGTGATCTTCTTGAGTTGCTCCCTGCTCAGACCTTCGAGGGCCTGTGCGTGTGGGGAGTCGAGAAACGCGGCCGTGTCGAGCGCTATCTGCTTCTTGCTCATGGATCAGAGTCTAGCGCAACGAGGACCGTTTCTCCGATCGCTCAGAAGCTGTATCCTGAGGCCGATGAGCGATCGTGCACCTTCTGGTCCGCGCGGGCGGAGAGGTTCGAAATGGTCATGGCTGCTGGGAGCCCTGGCCTTGCTTGTCGTGGTACTCATCGCCAGACCGGTGCTGCACCTGCTTTCAAATGCTCTGGACGATCAGGACAACAGGGAGGAGCTGGAGGTTGGACACGTAGACGATGCAAGTGGGTTGAACGCGACCCGCGTGGCCGAGGTCTGGGCGATTCCGACTGATGCGGACAGGGCCGAGGAACAGCTGCGCCTACTACTCCGCCGGGCCAAGCAGCAGGGCCTCGCGATCTCGATAGCTGGGGCGCGGCACACAATGGGGGGCCACACGATCACTCCCGACGGCGTCGTTATCGACATGCTGCCCTTCAATGCCATGCGCTTGGGGGAGAGTGAAGGCACCCTCTGGGTGCAGGCTGGGGCGCGTTGGTCGGAGGTCATCCCCTTTCTGGATAGGCATGATCTCTCCGTAGCGGTGATGCAGTCCAACAACTCGTTCAGCGTAGGTGGATCTCTGGGCGCCAACTGCCATGGATGGCAGCACGGCCGGCCGCCAATCTGCGACACGGTGCAGAG
Source organism: Planctomycetota bacterium (assembly GCA_012959525.1). Classification (GTDB taxonomy): domain Bacteria; phylum Planctomycetota; class UBA1135; order UBA1135. Next base: position 19,863 of record DUDB01000039.1, read on the forward strand.
TTTCCGCCTGATGAAAGCCGACGGCAGCATAGTCACCTGCTCTCGTTCGCAGAACCGCGAACTGTTCTCGTTGGCCTTGGGCGGCTACGGCCTGTTCGGCATCATTCTCGACGCCATCATGGAGGTCGTACCAAACGAGCGCTATCGCATGCACAGCCAGCTGATTGACTGCGACCAGTTGGGTGAGACCTTCATCGAGCTCCTCAAGAGGCCGAGCGTAAAGATGGGCTATGCACGGCTGTGCGTGCGGAATGATCAGATGTTCGCCCAAGCCATTGTGAACATGCTTGAGGATGCGCCGGCTTCAGATGGGGCTCTGCCTAAATTGGATGCGCCGGGACTACAGGAACTGAAGCGGGCGGTGTTCCGCGGTTCCGTGGCAGCGACTACGGCAAGGAGCTGCGCTGGACAATGGAGAAGACCTTCGGCGAGTTCATTGGTGGAGAGTGTTTCTCTCGAAATCAGCTCCTGAATGAAAGTGTCGAGATCTATGCCGACAGAAGCCGTGAAACTACGGACATACTGCAGGAGTACTTCGTGCCACATGATGCTCTGAAGGCCTTTCTCGCTCGCGCCCGAGACGTCGTGGCTGCCCATCCAGTGGACCTGCTCAATGTCACAGTGCGTGACGTCCGTGCCGACCAAGACACGATGCTGCGGTACGCGACAAGTGAGATGCTGGCCCTGGTTATGTTGTTCAGTCAGGCGCGAACGGATGCTGGCGAGGCGAGCATGGAGGAGTTCACATGGGCAATGGTGGACGCCGTGCTTGAGGTGGGAGGTACCTACTACTTGCCCTACCGTCTGCATCCCACGGTCGATCAGTTTCGACGAGCCTACCCCACGCACACGGAGTTTTTCGCGGCCAAGCTTCGCCATGATCCAGGCGAGCTATTCCAGAATGGCTTCTACGCGCGCTACGGCCACTGACCCGGCGCCAATAGGTCGTAGCGGACCTCCATCGAGCGGCCTCTACCGAAGCGGAGGCCCGATCCCTAGCGCTGAGGATAGGCGCTTCAAGGGGCTTCCGCCGAGCCCGGCACCGCGCTCCAGGCCCTCAACACCCCTAGCTCCCTACGCCTCCCCCCCTCGCGCGCACCAACATCACACCCAACCCCCTCGCTAGACGCTCCTACCAGAACCTAATTGAGCCTCCCGCCGGGCGCCGGGCATCTCTTCCCCACCACGGGGCTTCATCGCGAGCGCGTTCTTGATCTTCTCAACACCTCTCGAACCCGAACTCTTGATGCGGCGGCGCGCGCGGCGGAGATGGCTCGAACACCAGGTTTGGCAACTCAGGGTGAGAAAGGGATCTTCGCGATGGCCTCGGCGCTGGTGAGCGCTGCAATCGGGCGGCGCTCTGAACCACACCTCGCGCACTTCAGTACCCACCTCACAGTACCAGGTACTCTGCCGCTGCTCTGGCGTACCTGGTACGCCAGAGCAGCGGCAGAGTACCTGGTACGCTTCTTCAGGTACGCTTCTTCAAACTAGGTGGCGCCGCTCGCGCCGCCGGAGCGACGGCAGGCTGTATTGAAGGTCAGGGCGGCTGTGCCGGCCACGAGCAGCAGGAAGACGATGCTGGGAGTCGCGTGCCAGGCGGAGAGGTCGAGCGTGAGCGGCCAGTCAAAGGAGATCATGTAGACGACCTGCACCATGAGCACGGCCAGTACGCCGAAACGAACCGCGGCAAAGCACCAGATTGCCATCTTGAGGCCGGAAATCGCGAGGTCGGTGCCCGCGCTGCCGAAGTTGGCCTGGAGCGGCATGGCGACCATTCCAATCAGCCCGGCGATGAGGACGGCGGCGAGGCGACTGCGAAGTAGCGTGCGCAGCAACGCGATCATGAACACACCCACCAGTACCATCCTGATTGCGTACCCCAGAATGTTGAGCAGATCCGATAGCACCACCGGAAGCCCACCGAGAATCGACATGCCGGTGTCAAGCGGTCGCAGTAGTGGAGCGCCATATAACGTGCACAGCAGGGCAGCGAGCGGCTCGACAACGGACAAGAGCAAGCCCAGTGACAGACCGACGAGAATGTCGCGCGCCACCATGGGGTCGCGCCAGTGTCCGGAAAGGGCCCGCGACCAGCCCACGAGCATGTGGGGCCAGACGCGCCGGACGTGCGGTTCGAGGCCCAGATAGAGTGTCCAGCAGATCCCACCGAAGAGCAGGGACCTGCCCAGGGCAAAACAGAAGCGCCAGAAATCCTGCTGGACGTCAGACATCAACTGGGTCCTCAGCACCCAGTGCAACGTGAACGTGATGACGACGAACCACGCCAGCCGGGCGGCGCCGCGCCGGTCTCCACTTCTCTGGCGGAAGCTCCGCAACATGATGATCGGGGCGATCAGAAGGATGCCGATGATGAGGACCGGCATGACATTCGATTGCAGGCTGGCGAGGATCCGCTCGAAGGCCGTGGTGCTCACTTCGAACGCCTCCTGCGGAGGGCGCGGGTCGAAGACCACGAAGGATGACGGCCACCCGTCTCTGAAGCCGGCCTCGACGTGGACTTCGGGGGGCACCTGCCCGTCGGCGAAGTTGCCCGGAGCGGGTCCACTCCAGGCCAGTCGGAAATCCACCGGGACCCGTGAAAACCAGGAAGCGCGAATCGGGCGCATGGCTTCCGGGTCGAAGCCCCCAAGCCGCAGGAGATCATCCCCGTTCACCGAAGAAGGGTCTCGAGGCGCGGGCGGAGCCCAGGCATCGTTCTCGAAGTCTGTTCCTTCCTCGTGAGGCGACCAGTTCCCCCAATAGGCTGCGAAGTAGTGCAGGTTGCCATCCGGAGTGAGATCCAGGACGGCCTCGGGACGGCGGCCCACCTCCGGGTTCCAGGACGTGACGAACGCGTTGGGGTCCCTGGAGTAGATGGGAGACTGCGCCGCCCGATACCAGAAGGTGTAGGCCGGCGGGAGGTCTCCAGCAGGGATTGCCGTCTCGCCATGGCTCACTTGCGCCGCACGGAGCCATTGTCGGTAGGGGTAGTTCCGTTCAAAGCCGCGAACCGTGTGGACCTGGTTCCAGTCCCATGAGTCGCCTTGACGCCGGGTGTACCCCAGTTCCCCGTCCAACATCTCGCGCGCGCGGTGCTCAAGCACGTCCGGAGGAAGGTCGAGGGGAATCAAGCCCGAGAAACTTACGCGCGGGCCGGCCCAGCACAGGGCGAGGGCGCACAGGCTGATGAGAGCCAGCCAACCCCAGGCCACCGCCGGACGCAATGCCCCCGTGCCACCCGAGGCGGCCACGGTTTCCAGGGACGGCGTGTCCCCGCGCGCGAGCGCCTCCGCCAGCGGGTCCCCGCCCGGAAGCGCGGCCGAGACAGCCAGGGCTGACGAGAACCGGCGCTTGGGATCCTTCTCGATGCAGCGCTCGATGACGGCCTCGATGTCGGGATCGAGGTCCGCGACGAGGCTGGTGGGCGCTGCCGGTTGATGCGCCTGGTGCGCCTTGACCACTTCGGCGAGGGACTTGCCCGTGATCGCCGGCCGGCCGGTGAAGATCTCGTACAGGATCAGCCCGAGAGCATAGACGTCGCTCCTGACTGACGGTGTACCGCCCTGGGTCAGTTCGGGCGCCATGTAGAAAGGTGTGCCCGCAAAGCCCTCCGATAAGTCACCTGTCAACGCGCTGGCGAGCCCGAAGTCGGTGAGCCGCACGACGCCTCGGCCGTCGAGCATGAGGTTCGCCGGCTTCAGATCGCGGTGGATAATTCCCCGGTCGTGCACGGCCGCCAGTCCGGCGCAGAACTGCCGCGCGGTTTCGAGCGCCTTTTCCGAAGGCAGCCGACCCACGCGCCGTAGGAGCGAGGCGAGATCCTCGCCGTCGATGTACTCCATCGAGAGGAAAATCTGGCCGTCCACTTCACCCACGTCAAAGACACGGCAGACCGACGAGTGACTGACCTCCCGCGCCATGCGAACCTCGCTCAGGAAGCGCTCACGAAACTCCTCATTGCCGGACAAGGTCTCGGTGAGGAACTTGAGCGCGACCGGTTGGCCGAGCGTGAGATCCTCCGCGCGATAGACCTCGCCCATGCCGCCGCGCCCGAGCAGCCCCACGACGCGGTAGCGCTCTTGCAGGACGGTGCCCGGCGCGAAGCGCCCCAGGTCGCTTCCCGACGGTGTGTGGGAGGAAGTCGTCACGCCCGACAGGGTAGGGTATCGGGTCGGCCTTTGCATTCTCCGACGGCAGCGTGGCCCGGACGGCCCGTCAGGAGTCGAACTGCTCGAACAGGCCGTCCATCCAGACATCCAGCGGGCCGGGTGGGCGAGTTGAGTCTCGTCCGGCAGGCTGGACGACACGACCCGCGCGCCGCACGCTTGCGGCGGAGACCGGGCACCGAAACATAATTTTTTTCAGGCTGCCCCGCTACATGCGCGTGGGGAAGTGTCAGGACCACCGACGAGGGCGGCACATCCGGGCGCGTGGCGCTCGTGATCGCCTCCCGCGCTTGTCGGCGGATCCCGGTCTTCACGCATCGCAAGGAAAGAATC
>DUDB01000039.1:24551-24832 GCA_012959525.1 Planctomycetota bacterium
CCCCCGGCACCACGCTCCAGGACCTCAACACCCCCAGCTCCCTACGCCTGCCCCCCTCGCGCGCACCAATCATCACACCCAATCCCCTTGCTAGACGCTCCGACCAGCCCCGCATTGAGCCTCCCGCCGGGCGCCGGGCATCTCTCCCCCACCACGGGGCTTCATCGCGAGCGCGTTCTTGCCCTTCTCAATACCCCTCGAACGCGAACTCTTGATGCGGCGGCGCGCGCGGCGGAGATGGCTCGAACACCAGGTTTGGCAACTCAGGGTGAGAAAGGGAT
>DUDB01000040.1:0-1190 GCA_012959525.1 Planctomycetota bacterium
CGAAGCCCTGCACGGACAGATAGCGGAAGCGCTGGGTCAGGCCTTCGATTTCCGCCTGACGCACGGCACCGAGTTCTTCGCCACCGGCCTGACACAACCACATCGCCTTGCCAGGCTCGCGCGCGAACACAAAGCTCTTGCCGCCCGACCAGGCGTTCTTGAGCGTCAGCTTGCGCACCTTGTCCGGCTCGACGCGAGTCAGCACGCGGTCCAACCACTGCGCCGTATCGACGCTGCGACGCCAAGGCTTCTGCCACTCGTAGAGAACGACGTCCCTGCTGCCGCGCTGACGCACGAAGACGCCGCGCACGGCTTCTTCGTTGGACCGGCCCACGCTCGAGTCATCGCCGACCAACAGTTCGGCCAACGCGGTCTTGTCGATGACGCGGATCAGGTAAGCGTGTTCGTCGTCGAGTCCATACTTCTGCAACTGCTCGTCGGTGGCATTGCTCTGCACAAACGTCGCCGGATCGTTGCGTATCATGCGCAGGTGGTGGAACACGTCGCTCTCGACCCGCGGCTTCAAGACCGGCGCGCCACCAAACAACGTTGACGCCTGCTGAGGGAGTTGGCCAACCCGCCACTTGCCATCCACCGACTTGAGCAGCAGTTGGTCGTAGGCGATCTGCTTGGGCTGCGGCTGGTTGGGGTTCGGATTCTGGGGTTGCTCGGGCTGCTCTGCCTTGGGGAGCGCCAAGAGCACCGAACCGACGTTGTCACTGGTGAAACCACGGAACATCAGCGGAATGCGGTCGAGGTCGACGAACGTGTCGGCTTCGGAGTTCAGCTGCAAGAACGTCGGCACGGCCAGCACCAGGCACACGACGCCGAGCACGGCGTTGCGAGACATCATGTTCATTGCGATACCCCAGTAGAATCCAGCGATGCAAGGAACGCGCGCTTCTGGTTGCGGCGCACCAAGCCGAGCGCGGCGCCAAACAAACTGAGTAGCACACACGGCCCAGCGACGTTGAGCCAGATCAACCAACTCGTTTTGGACCGCAGCGCTTGCTCTGCTTTGCGCGGATCCGCGTTTGGTTGTGCGCTTGACTCGACCAAGGTCATGGTGCGATCGGCGGCGACGCGCGTCTGCAGTTCGACCAGGTCTTCGTCACCGCTGAGCCAATCGAGCAACGACGCAAAGAACGGCATCGCCTTCGAACCGGAGACCGGACCGCCGATCTTCGCAT
>DUDB01000040.1:1238-2004 GCA_012959525.1 Planctomycetota bacterium
AGAAGCTTCGACTCGCATCGCGCGTTCTTGTGCCACAGGCTTCGCTTCCGCAACTACCGCTGGCTGCGGGCCAACGTCCTGCGGTTGCTCGCCGGACTTCTGCGCGTCCTTGTTGGCGTCGTCATCCTTCTTCGGGTTGTCTCTGTTCGCGTTGTCCTTGTCTTCCTGGATCTGCGACGGGCGCTTCGGCCGGTCCCTGCCAGCAAAGAACGACGCGAAGCGCCCCTTGACCTCGGCCATCAACGGCACCTGCTGGCGGGCCTCCGCTTTCACGCGTTCGTTGAGGTTGCCCATGAACTTGTTGATGCGCACTTGCCACTGCTGTGGATCGGGGCCGATCGGGTCCAGCGTGGGCGGCGGGTTCTCAAGCAGCGCCAACGGCGACGACCACAGCATGACCCGCCCATCGATGCCTTCGGGCAGGTCCTGGATGCCACCGGCGCGCTCGCGCAAGCCAACCCACGTGGGCCAGTAGAAGCCCGGGCCCCGGTTGCCGTTCTTCTTGAAGCCGGCGAACAGGAAATCGTCGACGGGCATGCCGGGCTTCAGCACTTTGCGGTACTGATCGGCAAGACGTTTGTCGACCTTGCCCGTCACGTCCTTGGCCAACTGGTCGGCGTGCTCCGCCCAATCAACGTTTAGCGCGTGGAAGAAGTATGGGTACGTCACCGGGCGCAGCGTCACGCCAGCAGTGGTGCGCATTGCCACGGCAAAGTACTCATTAGGCTGAGTCAACGGAGGCGTGTAGGCGTCAGCCTGCATGTCG